>CAYZPV010000074.1:0-27923 GCA_964480585.1 uncultured Opitutus sp. | reverse complement strand
AGCGTGGGGATTTTTGGGGAGGGGGCGGGCTGGGGTGGTGGGGTGGCGGAGATCGTGGGGCTGGGCGCAGAGGGTAGGTGAGGGGCTCGCGGCGGGTGAGGAGCGCGGGCGAGGCGGAGGGCGGCGCGTTGGTGGGCCAGGGCGCGGCGCTGGCGGGCGAGTTTGTGCTTTTCGGAGCGGTGGACGACGTCGAGGAGGCGGCAGGCGGTCGCGATCAGGGGCTGGGGCCGGTGGAGCGCGGAAAACGCGAGGGCGTGGGCGCGGAGGAGGGTCGCGGGGTGGAGCTCGCCCTGGGGCAGCGCGGCGAGGAAGGCGGCGGCCGCGGCGGCGGTGGCGTCTTCCGGGTGGGCGCGGATGTGGCGCTGGTAGTAGATGCCGAGCGCGCTCTTGCCGACGGTGAGGCCAAACTCCGCGCGGACGCGCACGACAACGGCGGCGTAGGTGAGATTGTCGTGCTCGAGCCAGAGGCGGAGCTGGGCGCGCTGGGGCAGGCTGAGGCGCTCGAGCCGGGCATCGGCGCGGATTTTGCGCGGGATGCCGGTGCGCGTGTAGGTGGGGCGGCTGCGGTTGCGGGGGCGGCGGCCGGTTCTGCTGCTGCTGCTGTTTTTCTGCATGACCTCGGGCTGGCGTTAACGTGGGTGTCCCGGGTGGTGATCTGGCCCGAGGATGGCACTTTAGCGGGTTTCCAGGTCGGTGTCAGGAGGGTTGCGGGAGTTTGTGTAGGAGGTTCTCAGATGGGGACTTCGGGGGCGTGTAGTCTGCAGAGCTTGGCGGAGGAATCGCTCTGCTCGATGCCTTGTCTGGCTGCTGCGGGCTTACGAGCGGAGGTCGAACCCGATCTTACGGGGAGTTTTACGCCACGCCGAGAATCCGCCCTTCGATCTCGGCTTGGATCCGCTCGTCGGGTAGGAGGGGCGGTTGCGGGCGACAGAGGGAGCATGAGCACGAGGCGGAGCGGGGAGGGACTTTGTTTGCAGGGCTGGGGGAACTGCGCCATGACCTCGGGCAGTGAAACTCCAGTTCCATCCTTACACGCTCGAGCTGAAGCATGCCTTTGGCATCGCATCGAATACGCGCACCTCGACGCCGGCCATGCTCGTCGAGTGCGAGGATGACGGCGTGATTGGCTACGGCGAGGCGGCGATGCCGCCGTATCTGGGCGAAAATCAGGAGACGGCGTCGCGCTACTTCACGCAGGCAGCCGGCCTGCTCGCGGGCGCGGCGGGGAAGGATCCTTTTCAACTCGAGGAGCTGCTGCCGGCGCTCGACGCGCTGGTGCCTGGCAATACGGCGGCCAAGGCGGCGGTGGATATCGCGCTGCACGACTGGGTCGGTAAAAAGCTCGGCGCGCCGTGGTACCGCATCTGGGGCCTCGATCCGGCGAAGGCGCCGGTGACCTCGTACACCATCGGCATCGACACGGCTGAGGTGGTGCGCGCCAAGACGCGCGAGGCCGCCGAGTACAAGATCATCAAGGTGAAGCTCGGCCGCAGCCCGGAGTCGGACCGCGAGATGATCGACGCGATTCGCGACGTGACCGCGGTGCCGATCACGGTCGATGCCAACCAAGGCTGGAAGCAGCGCGACGAGGCGCTCGCGATGATCGAGTGGCTGGCGGGGCGCGGCGTGGTCTTCATCGAGCAGCCGATGCCCAAGGAGCAGATCGCCGATACGGCGTGGCTCCGCGAGCGCAGCCCGCTGCCGCTCATCGCCGACGAGAACTGCCAGCGCCTCGCCGACGTGCGGCGCTGCGCGGAGGCATTTCACGGGGTGAACATCAAGCTCATGAAGTGCACGGGCCTCCGCGAGGCGCACAAGATGATCCTGCTCGCGCGCGGCCTCGGCCTCAAAGTGATGCTCGGCTGCATGACGGAGACCTCGTGCGCGATCTCGGCGGCGGCGCAGCTCTCGCCGCTGGTCGACTGGGCGGATCTCGACGGCGCGGTGCTCATCAAGAACGATTGCTTCGACGGCGCGCAGATCATCGACGGGAAGATCACGCTGCGGGACTGGGCGGGGATCGGAGTGCGGAAGCGGTGAGGGGCGGACGGTAAGCGATGGTTCGTTTTAACCCGCCCTGGCTGGGAATCGGGGTGGTTGGGGGCGCGCAGAGCGCGACTCGCTGGGGCTGGTCGCAGCAAGAGTGGCTGCGACTAGAGGCGGAGGGTTCCCCTTGGTTGGGCTGCGGGAGGGAAAGGTTACCGGGGGAAAAAGGGCGGGCTAGCGTCCGTCCCACATTCGGAGTTGACGGATACTGCTTGTTAGTGTCATTTAAACACTAACATGAAGCCTACTCCTCCCGGCCAACGCTATCGCGGCTCGGCGCTGCTGACAGACCTGTACCAGCTCACCATGGCGTACGGGTACTGGAAGACGCGCACGCACGAGAAGGAGGCGGTGTTTCATCTCTTCTTCCGCAAGGCGCCGTTTCAGAGCGGGTATACGATCGCGGCGGGGCTAGCGGATGCGATCGCGTGGCTGCGGGAGCTGCGGTTTGCGGAGGAGGATCTCGCGTACCTGGCGACGCTGACGGGCAATGATGGGCAGCCGCTCTTCGAGCGCGGGTTTCTCGAGTATCTGCGGGGCTTTGCGTTCACCTGCGATGTGGACGCACTGCCGGAGGGGACAGTGGTGTTTCCCCATGAGCCGCTGCTGCGCATCCGCGGCCCGATCTTGCAAGGGCAGCTCGTGGAGACGGCGCTGCTGAATGTCATCAATTTCCAGACGCTGATCGCGACCAAGGCGGCGCGCATCTGTCTCGCGGCAGGCGAGGAGCCGGTGCTGGAGTTTGGCCTGCGGCGGGCGCAGGGGGTGGATGGGGCGCTGGCGGCGACGCGTGCGGCGTACCTCGGCGGGTGCGCGGCGACCTCGAATGTGCTCGCGGGCCAGGTCTTCGGCATCCCGGTGCGCGGCACGCATGCGCACAGCTGGGTGATGTCGTTTGACAGCGAGGCGGAGTCGTTTCGCGCGTACGCGGAGGCGATGCCCAACAACTGTGTGTTTCTCGTGGATACGTACGACACGCTCGAGGGCGTGCGGCAGGCGATCGAGGCGGGGCGCTGGCTGCGCACGCAGGGGCACGAGATGGCGGGCATACGGCTCGACTCGGGAGATCTTGCGTACCTGAGCATCGAGGCGCGGAAGCTGCTCGATGAAGCCGGATTTCCCAAGGCGGTGATCGTGGCGAGCAACGACCTCGACGAGCACATCATCGCGAGCCTCAAGCAGCAGGGCGCCAAGATCGGGCTCTGGGGCGTGGGGACGAAGCTCGTGACGGCCTACGACCAGCCGGCGCTCGGCGGGGTGTACAAACTCGGTGCGATCCGCACCGCAGGTGGAGAATGGGAATACAAGGTGAAGCTCTCGGAACAGGCGGCGAAGGTGACCAATCCGGGCGTGCAGCAGGTCTGCCGCTTCACGCGGGGCGGGCAATATATCGCGGACATGATCTTCAACGAAGGCGCGCGGCCGAGCGGCACGCGCGAGATCGTGGACCCGAACAACACCACGCGTCGCAAGGCGATCCCGGCCGACGCGACCAGCGAGGAGCTGCTCGTGCCGATCTTCCGCGGGGGCGCGCTCGTGTACGAGGAGCCCACGCTCGCGGCGAGCCGGGGGCGCGTGCGCGAGCAGCTCGCGCGCCTGCACACGGGCACCAAGCGCCTGCTGCACCCGCACGAGTATCCGGTGGGCCTGGAGCCGGGGCTGTCGGACCTGAAGACGGCGCTCATTTTGAAGAACCGCCGCGGCGCCGAGCCGGCCAATCGCTTAGCCTGACGCCATGCATCTGATCAAAGTCGCCGCCGCCGCGCTCAACCAGACCCCGCTCGACTGGAGTGGCAATCGCCGCCACATCCTCGCCGCGCTCGCCGAGGCCCGCGCGGCGGGCGCGAGCGTGGTCTGCCTGCCGGAGCTGTGCATCACGGGGTACGGGTGCGAGGATGCGTTTCACGCGGCCTTTGTGCATCGTACGGCGTGGGCGGAGCTGCAGGCGATCCTGCCCGAGACGCGCGGGCTCGTCGTCGCGCTCGGGCTCCCGGTGCTCTTTCGCAACGCGCTCTACAATGCGGTGGCGCTCGTCGTCGATGGGCGCATCGCGGGCTTTGTGGCCAAGCGGCATCTCGCGGGCGACGGCATCCACTACGAGCCGCGGTGGTTCAAGCCGTGGCCGGCGGGCGTGCGCGCGGAGCTGGAGGTGGAGGGCGAGGGCTACCCGTTTGGTGACGTGTTTTTCGATGTGGGCGGGCTGCGCATCGGCTTTGAGATCTGCGAGGATGCGTGGGTGGCCAATCGCCCCGGCGCGGCGCTCGCGCTGAAAGGCGTCGACCTGATCCTCAATCCCAGCGCGAGCCACTTTGCCTTTGGCAAGATCGAGATCCGCAAGCGCTTCGTGATCGAGGGCTCGCGGGCCTTCGGCGTCGGCTACGTGTACGCCAATCTCCTCGGCAACGAGGCGGGCCGCATCATCTACGACGGCGGCGCGCTGATCGCCGCCGGCGGACGACTCGTGGCGGCGGGGCCGCGCTTCTCTTTTCGCGATGTGCTGGTGACGACGGCGACGATCGACCTCGACCGCGCGCGGATGGGGCAGGCGCGCACGGCGAGCTACGAGCCCGAGGTGGCGCGCGGCGACGAGGGGCGCGTGCGGGTGGACTTCGCGGTGCCGGCTGCGACGCTGGAGCGCGCGGAGGCCACGCTGCCGGAGTGGGAGGGCGGGCCGCAGGTGAAGGAGGAGGAGTTTGCCCGCGCGGAGGCGCTCGCGCTCTTCGACTACCTGCGCAAGAGCCGCTCGGGCGGCTTCGTGGTTTCGCTGAGCGGCGGCGCCGACTCGGCGGCGGTGAGCGCTCTCGTGGGCCTGGCGGTGCGGCTCGCGGTCGCGGAGCTCGGTCTCGCGGCGGTACAGGAGAAACTGCGGCATCTCGCCGCGGCGACGGAGGCGAAGGAGGAGCGGGCCCTCGTGCGCGCGCTGCTCGTCTGCGTCTACCAAGCGACGCGCAACAGCTCGGCGACCACGCGCGAGGCGGCTCGGCGGATCGCGGCCGGCGTGGGCGCGGAGTTTTTGGAGTTTGACGTCGATACGCTCGTGCGCGGCTACACGCAGATCGTCGCGGCGGCCGTGGGCCGCCCGCTCACGTGGGAGAAGGACGATATCGCGCTGCAAAACATCCAGGCGCGCGTGCGCTCGCCCGGCGTGTGGCTGCTGGCCAACCTCCGCAACGCGCTGCTCCTCTCGACGAGCAATCGCTCGGAGGCGGCCGTCGGCTACGCCACGATGGATGGCGATACGAGCGGCGGCCTGAGCCCCGTCGCCGGCATCGACAAGGCGTATCTGCGCCGTTGGCTGCGCTGGATGCAGGAGGCGGGGCCGGCTGGCGTGGGCCCCCTGCCCGAGCTCGACGCGATCAACGTGCAGGCGCCCACGGCCGAACTCCGCCCCGCCGAGCGCAAGCAGACCGACGAGGACGACCTCATGCCCTACGACGTGCTCGATGCCTGCGAGCGCGCGGCGATCCGCGACAAGCAGAGCCCGGTCGAGGTGCTCGCGACGGTGCGCCTGCAGTTTCCCGCGCACGCGGAGGCCGACCTGCGCCTGTGGGTCGAGCGCTTCTTCCGCCTCTGGAGTCGCAACCAGTGGAAGCGCGAACGCTACGCGCCGTCGTTTCACCTGGATGACGAGAATCTAGACCCTAAGACCTGGTGCCGTTTCCCGATCTTGTCGTCGGGGTTTGCGCGGGAGCTGGGGGAGATGCGGTGAAGGGAATTGAAACCACGATTGGACACGAATCGACACGAATGAGAACCGGTCGGCGCGAAGTATAATTTGGAAAGCGCGGCCTACGCGTGACGGGTGCTTCTGGGGTCTTCCGTGTCTGCATTCGTGTGCCTTCGTGTCCTTTCGTGGTTCCTATGGCCTTGGCTCGTTTAGAGACCGGCGGGTCAGTTTTACCTACACTTCGTGTGAAAGTAACACTTTTAGCTTTACTTAGTGTCAAAACAACACCATAACTCTGCTCAATCCTTCGCTCCCATGCCTTACACCTACGAATATCCGCATCCCGCCGTCACGGTGGACGGCGTCGTCTTCGGCTACGACGAGGCCGACTTGAAGGTGCTGCTCATCCAGCGCCAGCAGCCGCCGTACAAGTCGAAGTGGGCGCTGCCCGGCGGCTTCGTCGGCATCGACGAGGGGCTGGAGGAGGCGGCGCGCCGCGAGCTGGAGGAGGAGACGGGCATCACCCGGCTCTACCTCGAGCAGCTCTACACCTTTGGCGCGCCGAAGCGCGATCCGCGCGAGCGCGTGATCAGCGTGGCCTACTACGCCCTCGTGAAGCTCGCGGACCACGCGGTGCGCGCGGCGAGCGACGCGGAGAATGTCGCGTGGTTTCCCGTGGCCGACCTGCCGTCGCTGGCCTTCGACCACGAGGAGATCCTCGAGGTGGCGCTGCGGCGGCTGAAGGGCAAGATCCGCTACGAGCCGATCGGCTTCGAGCTGCTGCCGGAAAAGTTTCCGCTCTCGGAGCTGCAGCGTCTCTACGAGACGCTCCTCGAGCAGCCGCTCGATAAGCGCAACTTCCGCAAAAAGATCCTCGGCATGGGCCTCCTCGCCGACACTGAGGAGATCCAGCAGGGCGTGGCGCACCGCGCCGCGCGGCTCTACCGCTTCGACGAGGCGGCATACCGCCGGCTGAAGAAGGATGGTTTCAATTTCGAACTCTGAACCGCGCGCGGTGTGGGCGTCTCACCCCATGAAGGCACTGATCCTCATCGATATTCAAAACGACTTCCTTCCTGGCGGCGCGCTGGCCGTGCCGCGAGGAGACGAAGTGATCGCGGTGGCCAATCGTGCGCAGCGCGCCTTCGACCTTGTGGTCGCCACGCAGGATTGGCACCCGGCCAATCACGGCAGCTTCGCCGCCGCTCATCCCGGTCGAAAGCCCGGTGAGATGGGAACGCTCGGCGGGCTGCCGCAAGTCCTGTGGCCGACGCACTGCGTGCAAGGCTCGCCCGGCGCCGCCCTCGCGGCCGCGCTCGATACGACCCGGCTCGCGCACACGTTTGTCAAAGGCACCGACACCGGCATCGACAGCTACAGCGGCTTCTTCGACAACGGCCACCGCCGCGCCACGGAGCTCGCCGCCTGGCTCCGCGCGCGCGGTGTGACGACCGTCTACCTCTGCGGGCTGGCGACCGATTATTGTGTAAAGTTTACCGCGCTCGATGCGCGCCAGCTCGGCTTTGAGACGTATCTCATCGCCGATGGCTGCCGCGGCGTGGAGCTGCGGCCCGGCGATGTCGCGGAGGCGTATGCCGAGATGCGCGCGGCGGGCGTGCACGTGATCCACAGCGATGAACTCTTCACGGCGGACGTGGCGGTATGAAAGTGAATCTCATCCGATCAGAAAGTACCCATGGACAGAGTAGCCGTCGCGCAAGCGACACTCAAAGTAATTGAAGACGGGGGATATCAGGCCCCCGATGGCAGGAGCGTGGAGCTGCGGGCCGCGATCGACGCGGCCCGAGCGGGCACGCGCTTTTATCGCGCGGAGTCGATGCCGATTATGGAGGTGTCGATGCGGCGGCAGACGCAGATCACCGTCACCGAAGAGACCACATGCGAGGCCATCGTGCGGCTGGCGGCGGATGAGCGCGGGCATCTGGCGGCGCTGAACTTCGCCTCGGCGCGCAATCCCGGTGGCGGATTTCTCGGAGGCGCGCAGGCGCAGGAGGAAGCCATCACGCGCTCCTCGGCGCTGTATCCGTGCCTGTGCACGCAGGAGGCTACTTACTATAAGCCGAACCGGGCCAATCGCTCGCTGCTGTACCTCGACGTTGCGATCTTTTCGCCGGGCGTGCCGTTTTTCCGTGACGACGCGGGGACTCTGCTGCCGCAGCCGCCGCTCGCCTCCGTGATCACCGCGCCCGCGCCCAATGCGGGCGCGGTGCAGAAAAATCAGCCGCATGACGTGGCGAAGATCGAGCCGACACTGCGGCGCCGGGCCGAGTTTGTGCTCGCGATCGCGGCGCAGGAAAAGGTGGAGCGGCTGATCCTCGGCGCGTGGGGCTGCGGCGTGTTTCGCAACGACCCAGCGATGGTGGCGCGCGCCTTTGGCGACCTGCTCCTGCGCGGTGGGCGCTATGCGGACGCGTTCTCCGAAGTCGTGTTTGCGATCTACGATCGCTCGGCGGAGCGGGGGACGTTGCGGGCGTTTCAGAGTGAATTCCGGGCGTAGACATGAGTTCTATGTCAGATCAGAATGTGAGAAAAAGTAAGTTCCTCAGCCTCGTGCTGAGGCATGAGCCGGCCAGGGCGGGAATCGTCCTCGATGCGGCCGGGTGGGTGGAGGTCGATGCCTTGCTGCGCGGTTGCGCGGCGGCGGGCGTGAGGATTTCGCGCGAAGAGCTCGACCGGCTGGTGGCGGAGAGCGACAAGCAGCGCTTCGCGTTAAGCGAGGATCGATTGCGCATCCGCGCCAATCAGGGTCACTCGGTGGAGGTCGAGTTGCAGCTCGCGCCGCAGGTGCCGCCGGCGGTGCTGTATCACGGCACGGCGGATCGGTTTCTCGAGGCGATTCTCGCTAAGGGCTTGGAAAAGCGCGCGCGGCATCATGTGCACCTCTCGGCGGAGCGTGCGACAGCGATCAGCGTGGGCGGCCGACATGGGCGGCCGGTGGTGCTGGCGATCGCGGCGGCGGCGATGCACGCGGCGGGGCACGTGTTTTTTCGCTCAGCCAACGGGGTGTGGCTCACGGAAGACGTGCCGGCGAAGTATCTCCGGGATGGATGAGGGCTCTATCGCAGCTTTAGCTCACCACCCCAGCCCAAGGTGGGTAAAGACCCACGTTTCAGCGCAGCGCGAATACGTTACAGTGATCGTCGTCAGCTCACACTACCGGTCCCACTCTTCACTCACCATGAACGCCGCCGATATTCTCACCCGTCAGGACGCCGTGCTCGATGCACCGCTGGCCGCTGTTTCCCTTCCCGTCTCCGAACCGATGGCCCTCTCCGGTCAGGCGCCGACCATCGTAGCCCCGGCTTACGTCGAGCCCACCAGCGAGCGGCTGATGCCGATCCTTGTGGCGGACGACGATGAGGATGACGTGTTTTTCATTACGCGCCTAATCAAGAAGACGGGCATTGAGAACCCGGTGAAGACCTTCAGCGATGGCTCGGAGGTCGTGAACTATCTCGGTGCCCGTCTGGCTTGCGAGCAGGCGCGCAAGCACATGCCCGCGCTGCTCTTCCTCGATCTCAAGATGCGCGGCCTCGGCGGCTTCGGCTTTCTCGAGTGGGCGCGGCAGCAAAAGGGGCTGCAACCGCTCACGATCGTGGTACTTTCCAATTCCAACGAAAAGGCCGATGTGGATCGCGCGCTCGAGCTGGGCGCCCATCGCTATCTCGTGAAATACCCGTGCGTAAAGACGGTCACATCGATCATCCGCGGGGTGTATCCCTTCACTTTGGCTTGAGTGTGAGTGAGTGAGCGGCGCAGCCGGGTGGTGACCCGGCTGCGCCTTTTTTTTTTGCCTGCGTGGCGAAGAGGAAGGCAGGTAACGCGAAAAAGCCGGGTCGCATCCGCGAGCCCGGCTTCGGGTTGTGGAGAGGCAAGCTTCCTAGTCGGTGGCGGGGGGCGTATCGGGGGCCGAGCCTTCCAGAAGGCCGGCGATCAGGGTGCCCAAGCCCAGCCAGGCATCGTAGTTGAGAAAGGCTGTCGCACCCGCCTCGAGGGCGGCGCGGGAGCGATCGATGCCGGAGACATATACGATCGGGGTGGTGCGGGCGACCTTGCGCAGGAGGGGGATCATCTCCAGGCCGGTGACTTCGCCGGCGCGGTGGACGACGATGGCGGCGAGTTTCTCGGTGCTCGCGATAAAGACAGCCGTGTCGGCATCGCCGCACTCGGAGGCGATGCACTGCGGAAACTTGCGGATCAGCGTGCGCGTGAGCAGCGAGCGAGCGTCGGCGTTGTCATCGACGATCAAGAAGCGGTGGATCAACGGCATTACGAGAGGAACGAATGAGGTGTGGAGAGGACAAGCGGGTGAGCTACGCTTATGTAGCGCCCCGAGTGTCGTGAAATCCGGCGATACGCGCCAGAGGGGCATTTCCGACAAAACCGGTGGGAGAATTCCCGTAGAGTAAGTGCATTTGTGCGGATGAGGCGGGAGCGGATTGTGGGACGGCCCAAGGGCCAGCGACGCCAGGTCGCCTTACTGAAATAAAAGTAAGCCGAGGTAGACCGGCTTTCCCTTGCATGGGTGCCGGGGTGAAACCCTACTTTTTCCGCCGCATGGCGGCAGGCGTGACACCCGTCGCGCCCGTGCCCATGCTGCCGGGCGTGATCATCATCGCGCATCGCGGCGCCTCGTACGACGCGCCGGAAAACACCCTCGCCGCCGTGCGGCTCGCCTGGTCGCAGGATGCCGATGCGGTGGAGGTCGACGTGCATCTCACGAGCGACGGGCGACTCGCGGTGATCCACGACGACGATGCGCGGCGCACCACGCGAGTGGAACGCCGCGTGGCTGAGATGTCGCTCGCGGAGCTGCAGCGACTGGATGCGGGGTCGTGGAAAGGGGCGGTGTTTGCGGGCGAGACGGTGCCCTCGCTGGATGCCGCGCTGCTGCTCGTGCCCCCGGGCCGGCGCATCTTTGTGGAGGTGAAAAGCGGTTTCGAGGCCGTGCGCGAGCTGGTGCGCTCCCTGATGCGCTGCCGGCTCAATCCCGCCCAGGTGGCGGTGATCGCCTTTGATTTCGCGGTGGCGAGTGCTGCCAAGCGGCAGCTCGCGCGCTGCGAGGTATGCTGGCTCATCGAGCGCGACTCGGTCGATGGGCAGCTCTGCGTGGCGGAGATCGTGCGCCGCGCGCGCGAGGCGAAGCTCGACGGGCTCGACCTCGAAGCCGGCTGGGTCGCCGCGGATGCGCAGCTGGCCGCGCAGGTGAGGGCGGCCGGCTTGAAACTCTATGTCTGGACGGTGGACGACGCGCACCTCGCGCGGCGATTGGAGGCAGCGGGCGTCGAGGGCATCACGACCAACCGGCCGGCGTGGCTGCGGGCGGCGCTTTCCAAGTAGCTCGCCCCGTGAGGGCGGGAGCGATGTGTCGAAGACCTCAGAACCTGCCCCAAGGGTTAGGACTACGGGCGGCTGAATTTCAGACCAGGCGCTCCAGCGCGAGGGCGGCGGCGGAGGTGCGGTTTTCCACGCCGAGTTTGGCGTACGTGCTTTCGAGGTGCTTCTTCACCGTGGTGAGGCCGATGCCGAGGACGGTGGCGATCTCGTCGTTGGTCTTGCCGCGGGCCACCCAGAAGAGCACTTCGGCCTCGCGCGGCGTGAGGCCGAGCGGCTCGAGCAGCGCGGGCGTGGCCTCCGCGCCGCGGCCCTGGGGATGGCGCGAGCCGCCGGCGGCGAGCTCGGCGCGGCGGAGGCGCGTGCGCACGGCGGTGAGCAGCTCCTCCGGGGCGACGGGCTTGGTGAGATAGTCGTCGGCGCCGAGATTCATGCCGGTGCGCACATCCTGGAGCTCATCCCAGCCGGTGAGAAAGATGAAGGGCAGGTGCGCGGTGCGCGGCTCGCTGCGGATCGTCTCGAGCACGCGGTGGCCGTTCATCTCCGGCATGGTGATATCGCAGATCACGAGGTCGGGCAGGTCTTTCTTGGCGCGCTCCACGCCCTCGCGGCCATTGCGGGCCTCCAGGACCTCGTAGCCATCGAGCTTCAGCAGCTCCAGGTAGTGGGAGCGCAGCCGGGCGTCGTCGTCGATCACGAGAATCCGTTTCACAGGCGCACGAGCGTGCGGTTTGGAGCGTCGTTGTAAAGCCAGTCACATGGGCCGTTTGGCCCACTCCCCTCGGCCAATACCGCGAAAACACGTTTCGTGGCATGCTGTGGCCTCAATCCACTGAACGTAACTGTTATGAAGACGCTCCCGATTCCCGCCCTCGTCGCCGCTGCCGCGGCCCTTGTCGCGCTGCCTTTCAGCGCCGCCGCCGCCGGCACGCTGCTCCTCACCGCCGCGCTGGGCGCCATCATCCATGCCGACTACGTGCTCGGCGCCCGCCGCCCGGCGCTCCCGCGCTGCCGCAAGTCCCGCGCGCCTTTCGAGGTGTACGCCGTCGCCACCGAGACTCACCGCCTCGCGGCCTGATCCCGCACCCGGCCTCCGCCCCAGCCCGCGACGCACCCCCGCCATGTCTCCCGCCGAAACCGCCCTCGTCAAAGACTCCTTCCGCCAGATCGTGCCCATCGCCGACCAGGCCGCCGCGCTCTTCTACGCGCGGCTCTTCGAGCTCGATCCCGCGCTGCGCCAGCTCTTCCGCGGCGACATGCGCGAGCAAGGCCGCAAGCTGATGGCGATGATCGCCACCGCCGTGGCCGCCCTCGACCGGATCGACTCCCTTGTGCCGGCAGTGCGCCAGCTCGGCGCCCGCCATGCCGGCTATGGGGTGAAGGAGGAGCACTACGCCACGGTGGGTGCGGCGCTGCTCTGGACGCTCGAGAAGGGGCTCGGCGCGGGCTTCACCCCCGCCGTGCGCGAGGCGTGGACGAGCACCTACTCGCTCCTCGCCACCACCATGATCGAGGCCCAACGCGCGGCCGAGGTCGCTGTTTGATACCATCATCTTTGTCCCTGCCTGTCCCATGAATCGCTCCGTATTCCGTCCGTTGCGCACGCGCCGTGTCGTGTGCGCCCTCCCTGCCTCCTCGACCAAGACCGCCGCCGCGCCCACCGCGCCGCGCGACTCCGTCCGCAAGACCGTCTCCGTGCTCGGCGCGGTGTGCCTCGCCTTTGCCGCGACGTCCGCCAGCTACGGCGGTGCGGGCGGCGGCGGCGCCCCGGCCGATGTCGCTCCTGCGCTCACTGCCCGGCAGAAGGAAAACCCGCAGCTCGTGCGTGGTCGCTACCTCGTGGAGCATGTTGGCCTCTGCGCGGACTGCCACTCGCCGCGCAACGAGAAGGGCCAGTTTCTCACCGAGAGCTGGCTGAAGGGCGGCCTGCTGCCCCTGAAGCCCATCGTGCCGATGCCCTTCACCGCCGTCGCGCCAGCCATCGCGGGCCTGCCCACGATGAACGAGGACCAGGCCAGGGTCTTCCTCACCACGGGCAAGCGCGCCGATGGCTCCTACGCACTCCCACCGATGCCGCCGTATCGCTTCAGCCCGGAGGATGCCGATGCCGTGATCGCATACCTGCGCGCCGTCGCCAAAAACAGCAGCGAGAAAGTCGCGAGCCAGTAACGGATCGCCGATGGCGAATCGCTGAGAGCTAAGAGCTGATAGCGGAGGGTGAGAGCAGGGGGCAGCGGGGGTTGTGTCCCTTCAGTCCCTTTGTGTGTGGCTGTCTCTTTTTCCGGCGCGGGACTCTAGCGTATCGGCTCTCAGCTTGCGGCTTCCGGCCGCCCGCTCTCGGCCGCGCGTGGCCGCACTTTCAGCCCTGGCGACCGCCGCCACCCTTGCCTAGGGTGGCGGCCGCCGCTTTTCTCGCCGTTACCAGCGATGTCTCCTAGCGACTCCGACTCACCTCCCGCCGCTCAGGCGCTCCTGCGCGCGCACCTGGCTGGCATCCTGGAAGTCGCGCTGGATTGCATCGTGACGGTCGATCACGAGGGCCGCTTCATCGATTTCAATCCCGCGGCCGAGCGCACCTTTGGCTACACGCGCGCCGAGGTGCTCGGCCGCGAGATGACGGATCTCATCGTGCCCCCGGCGCTGCGCGAGCGGCACCGCTCGGGCATGGCGCGCCTCCTGAGCGGCGCCGCGCCGCGCATGCTCGGGCAGCGCATCGAGATCGTGGCGATGCGGGCCGATGGCACCGAGTTTCCGGTGGAGCTGGCCATCACGCGCGTGGCCGCCGGCGGCCCGCCCATCTATACCGCGCACCTCCGCGATATCACGGAGCGCAAGCGCACCGAGGGCGAGCTCCTGGCGCTGCACCAGCGGCTCGAGTCGCTCCTCGCGCAGCGCACCGCCGATCTCGCCGCGGCGCAGCGCGAGCTCAAGGCCTCGCTTGCGGCCCAGCGCGATTCGCAGACCTACTTCGAAAAGAGCTTTCACTCGAGCCCCGCGATCATGTCGATCGCCAACGCCGGCGACTTCAAGCTCCTGGAGGTCAACCCCGAGTTTATCCGCTGCTCGGGCTATGCGCGCGAGGAGATCCTCGGCCGCACCACGCTCGACCTGGCCCTCTGGGTCCACCCCGAGCAGCGCGATGAGTTCCTGCGCCGCATCCGGCGCGACGGCGTGGTGCGGGATTTCGAGGCCGATTTTCGTAGCAAGCAGGGCGTCGTCCGCTCGTTTTTCCTCAATGCCGACCTCATCGAGCTCAGCGGCCAGCCCTGCATGCTCACCGTGGGCATCGATATCTCCGAGCGCCGGCGACGCGACCTGATCCAGACCGCCACCTACGAGATTTCGCAGGCCGTGCTCGGCGGTGACGATCTACCCACGCTCCTCGGCCGCGTGCACCGCATCATCGGCGGCCTCATGCCCGCGCGGAATCTCTACGTCGCCCTACTCAGCGCCGATCGCTCCCTCGTCACCTTCCCGTACTTCGTCGATGAGACGATGCCGCCCCCCTCGCCGCGCCCGCCGCGCAATGGCATCACAGAGTTCGTCATCGACACCGCCGAGCCCCTGCTCGCCACGGATGCCCAAGTCGTCGCCACCCTTACCGCCCGCGGCGACTACATGCCCAGCGGCCACCCCTGCGCGCAGTGGATGGGCGCTCCCCTCAAGCACGAGGGCCGCGCGATCGGCGTCATTGCCCTTCAGGATTATCACGACGAGGCAGCCTACACCGAGGACGACAAACGCCTGCTCATGTTTGTCGCCGATCAGACGGCCGGAGCGATCCACCGCCAGCAGGCCGAGATGGCGCAGCGCGAGGCGCGGGCCTATTTCGAGAAGAGCTTCCACACAAGCCCCGCGCTCATGGCCATTTCGCGGCTCGCGGATCGCCAGATCACCGAAGCCAATGCGGCCTTCCTCCGCGCCTGCGGCTACGCCCGAGAGGAGATCCTCGGCCGCACCGCCGACCAGCTCGGCCTCTGGGCGCGGCCCGAGCAGCGCGACGAGTTCTTCCGCCGCCTCCGGCAGCACGGCGCGGTGCGCGACCTCGAGGGCGACTTCCGCGCCAAGGATGGCCGCGTGGCGCACTTCATCGTGCACGCCGATGTGATCGAGCTCGGCGGCCAGCCCTCGCTTCTCACCGTCGGCATCGACATCACCGATCGCCGCCGCCGCGAGCGCGTGCAGGCCGCCACGTACGCCATCTCGCAGGCCGTGCTCGCGGGGGGCGATCTTCCCGAGCTCTTCGCAGAGCTCCACCGCATCGTGGGCGGCCTGATCTCGGCCAAGAACTTCTACGTCGCCGTGCTCAATGCCGACCGCTCGCAGGTCTCGTTTCCCTACTTCGTCGACGAAAACGCGAGCCCCCCGCCGCCCCGCCGCCCTGGCTTTGGCCTCACCGAGTACGTCCTCGATACCGGCAAGCCCCTGCGCACCGGCGCCGGCCAGAAGACCGTGCACCAGCTCGGCGACACGCTCTACAAGCCCACCGGCAAGCCCTCCGCCCTCTGGCTCGGCGCGCCCCTCATGATCGAGGGCCGCGCGATCGGCGTCCTCACCGTGCAGGATTATCACAACCCCGAGGCCTTCAGCGACGCCGACCTGCAGCTCCTCATGTTTGTCGCCGACCAGGCCGCCGTGGCCGTGTACCGGCGGCAGATCGAGTCGGCGCAGCGCGAGTCGCGGGCCTTTTTCGAAGCGAGCTTCAACTCCAGCCCCGCCCGCATGTCGATCAATCGCCTGGAGGACTGGCGGCTCATCGAGGTCAATCCCGCCTTCCTCCGCAGCTCCGGCTACGAGCGCGAGCAGGTGATCGGGCGCTCCATGCAGGAGCTCAGCCTCTGGGTCTCGAAGCAGCAACAGGTGGATTTTCTCCTGCGCATCTCGCGCGACGGCCAGGTGCGCGACATGCAGGCCGATTTTCGCTCGCGCGATGGCCGCGTGGGCACCCTGCTCGTCAATGCCGACGTGCTCGATCTCCACGGCGAGCGCTGCGTGCTCACGGTCGCCATCGATGTCACCGAGCGCCGCCGCCGCGAGCAGGTGCAGTCGGCCACCTTCCAGATCTCGCGCGCGGTGATGGCTGGCGGCGATCTCGACACGCTCTTCGCCGAGGTGCACCGCATCGTGGGCGGCTTGATGTCGGCGCGCAATTTCTACATCGCGCAACTGAGCGACGACGGTGCGCGCATCGCGTTTCCCTACTTCGTCGACGAGCACGTGCAGTCGCCTCCCGAGCGGCCCCTCGCCAATGGCTTTACCGAGCACGTGCTCCGCACCGCGCAGCCCCAGCTCCTCGATGCCGCGCAGCTTCACACCGCGCTCAGTGCCCACGGCCCTTATCAGGCGCTCGAGCGCCCCGCGGCGCAGCGCCTCGGCGCGCCCCTCATGCTCGAGGGCCGCGCCATCGGCGTGATCGCCCTCCAGGATTACGACAATCCCCGCGCGTACGGCCCCGACGATCTCGCGCTCCTCAACTTCGTCGCCGAGCAGACGGCCGTCGCCCTCCGCCGCCGCCAGGCCGAGGAGGCCCTCGCCCTCGCGGAAAAGCGCTACCGCGGCATCTTCGAGAACGCCGTCGAGGGGCTCTACGTGAGCACGCCCGACGGCCGCTTCCACAGCGCCAATCCCGCCCTCGCCCGCATCTTCGGCTACGCCACCGTCGCCGATCTGCTCGCGGCGGTAAACGACATCGGCCGCCAGGTCTATGTGGATCCCGCGCGGCGGGCGGAGTTTTTTACCCGCGTGCGCCAGAGCGATCAGGTCAATGATTTCGAGTCCGAGGTCTTTCGCCGCGATGGCTCCACCCTCTGGGTCTCCGAGTCGGTGCGCGTCTTTCGCAACGCCGCCGGCGAGATCGATCACTTCGAGGGCGTGGCCATCGATATCACCGCCCGCCGCGAGGCCGCGCGCGCCCTCGAGCAGGCCAAGGAGGCCGCCGATGCCGCGAGCCGCGCCAAGAGCTACTTCCTCGCCAGCGTCAGCCACGAGCTTCGCACCCCACTCAACGGCATCCTCGGCTACACCCAGATACTCCGGCGCGATGCCTCGCTCGGCGAGAAGCAGCGCGAGGGCGTGCGCACGATCCACGAATCCGCCGATCACCTCCTCGCCCTCATCAACGACGTGCTCGATCTCTCCAAGATCGAGGCTGGCCGCATCGAGCTGCACCCTGCGGATTTCGAGCTGCCGGAGTTTGCGCTCGGCGTGGAACGCGTCTTTACCCCCCGCGCCCGCGAGAAGAGCATCCTCTTCGAGACCGCCGTCGCCGACGATCTCCCTCGCTGGGTCCGTGGCGACGAGCAGCGCGTGCGGCAGATCGTCTTCAACCTCGTCTCCAACGCCGTCAAGTTCACCAAGGCCGGCGGCGTCGTCTTCTCCGTGCAGCGCGTCGAGGCCGCTCCCGGCACCGCCTCGCCCGTGCCGCTCGCCACACTCCGTTTCTCCGTGAGCGATACCGGCCCCGGCATCGCGGAGGAGGATCTCGGCAAGCTCTTCCAGCCCTTCACCCAGGTCGGTAATCGTGCCAGCGCCGCCGCCACTGGCACGGGCCTCGGCCTCGCCATCAGCCGCAGCCTCGTCGAGCGCATGGGCGGCCGCCTCCACGTCGAGAGCAAGCTCGGCTGGGGCAGCCGTTTCTGGTTCGATGTCACGCTCCCCATCGTCACTGCCGCCCAGCCCGGCCCTGCCCTCACGCGTCGTATCGTCGGCTACACCGGCCCGCGCCGGCGCGTCCTCGTCGTCGATGATATCGCGGCCAATCGCGCCGTCATGGTCGATATGCTCGCGCCCCTCGGCTTCGAGATCGCCGAGGCCGCCGATGGCGAGTCGGCCCTCGCCGAGGCCTCGCGCTTCAAGCCCGACCTCGTCCTCATGGATCTGCGCCTCCCCGGCGCCATCGACGGCCTCGAGGCCACCCGCCGCCTCCGCCGCACCGAGCGCGCTGTCGGGCTCCGCATCGTCGCCGTCTCCGCCAGCGCCTACGATCTCGATCGCGATGAGTGCCTCGTCGCCGGCTGCGATGCCTTTCTCGCCAAGCCCTTCCGCGAGGAGGCTCTCTGGGCCATCATGGGCCGGCTCCTCGGCCTCGCCTGGACTCAGGCCGACGCCGAGGAGACGCGCGTCCCCTTCGCTCTCGCCCTGCAGCCTCCGCCCATCGCCGAGGCCGTCGCCCTCTACGAACTCGCCGCCAAGGGCGATGTCGTCGCCATCCGCGCCCGCGCCCAAGCCCTCCTCGCCACCGATCCCAAGTACGCCCCCTTTGCCCAAAACGTCCTCGACCTCGCGGCCCGCTTCAAGATGAAGGCCATCCGCCAGTTTGTCGCCCGCTACACCCAGTAGCGCCTTGCCGCCTCCCCCATGCCCGAAACCATCCTCATCGTCGACGATACTCCTGCCAACCTCGGTGTGCTCGTCGAGACGCTCGGCGCCGCCGGCTACCAACTCATGGTCGCCGAGGATGGCGAGGAAGCCCTCGCCCAGACGGAGCAGACGCAGCCCGATCTTATCCTCCTCGATGTCATGATGCCCGGCATCGATGGCTTCGAGACCTGCCGCCGCCTCAAGAGCCGGCCCGCCACCCGCGATATCCCCGTGCTCTTCATGACGGCTCTCAGCGAGACCGCGGATAAGGTAAAGGCCTTCGCCGCCGGGGGCGTCGACTACATCACCAAGCCCATCGAGCACGAGGAGGCCATCGCGCGCGTGCAGACTCACCTCCAGCTCCGCCGCCTCCGGCTGGAGCTCCAGGAGCAGCTCGCCCTGAAGGAGCGCTTCATGCGCATCGCCGGCCACGATCTGCGCAATCCCCTCTGCCTCATCCTCATGGCCGGCGAGCTCGCCCGCCGCCAGCCCGCCGTGCCCGCCGAGGCCGTGAGGTACATCGATAACATCGCCGCCTCCGCCACGCAGATGCGCCGCATCATCGATACCTTTCTCGAGATCCGCGCCGGCGGCGCGCCCGGCGCCTCGGGCCGCGTCGATCTCAATCTCCTCGCCGATGCCATCGTGCGCCAGCACGCCCCCGCTGCCGAGCGCAAGCGCATCGTCCTCGCCACCACCCTTGCTGGCGAGTTGCCTCTCGCTCGCTGCGATGCGGCCCTCGCGTACCAAGCCTTCGCCAATTTCATCAGCAACGCCCTCAAGTTCACGCCTCACGGCGGCTCCGTCACCCTCGGCACCCGCCTCCTCTCCGGCCGCGTCCGCGTCGAGGTGCGCGACTCCGGCCCCGGCGTGCCCGCCCCCGAGCGCGCGCAGCTCTTCCGCGAAGGTGCACGCCTCTCCCCGCAGCCCACCGGCGGCGAGGAGAGCCACGGCTATGGCCTCGCGATCGTGAAGCACCTCGTCGAGTCGCAGTCGGGTGCTGTCGGCGCCGAGTTTCCTCCTGAGGGCGGCAGTCTCTTCTGGTTCGAGCTTCCCGCCCGCTGATTGGAAGCTTCCCAGCTCTTTCCAATGCGGTAGAGGTGAAATCGTAAGCGATTGTATAGCAATATATTACGATTATGACAATTGCTCTCAAGTCCCTCTCATGGCCCGAATCTCCTTGCTTATGCCCACCGTTCGGTGCAGTCTAGCGGCCACTTCGTTAGAGAAAGCGTTAGATGACAGTATCTGGTGAGTCGTTGGCTGAGCGTTTGGCTTAAGTGATGATTTCGAAACCCAATAGTGGGAACGGACTGGCAGCAGACGGTGGCTCTAATCGAGACATCACATGAGCAACTCCAAACTGTACGTCGGTAATCTGTCTTTCAAGACGACCGAAGACGAACTCCGCGCCGCTTTCGGCCAGTTCGGCTCCGTGACCGACGTCTACGTCGCTATGGACAAGATGACCGGCCGCCCCCGCGGTTTCGCGTTCGTCACCATGGGCACGGCCGATGAGGCCAAGTCCGCGGCGGAAAAGATGAACGGCACCGACCTCGGTGGCCGTCAACTCACGGTCAATGAAGCCCGTCCCAAGGAAGATCGCCCGGGTGGCGGCTTCGGCGGTGGCGGCGGCGGCCGTGGCTTCGGTGGCGGCGGCGGCGGTGGCCGTGGCGGCTACGGTGGCGGCGGCGGCGGTCGCGATCGCGATCGTGGCGACCGCGGCGGTCGTTACTAAGACCTCCGATTCTCCAGAATCGAACTTTGCGGGACGAGGCTCCTGACGGAGCTTCGTCCTTTTTATTTTAGCATTTTCCCGACTTGGTCCCCGCAGTTGTCTGCGGCTGGATGCCAGAGCCGAGTTTGGCTCGTGGCCTCCTTTTCAGCCTCCGATTGAGAATAGACCGGGTAGGGCGGGTGTCCGTCAGAGTCATCGCGCTCTTCCAGCGCACATGGCGCCCGTATTTTCCCTGACGGTCCTGGGCGAGGATTTTCGCCCTCCTTATCTCTGGGCTCCGGCTCGCTCGCGCCTCCGTGCGCGCCGCTGCTGCGTGCTCACCTTCTTAATCGTATGGCTTTTAAAGCACTCAATCTCTCCGAGCCCGTCCTCCGCGGCATCCAGGCCGCCGGCTACTCCGATCCCACGCCCATCCAGCTCCGCGCCATCCCCGTCGTCCTCGGCGGCGGCGATCTCGTGGGCTCCGCCCAGACCGGCACGGGCAAGACGGCGGCCTTCGCGCTCCCCATCCTTTCCAAGCTGGATAAGCACCGCCCCGGCCGTCCGCCGCGCGTGCTCATCCTCGAGCCCACCCGTGAGCTCGCCGCGCAGGTCGAGACGTCCTTCCGCGGTTTCGCCCGCTTCACCGATCTGCGCGCGATCGCCGTCTTCGGCGGCGTCGGCTACGGCGTGCAGCGCTCCGAGCTCAAGCGCGGCGCCGATATCGTCGTCGCCACTCCCGGCCGCCTGATGGACTACCTCAAAGACGGTACCATCTCGCTCCGCGAGCTCCAGATTCTCGTGCTCGACGAGGTAGATCGCATGCTCGACATGGGCTTTCTCCCCGTCGTGAAGGATATCATCGCCCGCTGCCCTAAGGAGCGGCAGACTCTCTTCTTCTCGGCCACCGTGCCGCCGGAGATCGCGGCGGTCGCGTCCTTCGCCCTGCGCAATCCCACGCGCGTCGAGATCGGCGTGAATCGCTCGGTCAATACCTCGATCAATCACGCGGTGTTCCCCGTCTCCTTCGAGCAGAAGTTCGACCTTCTGGTCGCGCTTCTCGCCAAGGAGGAGTTCGACAGCGTGCTCGTCTTTTCCCGCACCAAGCACGGCGCCGATAAGATCGCGCGCCGCCTCAAGGCCGCCAATCACAGCGTGGCCGTGCTGCACGCCAATCGCTCGCAGAATCAGCGCCTCGAGGCCCTCGCCGGCTTCAAGAGCGGCAAGTACGAGATCATGGTCGCCACCGATATCGCCGCCCGCGGCATCGACGTCGCCGGCGTCACCCACGTGATCAACTACGACGTCCCGGAAAATCCCGAGGACTACGTGCACCGCATCGGCCGCACCGGCCGCGCCCAGGCCGTCGGCGACGCCTACACGCTCGTCACCCCGGAAAACGCAGGCGACGTGCGCGACATCGAGCGCTTCATCGGCCAGAAAATTCCCGAGCTGAAGCTCGAAGGTTTCCCGTACAAGGCGATGTCCCACCGCCCGCAGCAGCCCCCCGCGCATAACAAGCCCAAGGGCAGCCTGCCGGGCACGATCCGGCATCGGGGTGGTTTCCGGCGGTTCAAGAGCCGGCGGTGAACGACGAGCTTTTATCGCGGCCTAAGCCGGGGAGCTGATCCGAGACAAAGATTCGTATATCCATCGACGGCAAATTCGGGCTATTTGGCTGACCAACTCGAACTTCGACAACGTGGTGATTTGTTGGTGTATAGTTGTCTGCTGTGATTTTGAAACAGTATCGGCGTGCGTGTCCACTCACGCACTCAAATCGCTGGTCGTCCCGCAGGTATCCTCCCTGGTCCTTATGTAAGGTTATCAAGAAATGACCGTTATCGCGCCTTAACATTCCAAAGTCGAATACGTGCTCGAGAGCGAAGGTACGTCCTATTTCTTCGGACACATCTGACGGTGCCCAATGCATAAGGCGTGGTACCGCAAACTGCAGACGTCTTTCATACAGTTCGGCTGAGGTTTCGTCCAAAACGTGCTCAAGCCAAACTGTGCAGTTTTCGAGAGCAAGGTGCGGTGTCAGGTTTTTTACCCTGAGGTGAAATAGGCGCACCTTTCCGTATTCCTTGTGAGTATCGTCTTCATTATTGGGATGTTCTATTGTCTCAATTGAAAGGCGAATAGGGTCGGCCCATGCTTTGAGGCGGTCCGAAAATAACGCAGAAGTGACGGCGACGATTACACTAAGTGATGAGACGGCAGTCAGAAAGGTTTTGGCGTCTTCTCGTCGCCCGGGGTCTACACTGTAGACGTGAAGAGCCCAAGCGGTGGCTATTGACGATACCAAGATGATTATAGCTCCAAAAACTAGCCCATGGCGTTTCGTCCACTTGGAGTTCATGGGGATTCAATGCATAGCAGTTATAATTGGAGGGCGAGATGTTTCGTTGGAGTGATCGGGGGAGTGTAGGGGATACGTGTTTCGCAGGAGATTGAGGCTGAGACGTCTTATTTATAGTTTGTTTTCACGATACCATAGATTCGCCTCACTTCCCCCTTACCCGCTGCCGAAACGCCCGCGGCGAATCCCCAAACCTCCGCTTGAAGCACCGCGAGAAGTAGAACTCGTCGCAAAACGCCAACTGCTCCGCGATCTCCTTGATCGTGAGTCGGCCCTGATGCAGCAGCGCCGCCGCGCGGTCGATGCGCGAGTCGTGATGATACCTTCCCGGTGAGAACCCGATCGCGCTGCGGAATTTTTTGCGAAAGGTCTCGTAGCTCAGGCCGAGCTTGCGCGCGACGGCCTCGGGCGCCGCGCCGACTTTCGTGCGCGTGAGCATCAGCTCGCACGCTTCGCCCAGCCAGTCCTCGCGCGGCGCGGCGGGCTGCTCGGATGAAGGCGCTTCGTCGCCGGCGAGGATCTCGGTGAGCACGTTGGCGAAGCGGCTCACGACCACCTGCGGCGGCGTGCGCTCGCGCAGATGCAGCGGCGGCAGCAACTCGTAGAAGCGGCGAAACCAGTGGTCGATGTGGGGCCGCTGCAGCACGGGTCGCTGCGGATCGAGGAGCCCTTGCTTGCGCATCAGATCGAAGAGCGGCCCGTCGAACTGAAACCACAGCTCATCCCAGAATTCCCCGGGTCGTGTGCCGCAGCGGTGCGGGCGGCCCGGGAAGTACAGCACGAGATTCCCCTGGCCCACCTCGCGCCACGTGCCACCCGTATCCGAGTACAGGCCGCGACCCTTCGTGATGTAGAGCATCGAGTAGCACGGGATCACGCGCGGCTCGGCCGGCGGCATTCCCACGCCCACTCCTCCTTGGTTGACGCCGCCGATGCGGATCGTGCCCAGCGCCGAGCGGATCGGGCGCAGCAGCAGCCGCGTCTTGATGGTGCGATCGATCGTCCGGGGCATGGGCGGGGTAGAGGAGGGGCGGTAAGGTTGACCAGAAAACACATGGTTTCTCCCACCCGCCCCATTCTGGCAAGGGTGTAGCTCGGTTACTCTTGGGTGACCTTGGTTGCCCAAAGAACTCATGTTCACCCGGGCCGCCCCCCCACCCAACCCCCCCGCTCCCCATGATTGCTTGCCCGTCGCTGCGCCCCGCGCACTCGCTTCTTTTTGCCGCTCTCGCCGCCGCCGCCGCGCACGCGCAAACCGCCCCGCGCCCGGCCGCCTCCGCCACCGAGAGCGAGCCCGTGCAGCTCACCGCCTTCACCGTCACCGCCGAGGACGATCAGGGCTACTACGCGCCGTCGGCCATCAGCGGCACGCGCACCAAGACCGAGCTGCTCAATCTCCCGATGAACCTCAATGTGCTCACCGAGCAGTTCATCAAGGATGTCGCCGCCACCGACCTCGTCGATATCGTCACGTACACCGCCGGCCTCGCCGCAGCGCCCGCCACCTCCGGCGATACCAATGGCGGCGATACCACGGGCTTCTCGCTCCGCGGCTTCGGCACCCACGTGCCGTATCGCAATGGCTTCCGCCGTCTCCGCGTCGTGGATACGACCAATATCGCGCGCGTCGAGGTCATCAAAGGCCCGTCCTCCGTGCTTTACGGCACGGCCTTCGCCGGCGGCTCGGTCAACTACGTCACCAAGCGCCCGATCGCCACGCGCCGCATCACCGAGCTCTCGCTCCGCACCGGCAGCTACGATCTCTTCCGCACCGAGCTCGATGTGAATGTGCCCGTCGTCTCGAAGAAGCTCGCCGTGCGCTTTGTCGGCGCGGTCGAAAATTCCGATAGCTGGGCCGCCCGAGCGCATACCGATTTGTGGGTGATGAATCCCGTCGCCACCTACTGGTACAAGCCCGATAGCTACGTCACCGTCGAGCTCGAGCGCACCAAGAAGAGCATGAATGCTTACCGCAGTGCGCTCCCCTATCACCCGTTGCTCGATATCCAGACTGCCGGCTTTCCCATCGACCACAGTTGGAATACGCACGCCCCTGGCGACTACATGGATAACTTCATGAACGTGTTTTCCGCCGAGCTCGTTCATCGCTTCAATCGCAACTTCACCCTCCGCGCCAACTACACCGATTCCTCGTGGAAGGAGCTCACCCGCCGCAATGGCGACTCCGTCGGCCTCGCGGTCGCCAATGCCTACACGTCTTCGCCTTGGCTCCAGCCCATCCGCATGGCCAACCGCCAGCTCAACGCGTACTCCAGCCGTGGCTCATGGGACAAATACGGCCAAGCCGAGCTCGTGAACAATTTCTCAGTCAAGGGCATCGATTCGCAGACGCTCTTCGGCGTGCAGCGCTCGGTGGAGACTTTCCGCTCGCTCTTCGCCACCCTCAGCCCCGGCGCCAACTTTGGTGGGCGCGCGGCCGTGAGCTGGCGGCTTAACGATCCCACGACCTGGATCCTCACGGAGGAGACCGAGGCAAACGTTCTCGGGCCCAATCCCACCTCGCTCGGCACCATGGGCCGCTCGCGCTTCGACACCGCGTATCTCACCAACCAGCTCTCCTTCTTCAAGGGCCGCCTCCGCACCATGCTCGGCTATCGCATGGATAAGTTCAAATCCGACAGCCACGGTTCCACCCGCAGCGTCACCGGCGCGCCGATCGTGCCCGTGTGGGCTCAGAATGAGCTGCCCGTCTTCAAGACCCCGCAGGTAGGCGTGCTCTTCAAGGCCACCGATCGCCTCTCGTTTTTCGCCCAGTACTCCGAATCGGTCGTCAATCTCTTCCTCACGCAGCAGCGCCGCGAGGATGGCACGCGCTTCATGCCCACGCCCGGCCGCGGCGAGGGCTACGATGTCGGCCTGAAGGGCGAGCTCTTCGACAACCGCCTCTCCTTCACCGCTTCCGTCTTCCGCATCGATAATGCCAACATCATCCGCATCCTCGCCGCCCGCGAAGACCCCGAGGCGCCCGGCAGCACCTTCAACCCCGCCGACCAGGGTGGCGTGCAGCGCAGCGAGGGCTTTGATGTCGATCTCCGCCTGCGCCCCACCAAGCGCATGCAGGTCATCCTCGGCTTTGCCAATATCGACGCCTACGTGCTCGAGGCCACCGAGTTCGTGACGATCAACGGCCAGCCGCAGCTCACCCGCAAGGGCCACCAGCTTGCCAATGCACCCAAGCGCACCGCCTCCTTCTGGCTGCGCCACGAGTTTGGCGACGTCGGCCCTCTCAAGGGCGTCTGGGCCGGCGGCGGCGTCCGCTTTGTCGGCAATCGCCCCACCTCCGACACCTACAATGTCTACGACTACACCGCCACCGCCAATGCCACCACCTTCACGGGCGGCCGCCTCGTGGAAGGCTGGCGGCTCCAGTCTTACACCGTCGGCGATCTCACTGCCGGCGCCCGCCTCCAGCTCGGCAAAGTCCGCTACGGCCTCTCCGTCTCGCTGAAAAACGTCACCGACGAGACCTACCTCATCCAGCGCTTCCACTTCGGCGCCCCTCGCACGTGGGAAATGCGGCTGACGACGTCGTTTTGAGGAACACCGAGACCTGCACTCCCGGCTTTTTGGGCTCTTGGACCGGAATGATCTGACCAGAAGATAACGAAGGAAACGAAGAGTCGCTTCGTTATCGTTTCCTGAGCTCGGTTTCGTGCGCTCTACTTGAGACACAGAGCGCACGGAGGCTCAACCCGAGGACACCGACTAGGTGCCCTCCGTGACCTATGTGTCCCAACTTCCGGGCCGCATCGGCCAATCTGCGCCTCCACCCGTTGTGTGAGGGATGGATTCTTGGTTCCCTTCGTTGCCTTCTGTTCAAATTCTCTGCCTGACTTGGCCGCGATGCCCACCGTCGCTGCCGTCCAAAAGCACCTCACCGCGCTCAGCGCGTGCCGCCGCTGTCCGCGGATGCACAAGCCCGTCGTCGTGGGCCGCCCGGTGGCGAGGAGGGTGATTCTGGTCGGCCAGGCCCCCGGCGACAAGGAGCCAAAGCTCCAGCGACCCTTTGCGTGGACTGCCGGCAAGACGCTCTTCAAGTGGTTCAATGGCGCGCTCGGCTGGTCGGAGGATGAGGTGCGCGATCGCATCTACTTCGCTGCCGTGTGCCGCTGCTTCCCCGGCAAGCGCCCCGAGGGCGGCGACCGCGTCCCCGCGCCCGATGAGATCATGAACTGCGCGGAGTGGCTCGAGAAGGAGTTTGCCCTGCTCCGGCCCACGCTCGTCCTCCCCGTAGGCAAGCTCGCCATCGGCCAGTTCCTCGGCCCCGCGCCCCTCGCCGATACGATCGGGAAGAGCTTCGTCATCGACTATCGCGGGCACAAGGCCGACTGCGTGCCCCTCCCTCACCCGTCGGGCGCCTCGCCGTGGCACCGCATGGAGCCGGGCAAGACCCTGCTGGCCCAGGCCCTCGCGCTTGTGGCGCAGCACCCCGCGATCCGCGGCTGAGCACGTTCTCCCGGTAGGGGGCTGTAATCTGGCCCGGCTTCAGGTATACTCTCGTTCATTGAGCGCTACCCGAGAGATATCTCTTCCCCACACCGCCGCGAAGCCGGTGATGCCCGCGCCGGGGCGGCAGCAGGCAGGCGTTGTGCGCGCGCGACCGCCTTTTTTGCGAAAATCCTCCTCTATATCCGGGCTACGCCGGGCTCTTCCGCGTTCGTCTTGGGTTATTTTCCTAGCCTCAGTTCACCCGGTTCCACACCGGCTGCCCCAGCACCGCAGCGCGCGCGATCTTGGCCGAGGTGCTCCGCATCTCCACCATGCCCTCCGGACTGCAAAACGCCGCATGACACGTTACGATCAGGTTGGGCGTCTCGGCTTCTTCCCGGGTGCGCAGAGGCTCGTTTTCCACGACATCCAGGCCCGCCCCGCCGAGATGCCCGCTGTGCAGCGCCGCGAAAAGGGGCGCTTTCTGCACCACGTCGCCCCGCGCCGTATTTACCACGTACGAGCCCGGCTTGAGCCGTGCGATCTCGCGCGCGCCGATCATCCCGCGCGTCTCCGTCGTGAGGGGCGTATGGATCGAGAGCGTGTCTGCCTGTGCGAGCAGTTCATCGAGCGTGTCTATCTTTTCGATGCCCAGTGCCTTGTGCGTGCCCGCCGGAGCATACGGATCGTAGAAGACCGTGCGAAAGCCCAGCGCCTTCGCCCGCAGGGCCGTCGCCGTCCCGATGCGCCCCACGCCCACGACGCCAAAGGTCTGCGTCCGCAGCCGGCGCATCTTCGGGGCGACGTTGATCTTCCAACCGAGCGCCTTGGCCTCGGCATCGAGAGGGAAGAGCTGGCGGTAGAGCGCCAGCGTGAGCGCGATCGCGTGGTCCGCCACCTCCTCGGTGCCGTAGTCGGGCACGTTGCAGACTGGTATCCCGGCCTTGGCCGCAGCCCCGATGTCCACC
>CAYZPV010000073.1:0-28295 GCA_964480585.1 uncultured Opitutus sp. | reverse complement strand
GACTCGCGTCTGATCATTCGACTAAGGCACTCGCCAGCGAGGCCGTACCAAAACCTGGGGCGTTTCCGTCTCTCGGTGCACGATCTGCCCGACCCTGACGGAAATGCCCGCAGTGTGCCGGACGCGGTGCTGGCGGCGTTGAAGACTCCATCGTCCGAGCGCACAGCGGCACAACTGCGCGACATCGGGGCCTACTATCGCATGATAGCGCCTGAACTCGACAAGAAACACGAGCGCCTGCGAGTGGTGAGCGAAGCTCGAGAGTATCTCGCTTTGGACATCCCTTCGATGCCCGTATCGAAAAGTGTCGCACCGCGCCCTATGCGCGTGTTGCCGCGCGGCAATTGGATGGATGATAATGGCGAACCCGTGGAGGCCGCGATCCCTGCCTTTTTCGGCTCGCTCAAGCCGAGAAGTGGGAAACATGTTAGCCGGCTGGATTTCGCGGACTGGCTCGTCGCCCCTGAGAATCCGCTCACGGCGCGGACATTTGTGAATCGAGTCTGGCGGCAGTTCTTTGGGCACGGTCTTACGCGCACCCTTGAAGATCTCGGTTCGCAAGGGGAGTGGCCCTCGCATCCCGAGTTGTTGGATTGGCTGGCGGTAGATTTTCGCGAGAGTGGATGGAATATAAAGCGCCTCGTGGCGCTGATTGTCACCTCCCGTACTTACCGCCAGTCATCAGAGTGCCCACCTGGGGTGGAAGAGCGCGACCCGACGAATCGATTTTTAGCTCGGCAAGCGCGTTTCCGGCTCGACGCGGAGTTCGTGCGCGATACGGCGCTCGCGGTCTCAGGCCTGCTGGCGCGCCGCGTGGGCGGGCCCAGCGCCAAGCCCTATCAACCAGAAGGGTATTATGCGCCGCTCAATTTTCCTCGTCGTGAGTATGTCGCCGACATCGGCGAGGGACTATATCGTCGCGGGGTTTACACGCATTGGCAACGTACCTTCCTCCACCCCAGCCTGATGGCTTTCGATGCTCCGGCGCGGGAGGAGTGCACCGCCAACCGAATGCCTTCCAACACGCCGCTGCAGGCTCTCGTGCTGCTAAACGATCCTACGTATGTGGAGGCAGCGCGTGTCTTTGCGGAAAAAACGCTGCGTGAGGGCGGTGCCAACTTCGAGGCTCGGCTCGGCTGGGCCTTTGCCCGGACTCTTTCTCGCCCGCCGACCGCCGAGGAGGTGCGCATCCTGCGCGATTTCTACCGGGCGCAGCAGGCACGCTATACGGCCGATGCACCTGCGGCTGGGGCACTCGTGTCTGTCGGCGACAAGCCGGCGGCGCGCGATATCTCGCTTCCTGAACTCGCGGCTTGGACAGCGGTATCGCGTGCGCTGTTCAACCTACACGAGACCATCACCCGCAACTAAGGGGATTTTTTGCATGAATCCGTTTGAGGCATACGCCCAGAAACTCACTCGCCGCACTTTCCTGGGCGGCACCGCCGCTGGCCTTGGCGCTGTCGCGCTCAATGCGTTGCTGCAGCCCAAGCTTTTCGGAGCTGCGGCTCCCGGCGGCGACGCACGCTGGGCAGGCACGGTGAGGCCCCTGCACCACGCGGCCAAAATCAAGCGTGTGATCTATCTCTATCAAGCGGGAGGGCCGTCACACCTGGAGGTCTTTGATTTCAAGCCAAAGCTACGTGAGATGCACGGTTCGCCGATGCCGGAATCCTTTACCAAGGGCCAGCAGATCGCGCAGTTGCAGGGTCGCGAACTGAAGTGTCATGGGCCGCTGTACGATTTCAAGAATTACGGAAAATCGGGCCAGAGCATCTGCTCCCTCTTCTCCGAAATCGGCAGCGTGGCGGACGACGTGTGTATCATCCGGTCGATGTACACTGAGCAGATCAATCACGATCCTGCCCACACGTTCATGAACACCGGCTCAATCATTGCGGGTCGGCCGAGCATGGGCTCGTGGCTGCTCTATGGGCTCGGCTCCGAGACGGAAGATCTCCCGGGCTTTGTCGTGATGATGTCGTCAGGCAAAGGCGGGCAAATGCAACCCATCGCGGCTCGGCAGTGGCATAGTGGCTTTCTTCCGAGCCGCTTTCAAGGCGTGAAGTTTCAGTCGAAGGGCGATCCTGTGCTATATCTCGATAACCCGCCCGGCGTCACTGCCGCAGACCAGAATCAACTCATCGATGTGGTAAATCAGCTCAATCGCCGTGCTCACGATGCCGTACAGGATCCGGAGATCCTCACGCGGGTAAACCAGTACGAGATGGCGTTTCGGATGCAGACGAGCGTGCCGGACCTCATGGATATTTCCAAGGAGCCGGCGCATATCCTGCAAAGTTACGGGGCGCAGCCTGGCGATGGCAGCTTTGCATCCAATTGCCTGCTTGCGCGTCGCTTAGCGGAACGAGGCGTACGTTTTATCCAACTTTATCACCGGGACTGGGATCATCACGACGACATTTCCCATGTGGCGTTGAAAGCTCCGGAAGTCGACCGGCCGACGGCTGCGCTCATCCGCGATCTCAAGCAGCGCGGGATGTGGGATGAGACTCTGATCGTGTGGGGTGGCGAGTTTGGCCGCACCCCGATGGCACAGGGCAAGGGCCGCGACCATCATATCAAAGGCTTCTCGATCATGCTGGCCGGTGGCGCGATCAAGGGCGGCACTAGCTATGGCAGCACCGACGAACTCGGGTACGGTGCAGTGGATAATCCCGTAAGTGTACACGACCTCCACGCGACGATGCTGCACTTGTTTGGTGTCGATCATACCCGGCTGACCTACCGATATCAAGGACGTCAATTCCGGCTCACCGACGTGCACGGCAAAGTGCTCGCGCCTGTGCTGGCTTGATCACAGGGGCTATCGACGCAGGAAGCGGATCAAGCCATGATTGGCGCTTGCACGAGTGCTCGTCGAGGTGGGTGGATGATAGTCGAGGGAATGCGGGGGGCCGCCGTGCCGCAAAGCGGGAGCGGAGCAGCCAAGCCGAAGATATGCAGGTGGCTTGGGTTAGCATGGCAGGTTAGCGGGTGCTGCGCCCGCTAAAGGCAAGTCGCGCGCCCGATCACTCCTCTAGGCCGGCAACCGTGTCTCCCTTAGGAGCCCGTGATTTGCTTTCCACAAGCATGGCGGGCGTACCATCCCCAGCGGTGAAGCCCGCGAGTTGCATGCCCCGCCGCACCTCGGGAGCGCGCATGAAGGTCTTCCACACGAGTTCGGAGCGGAGATTCTCCGCCATCACGAGCGTGATTCCTTGGTCGATGCCGATGACATCCGAAGCGACCCATCCGGTCTGGGGATTGAAGGCATCGGCAAAGCCGTAGCGGCCCCATAGTTTGTCGCCGCCGATCTCACGCATGCGCTTGAGCGCCGTAAGGCACTCGCGCGGAGCGAAGGGCAGGGAGCCCGCGGGTGCGCAAGGCACAAGGGTGCCGTCGCTCCGATCCGGCTCGAAGCCGGGCGTCCCCCACGCGATGTAACCTCGAGGTCCATCAGAAGCGGTGAGGCCCCACATGTCAGCGGACCAAAATTGGAAGCGACTGCTCTGCTCCGCAGACCAGGCACGCTGGGCGAGCGTGGCATCCACAGAGTTTTGCCAATAGTCGGCATGGGAATCGCGCACGCCCCGAAAGTCGAACCAGCCATGGGCAAACTGATGCGTGAAGAGCGGACCGCACTGAATGAAAGTGCGCCCGGCGTGCGTCGCGAGGGGGCCGCGATGCCAGGCGTGCCAAGCATCGGCAGGCAGGGCGTTTCGGCGGGCACCGATGCCGAGCAGGTACAGGCCCATCAGTTCAGAATAGCTATCCCAGCGATGCGGAATGAAACCCGATTCGGGGAGCCAGCCGTGCGAGAGCGTAGCGCCGCCATTGAGCGCCCACGTCCAGTCGATGCGGTCGTAGATTCGATTTACGAGGCGCGTGACTTCCGGGTCACGGAGGTATTCTCGTGCGAAGAGAGCGCCCTTGAGCAGCAGGGCAGTATCGATTGTGGAGGCCTCGCTTTTCCAGACACGCGCACCGGTGGCCGCGTCGACAAAATGATAGAGAAAACCGCGTTCGTGAGCATGACGCTCGGCGATAAACTGGAGCGACTGGCGCGTGCGGCGCAGGGCCTCGCCAGCGGGCAGCCAGCCTCTCGAGTCGGCGATGCAGTAGGCCGTAAGCGCGAACCCTGTGGCGGCACAGCTGGAGGGAGCGCGCGATCTGCGACCGGTGGCCGGGGCGCGATCGTGCGTGAGGCCGGAGTCGGGATCTGATTGTTCGAGGAAGTAGAGTACGGCACGGCGCTGCATCTCGTCGAGCAGTGCAGCGTCCGCTGAGTCTAGAACCTGTCGGCGAGAAGGTGCGACCTCCGCCGTCGCGTGAAGCGGGGCGGACAGTGCGGCCGAAATCGCTAGGACCGACGCAAGCGCGCAAACATACCCTGCGCGCGTCAGCGTGCGGACGCGCGCGAATCCGGCGACGCGACTAAAAAGAAGGGGTTTCAGGACGGGGTAGTGCGCGGTGGCCGTCACCGGCGCGTCGTTACAGATAGCAACTCTGCTCATGCCGTCCAGCCTGACAGAAGGATTATTTTTCGTCTGTCGGCTAGCAGGGAAACTTTGCGTCGGCGTCTCTCCTACATGAGGCCGTGGCGCGGTGCTCCACGCAAAAGCGGCGCACCGCAAGAGGGTGCGCCGCAGAATGGCTGAGAGTATTGCAACGAGGTGATGCTACTCGACGTAGGGCTCCGCAAATACCGCTGTCGCGAACTGGTCAGGCTCATGAGAGGTGACGGCAAAGCCCACATATGCCGTGGCACCGAGAGAGATCTCTACGAAGCCAAGCTCCGTCCAAGTGGTCGCATCTGGAGAGGTATAGGCGACGATGCGTGTGCCGGTTCGCACCAGCCGCAGCCAATACTGGCCAGTGATCCAAATGCCGTTCGTAAGTTCGGTGGTGCCGCCTTTTTCGCTGCGGTGTTGCAAGACGATCCCGTTGTTTGGGGTCATGCAGAGAAGTATGTTACGCGCGTCCGCGTCCAAGGACTCGCGGATCATCAATCCTGCTTTGGCCCAAGGATTGGTCGCCATGAGGGCAGTGACATGGGCTTCGACCGTACTGTCGCCGGTGGTGGTGCGATAAACGAAGCGAAACCCGTCGGCGCGATCCCAGATATCATGGCCCGCGCCGTGGATAGTAAGATTTATCCCCTCGGAAGAATTGCTGCCCGCCAAAGTGCCGTTGCCAAGGTCATTGAACGCCCACGAGAGGCCGGGTTGACCTTCCGGCTCGGTCGTGACGACGATGTCGCGGAGTGTCTGCTGGTCGAGCGGAAGCTTGGTGTAAACATATGCGCCGGTGGCGATATCGGACACGCGAGAGACGTTGAGAGACAGCGCGGGGCCCAGGATCAGGATGCCATCGCGGTCATGATCAGACGACTGGACTGTGTAGCTGAAGAAGTGTGTGTTGCCGGATCCTCCCGAGTAGATGGCATTGACCGTCGCGCTATCGAGCTGGATCGGCAGGGTGGGTGAGCCGGTGATGGCAACCGAGGTGGAGAAAATGACTTGGACCGTGAGTTGCTGGCCTGTACGATAGATACCGCGCGTGGGAGCGACGACCGAGGCAATGGTATGTGGAATGGTGAGCTCGAACGATTGCGTAGTGGCGCCGAAGGCATTGCGGGCGCTTGCGCTGACGCGATAGTTGCCGCTCGCGGTAGGGGTGCCGGTGATAAGTCCTGTAGCTGTATCGAGCGAGAGGCCTGGCGGCAAACCCTCGGCGCTGAACGTGGTGGGCGCTTGGGTGCCGACGATTTGGAAGGAAAAAGCACGGCCGATCTGGGCTACGGCATAGGTGGGAAGGTGCAGCACCGGCGCGACATCGGCAGATCCCTCTGCGAAGCGCAGCGCGCCGCTCTCGGCAGAGGGGAGATTTAGGGCGGCAGTCAAAGGGTAGCTGTCCTCGATCGATCCTCCGTTGAGATCGATCGTGTTGCCGATGACGAGGCTCTGGGCACCGACATCGGCGGCGGTTACGGTGTAGGTGTAGAGATGATACTCATCGCCGCTTCCCCAGGCGTAAGTCGCTTGGCGAGTCTGACCGGCGATCGTAAGCGCGATACGGGGACGACCGGACACATAGGGGAAACTGTAGCCATTTGCGAACTGGACCCGGAACAGCAGTACCTCACCGACCCGGTAAACGCCTGCTGGGGGTGGGATGATGGCGCGGACATAAGGCATCTCGATGGGGCCGCCCGCCGCGACCACGAAGGTCTGCGTCGTAGAATCGGAACCGACAGAATTAGTGGCAGTTAGCGTTGCGGTGTACGTACCGAGGTTGTGACCGCATACGCCTCGGATCTCGCCTGTGAGCGGGTTCAGTGTAAGACCGGCTGGCAGCCCCTCGGCACCATAGCTCGTGGGTGACCCCGACGCGGAGATGGCGAAGGAGTAGGCGTGGCCGCTGATGATTGTCTCGGGAGACTGCACACTGATGCGCGGAGCCTGCGCATGAACCGCGGCGATAAAAACGAGCAGGTATGAAAACAAACCAGCGAACCGGAGCGGGTGAGTGGTGAGCATGGAGAAAGAAATACTCGAACGGCGCTCCCTCGACAGGGAGGTATAGACCTACAAGCCCTCTGGTAAATCACCTGCGGGAGTGAGGGAAGATCACGAGCTAGATTGGAGTTGGCCGATGCCCCATCGGCGCTAGTGTTTGCGCCCCATGAGATTTCCCCGCCTCGTGTTTTTCTTCTACGCTTTAGTAGCGTTTTGCGTGGTGGCAGCTGTGCCCACGGCACCTGCAAGGCCCATCAATCTCGTGCTCATTCTCACCGATAATCAGGGGGCGTGGACGCTCGGATGCTACGGCAACAAGGATATACGTACTCCGAACATCGATAAACTGGCCGCCGCAGGTTTGCGCTTCACTCGCGCCTTGAGCAGCAATCCCGTGTGTTCGCCGACACGTGCGACGTTTCTCACCGGTCTCCTGCCGTCGCAGCATGGGGTGCACTCATTTCTCGATCCGAAATTCATGATGGGGGCGCAGGCTTACAACACCCTCCAAGAGTTTACCTCACTGGGGGAAATCTTAAGCGGGGCCGGCTATACCTGCGGTTTGAGTGGAAAGTGGCATCTTGGTGCAAATCTCACGCCTTCCGAAGGATTTACTACGTGGACCACCAAGCCTGATGGTCATACCCACGAATTCTACGACCAAGACGTGATTGAGAACGGCGCGGTGCGCAGAGAGAACGGGTATACGACTGATCTGTGGACACGGAAGGGCGTGGAGTTTATCGAGAATAATAAGGACAGGCCTTTTTTTCTCTTTCTTGCCTACAACGGCCCATACGCGCTCGGTGCATTGCTTGGCAATAAAGCCAAGAATCGCCATGCCGCGTATTATGCCGACAAGGCGTTGCCCTCCTTTCCGCGGGACACCATGCATCCCTGGCAGCGGCAGCAAAAGCCTTACCACAATAACTTAGAATCCATCAGACGCGTTGCGGCAGAGGTGAGTGGCGTAGACGATGGGGTGGGCGAAATCGTGGCCGCACTGGAGCGTACCGGTGTGATGGAAAACACACTCATCGTCTATACCTCCGATCAAGGCTGGATGGGCGGACAGAATGGCACGTGGGGGATGGGTGATCATCAACGCCCGGTGGGCGCCCACGAGTTGATGATGCAGATCCCGTACATTTTCCATCAACCCGGAAAAGTGGCAGCGGGAAAAACCAGCGACCAACTAGTGAGCAATTACGATTTTCTGCCAACGGTGCTCGGGCATCTTGGCCTCGGCGAGAAGATGCCGTTGCAGCCCAAATCGCCAGGTCGCGATTTCTCTGCGCTGCTGCGCGGCGAGTTGGCTAAGGTGCAGGAGGATGCGGTCTTCTACGAGTTCGAGATTTGCCGAGCCATCCGCACCGATGAGTGGAAGCTGGTGCTACGCAGACCCGATGGCCCTCATGAGCTCTACAACATGAAAAGCGATCCTGCGGAGCGGATGAATCTCTTCGGTCAGCCTGGTATGGAGAAAATTCGCGTCGAGTTGCAGGCGCGGCTCGAAGCCTTCTTCGCCCAGTACGCCGATCCGCAGTACGATATCTGGAAAGGCGGTCGCTCCAAGGCGAAGCGCGCCACGAGCGGATGACGTTTGGTCAAACGATCCGCACGCGCATGCGAGAGAGGCAGGCCAGCATGCGATACTCGTCGCGAAGCGGCCACCAATCGTAGAGGTAGATCTCGAGCGGCCGCCACATCGCGACCCAGCCGCCGATAGTGAGGCCTTCGCGAAGAATGGAGAGAAATGTGCCTTGTGTCTGGGTGGCGATCAACTCGCTGGCGCCGAGGCACGCAAAAAGAAAAACTAGGCCGACGATGAGGCTCGTGCGTCCGCGGCGCAGAAGTACCCTGAAGTCCCGGCGTTTCATCTCAGCCCGAGCCGCGAAGTAATGTTGCACGGCACCCTCGACTGCTGCCGCGCGCTCAGGGGCGGGAGTGGCCTCCAAATGCAACACCAATTCGAAATCCGTCGCCTGTGGCGTCTCGCGCGCCCAACTGAGGATGAACTCCTCGGCATCGGCATCGATGTCGCGATCGTGAAATGGCGAGGGATCGAGGGAGTTGAAGAGCTGAGCGAGTTCGCGCAGGCGAAGTTCAATGGAGGCGGGCTGGGCGGCAGGCATCGCGAAGCGTTTGGTATGAGCGCCCTTGCGCCCAGCGGCAAGGCCTAGCACTGCAGCATTGGTCACAGCCAGTCACGCTGATGGGCCTGTGCTTGCTGTGGCGGCCTGGCGGCCTGCGGCGTGGCGACTTCGACGCATCCCAGGCGTAGCCTGTAGCCCGACAGCCGCGCCTGCTCAGAGGGAATTGCGAACTGGCGCAGGTGTTAACGTTAACCGACGAAATTTTCGACACTTAGCCGCTCGAATCATTTGCCTTGCCCGGGTGGCGACAAAGTAACCCAGCGGTTACACAGGTCTCCCCAACGTTCTTCCCCTGCCAGCAGCACCCTTCGCCGGCGATTCGGCCCCTTTGCGCCGGTGGTTAGAAACCGAACCTAGCTCGTTACCGCACTATGAACTCCCCACTCCGCTATCTCGCGCGCTGTTGCTTCGCGGCGCTGCTTCTCATTTCCGCGCCCCTGTGGGCGCAAACGCCGCGGACCGGCACCGTTACCGGCGTCGTGTCCAATCAGGCCACCCGTGACCTGCTCGCGGGTGCAATCATCGCGGTGGAGGGCTCTAGCACCACTGCAGTAGCGGAGAGAGGCGGCTCTTACAGCATCTCGCTTCCTGAGGGGCCGCAGACGCTGCTCGTGAGTTTCACCGGGCTCGATACGCAACGCGTGCCCGTAGTCGTCGTGGCTGGCCAGAGCACGGCCAGAGATGTGGAACTCACTACCGGGCTTTACAAAATGGAGGCTTTCTCTGTGTCCGGTGTGCGCGAAGGCAGTGCGCTCGCGATTCAGAAGCAACGCTTGTCAGATAATCCTAAGCTGGTGGTCGCTACCGATACTTTTGGCAACCCGGCGTCGAATCCGGGCGAGTTGATCCAGCGCCTTCCAGGCATCTCGACGGACACGGTTGGCAGTGAGGTGCGCACGATCTACGTACGAGGCATGGGGCCAGGCTTCTCATCCCTTATGGTAGATGGTGATCGCATGGCGACCTCGGCAGGCACATCCGCCAGTCGCGACTATCAGATCGAACAACTTGGAACGGCCAATCTCGAGACGGTGGAACTCATAAAGGCACCTCAGCCCGAGCAAGATGCCAACGCCGTCGCAGGCTTCATCAACTTGGTCTCGCGACGAGCCTTCGATACGCCTGGTCGCCGCATCACTCTCACGGGCGGTGTCATGTGGCGCTACCGCCAGACTGATACAAGCCCCTTCGAAGATAAGCCGGATAATCTCGATCTGATCTCTCTAAGTTACGCGGAGTCTTTCGACGTCCTAGGCGGGCGAAAAAATCTCGGCATCGCGATGAACTTCATGCGCCGCGTCTCCGCAACGACTCAAGACGAGGCAGGCCCTGGTGGCGTGCTCGTCAACTTTGGAAACACCTATCTTAATCCCACTTCGGCGAACCCCTTGACCCGATTTTTCGGCTCCGGCGACATTGGCTACAAGGCTCGTGCCCGCAACGCGGGGCTCACGATCGACTACAAGTTTACGCCCGAGACTTTCATCTATTTCAACGGAGCCTACAACACCAACGACCAGTACCAGCAGTACTATCGCCCGGGAGTAGGCAACACAGGCGCAACGCTCGCCGATTTCGCTCCTGGAAGCACCTACGATCATTCCTTCCTGCTGCCGAGTGCCAATTCCGTGGCGATCTCGGAGTCCACGCCAAACTTCACCAAGAACTCGCGAAATTACAGCTTCAGCGGCGGAGGCGAGACGAAGCTCTTTGGCCGCAGCCTCACGTTGAGCACGCGGGCCAGTTACTCCCACGCCGATATCTCTTACCCTGGTTGGACACGCCTTCAGGCACGCACTTCCGGCGGCATCGGCTTCGAGATCGACCGTCGCGGGCAGGATCCCTGGTACCCGATCTTCCGGCAGACGGATGGCCCCTCGATCTACGACGCCGCCAACTATCGAATGAGCACGATGCGCAAGCAGTCGTACAAATCGCCCAATGATGTTTACACGCTGCGCGCGGATGCAACGAAGCGCTTCGACACCTCTGCGCCCACATCGATCAAGATGGGAGCCAAATTCACCTCCGACACGCGCAAGCCGCGATTCGATCTCGGCCTTTACACCTGGACGGGTGCTGACGGCGTGCCAAATACGGCCGACGACTCGATGGCACCCTACGCTAATCTCAGTTATCGGCAGAGCGAGGATCGCTACGGCCCCTTTCCGTTTATCACGAACATGCAGTCGCCCTCGGATGCTCCGGCCGGCTACTGGCGTCAAACAGCTGCCGATGCGTACACTAGCGTGGCGGACGCCATGAACAGCCGAGCCGAGTTTACCGAGGAGATCACGGCAGCTTACATTCAGGGTACGATCCGGCTGGGCAAACTTCGCATCCTGGGCGGCGTGCGTATGGAAGAGACTGATACGAGCGGCACAGCTTGGGCGCGCAATACGACGGCGGCATGGGGTGGTAGCAGCGTGGGCGGCGCCAGCTTGGATCCTGCTGTCGTGGAAGCCAATCGGCAGCGGGCGCTACGCTCTTTTCTGCAGCGAAATACGATCGAGGGATCCTACCGCAAATTTTTTCCCGGCATCCACTTCACCTATGAGCCGGTGAATTCGCTGCTCTTGCGCGCGAGTTACAACAAGAGTATTTCGCGGCCGCCGGTGCCGAGCCTCATACCCACCATTGCAGTCAATCCGGATGCTACCCCTCCGACGGTCTCCGGAGGAAATCCGAATCTGCGGCCTTACATGTCCGACAATTTCGAGGTGAGTGTGGAAAAATACTTCGAACCGGTCGGTGTGGTCAGCGCGGGCGTTTTCATGAAAAAAGTGGAGGACTATTTCCGTACGTTTGTCACTGAACTTGGGCCGGGTGGTATTGACGGCAGCGGCCTTTACGCTGGCTACAACTACTCCACTTCGCTCAATATTGGCAGCGCGGAGATCAAGGGGCTCGAGCTGAATTATCGACAGCAGTTCAGCTTCCTTCCGGGGATTTTGCGTGGGCTGGGCGGGTATGCGAACTTCACCTACCTAAAGGCTGAAGGTGACTTCGGGGCGACGGCGACGACGAACAAGCTCGCCAACCTCTCGCCTCGGCAGGCCAACTTCGGCCTCACATTTCGCCATCGCGGCTTCGAGGCTCACGTACTCGGCAACTACCAAGGGGAGAAGTATAAATCTACCGTGGCCGCCATCGAGGTTTACAACGAGTCCCGCCTTACTTGGGATCTTAAGTTCCAATACGCATTCAATCGCCGATACGATGTGTTTCTGGATATCGTCAATATCACCGACGAACCGCCTCGCACCGACGTCTCGCTCAACGGCCTAAAATTCTTCCGGACGAATCAAGGCGTGGGCTTTAGCCTAGGGGCGCGCGCACGTTTCTAAACGGATTTGCCCGGGCGGTTAACCGCTGTCTGGGAGTAACTAAGCGGGCTGCCAGAATTAGGACGCCTGGTGGCCCGCGTTTTTTATGTCCGTTCTTAATGAGGCAGGGTAGGGATCGCACCGCATGAATCTGCACCGCAGGGATTTTCTAAAGGCCGCCGCTGCTGGCACCGCTCTCGCGCAGCTCCGGACAAGCCTAGCGAAGGACTCGACGACTGCGACTCCGGGCCTGCCCCCCGGCTGGCGCCAGCACCGTAAGCTCGACGCGCATCACCATGTGTTCTCGGCAGTCAATCGGCCCAATGCGGATTGGACGGAGGTGGATAATCTCATCGAGGCCGCTGACTTGCTTGGTATCGAAAAGCTCTACTGCTCCAAGCCGGTCACCGCCGGAGCCATGGCCAACATTGAAACCGTGCGCGATGCCAATGATGCGGTGCTCGCGGCGATGAAGCGGCACCCCCAGCGTATCGTAGGCTACAGCTTTGTGCAGCCCGGCAATGGCGCTGCGGCGCTCGACGAGATCGATCGCTGTCTCGATGCCGGTATGATCGGGATCAAGCTCTACAATCAGTTCAAGTTTACTGCGCCCGAGGTTTTTCCGGTCGCGGAAAAGTGCATCCAGCGCCGCATCCCGTTCCTTGGGCACTCTGCCTTTCTCACCGATCCGCGCACGCTTGCCCTCCAGCCGAAAACCTCGCACGCGCTCGATTTCTGCGCGCTCGCCAGGCGCTACCCCGAGTTGCTGCTCATCATGGGCCATGTCAATGGCGGCGGCGATTGGGAGTGGGCGATCAAGGGCCTGCGCGAATGCGATAATGTTTTCATCGATACGAGCGGCAGCGTACTGGAAGACCAGACGATTGAGCTTTGCGTGAAGCACCTCGGTCATAAGCGGGTGATCTTTGCTACCGATGGCACCATGGAAGGCAGCGTCGGCAAGGTGCTCGCCGCCGAACTCACCGCCGAGCAGCGCGAAGACATCTTCTGGCGCAATTTCAAAAAAATCCTCGACCGGAGATCCGCATGATCGTCGATATCAACGTCGGCCTCGGCCACTATCCCTTTCGCTCCCTGCGCAACAACAGCGCGAGCACGATGCTCGCGCTAATGGATCGCAACGGGATCGATCTCGCCGTCGTGACCTCGCTCGCAGGCGTCTTTTATCGTGATGTGCATCGTGGCAACGAGGAGCTGATGGCCGAAACAAAGCCCCACGGCCGGCGTTTCGTGCCGGTGGCCACGATCAATCCCCGCTACGTCGGCTGGGAGCGAGATCTCGCGGAGTGTATCGAGAATTGGAAGATGAGGGCCGTCCAACTCACGCCCGAGCATCACGGCTACACCCTCGCGGACGAGCACGGTCGCGCGGCGCTGGAGAAGATCGCAGGCTACGGCGTGCCGGTCTTGCTGCGGCAGCGTTTCGAAGATCGCCGCCAGCGCCACGCTTGGGACAAGGCGGAGGATCTTTCGCCCGTGGCGTTGCTCGAAGCGGCCAAGGCGCATCCGACGCTGAAGTTTCTTCTGCCGGACTGGCTCGTGCCCGATGGCGTGCGCTTGGCCGCAGCCGGGCTGAAGGGCCGGTGCCTCTTCGACCTCTCGCGCATGCAGGTCGTCTTCCGCAAGGAGGTGCTGAGCCTCCTCGATAAACTCGGCGGCGATTCCGTCGCGTTTGGTTCGCACGCACCCTTCGACTACGTGATGCCGTCGCTCATCAAGCTGGCCAACGTCAAAGAGCTCCGGCCGGCGCACCATGATGCTGTAGCGTCGGGCAACGCCGTGAAGTTTCTCGGGCTCGCGGTGTGAGCCAGCCGGATTGGCATGCGATGGGCTTGATCTCGGGCGTGAAATCTTCCCTCTAGATCGCCGTGCCCCCTCCGGATACCGAGACAGCCCGTGGTTTGCTTCGGAAGTGCAGCCGCACGAGCCGGCACTCCGCGGCTACCTGCGCGGATCGTTTCCCGCGGTGCGCGATGTCGACGATGTGGTGCAGGAGTCGTACCTGCGCATGTGGCGGGCGAGGGCGGAGCAGCCGATCCAGTCGGCGCGGGCGTTCTTGTTCACAGTAGCGCGGCGGCTGGCGCTTGATCTCGTACGCCGCGAGGCGGTCTCGCCGATGCAGCGCGTCGCCGATATTGCCGGGCTGGCGGTGCTGGAGGAACGGCCGAGTGTCGTCGATACACTGGGTCAGCAGGAGAAAATCAAGCTCCTCGCGCAGGCGGTGGGCTCGCTGCCGGCGCGCTGTCGCGAGGTGGTGCTGTTGCACAAAATCCAGGGACTCCCGCAGCGCGAGGTGGCAGCGCGGCTGGGCCTCTCTGAGAAGACGGTCGAGAACCAGGTCGCCATCGGACTGAAGCGCTGCGAAGAGTTTTTCCGGCGGCGCGGAGTGGAGTATTTTCGCAAATGAGCGAGGAGCGCAACGAGTCGATGAACCGCGTGAATCCGCTGGATTGGCCGCAACACGCGGGTCAGACGGAGGCCGTTGCACGTGAGATCGCGGTTTTCGTCCGGCGTCGGCGGCGGCAGCGCATCGGCGCTGTGGCGGCGTGCCTTGCCATGATTCTCGTGGGTGGAGTGAGCTGGCAGCAGTGGTCGACAAGGGAGACTCATCCAGTGATCAGTACCGTAGTATCGCTACCGCCCACCCAGACGCTGCCCGATGGTTCGCAGATGCAGCTGAGGGCCGGAGCGGATGTGGCGGTTGAGTTTGCCGCAGACGCCACCGGCCCGCGCCGCGTGGTGCTGCGGAAGGGTGAGGCACACTTCACCGTGGTGAAGAATCCCGATCGGCCCTTCATCGTCGATACAGGAGGCGTGGCCGTGCGGGCGGTGGGCACGGCGTTTTCGGTGCAGCAGAGCGATGCCAAGATCGAAGTCGTCGTGACTGAGGGCCGTGTCGCGCTGGATGCTCCAAGGCGAGCAGGTGTGGCGCTCGCCTTTGTCGACGCCGGCAGCCATGCGGTGATGGCGCCGACTGCGCCCACGCCCCAAGTCGCGCCTCTTAGCGCCGGTCAGCTTGGCGAAAAGCTCGCCTGGCGCGTCGCGCGCCTGGAGTTTAATGGTACGCCGCTGCGCGAGGTAGTTACACTTTTCAACCGCCATGCTGCGCTCGTGCCGGAAGGGGCGCTCACCCGCCTCGTGGTGGGAGACCCCGCGCTGGAGGACTTGCCCCTCAGCGGCATGCTCAGGGCTGACAACCTGCCGGTGCTCTTGAAAATCCTCGAATCGTCCTATGGCATCCGCGCGGAGCCGGGAGCCGACGGGGTGCTGGTACTACGGCGCGGTTGAGTCGGTAGCGGACTGCGGTCGCGAAAAAATCGCATGGGGGGCGCGAGGCTTTGCTTCGTCTTCTTCCTTGAATGACTCGCGCCGTGCCTCATGCGTGACTGGTTGAGCAGCCTCCTTGCGACGGCCTGCCGGGTGCTCGCGTGCATGGCCCTAGCGGCCGCAGGAGCATGGTGCGCGGCAGCGCAGCCGGCGCGGCGGGCGTTTGACGTGCCTGCCGACGAGGCCAGCCGCGCGCTGCGGCGCTTCTCGGAGCAGGCCGGGACGGACATTATTTTTGCCACCGGTCTTGTCGCTGCGCGCCCTCGGCGCGATGACCGCGCTCTTCGGCGCGGAGGCCGCCCAGGCGCAGTCGCCTGCAGCGCAGCCCGCCGCGGAGGCGCAGGCCTATGGCACCGTTTCCGGCGCGGTATCCAACTCGGCGACGGGCGAATTTCTCCGGGGTGCCATCCTCACCGTCGATGGCATCGTCTCGACCGTCACCACAGACCGCTCCGGCGAGTTCGTGCTCGTGCTCCCGGCGGGGCGGCGGACGATCGGCATCAATTTCACCGGGCTGCAGCCCTTGCTGCGCACGGTCGACGTCCCGGCCAGTGGCAGCGTGCGGCAGGATTTTGCGCTGACCTCCGATGTGTATCGACTGGAAAAATACGTCGTGGCTGGCCTGCGCGAGGGTCAGGCGGCGGCCATGCAGAACGAGCGCGCGGCGATGAACATGAAGTCAGTCGCCGCCATCGACGCGCACGGCAATCCGGGCGCGGCCGTGGGCGAACTCATCCAGCGCCTGCCTGGCATCTCGGTCGACATCGGCTCCGGGGGAGAGCCGAGCGGCATCTACATCCGCGGAATGAATCAAACTTTCAGTTCGATGATGGTGGACGGCAACCAGCTTCCCGTCACCGACGGGCAGACTGTCTCCGGTGTCTATACGTATCTCGGCCAGGTGAGCACCAATAACCTCGAGTCGCTCGAAATCATCAAGGCCCCGCTGCCCGACATGGATGGCAATGCGATCTCAGGCTACATCAATCTGCGGACGAAGCGGGCCTTCGATCGGGCGCCCGGTCGCATCGTCAACCTGAGTGTCGGCACCAAATGGGCCGATCTCGAACAGGATGCCAGCGTGCCCGGCAAGGACCGGCCCAAGCTCGACCTCATCACCCTTGCGTATTCCGACGTGTTGAGCGTCTTCGGTGGCCGTAACAATCTCGGCATCTCAGCCTCGATCAACTTCAACGCCGGTACCACCTACGTGCATGAGGCCGGCCCGAGTCTCGCGACGGCCAATGCCAACCAGACCTATTTTGTCGCGCCCTCCGTCGGTGGCGCAGCCCTTCAGCCACTCGTGCGCGGGTGGAGTTCGGGTAACTGGTACAACAGCGACAACAACAGCTATGGGAAGACCTACGGCTTCAATGTCGACTACAAGCTCAACGACGACACGACCCTCTATTTCAAGTCGACGATCAGCGATACTCGCACCGACGATGGTGCGACGCCCTCGTATTTCCGCTGGCGCGTGTATGCCAACCAGGCCGCCGCGAGTTTCGCGCCGGGCAGCACCTACGACCTCGTGCGCACCACGGCCACCGCCGGCACCGTCGACCTCGAGTCGACGCTCTACATCCGCGAGAGTCTCGCGCTCGGCCTGACGAGCGGCTTCGAGAAGAAACTCTTCGGCCGCACTGCGACGCTGAGTTTCGACGCCAACTACAATCACAATCGCACCCGCTACCCTGCGATCAACGAGGTTAAGGCCCGGATCACAGGAGTGGGCTTTGAAGTCGATCGCCGCAGCCGTGACGAATGGTATCCGGCTGTGAATCAGATCGCCGGCCCTGATTGGACCGATCCGCGCAACTACCAGATCGTGCCGTCGCAGACCACCGGTTCGCGCATCATCGATTTCAATGTCCCCGCCACACGGCAGGCATTGAAGCTGGATTTCCAAAAGGATTTTGCTGGCCGAATTCCCGCGTACGTGAAGGTCGGCGCGAAGCATAGTTCCAACCGGATCACCTCCGACCGTCGTTATCGCTACTACACCTGGGTCGGGCCGACGGCTGGCGGTATCGAGCAGTTTGTCGGCTATCGCATCAAGACCGGCAGCGGCAACTACGGTCCGTTTCCTTTCCTGCAAGTGCCGACGACTGGCCTTCCCAACGATCTGTGGGCTAACCCCGCCAACTGGGTGCAAAGCCCCGTGCAGGTCTGGCAGACGATGCTCGATACGCTCGGCGCTTTTGCCGATGTGAAGGAGCAGGTGTCAGCGGGCTATGTGCAGGGCCAGGCGAAGTTCGCCCGCCTCCGCCTGCTCGCGGGTTTGCGCACCGAGGTTACCCAAGCCTCCGGGGCCAGCCCCACGCGCCGGATCGTGACCACGGGGCCGGAAATCAACACCTCGTCGGCTGCGCTCTCCGCGGATGAAAATGCTCGCCGCGCCGCCGCCAACTGGCCGGAGATCAGACGGCAGACCAATCGGTACAATAACCTCTTTCCGGGGGTGCACGCGGTCTACACACTCGCGCCGGGCTTGCAGGCGCGCGCGAGCTACAATGTCTCCATCACGCGACCGAGCCCCTCGGAACTGACGCCGCGCTTCAACGTCACGGAGAGCACGCAGGTGGTTACCAAGGGCAATGCGGAGCTGAAGCCCTACACTTCCGATAATTTCGAGGCGGCTGTGCAATACTACTTCGAGCCCATCGGCACGCTCTCAGCTGGCGTGTTCCTCAAGGAAATCACCAACTATTTTCGCACCTTCGACAGCGTGATCCCCGCCGGCAACGACAATGGCTTCGATGGCGGTTATGCCGGCTACACGCTGCGGCAGAACCGCAACATCGGCGGCGCGCGCATCCGCGGCATCGAGCTGAGCTACTCGCAGCAGTACACCTTTTTGCCCGGTCTGTTGAAGGGGCTGGGTTCGTTTGCCAACTTCACGTATCTCGAAACGCAGGGCGACTTTGGTGCGACAACCACGACGTCGCGGCTACCGAATTTCACGCCCCGGAGCCTCAATACCGGCGTCACGTGGCGGGCACGGGGTCTGGATTTGCGGGTGCTGGGCAACTACCGGAGCGAGACCTACATCCAGACCCTCACCGCTGGCTCCGCGACCGCGAGCGGCACGGGGACGGGCGGGATCATCGGCCTCTTCAGCTACGACACTTATCAGCGCAGCCGGCTGCTGATTGATTTCAAGGCAGCCTATACCCTGAGCCGGACCTACTCCCTCTACTTCGATGTCTACAATGTGGCCAACGAATGGAGCTTCGAGCGCGTCACGTATGCCTTCGATCGTGAGCTGCCCTTCACTGCGCAGGGTAACGGTCGGGTGTTCCATGCCGGCATCAAAGCGCGTTTCTGACGTGGTTGTTTCTTGGTGTTGATACCTAATAAACGGTGTATGTGCGAGGAATCTCTGTAAGCTATTTATAGTTGGCCGCGGGGCAGGGTAGTCAGCAATGTCCCCCTTGCATCCGGCGCGCCGGCAGGGAAGCGATCCGGCGGGAGTCGCACCATTGGTGCGGGCTTCAACGCGGCACTGGCGGATCTTTTGTTCTCCCCTTGCCAGCGACTGCACGAAACCGCCGATTTCCCGGGCAACGGCATGGGCCTCGCCACGGTGCATCGCATGGCGGCCGGATCTGGGCCGAGCGCGAGGAAAGGAAGGGTGCAACCTTCTTTTTCACCTGCCCCGCTGCGAACTGAGAATAAAAAAGGCGGGCCGCCAGGCCCACCTTGGGGTGCTGTATCCAGCGTGATCCTACGGTAGCTCGTAGACCTCCAGGAGGGTGATGCCGGTGGCGGGGCCGGTGGCGTTGATCTGGACGGTGTACGAACCGGGGTCGAGCGTCAGGATCAGTGCCGCGTCGCGGCTGCCGGCCGGGAAGGCAAATGCACCCACGCTTGCGGCGGCAGTTGTGATATCGGCGACGACATTGCCAGTCGCCCAATTGTCGTTGGTCGCGATCTGGCGGCCGGCCGAGTCGAAAACCTGGAGAACGGGGTCCTCGAGTGCGCCGGCGACGCCGAGCGCGATTAGCGCCGGGCCGGCGCCGCGGACCAGAAGCTGTTTGGGCCGGGGGCCGGAGACGACGAAGCCGGCGATGTGCCCAGTGGGGCCGCTGCCGGTGAGGGCGCGGCTGGAGAGGTTGAGCAGGCGGCCGGGCAGTGTGACGCGGTAGACCAAGATCATGTTGTCGTTCTCCATGCCTGCTGGATGGGCGTAGACGGTGCCGTCCTGAAAGCCCTGCTGGGTGACGAAATCGTTGTCGTTGCCGACAAAGAGGAAGTAGTCGTTCGGCGCGGCCGGGTCGAGCGCGGGCACGAGGGCGAGTGCTTCCCACTTTTCGTAGAGATTGTTGTTGTCGTCGGTCGGGCCGTTGTGGAGGCCAAACTTCGCGAGCTGCGCGGAGTCGTTTATATTGATGAATTCGCTGCGTGCGGCGGGTCGGATTGAGGCATCGAGGACGCCACCGGGAGCGATGGGGCTGCCCGGCTCGTCGAATTTGGTGCCGGCGATGTTGGTCGCGCCGGAGATATCGTATACCAGGATCGAGCGGTAGACCGAAGTCGCGTTTGGGTAGGTGTGACCTGCGGCGCTGTCGCGGGCGAGGACGAGGAACTGGGTGTTGTTGATGGCGAGCACCTCGCTTTGGGCGGCGACGACGGTCGCGCCGGCGGCTGTGCGATAGTTGGGGAGCCGGAGCACGTATTCCCCGCGCAGGATGGGCGCGGCGCCGGTGATGTCGTAGGCGAAGAGGCGGGTGTGGTCGCGCGTGACGGCGGCGCCACCGGTGCCGCCATCCTGGCGGGCGGCCGACTGGAGCAGGGCGAAGAGCGTCTTGCCGTCAGGTGAGAGCGAGAGACCTTCGAGGCCCTGATTGTTCTGGCGGCCGGTGGTGGGATCGGCGGGGACGGGGGCGGGCTGGCCGATGCCGGGGTTATTGGAGGCGAAGGAGTCTCCGCCGCTGCGCTTCGGGATGACGGCCTCGGGCGGGCGGATGGCGGACTGCAGTTTGCCGTCGGCGGAGAACTTGAAGATGTACGGACCGTATTCGTCGCTGATATAGAAGGAGCCGTCTGGCAGGCGCACGATGCCCTCGGCATCGATGGAGAGGCGGCCGTTATGGGCCTGGGGCATCGGGGGCAGGCCCGGCCGGATGCCGACCGAGTTGGTGTCGAGCGCGGTGAGCGGCGTGCCATTGGCCTCGGTGAGGAGCGTCGTATCCGTTACGGTGATACCCACTTGATTCTGCGCCGCGCCGCCAGCCATCGACGGCGTGAAATTGATCGCGAGCGTGAAGTATCGGGCGCGCCAGTTGAGCGTGTTGGGGTTGTTATAGCCGCGATCGGGCTGCATGTAGAGCGTGCCGGAGTACGAGCCGTCGGCGTTGCGACGCCAGGTGTTGTTGTCGAAGGTGAAGGCGGAGAAGGAACCGATCGTTTCGCCGAACTTGTCCTTGGCGGTAGAGGAAAGGCGGCCGACGCCGACGAGGCCGTGACTCACGAAGGTGCTGCCGCCGAGAGTGGCCGTGGACGCCGGCTGGGCGAGAGCCCCGCCGATGAGGGAGAGGCCAAGGGAGATGATGGGTAATATACGCTGGTGGAGGAACATGCTCGAAGATCGTCGCACGCTTGCGCGCCAATCACGTGGCGCCTCTGCCACGATTGCGCGACATTGCGCGTAAACTCCCGGTGAGGCGTGACGCGAACGTAACGCGGGGGCCGTTGCGAAAGGGTCGGGTGTGCGTCGATAATCAGGTATGCTCGCTAAAAGAGATTGGGATACCACCATGGACGCGGTGCCGGCTGTGAACGGGCAAGCCGCGCCGGTGGTAAACTATTTTGTCGCGCCAGAATCCGCGCATCGGTACGCGGCGAACCGGCCGCGCGGCCATGGTCGAGTGCTGGCGCTCATGGAGCAGGCCTTGCATGGGGGGTTGCCGGTGGAACGGGCGCTCGATGTCGGCTGCGGCACGGGGCACTCTACGGTCGCGCTGCTGCCATACGCACGGGCCATCGAGGGAGTGGATTCTTCGTCGGAGATGCTAGGCCTGGCGCCGCGGCACGTGCGCATCGTCTACCGCAAAGGGTACGCGGAGGCGCTGCCTTGCCGGTCCGGTCACTACGATCTCGTGACAGTGAGCTCGGCTTATCACTGGTTTGATCACGAGCGGTTTCTCGGCGAGGCAGCGCGGGTGCTGAAGCCCGGCGGGCGGCTCGTGCTCTACAAGGCGGGCTCGACGGGTAAGCTGCCGGCTCGGCAGGACTTCGAATTCTGGCGACGCGAGGTGCTCAAGGCCCGCTATCCCAAGGTGGCGCGCAATGGGGAGCCGCTCACCGCCGATCAAGCGGCGCAGTTCGGATTCACCGAGGTCCTTTGCGAAAAAACCACGCATGCGCGGCGCTACACCGTCGCTGAGTACGTTGAAAACCTGCTCACGCACAGCAGCGTGGTCAGGGTGGTCGACGGAGGGCATGAGCCCGTGGGGGTGGCCCGCGAATGGCTGAAAACGGAGCTGACGGCGTTTTTCCCGGAGGGTATAGCTGAGTTTATGCTCGAGGATCGCATTCACGTGCTGCGGCGTAATTCGGGAGAGTGAGGGCGTCTGGACCGGGTGCATACGGGGGCTCCCCGGGGATTCGCCTATTTTTCGGGACGGTGTCTAAACGATGGGGGTTCATTCGTCGTACAAGTATCCTCATGAAGTCGAAAAAAGCACCCGTCTCCGAAATGCTGCCCCGGCCGCCCGTCGCCTCCGCTCAGGAATGGCGAAAGGCGCGCCTTGCGTTGCTCGCTCGTGAAAAAGAGCTGACCCGACAGTATGATCGTGTGAGCGCCGCGCGCCGCCGCCTGCCGATGGTGCGGATCGAGAAAGACTACGTCTTTGCAGGTCCGGAAGGCGACCTGGCGCTGGCCGATCTCTTTGCCGGGCGGCCGCAGTTGATCGTTTATCACTTCATGTTCGATCCCGCGAGTAGGCGCGGTTGCGCAGGCTGCACGGGTTGGGTCGACGCGCTCGGCAACATCTCCCTGCTCAATCAACGGCGAACGAGCTTCGCGCTGATCTCCCGCGCCAAGATTGCCAAACTCGAGGCGTATCGCAAGGCACACGGCTGGAGCCATACTTGGGTCTCGTCGTACGGCAGTGACTTCAACTACGACTTTCACGTCACGCTCGACGTGAAGAAAGGCTCTACTGAGTATAATTTCGAGGATCGAGCGAAGCATATCGAGAAGGGCGAGGACTACTTTACCGAGGGCGAGGCGCACGGATTCAGCGTCTTCTTCAAGCAGGGTGAAGAGATTTATCACACCTATTCCTGCTACGCGCGCGGCTGTGAGCGTCTTTCCGATGGCTACGCACTCCTCGATATGACGCCCTACGGCCGACAGGAGGACTGGGAAGACTCGCCCCCGGGCTGGCCGCAGAAGGCTACCTACGGCGGATAAGGAGCCTTCCAACACTTGCGCGTCGTTGGCGAGCCCCCCATAAGGGCTTCCCATGATCACCACCCGGGCGCGCGGATTGGCCAACCTCCATGCGGGGGCGACCATGCTTTGCGTCGGGTTTTTCTTCTGGATCTACGCCGAGCTGATCATGCGTTACGTCCCCTTGGTGCGGCTCGTACGGGAGGTCAATCTGCTGCCTTACTTTCTTTGTATGATGGGTGGCGTCTTTCTCGCCACGCAGGGGCTGTCCCAGGCTATGGGCAGGGTGCATGTACTCGGCGTCGGCGACGCGGCCCGGCTGGCGGGGCGCCAAGTCGGGCTCATGGCGGCGCTGACCTTTACGATGATGTTTGCGACGCAGGATCGCAGTATCAGCCGTCTTTTCCTCGGCACATTTCTCTTGGGGTCGTGGATCGGACTCACGATCCTCAATCTCCGGCTGCCACGTGCTCTGGCCCGGCTAGTCTTCAATCGCGGGCACACCCTGCCGACCGTTTTCGTCGGTCGGGTGCAAGCCTTCGAGAATCTCAATGACTGGATCGCGCACAAGGAGCCGCTCGGCATCCATCCGCTGGGCCTGCTTTCTGATGAGGCCACGGCGGATTTGACGCCACCGTCTGTGCCCTTGCTCGGTCGCATTTCCGATTTGCCGCGCATACTGGGCGAGCGGCAGGTGGGGCAGGTGGTCGCGCTGGAGTTGCCCGCGTCTGACGAGGAGGCGAAGGCGCTCATCACGGTTTGCCAGGATCATGGCTGCCGCCTACTGCTGCACAACAATCTCGCAGAGCGCTATACGCACCCCATCGTGCCGACGGTCGAGGGAGGGCACCATTTCTACACGTTGCAGGAGGAGCCGCTGGAGGATCCCGTAAATCGCCTGATCAAGCGCGCGTGCGACATCGCCATCGCAGTGCCGGTCGTGGTGGTGATCCTGCCTCCGCTGAGCCTTTGGGTATGGCTGATGCAGTGCATCCAGGCGCCAGGCGCCCTCCTGCATGTGCGCGAGCGACGAGGCCAGAGCGGCAGGATATTCCGGATGTTGAAGTACAGGTCGATGCGGGTCGAGCCGGAGGATGCGGCCGCCGAAGCACGACAGGCGCGGGCGCAGGATGAGCGCGTCTTCACCTTTGGGCGGTTTTTGCGGCGGCATAGCCTCGATGAGTTTCCTCAGTTTTGGAATGTACTCTGCGGCGACATGAGCGTGGTGGGACCTCGGCCCTACATGCCGCTGCTCGATGAGGAGTTTCGCAGGCAGGCGCAGGGCTATCGTACTCGTCACCTCGTAAAGCCGGGCATCACCGGCCTAGCGCAGAGCCTGGGGTATCGCGGTGAAGTCCTGGAGCAAGAGATGCTGCGGCGGCGTGTGTATTGGGATCTACACTACATCACACACTGGTCTGTGTGGCTGGATTTGCAGATCGTCGTGCGCACGCTCGGCCAAGTGGTGAAGCCACCGCAGACCGCGTACTAGGGCGCGCGGTGTCCACGGCAAGGCCAGGCTCAGAAACCCTTCATAAAAGTCGACTTTTCGTCTTCGAGCAGATCGTCGAGCGCCATGGTGTACAGCCGCGAGAATGTGGAAAATCCACAGATAGCGTTGAGATTTGAGTCGCGCTCTGAGGCATGGCCGATGCGTTTCACGAAGGCGCTATTTACCTCGTCGAGGGACTGGTACAGATTCATAAGTTCTTTGAGCTCCCAGTCGGGTGTGCCGCCGGTCTTCATGACGAAGTACTGCTTGAGCAGGTAGTGGCTGACGACGCGGCTGAGCGTCTCCTCTAGCGAGGCGAAGGGCAGGTGGCGCAGCGCCATCGGGCGCATGCGGCTGGTGACGGGGCACCCGCTCAGGGCCATGTAGAGCCCGAAGAGGGACCGCAGACCGGTGTTCATATCGCAAGTGGCGACATACGTGCGCGCCCCGACGACGACGGTGACCCTGGCGTTTTTGTATGAGGCGACTGCGCTGAATTTCGTGGCTGCGCCATGAAGATCGACGGCGGCTGGGCAATAGTGGTGGGCCGCGGGATCGAGAGGGCAGTTTGGGCAGCGGTCGTTGCACAGCTGCGTCCAGGAGGGGAGGGACTGGTCGCGGGTGGCGGGAGTCTCGACATAGCCACGCACGGGTACCTCGAAATGATAGGTGACGCCATCGTCGAATACGAAGTTGTAGCTGATCGTTTCGTCCATGCCGCGCGGGAGGCTGACGAATCCGCTACTAGAAGCGAGCCGGGGAACTACGAATCTCCATGGCGTAAAAAAGGCGCGCCGGGCAGGGCGCGCCTTGGAGAGGGCAAGATCGCGTGCAGGAAACTTCTAGAATCTCACCCGCAGCGAAATAGCGTACTCGGTGGGCATGACGTAGCTGTAGCGATAGACATTTTCGCCGCTCAGCAACGTGCTGAACTGGGTCTTGCGGAACTTGCCGTTTTCGAGATCCGCAATGTTCCTCACGTCGAAACGGAAGGTGACCGATTTGCCGAGGATCCTGCGGTTGTGACTGATGGACCCGTTTACCAAGTGGCTGCCGCCGCCGATCATTTCCTGGCCGTTGACGATGCCGAAAAGGTAGTCGTCGCGATAGCGGCCGGTAAGGTTCAAAGAAGTGCCTCGCATCCACTCGTTATTGGCGGGCAGGGAGTACATGATGGCCCAACTGCCGGACCACGGTGAAGCGCGCGCCGCCGCAGGCTTTGTGTCGACATCGAGACTATCCAGGAGGAATTTCGCATCCCGCAGAAGCGTCGGGGACTCGTTGCCACGAGCCACGGCGGCATCGTAGTACGCACGGAAGGAGGAGAGGTCGGGTTCGCCGGTGACATCGGTGCGAGCGCCTGCCAGGCGAACTTGGAGGCCCTTGAATGGGCGGAAGATGACAGTGCCTTCAATGCCTCGGCTATTCTCAGTAGAGCGATAGTTTCGAGCAGCGCTGGCAGTGCCCACCTCGGCGTATTTGTACCGCGGATCTCCCGGGAGTACGTCGTTGGGGTTCATCAGATCCTCGATCTCGGTGGCGTCGAAGCTGATGCCCGTGATGCCGTTGAAGCTGAGCGCCACGTTCTGGCGGTCGGTGTCGTATGCCGCCAAAGAACCCTCGACCTTACCACCAAAGAAGTTGCCTTTGATGCCGACCTCCTTGTTCACGCCGAGGATGGGCCCAAAGCGTTCGCGATCAAAGGTCCGAAGGCCCTGAAAGCGGAAAGATTCCCCGTACTGGCCGTAAAGGCTGAGGTTCCTGTTGAGATTGATCGAGATGCCGCCCGAGTAGAGCGTGTTCTGCAGGTGGAGCTCTTGATTTTCGATATATTCGCCCGGAAGCGCATCGGGCCGCTTGGGTGGGCGAATCTCTTCGTTGAATGGGCCGAAGGTCCGCATCCCGACGTACTCGTAGACGCGATTAAAGTCCCGCCGGATGCCGATCAGGGTGTGGACGCGATTCTTGAAGTACGAGCCGACGGTCGAGAGGGAGACGGCGGAAGCCTGACGCCACTCCGTGCCGTCGGTGGAACTCGTGCCTGAGGGAAACGACGCTAGCTTTCGTATGTGTACGGTAGGCGTCTCCGGCAGAGCGCTGAGTCGCATCGAATCGAAAAGAGCCCGCGAATAGAAACGAGGGTCGTCTAGATAGAGGCGGAGACGGACGCGGTCAGCGTTGGCATTGAACGTAGCGGCTGTGCCATTCTCCACCGCCTTCACGTTGTAGTGATTGAAGCGATAGTTCATCACCCAATCCTCACGATAGTCTGCGCCGAGGATGAAGGTTTGCTTCATCCAGCTCAGCTTATCGAAGTTGTAGACCGCAGTCAGGCGGAACTGGTCGACGACGTTGCCGAAATTCTTCTCGTCGAGTTCGGTTTCGACGTAAGGACGGCCGTTGACGTCGAGGGTAATGGTACTGGAGAAGAAGTTGTCCGTGCGGATGGCAGTCTGCTTCTGGTGGTTGTAGGAAAACTCCAGGCCGATCGGGCCGACGCGCTGCTCCACGGTGGCCGTGTAGGTGTAGAAGGGGCGGGCTTGGCGATCGAAAGAACCGCGGATATTGTACTCTTTTGGCAGACCGAAAATGCGTTTGGTACCGATTTCCGCGCCCGCGGCATTGCGCATTTTAACATCCACGTACTGGCCTTCCATCAGGGTGAGGAGGCCGCCGTCGCCAGCATTGGAACGGTCGGCAGACGGGAGCTGCGAACGCTGCAGGTACTCACCGTCGGAAGTATAGTAAAGGCGGTCGGTGGTGAAAGCGCGAGAGCGACCCGAGCGCTCACGGACCGTCAGGCCAGCGTAGCCGCGGGCATTCTCGAAGTCGCCGCGCTCGTACTCGACGCGAATGAACGTGTCTCGAAAGGGGCGCCAGGAGGCAGTCAATGTCTGCCCCTCCAAACCATACTCCGACGCATCCTGGAAGGTGCGCTCCTCTCGCTTCACTGCATTGAAACGAAGCGCTACCTTGTCGGTGATTTTTCGATTATAATCCAGCTGGATACGATACGCGCCGTAGTGATTGAAGGAGCTGTAGACCTCGCCAAAATTGCGGAATTGAGCGCGCTTGGTAAAGACGGAGGCCTGGCCGCCCGGCTCGACGTCACCGTAGATGAGCGAGTTGGAGCCTTTGCCAAAGTCGACGCGCTCGACGTTGTACGTGTCCGACGGTATGTACCAGCGGAAGTAGTTGCGCGATGCGGTGGAGCCGGTGAGGCCGCGGAATGAGACTGAGCCGCTCTGGCCGTCATTTTCCATAAGGGGCGGCGTATAGGCGTTGGCTACGTATTCTGCGACCTCGTCGACCGTGAAGAGGCCGAGATCGGCCATGAAGTCGGAGGTGATCGCATCGATAGCGAGCGGCACGTCTTTGAGCGCTTGCTTGGTGCGCGTGGCAGAGAGGGTATCGTTTGCCGACCAGCCGATGTCTTGCTCGGTGGCCACGATGAACGGAGAGAGCTGAAGCGCTTCTTCGGCTTCGGCGGGTTTTGCCGTGTTGGGAGCCACTTGTGCGATCGCAGAAGTGGCGAGGCCGGCGAGCGTGAGAGTCGCGACGACGCAAAGCGGTCGCTGCGGATGCAGATGCAGGGTAGACATGAGAGGTTTGCTAAGGGGATTCTGGCAGGGGCAGTCGCGATGCTTGCCTCGATAGTCGGGCCGGCAAGTCCCACGGTGCTGATGACGTTAAGCGCGAACGAGTCCGCGCTTGGCGAAGCGAGAGTGGAAAGTCATGTTCTTGCGCTGTCCACATGACTTTTCATTTTTATCACAAAATTGTTTCATTCGTCACGTGCCGCCGGTGAACGAAAGTACGGGCGCCAGCCTAATGGAAGAAGCGATGCGCTGGTTTGGGCCGCGTGATACCGTGCGCCTGAGCGAGATACGGCAAACGGGAGCGGCGGCAATTTTCTCCTCCCTACACGAAATCCCTTACGGGGAGGCTTGGCCGGTGGAGGCGATCGCGAGGCGGCAGCGACAGATCGCGGCTGCCGGGCTGGTGTGGCGCGTAGTCGAGTCGGTGCCTGTACACGAGTCGATCAAGACGCGC
>CAYZPV010000072.1:0-28497 GCA_964480585.1 uncultured Opitutus sp. | reverse complement strand
CGCTCCTCCCCGCCCTTATACTCCCGGTTTTTCTTCTCCCCCGTCCGAAAGCCTCCCCTAGTCCCATTCTCGCCTCGTCAGCCCAGACCTGTCTGCGATAGCGCCCAGCGCCCGCCCTCCACAGAGAGCCCTTTCGTGTCTGTTGCCTTCACCTGAGCGCCGCCCTCGAGCGCGGCCGGCCGATTCGCACGCCCGCACGGTGCCGCCCCTGGCATTGGTGAGCAGCCCAAGGGCTGCGCGCGTTCTGCTCCGGCTCGCCTGCGCCTATCACCCGGCCATGCGTCCGCCTTTCTTGCGCCGCATGCCACGCGCACCTGCGCCTTCACTCCGGGTGCCGGTCGATCCCCAGCATGCCTTCCCACATCTACCCTTGCGAGCCACCCCGCTCCCTCGACAGTTTTCTTTTCACCCCGCCCCTGCTCCCCCGTCCTCCCTTTTTTTTGCCATGTCCTCGCCCCTGCCTGATCGCCGTTCCTTCCTCAAGACAGCCGCCACCGGCGCCATCCTCGCCCCCTACGCGCTCACCACCCTCCAAGCCGCTCCCACCCCGCCCGTCCCTGCCGCCTGGCCCGAGTTCGCCAAGGGTCACGTCCTCCGCACCACCGGCACGTTGCTCGATCCCACCCGCCTTACCGAGGCCGCTCGGGATATCCCCGTCGCTGGCCGCAGTCAGGTCTTGGTGGTCGGCGCCGGCCCGGCCGGCATCGGCGCGGCCCTCGCCGCAGCCCGGGCCGGCGCCTCCGTGCAGTTGCTCGAGGCCGCGGGCTGCCTTGGCGGCGTCTGGACTGCCGGCATGCTGACCAAGATCATCGATGGCGGCCGCAAGACCGGCATCATGCAGGAGATTCTCCAAGCCATGGTCGCCCAGGGTTCCGAGGTCGCCAAGAAGACCAAGGGCGAGATCTATGACCCCGAGCTCATGAAGGTTGTGCTCGAGGAGCTGTGCGTCACCGCCGGCGTGAAGATCCAGCTCCACACCCAGCTCGTCGGCGCCATCGTCGATTCCCGCAAGCGCCTCATCGCCGTCCTCACCGAGTCCAAGTCCGGCCGTCAGGCCTGGACTGCCGATCGCTTCATCGACTGCTCCGGCGACGGCGACCTCGCCGCCCAAGCCGGTTGCCGCTTCGATGTCGGCGTCAATGCGAACTGCGAGTGCCAGCCCATGTCGCTCATGGCCCTCCTCACCGGCCTCGATGCGGAGGCCATCCCCCAGTACATCCGCGAGGTCGCGGGCGAGGCCGCCAAGCGCAACCTTCAGGCTCTCATGCGCGACGCCGGCATCCCCCTCTCTTACAGCGCTCCCACCCTCCGACTGCTCCACACCGGCATCTACTCGCTCATGACCAATCACGAGTACGGCGTCCCCGCCTACGACGCCGGCAAGATCACCGAGGCCACCCTGCGTGCCCGCCGGGAGATCCACACCATCGTCGCCGATCTCCGCAAGCTCGGCGGCCCCTGGCGCAATGTCGCCGTCGTCGCCACCGCCGAGCAGATCGGCATCCGCGAGGGCCGTCGTATCCGCGGCCGCAATACTGTTACGGTCGACGACATTGTCGCCGGCAAAAAACACCCCGATGCGGTCTGCCGCGTCAATTTCGGCTTCGATGTCCACAACGTCCGCCCCGGCGAGATGTTCTCCGGCAAGGACGAGATCGAGCAGGAGGTCCTCAAATACCGCAAACTCGGCGCCAAGCCCTACGATATCCCCCTCGGCGCCCTCATCGCCGCCGACGTCGACGGGCTACTCATGGCCGGCCGCTGCATCAGCGGCGACTTCATCGCCCACTCCAGCTACCGCGTCACCGGCAACGCCGTCCCTATGGGCGAGGCCGCCGCCCGCGCCGCCGTCACCTCCCTGAAACTCAATAAGTTTCCCCACGAACTCACCCCCGCCGAGACCAGCCGCACCTAGTTCTCTCGCCGCCATTTCTCGCGGCTGCTCATACCCTCAGGGCCGCGCGAAACCCGCGCCCGCTGTAGTACGATTGCGCGCCGTTGTGATAGACAAAGACCTGACCGTAGCGCCGGTCGCAGAAAAGCGCGCCCCCGAGCGCCCGGATCTCCGGGGGTGTCCTCACCCAGCTTGAGGTCTTGGTGTCGAATTCACCCAGCTTCTGCAGCGCACGGTACTGGGCTTCATCGAGTAGCTCCACGCCCATTTCCCGCGCCGCATCGATCACCGTGTTTGCAGGTCGGTGCTCCTTGCGCGACTCGAGCCCTGCTCGATCGTAGCAGTAGCTGGCGCGACCGGAGGGACTTTGGGCAGAGCAGTCGGTGAAGATGATCTCGCCGGTCTTCTTGTCGCACCCCGTCACGTCGGGCTCTCCCCCGGTGCGCTCCATTTCCCCCAACGACCACAATTTTTCGCCCGCCGTTGCCAGTCGCTCGCTCACCTCGCTCCATGAGATGCCTTTGTGCCGGCCCGGGTTCTTCTCGAAACGCGTCTTCAGCGTCGCGAGGAGTTTTTCACGCTGTTCGTCAGGCAATTGCTTTTGAGCGGCACTCTTCATCGTCAGGCGGCAGTACGGGTTATCGGCGGCGGTCTTCGAGACGATGGTGCGGCTGCCCCGGACATTCAAGGCCCGCGTGCACGCTCGAGCCGCGCGGCGAAATCGCGGAGAAACTCCGCGCGCCACCGGCTGACCGTTTTCGCCCCCTGATGCGGGCCTTCGCTGCACTCCGGCGCAGGATCGTCGGTCCACCAATGAGGGTACGCCGCGGCTGGCTCCCTCGCGCGGTGCGGGCTGGGATTGCGCGAGGTAAATGCGCCTGCCTGGCCGTCGAGGCCGGGATGGTTGCTGACGATGCGATACGTCCACGACTTGGCCTCCTTCGGCGAAAAGAGAAAGCGCCAGGTGCCATCGCCGCCGTCAAAACCGGCAAACTCCTGGCGGTCGATCACCAGAGCGGCTTTGGCTGCGCGCGGAGCGTCACCCGCTGGGCGGTAGATCAATTCGACGAGGGAGAACGTCTCGACCACGTCGTCCCGCCCCGGCGCGGCCTGAAACGTGGTGCGGGGGCGCTCCCACGCGCGGACGAAGCGGCCGCCCCAAGACTCAGCCGCGGGATTCTCCGGTGTGGCGCCGAGCACGTAGGCGACAGAGGGCGAGTCGCCCATCTTCACGTGCGGCGCGATGGTGGCGAAGTAATCGCCGAGCGCGCCCCGTCCCTTGACCTGTTCGCTCACGAAAGCCGCGTTGCCCAGCGGGCCGGACTGCGTGCCGCCGACAAACCACCCGCGATAGGTGGAGTTGGCCTCGATGATCCAGAGATCGCGGTGCTCGCGCGCCAGGTAGTCGTACGCTGTCGTGGACCATTTCTTGTTGGGCCCGCCGATCCAGTAGACGCGGAGCTTGGACTTGATGGACGGAGCGTCGTGCAGGGCCTGCGCCACATCATCAATGCCGCCCCACACGAGCACCCAAAGCGGACGAGGGTCTGCGCGCTCCGCACAGGCGATGATCCAGTCGGAGCCCTCCGTGCGCGTGCCGACACCGCCCAGCCCGGCGGCATCCAGCCCGCCCTGCTTGGAAATGCGCCGGAGGTGCTCCGGCGTGGGGTACCGCTCGGAGTGCGTGCGCAAGCGAGGATAATCGCGTGCATACAGATCGATCAGCGTGAGAAGATGCTGCTTGCGATCCCGGCCCTCGCCCCAAGGCGAGGCGATGAGGCCCTCCAATTCGAGCGCGTCGGCATAGACGAGGAGATGCACAAGCGACTGGAAATCGTCAAAGTCCGTGCCGCCGATATCGGTCGAGACGATCACGCGCGGGCGCGTCTGCTCGGCACGGGGTTGAGAGCAGGCGGCAAGTGCGAGTACGAGCAGGAAGCAGCGGAGGGGGTGCACGCGGGAGGAGTATTACAAGGGAGGGGTGGCAGCCGGGGGCACGTAGGCCTTGCGAGCCCTGCGCACCCGGTCGTGATTCGCATCGGCCCATGCTATCAGAGGCTCGAGCTTGGTCAGCAGCGAGCGACCAAGGACAGTCAGGCTATACTCCACCTTGGGCGGCACAGTAGGGTAAACCTTGCGCGTCACGTAGCCGTCGCGCTCCAGCGTGCGGAGGGTTTGCGCCAGCATGCGCTGGGAGATGTCGCCGATGGCGCGCTTGAGTTCGGTGAAGCGAAGGGTGCGCGGTGCGAGGGTAAGGAGTGCCAGCACGCTCCAGCGATCGCCAATGCAGTCCAGCACATCCCGCACGGGGCACTGGGTGGCGAGGCCGCTGCGCGGCGGGACGGGAAGCATTTGGATACTCATGGCAGGATGGAGGACTGGCGGTTACCTGGAGGTAACCGAGTTACTTTTCGGACCTCTCTTGTGAGAGGCAACAAACTTCGGTATACTTTCGATACTGAGGATAGAAACGTAACTGCCCATCATTTCAACCATCATGATTGCCATCACCGGAGCCACCGGCCAGCTCGGCCGCCTCGCCATCGCCAGGATCCTTTCCACTACGCCCGCCGCGCGTGTCGTTGCAGCCGTGCGCCAGCCGGCCAAAGCCGCGGACCTCGCCGCCCAGGGGGTGCAGGTACGGCGCGCCGACTACGACGATCCGGCGTCGCTCGGGCCGGCCTTGGCCGGCGTGGAGCGCCTGCTCTTGATCTCGTCAAGCGAGGTCGGACGACGCACCGCGCAACACCGCAATATCATCGAAGCAGCCTGGCAGCAGCGCGTGAAGCTCCTCGTCTACACCAGCCTGCTCCACGCCGACACCTCGACGCTAGACCTGGCGGCCGAACATCGCGAGACGGAGGCGCTGATCAAGGCCTCCGGCATCCCCTACATCCTCCTGCGTAACGGCTGGTATGCCGAAAATCACACGGCCAGCATCCCCGCAGCGCTCGCACAGGGGGCATTTTACGGCAGCGCCGGCGGGGGTCGCATCTCCTGGGCCTCGCGCGCAGATTACGCCGAGGCCGCAGCCAAGGCCGTCACTGCGGACAGCGGCGCGAACCGGACCTACGAACTTGCGGGCGACACCGCGCACACGCTCGCAGAGCTTGCCGCCGAGATCTCCCGGCAGACCGGCAAGACCATCCCCTACCGAGATATCCCGCCGACGGCCTACGCGGAGGCGCTGCTCAAGGCGGGCCTGCCCGAGTGGCTCGCGCACGCGCTCGCGCGGTGGGACGCAGAGGCGGCGCGCGGGGCGCTCTTTCATGAAGGCCGAGACCTCAGCCAACTCATAGGGCGCGCGACCACACCGCTGGCCGCTGCGGTGAGCGCCGCGCTAAAATTATGAGGAAACTGCCGAGGCGAAGCGATCAGCTCGAAGCGCGGACGGGCCTGCCCTGCGCGTCGCTCGCATAGGGCGGTGTGGCGCCGTCGCACGTGGCGACGAATTCGCCGAGCCGGCAGGCCTTCGCCAAGGCATGGGCCGGAGGCTCGCCGCGCTGCAGATGCGCGGCGAGAAAGCCCGCAAGAAACGAGTCACCCGCGCCTATCGTATCGCGGACCTCGACCTTTCGCCCGGCTGTCCATGACCACTGGCCATCCCACAAGACACCCGCGCCACGCGCGCCAGCGGTGACGCACACCCGCTCGAGCGCATGCTGCGCGGCAAACGCGCGGGCGGCAGCCTCGAGCTGAGGCGCGGTGCGGGTAGGCCGGGCCGCCATGCGCCCGAGCTCCTCGTCGTTGAGCTTTACAAACTCCGCGTGATGCAGCGCAAACTCGACTCCCGCGCCGCGGTCGAAGGGAGCGCGGAGATTGAGATCGGCGACACGCAGCGCTTCGGGCCAGGCGAGCAGCAACTGCGTGAGCGCCGCGCGATTCGCCGCGCTGCGCAAGGCCAGCGAGCCAAAGACCAGCGCGGCGGGGGCCGGCCGCTTCCGGAGAGCACGCGAGGCAGGGATGCGATCCCACGCCACGCGCGTGCGAATCTCGTAGTGGGCCGAGCCCCGCTTATCGAGGGTGGCGAGCACGGTGCCGGTGGGCTGCTTCAGCCGCGCGATATACTCGGTCGAGACGCCCCACCCCTCGATCCGGCGGCACGCCTCGGCGCCGAGAAAATCGCGGCCGACTGCGCTGATCGGGAGTGCCGTTACTCCGAGCCGGGAAAGGTGATAGGCGACATTGAGCGGCGCGCCGCCGAGAAAGATGCCGAGCGGCAGGACATCCCAAAGAGCTTCACCGAAGCAGGCGATCGCAATAGGCCGGGGTTTGGCGGAAGACATGGCACGCACGGTGCACCAATCGCGCGTGGTGCGCAACGATGCAGCGTGGTTCTCAGGTCAGCCCAGTCCCGGCCCTCTCTAGTCCCTCGGTACTTCGCCGCACTCGCCGATCAGAAGGGCAAGGAGGCCCATGCCGATCTGACCGAGCACGCGATAGTCGCTGCGCTGGAGATCTTCGCCGCCGCGATTGCTCTGGGCGACGCCGCCGACGAGGCCGTCGGGCGTGAGGTGGGCCTGGACGCCGGTGATCGTGCGCTGCGCGGCGACGCGGGTTTCGGCGGGAAGCACGCCGAGACGTACGCCGATGGCGAGGGCCGCGGCGATGCCGGCGGAGCCGGAGGTATCGGGCGGAGACTTCGCGTCCTCGATGAAGCAGGACCACAAGCCATCCGAGCGCTGCAGCGGCAGTACCCAGGCGGCGATACGCTGGAGCTCGCGATCGAACTCATCGGACGCGCCGAACTGGCGAAGCGGCTCGAGGGAGCTCGCGATGCCGAGCGCATGCCACGCCACGCCGCGCGCCCAGCCGCGGAAGGTGAAGGCGTTTTTGTCGGTGCGACGCAGCCAGATCGCGCCTTCGTGCCAAAGTCGCTGGATACGAAGCCGCAGTTGCTCGCGCGCGAGCTCGGCGAGCGCCGCATCGCGGCGGGCGGCGGCGATCATCGCGAGCGGGTAGCCGATCGTGTAGGTGCCCTCCGCTGTCGTGGTGCCGCCATCCTGGATCGCGCCATCCGGGCGACGGTGCGAGTGCGCGAACCGGAGAAAGATATCGAGCACGGGGCTGGCGGCATCCCGCCGCGCGAGATCGGCGAAGGGCAGCGCGCCCTCGATGCCGTAGACCCTGTCCTCCACGCGATTGCTGCGCGGATCTTCATAAAGCAGCTTATCGCGGGCGGGCACGAAGAGCTTCCAATGCGCATCACGCGCGGCGGCATAGCGGCCGTGCGGCGAGCGACGATCGAGCGCAGCAAGCCCCTCTAGCAAGCAGCCTTCCATCCAGCCAAAAGCCTGCACCGAGCCGACGGAGGCGACGCGGCGGTGAAACTCTGCGACGCGATCCACATCGGCCGGAGCGAACATCAGGTGCGGCTTAAGTTCTGGCGGCACCGCTGCGCCATCGGTGAAGAACCACATCGGTGCGCCGGAGCCCACCAAGGAAAGCTCAACGCCCCGGGTGCTCACCTCCGCAACGGCAGCGGCGGGCAGCTCTATCTGAAACGTCTCGATCGCGTGGGCGAAGCGCAAGTCGAGGCGGCCGAGGACGCGCCCTCCTCCGCCGACCGCGACCGTGATAAACCGCGGCTCGCGGTCGTCGATGGCGGTAGTGATTCGCAGCCACGCGGCGCTGGCCGGCCAGCGCGGCGTGCCGGGAGGACGGAGCAGCACGGGACTGGGACCAAGGCTGAAGGCCGGCCAGTCGCAGGTGACACGCTTGCCGGCGGGCAGCGGCGAGGACGGGGCGATGGCCAGCGGCTCGTGCCGGACGCGGCTGCGCGACGGCTCAGAGCCACGCACTGCAGAGGCCGCAAGGCCGAGAGCCAGGAGGCTCAGCGCCTGGCGACGAGTGACCGAGGGGCAGGAGGAGTGGGTCGAGACCGTCATAACTTTAGAACTCGCCCTTCAAGCCGAGAGATATCTGCGAGCCCAGATTCTGGTAGTTGGAGATGTGAGCGTACTCGGGCGTGACGGAGCCGTAACGCTCCTGGATGAGCGGACGATTCTCGATATTGCGAATGACGGTAAAAGCAGCGAGACGACGGGAGAACCGGTACTCGGCATTTACATTGAGCGTGAGGTATTGGGGATTATACGTGTAGGTGCCGGGAGGCACGCCGGTGCCAGTGATCTGCTCGAGGCGCTGGCGGCCGCGGTAATTCCACGTGAGCTTGAGGTTGAAGCGCGGGCGGCTGATGCTGAGGCCCCAGTTGATGCTTTCGCGAGTGAAGCCATTGAAATTGGCCGTCGAGTTACCCTCGAGGTGAGTCTTGGTGACATTGAAGAAAGCAAGCGTGCCGCCGGCCCACTTGGGCAGGAAGCTGAGCGGCTGCTGATAATCGAAATCGATGCCCGTCACCTTCGCGTTGCCGACGTTTTGCTTGGTGATGATCTCGTAGTCGAGGTACTCCTCATTGAGGCCGAAGGAGGCAAGCTGCTCCGGCGTGGCGGGCGAGCGCGTGGAGCCGAAGAAGTCCTTGATGTCCTTCTGAAACGCTCCGATCGACACACGGCCGCTGCGCTCGAAATAATACTCGAGCGACACGTCGTAATTGTCGGCCATCCAGGGCTTGAGGCCGCTGTTGACGACAGTGATCGTGCGATTGCCCTCGGCCGCCGTCGGGTCGGTCACGCTGGTATTGGGGATGATCTCGTTGAAGTTGGGGCGCCCGATGGTCTTCGCGTACGCGATACGGGCCTGGAGGTTATCCGTGATGATATAGGTGCCATTAAAGCTCGGATAGAAATTGCCGTACTCGCGCAGCGCGTGGGCACCCCGATCCTTGTACTGGAGCTTGGCGAGCTCGACGGCATTGGTCGTGATACGGATCGGGCGACCGGCGGCGTCGCGGATCAGGTTGCCATTGGCATCCTGCTGGTAGGTGGCGCGGATATCATTGAGGCGGCCGTAGCCGTCGTCGCGGGTACGCTCGTAGCGGACACCGCCGACGAGGAGCAGGCGGTTGTTGAAGAGCTTCGTATCGCCGCGCACGTAGCTGGAGGAAATGGTCTCGGTCAGCTTGCGGGAGCCGGCGGTGGAGGTATTGAGGAAGCTCGCCTCCTCGTAGCGAAAATACTCCGGGTGCGCCTTGAAAAGCTGGTAGAGCTTGTACGGGCTCGGGCGTTGAAACCGAGGGAGATCGAAGGGCGCATTGGCGCGCGAGTAGTTGTCGTCGATCACATCGTAGCGCGAAGCCAGATCGTCGGCGGTATTGGCCACGCGGTCGGGGCCGACAAACGTCCACACCGGATCATTCACGCGGATATCGCGATCCTGGCGGCGCACATCGACGCCGGCGCGGAATTGAACCGGGATGCGCAGATCGAGAGAACGACGAGCGTTGAGATGCGCGCCCACCAGCGCGTCCAGACTGCTCAACTGATTGCTCTCGCCAGTCTGGAGGAGGTACTGATCGAGGGCGAAGAGATCGACGGGGGCACCCGCCGCCGTGGTCGCGACGTAGGAGCCGGGGCCTTTGCGAACGGTATTGATATCGTCGTAGCGCAGGGTGATGGCGCGCAGGCGTGTTTGCGCCGTGCTGAAAAAGCCGAAGTCGACATCGCGGTAGGTATTGGTCGAACGCGAGAAGAAGCCGCCGCCGTCGAGCTTCCAGACGAGGCCATTGTGGCGGTACTTGAGGCTGGAGTGAGAGGTGCGATCGGTCTTACGGCGGGCGTTGGTGGTGAGGACAGAGGAGGCCGCGCCGGCGGCGCTCTGGGCGAAAGTGGAATCGTAGGCGACAGGGCGCGCCGTGGACGTGGTACCAGTGAGCGACGTGGCCCACTGTTCGATGTTCTGATGCATGTCGGCCGAGCTGAACTGCGTGCCGACGGTGAGCGTGCCGTAGCGGCCGATCTTCCAATCGAACGACGTGCCGATGGATAGACGCTCCCAGTGGGTCGGCTGATCATTCACGGTATGGCCGTTGAGGAAGGGATTGTCGGCGGTGCCGAAATTCGACGCACCATTACCCGGACGCCAGATCGGCTGCGACATTTGAGTGCCACTGTACCGCTGGGTGTAGAAGCCATTGACGGTGATGCCGAAGGTCTTGGAGATGGGCGCAATGTAGGAGAAATCCACGCCGGGCAGCACGCGGCGCCCGGTAGACTGAGGCTGGCCGCCGGGATACTCCTTAAGCGAGAGCCAGTTGCTATTGGCGATGGCGGAGAGACGGTAGGTGAAGATGGGGCGGCTGCGATCGAAGGCGCTCTTGTTCACCACATTCACGGTGCCGCCCATGGAGTTGGCGGGAGAATCGGGGGTGGGCGTCTTGGAAACTTCGACGCGGGAGATATTGTTCATCATGAGACCGCCGACCTCGACATCACGAGTGGAGCCCGACGAAGCGGCGGAGGCGAAAGGATTGCCATCGACGAGGATTGGCGTGGTGTGCGACGGCATGCCGCGCACGGAGATCGTGCGCGCATCGAACGACGAATAGTTCACGGTCACGCCCGGCACGAACTTGATGAACTCGCCGAGGTTGCCCTCGCCGGCGTCGCCAAAGGCATCGGCGTCGACGACGTTCTTGATATTGGCGGCGTAGCGCTGCTCGTTGATGGCGATGTCGGCGGCATTCATCTCGCGGCTGGCGCCGACGACAAACTCGGAGAGTTGCACGACCTTGCCGTCGCGGGTCTCGGTGACGGTGCCGGCGCGCGTGAGGGAAAAATCCTGCTTCGCGACCTGCCCGGCCACGACGGTCACGGTGGCGGCCTGCGCCTGGAGGCCGCTGAAGAGCGCGACGACACGGGTCTGGCCGACGGGGGCAGCGGTGATGCGGTATTCGCCCTGATCGTTCGTGAAGACTTCAGTCTTCGACCCGTCGACCGTCACGCGGGCGTTGTTGAGATAGCTGCCGCTCGTGGCGTTGAAGACGCGGCCCTCGATCATGCCGGTCGGGCCGTCGGCCGCGGAGGCAGCGGGGGCGGCGCCGAGGGCGAGCGCGAGCCAGGCGCCGAGGACGCCAAGGGGGTTCTTTTTCATGGTGCTTGGAGGAGGTTTTGCGGAGCCGACGAGGTCTACGCCCCGCGCGCTTTCGGCGAGCGACGGGGCGGGGCGCCCGCGTTTGACCACGAACGCGCCAGTCTTCTCATCGCGCGTGACCTCCAAACCGGTGCCGGCGACCAGGCGCTCCAGAGCTTCGCGGGGGGCGAAGCGACCGTGGACCGCATGGGTGGCGACACCGCGCACGTCGCCGAGCGGGTAGACGACAGGTACATCTGCCTGCTCGGAAAACGTCTCCAGCGTCGCCTCCGCCACGCCCGCCACGAGGGCAAACGGGCGCAGGGAACCTTCCGCGCCACAAAGACGGAGCGGCAGAATCCCCACGCAGAGGGTCAGCAAGAGCGTCAGGAGCGGCCCCGGGAGACCGCAGACCTGACGGAAAGGGGGTAACATGGACGAGGTTTCCGCCGGCCGTGAAGCCAGCGGCGCGAGGAAGACGCGAGTGGATGGAAAACCCACTATCGCGAATCCGACTTTTTTTTGCGCAATACCCATGCGCCATCCGCGGCGCGGTCCACCTCCAGGTCGAAGGTGGTGGCGAGGAGGCGCGCCACGGCCTCGGGGTCATCGCCTGGGACGCGCCCGCCTGCACGGAGCTGGGCGATCTCAGGCTCGGCAAAACGGACCGGCTGGCCGAAGCGCCGCTCGAACTCGGCAGCGAGCTCCGCGAGCGTGGCGCCGCCTAGGCGGACCACATTTTCGTGCCAGGCGAGCGTCTTGGAAATGGCCGCGGGATCGAGACGTGTCACAACAATCGCGGGCGCGGGTGGATGGGCCGGCGCAAGCGTAGCGGACGGAGGTGTCTCGACGACCGCGTACTCCCCGGCGCGCAACTCGGGCTGAGTGGCCAGCGCCGCAGTTGTCGCCGCTACGGAACCCGCGGGCAAGACACGCACCGCACCCTCCGTGACGAGGACCTCGACGCGAGAGGCGTGGAAATTGACGTTAAAGGCGGTACCCACGGCGCGGACCCGCACGCCACCGGCGACCACAATGAAGGGGCGAGCCTTATCCTTGGTGACTTCGAAGTGAGCCTCGCCGCGCGTGAGCCGCACGCGACGCTCGGCAGGCTCGTACTCCTCCACGATCTCGCTGCCGGCATTGAGTTTCACCGCGGTGCCATCGGCGAGGAAAACCTCGCGCGGGCCAGTCGCGACGAGAGCAGACGGCGCGAGGGACGGAGAGGCCGAACGGGTGCCAGCCACCCGCCACCAGCCAAGCGCGGCGAAGGCCAGCGTAGCGGCGGCAGCGAGAGACCCAAAGAAGACAAGCCGCCGGCGTCGCGAGCGCTGCTTTTGAAGCGCAAGCAATTCGCGCTGCGCCACCACATCAGGCACCCGGTCGAGAAGCGACCAGGCTCCGGCGGCGCGCCGCATCGCGGCGGCATGCCGGGGATCGGCCGCAAGCCAAAGTTCGAACTCCACGGATTCGGCGGAGGACAGGCCCCGGTCGCGATCGACCGCCCAGCGGGCGGCGGCCTGCTGGATAGAGCCTTCATCGGGCGACTGGCTGCTGGCGCTCATGGGCTATGGGACGTCAATGCGCCGCGCTTGACGAAGAACTCCTCGCAGCGCTGGAGCGCCTTGGTGAGCTGCACCCCCACGGTGTGCTCGGAGATGCCGAGCCGCTGGGCAATCTCGCGATGGGAAAGGCTTTCGAACTTGCGGAGGAGTAGGATTTCACGGCAGCGAGGGGGGAGCGACGCGATGGCCTCGGTGAGTAAATCAGCCTCCTGGCGGCGGCTGGCGGACTCGGCGGCATCGGGCGCATCATCGAAGACGCGCGACTGATCGATCTCTCCTATCGGCAAAGTATTTCTTACCGCGCGGCGGCGATGGAAATCGCGCGCGGCATTGCGAGCCGTGGCGAAAAGAAGGCCGCGAGGCGAGTCGACGGGCCCGCGATCGCGCGCCCGCAGGAGGCGCGAGTACGTCTCCTGCACGATATCGTCAACCTCTACCGGTGCGACCATGCCGTACAGATAGCCGCGGAGCGCCGCTTCGTGAGGCAGGATTTCATCCGCAAACCAGCGGGCGTGATCGGACCGGGGTAAAGTCACGCCGCACAGAGCGCGCGAAATCCCGGCGAATTCAAGCAAACTCGCAGCGCACTCAGCCCGCCGGATGCCCGGGAGCGCCGCGGGCGGGATCCCCCGAGGGACGCTGAAGATTATGCCTCCACCAGGTCCTTCTCCACGCGGAGATTGCCGATGATGAAATCCTGCCGGTCGGGCGTGTTCTTGCCCATGTAGAAGGACAGCAGTTCGTCGCTATTGTGGAGATGGTTGAGCGAGACGGGCTCCAGGCGGATATTCTCGCCAATGAAATCCTTGAACTCGCCGGCGGAGATTTCGCCGAGGCCCTTGAAGCGGGTGATCTCGTGGCTGGCGCCGAGCTCCTCGATGGCGGCCTGCTTCTCCTGCTCATTATAGCAGTAGATCGTGCGCTTTTTGTTGCGCACGCGGAAGAGCGGCGTCTCGAGGATGAAGAGATGGCCGTTACGGATGAGGTCGGGGAAAAACTGGAGGAAAAACGAGATCAGCAGCAGGCGAATGTGCATGCCGTCGACGTCGGCATCGGTGGCGATAACGATCTTGTTGTAGCGCAGGCCATCCATGCCCTCCTCGATATTGAGCGCGGATTGAAGGAGGTGAAATTCCTCGTTCTCGTAGATCACCTTCTTGGAGAGGCCGTAGGTATTGAGCGGCTTGCCCTTCAGGGCGAAGACGGCCTGCGTCTGCACATCGCGGGTGGCCGTGAGCGAGCCGGCGGCGGAGTCGCCCTCGACGATAAAGAGCGTGCTCTGCTCGGCGCGCTCATTGCGGTCGCCGAGGTGGAGGCGGCAATCGCGGAGCTTCTTGTTGTGCAGCGAGGCCTTCTTGGCGCGCTCGCGGGCGAGATTGCGGATGCCGGCGAGCTCCTTGCGCTCGCGCTCGCTATCCTCGATCTTCCGCTTGATGGCCTCGGCGGTCTCCTTGTTCTTGTGCAGGTAGACGTCGAGCGACTGCTGCATGAACTTGCCGACGAATTCCTTGAGGCTCGGGCCATCGGGCCCGACGTTGACCGAGCCGAGCTTGGTCTTGGTCTGCGATTCGAACACGGGCTCCATCACGCGCACGGACACGGCGGCGTCGATGGATTGGCGGATATCGGCGGAGTCGTAATCCTTCTTGAAGAAATTGCGGACGGTATCCGTGAGCGCTTCGCGGAAGGCCGCGAGGTGCGTGCCACCCATGGTGGTGTGCTGGCCATTGACGAAGGAGAAGTACTCCTCGCCGTAGTGATTACCATGCGTGAAAGCCACCTCGATGTCGTCGCCTTCGAGATGGATGATCGGGTACAACGGATCGCCGCTGAGATTCTTCTGAAGGAGGTCGCGGAGACCATTCTCGGATTTGAAGGCTTTGCCGTTGAAGACCAGCGTGAGGCCGCGATTGAGGAATGCGTAGTTCCACAGCATATCCTCGACAAACTCGGGGCGGAACTTGAAGTCCTTGCCGAAGAGCGCCTCGTCGGGCGTGAACTCGATCAAGGTGCCGTTGCGCTCGTCGCTCTTGGCGACTTTGCCCTCCTTCTTGAGCTTGCCCTTCTCAAATTCGACAAGCTTGGTCTGCCCATCGCGAAAGGCCTGGGCGCGGTACTCGAGGGAGAGAGCATTGACGGCCTTCTGACCCACGCCGTTGAGGCCGACGGATTTCTGGAAGGTCTCGCTATCGTATTTCGCGCCCGTATTGATGATCGAGACGCAGTCGATGAGCTTGCCCAGTGGAATGCCGCGGCCGTAGTCGCGCACCTTGATGGAGCGGTCGGTGAGCTCGACCTCGATCTTCTTGCCGTGGCCCATCGTGAACTCGTCGATCGAGTTATCGATCGTCTCCTTGAGGAGGACGTAGATGCCATCCTCAGCGTGGGTGCCATTGCCGAGCCGGCCGATATACATGCCGGGACGGAGCCGGATGTGCTCGAGCGAGGAGAGAGTCTTAATGCTGGCTTCGGTGTAGGCTTGGGCCATGTCGTGGAGAGTTGCGCGACAGCGTCCGCGCGAGGCCGCGACTGACAAGCGGAAAACTCCGCGCGTATGCGGGAGGCTTGCAGCGGACTGGAGCCACGGCCACGCTCGCGACACACCACCCATGAAAAAAATCCTCGGCTACTCCGCCCTCGTCGTGCTCGTCCTCGCCATCGGACTGTACCTCACGATGCAGTTTTTCCTCGGTGGCATCGTGAAGGCCGGGGTAAACAAGTTTGGCCCCGGGATCACGCAGACCAAGGTGCTCCTCGATGGAGCGAGTATCTCGCCACTCTCGGGCTCAGGTACGCTGACCGGCCTCGCAGTGGGCAATCCCCAGGGCTGGAGCGCCTCCGATGCCTTTCGTCTCGGCAAGATCCACATCGACCTGGAGCCCTTCTCGGTTTTCAAGGATCACATCGTCATTAATGAGCTGGTGATCGAGGCCCCTGAATTCCTCTACGAGACGAAGCTCATCGCCAGCAACGTCGGCGACCTCCTCAAGAACATCGAGAAGGCGACCGGCGGCGGGACGCAGAGCCAGCCAGCCACCAAGGACGGCAAGCCGATCAAGCTCGTCATCAAGAAACTCGTGCTGAAGGACGGCAAGGTGACGCTCGGCGTGGGTGGCGCAGGCGGCGTGATGACCATGCCGATGCCGCCGATCGACATGAAAGACATCGGCGTTGCGGAGGGCGGGGTGACGCCCGCTCAGCTCACGCTCTCCATCATGGCTCACGTCGTACCGAGCATCGTAGCGGCCTCGACGCAGGCTCTTGCCAAACTGGGCGGCACCACCGGCGCAGCGACGGCCGAAGGTGTGAAGCAAGTAGGCGGCATGATCAAAGGGCTCTTCGGCGGAGACAAGAAGACTGAGCCGGCGAAGAAGCCCTGAGGGCTCCCCGAGCGCGGCAACCCTCTCGCCCTCGACCAGCGTGGGCAGGACGATCTGTGCGCAAACCTGCCCGCCACACCTGTGCGAAGGGTGACAGGATCGCTCGTTGACGAGAGGCACCGATCGGCTTGGCCTCTGAGCCATGAAGATCACCTACTACCTCGAGGTACTCTCATCGTGGTGCACCTGGGCCGAGCCCACGTGGAATGAACTGAAGCAGCGCTATGCCGGGCGCGCGGAATTCCAATGGAAGATCGCGCTGATGAATCCCGAGGATTTTCCCGCCACGCGCGAACAGTGCGACTGGTTTTACCGGCGCAGCGGGATGGTGATGCGCTCGCCGACCATGCTTCACTCGGGCTGGTTTGAGGAAGGCCGCAAAGGGCACTACGAGGCGCCCAATCTGGTGGCGGAAGCGGCGCGCGATTTCGGATTTCTTGGAGATGACATCCGACTCGCGCTCGCCGAGGCGGGAGTGCGTGGGGGCAGGAAAATCGGTGATCTGAGACTCGCCGTGGAAGTCGCGGCGAAAGCAGGAGGCAAGAGGCTAAACGCGAAAAAACTGCGCGCGGCCGCGGAGTCGCAGGAGGTGCGCCAGCGAGTGGAGTCCAGCACGCGCGAGTTTTTCTCCCACCAGATCAGCCAGCGGCCTGCGTTTGTGCTCACGGATGCCATCGGCGACAAGGCAGTCTTCTCCGGGTTGGTGCGCATCGAGCCGCTCGTGGCCACGATAGACGCGATGCTTTCGGACACCGCGGCCTACGCCGCGCACAAGGCACACTTCGGCACGCCGCCGAAGTGACCAAGCCGTCGGCATGCGTTCGGAGGGGCGGCTTTAAGCGCCGCTCGATTGGCCCGAGACGCTTGTAGAGCGCTCCTGATCTTGCGCGAGCGCATCGGAGGGCTGCTCGCGGGGCTCGGGGCGCGGCTCGTTGTAGGCGTAGGGCTTGGCCTTGGGCTCGCCGCTATGGCTTTCGCTGGTCGCGGCACGCTTGGCCTCGGGCGGACGGGAGAGGCCGGAGCCGAGGCCGGGACGAAGCTCATTGGCCAGACCGCCCTCGGATCGGGTCTCGGGCTTGGCGGGGGGCTCGGGTGTCGGGTAGAATTTCATGCGCTAATAGACCAGCGCGACTTACCGGAGTTCGTCGCAGTTCGTTGACGCTTTCAGGGAGAACGCTTTGGTAGCGTTTCGATGCTTCCGAAACGCAGGCTGTCCCATGCACGTGGCTATCTCGAGCTCGGCATGCTCGATGAGGCCGAAGCGGAGCTCGACCGCATCCCGCCACCACTGGGAGAGGAGGTCGAGGTGCTCGCGGTGCGGCTAGCGATCTTCCAAGAGCGCCAGAACTGGCCGGCGCTGCGCGACCTGGCGCGGCTCCTCGTCGCGCGCTCGCCGGGCGAGGCCGCGGGCTGGGTCACGTGGGCCTACGCCGTGCGGCGCGCCGACTCGCTGGCTGAAGCGGAAAAAATCCTACTGGCCGCCGAAACCCAGCATCCCGAGGAGCCGACGATCCAATTCAACCTCGGCTGCTATGCGTGCCAGCGCGGCGATCTCGCGGCTGCCCGCCTGCGGGTGGATCGCGCCATCGCACTGGAACCGCGATTTGCCGACGCGGCCAAAACAGACCCGGATCTGGCCCCCCTGCGAGCTGCCACCTAGACGCATGTCGCACGACTCCGCCGAACCCACGTTTTACGAGCAGCTCGTCGCGCTGGAGCGCGCAGGCGCAGGCTTCGTCCTCGTCACGCTCGTGGAAGCGCTCGGCAGCACGCCGCAGGATACCGGCGCAAAAATGCTGGTGACGACGGAGGGCCGGCACGCAGGCACGGTGGGAGGCGGCAAGGTGGAAGCCAAGGCGCTCGCCTACGCGCAGGAGATGCTCGCAGCGTCCGGAGGCGCAGCGCAACCGCGGCTCGTCCAGTGGACCCTCAAAACCGACGTGGGGATGACCTGCGGAGGAGCGGTAAAACTGTACTTCGAGCCACACCCGGCACTGGAGGCCCGATGGACGCTCGCGATCTTCGGGGCGGGCCACATCGCACAAGCACTGATCCGCGTGCTCGCTCCCCTGCCCTGCGCGATCATCGTGAGCGATCCGCGCGAAGAGTGGCTGGATCAGTTGCCAAAGGGGCGAAACATCCGAGCCCTCCGACACGATCAACCCGCAGAGCTGCTGCCGGAGCTGCCTGACTCCGCCTTTTTGCTCTGCATGACCAAGGGCCATACCACGGATCGCCCCATCCTGGAACGCGCGCTGAAGGAGCGAAGCTTTCCCTTTATCGGGGTGATCGGCAGCAAGGCGAAAGCGGCGGTGCTGCGACGCGAGCTGAGCGCGGCAGGGCTGAGCGAGGAGCGGGCGGCGCAATTTCACTGCCCCGTCGGCCTCGAATTTGGCACCAACCACCCGCACGAGATCGCGCTCAGCATCGCAGCTCAACTCCTCACCGAGCGAGATCGGCTGGCGGCGAAGGTCCAGCCGCCTCGCTAAAGCGCAGGCAGCTCACGGACGACAAAGCGTTTACCGATCTTGCACGGAACCCCAACCTGCCCTAAAGTTCTATCCCGTAGCCATGAAACGCTTCGTCTCCATCGGCCTTGTGACCGCTGCGCTGCCCTCCCTCGCTCTTGCGCAAGCCCTGGCACCACAGGCTCCCGCGCCGGCCCCCGCCCCTGCGCCGACCGCGGAGGCACCCTCCATTTTTGCTCCCAAGAAGGAAGAGGCGCCCGCCCCCAATGGCACCGCCGACTCGCGCCGCCGGGCGATCTCCGCGGAAGCTGCCTCGGCGCTGTCGGCCGCTATGCCGAAGTACTCCGAGGTGACCCCAAGGCCCGCCCAGAAGAGGCTGGAGGAAGAGGAAAAGGTCGACATGCGCGATGTGGACAAGCCGCGCAATAGCATCCCTCGGCTGAATCCCGTCATCGTGCGCGAGCGCAAGCCCGCGATCTTGACCGAGCGGGCTGTCACGACGGACAAGGGCCTCGAGGACATCGCCGTTCGCCGCTACATCTCGGAGATGGATCGCGTGCTCAATCGCTTTAACATCCCCTTCGTCGGCGCGTCCCTGCAGTCGCGCGCCATGGTGATGTACGAGGAGGATGAGCGCCTGAAGAACATGTCCGACCTGAAGGCCAACGCCGTCGACGCCGCAAAATCCGATCCGGCAGCAGGCCAGTATATCCTCCGCCAGACCAACCAAACGTATATGCGCAACGGAGACTTCGGTTGGCGCGGAGGCACCGACTCGAAGTAAGAAGGGCCGCGCCTGCGGCACGGCCTGCGCCCGTGCGAGGAATGCGCGACGTGCCCTACACTCTACGTGCCGGGTAAGCACGGCGTGGAGTGAAAATCCATCGCCAGCCCGGGAATCGAGCGTCATATTGATGCGCACTTTCTCCCCCATGCATCGTCTCCTCCGCCCCACCCTCGCCTCTGTCGCGTCGGCCTTCGCCGTTTGCGCCGCCTCCGCCGCCGAGTTTCAGATCGAAAACGCCGCCGAGTTTGCCCGCTGCGTCGCCTCCGACGCCAAGGTCACCCGCCTCGCCACCGACATGGGCTTCATCGAAGGACCCGTCTGGATAAAGGCCGACGGCGGCTATCTCGTCTTTAGCGATATCCCAAACAACGAACTCAAGAAATGGACCGCCGCGGGCGGGCTCTCCACTTTTCGCAAGCCGAGCCAGAACACCAATGGCAACATCCTCGATGCCGCCGGGCGACTGCTGAGCTGCGAGCACTCTGGGCGACGCGTCGCCATCCTCGAGAAGGACGGGCAACTGCGCACGCTGGTCGATGCCTATGACGGCAAAAAGCTCAACTCACCCAACGATGTCGTCGTGAAGCGCGATGGCTCCGTATGGTTTACCGATCCCGAGTACGGACTGAAGAACGACCCCGCGACGAAGCAGCGCGTGGGCAAGGAGCAGACGGCCAACCACGTCTTTCGCCACGATCCCAAGACAGGGAGTACGACCGCGGTGGTGAGCGATTTCGTGCAGCCCAACGGCCTCGCCTTCTCGCCCGACGAAAAGATACTCTACATCGCCGACTCGGGCTCGCCGCGGCACATCCGCGCATTTGACGTAAAGGCGGATGGCACGGTGGCAAATGGTCGCGTCTTCTGCAAAATCGACAAAGGAGGGCCCGACGGCATCCGCGTGGACCAAGATGGCCGGGTGTGGTCCAGCGCAGGTGACGGCGTGCATATCTTTGCGCCCAGCGGGAAATTGATCGGCAAGATCCTCACGCCCGAGGCGCCAGCAAATCTCTGCTTCGGCGGTACGGACGGTAAGACGCTCTTCATCACCGCGCGGAAATCGCTGTACTCGATCCCCGTGAAGGTGGTTGACGCCGTGAAGTGAAGTAGCGGCGGCAGCCCTCTCGCAGCCTTGCACAGTGCGATGGAGTTGGCGTGCCTGCGCGGCGCAGCCTGAGGGTGCTCACGCCATGGCCCCCTGCATTGTGGGCCATGGGCCTCCAGCAGAGCTTTACGGCAGTTCGTAGATCTCGACCAGGGCGTCGCCCGTCGTGCCGCCAAAGCCGGAGACCTGCACGGTATAGGCGCCAGGATTGAGCGCGAGCACGACCGCGGCGTCCTTCGAATCGCCGGCGAGAGCAAAGGCGCCGACACTGAGAAAGGCATTGAACAATTCGGCACTGGCACCCCAGTTGTCGTTGAGGGCGAGGGCCGACTGCGCGCCAGCCGGCGTGACGGCGAGCAGCGGATCGGCCAATACTCCGCTGCGCCCGAAGCCCGCGAGAGTGGGGCCGATCGCGCGAATGAGCACGCGCTTGGCGGCATTACCCGCGACCACGAAGCCTGCGACGAGGGTATTTTCCCCGACCCCGACGCGGGCGAGCGCGGAGACATTGATGAGACGCGCATTTGACGCCGTATCGGCATCGTAGATCTCCACGAGCGTCGTGCCGGCCTGGCCATCGATCGAGCTGACGATCGCGGAGTGATTGCCTGCCTCAAAGGTGCGCAGCAAGGCGGCATCGGCGCTGCCACCGGCGAGAGCAAAGGCGCCGAGGCGCGCTGCGGCTGATGAGATGAGCGCGCCATCGGCGGAGCGATCCCAGCCCTCATTGGTGGCGAGCAGCCGCTGGCCGGCATACACGCCGAGGCGGGGCCGTGCCAGCGCAGGACTCACGCCAAAAGCCGCCAAGCCCGGGCCGACGGCGCGCACCAGGAGGGACTTGCCCGTGCCGGCGATCACATAGCCCACCGTGAGCTCCGGCGCGGCTGGCGAGAGGCCGGTGCGGATCGAGAGATTGATGATCCGGCTCGCGAGCACAGTAACGGTGAAGCTCGCTCGGATGACATCGCCGTTTGCCGTGGTCGCCGCGACGGTATAGAGACCGGCGTCGCTCTCCCGTGCGGCAGCGACGCGATAGACCGTCTGGGTGGCCGCGGGGATGAGTACGCCGTCTTTAAACCACTCGACGGAGGCGACCGTCACGGAGGAGGCGGACAGCGAGAGTGCCAGCGGCTCGCCTCGCGCCACGCTCACTCGCGCCGGCACCGTGCTCGGGTCGCGCGTCGTCAGCAGCAGGTGGTTGGAGCCGACCGCGACAGCATGGCCACCGCCAAAAGCGATGCTCTCGATCGAGGTCTCGGTTGGCCGCTCCTCGACACGCCAGCTCCGGCCATCGGTGGAAACCAGGACGTTGCCATCGCTCAGGCCCGCGACCCAGCGATCTCCGATCCACTGGACCGAGCGCGGTGTGCCCGAGGCCGGCGACCGCACTGGTGCCCACTGCAGACCGTCGGTGGATACCTGGAGCGCACCATTGGCGATGGGGTTGCTGCCCTCGAAGGTCACCGAGCCTCCGTTGGTCGCCGCGACCCACAGGCCGTTGCCAAATGCGATGTCGGTAAATGGGCTTGAATTGGCGAGCGCGACATTGGTCCAATTCACTCCGTCAAATGAGCGCTGGATCGCGCGATTCTGCTGGTTCGTCGAGAGAAAGAAGCTCCCGTTGGCGAAGCGGATTTCCCAGTAGTCGTTTCCCGCCATAGCGGTGTCGGCCTGCCACGTGATGCCATCCGTCGAGGTCAGCACGCTGCGGCCGATCGCCACGAAGCGGCCCGCGCCGAAGGCCACGCCGGTAAACGATGGCGACGCCGGGTACGTCGCAGGCTTCCAGCTGATCGCATCGTCGGAGTACACGATGGTGCCGCCCGGGCCAACCGCGACGAAGCGGTCGCGGCCGAACGCGATTTTTCGCAAGGTCGCGCCGCGCACCCCGCTCGTCTGCTCGTCCCAGTTGACACTATCCGTCGAGGTATAGATGGCGCCGATGCGGCCGGGGTTGATCCCCGGCAGATCCTCATTCACCGACCGGCTGCCCACGGCGACGAAGAGCCCCTTGCCGTACGTCACGTCGGAAAAGTGCCCGCGCGTCGGCGGCTCGCTCGTCACGCTCCACGCCGTGCCATCGCTCGTCGTCGCGATGATCCCCATCGCGCCAAAGCCGATGTAGCCGCTGTTCGTGGCCAGCATCGCACGCAGCGTGTCGTTGCGCGTCAGCGAGGTCGCCGCGGGAAACGGCAACCCCGTCCAATTCACCCCGTCGAGCGAGGTAAAGACCGAGGCATTGTTGCCCGGTATCGTAAAGGCATTGGAGCCCACGCCCAGGAAGCGCCCGCCGCGACAGTCGAGCGCATAGACGGTCTGCCGCTGGCCCGTGGAGCCCGCCGCCCACGTGTTGCCATCGCTGGAGGTGAGCATCACCCCATCCGTCCCCGAGACCACCCAGCGCGAGCCGCTGGACGCCGCCGCGTAGAGCCAGCTCGCTCCCGTCCACACCGTGCGCCACGAGACCGAGTCGCTGGACACCATCAGCACCCCGCCGCCGCCCGCGAGATACTGCCCGTTGGCATACGCGATAAACTGCATCTGGAAGCCCCCGCGATCCACCGTCCGCCGCGTCCACGTGCGCCCATCCGTGGACGTGATGATGTTGTCGTCACCGGAGGAGTTTACGCTGCGCGACGCCGCCACGAAGCGCCCTCCGCCAAACGTCACGCCATTGATGTCGGGTGCGAGAGGGGTGGTGTAGGGATGGCGCTCGGCCACCCAGGTGATACCATCCACCGAGGAAAGAATCGTCCCCTGCGCCCCGACCGCGACGAAGCGCCCTGCCCCATACGCCACCCCGTAGAGCGTCGCCGTGGTGCCCGAGTTCCGGCGCACCCACGTCCTGGCATCGGCCGAAGAGCCGATCAACCCCGCCCCTCCGACAAAGACCGCCTGATCCGGCCCCGCCGCCGCGCCATAGATCGTCGCCCCTCCCGTCACCGGCACCGCCGAAGACCAGGTAGCCGCAACCACGGCCGATTTCAGGAAAGCAAGCAGCACAAAAACAGCTGCCACCGAGACACGCACAGAAGAAGTCACAGGGGAGATGGGCTGGAAGGAAAACGAAACGAAAAGAGCCTACACCTTACGCGGTAGCCGACCCAAGAAGCCACGCTTAAATCGCACGAACGCCCAAGCTCTTTGCCTGCGGACGGATAAACACGGCGAGAACACCGCGAGTTTGTGAGCAGCGGTGAGTCACCCCTTCCGCATATCTTGCCGAGAAAGGCGAAGCCCTGTTCTAGCGCAAATGCCATAAGCTGACGGGTTGAGGCGCAGCGCGCCTTCCTTAAGATCCGGCCCCGGTGAGTTTTCACCGTGGCTGCACTGATGCCCAGCTCCGCGCCGATATCAGCGTCGTCGTACCCCCGCACGAGCATGAGAAGGACACAGTGCTCCTGTGGAGAAAGCCTTCCGATGAACGACCATTTTAGAGTGAGCGCATCCTGATATGCCGCCATGAAACGAGGGGAGAAATATTTCCGCCCGCCTTCGACGGCCTCGATTGCCTCCTTTATGGTACGCACCGAGCAACTGCCTTTGTCCACGTATCCCGCTACTTCCAAATGGCTGACGAGATGTGCAGTGAGCGAATCGCGGTGCGCGGACACGACAAGGAATCGCGGCTTCGGGTCGACATCTCGACGCATCAAGTCGAACCCGGTTCCGTCGGGCAGCTCCATGTCGACGATGACCAACTCTGGGAGCGCAACAGCAAGGCACGCCAAGGCTTTCGATACTGTCGCGGCCTCAGCCACCACCGTATGGCCCATTTCACCGACGATCTTACGAATCACTTCGGTGTAAAGCAGATGATCCTCGACGATCATGACACGCATATCACCTCTGATGAAACCCATTAAACGGTAATCCTCAAGCGATGATTCAGATTCTACCTATTTTTAAAAAACCTCATAATTAATCCCGGATTATATACACTTTTTTATGTAAGATCAATAATCGCAACACCTCATTTAAAAGCGCGCGATCTTCCCCCATACTGTCGCCGTCACTGGGAGCGGCCGATTCGGATCGCCCGTTTCCTCACCCCAAAAAACCACGATCGCAGGCTACAGATGCACGCTCTTAAATCTCAGTCTAGGTGGATGATGGCATTTCTTCTCGCGACGCTTCTCCACGACGCTGCGGGCCAGTCCGCACTGTCCCTTCCCGGTACGGAAGAGTACACAGTCATGACCGGCGAGTATACGGTACGGCGCTTCATCAAGCCCACTGTTCTTCGGGTGACCTCGACAGGATCTTTCGAAGTCAGGATATACCCGGATCATTACTGGGTGAGAGCACTGAACCCCAATGAGATAGCGGAGAATGGCGTCATTGCGATGTCCGACTACCGGCACGTCTACCAGTCGGAGCGGATCCTCAAGATCGCGCCATCCAACGGCCCGGCAAACCCTAGCCGCCATGCCTACGGCCGGTTTGACATTGGCGTTCTCCCCAACGGCTTCGACAGCTGGGGAGCAATCCAGGCGCTGAGCTTGGCGAACATCATGACCAAGCGCCCGCAGCGGGCCTTTAACGCCGAGCGAACCTCGTTAGTCGACGACTGCATACCTGGCCTCATGCGACGACGGGCGCGGGAGCTGAATCTCCCAAGCGTGAAAGGCGAGGTCGAGTGGGCGGATGGCGGGCGTCCGATCGTCCGCTTCTGGGTGACCGACGAAGGCAAGGCTCCCCCATATGCTCAGGGCAGCGACTGCTTCCTCGTGGGAGAACTTCACATCAAGGAGATTCGCGACGGCATGCCCACCAGCGCCTTCTTCTGCGTCAATGATTCAAAAGGCTTTGCGATAGCGGACGCCACATTTATGGCAACGAACGTGCGCACGGACAGCGCAGGCTCCCGCTCCATCGCTTCGTACGACGCAGATGCCGCGACGGTCGTATCCGATACACGCTACGGCTCGGTGACGGGGTTAAATTACCTGCTGCAGCCCTCGGAAACGCCGCCTTTTGAGCACGAGGGCAACCCATCCTACCAAAAACTAGTTCGGCTCAAGCAGGGATCTATGGCGAAGGTCGAGGAGAAGCAGGGTCGGCGGAAAATCGTCGTATTCTTCCTCGCGTCGACGGCTTTCCTCGGGATCGGTGCGATTTACGCCCTGATCCGACGAGGGAAAAAGAAACAAGCATAAGGAGACATAATGAACACAAAACGCATAGTATCCATCAAGCCGTTGCTGTTCCTCGCAGCCGCGTGCGCTCTGGGCGCAATCACAGCGCAAGCCTCGGACGGGAAATGGAGCACCTGGCAGTGGACATCCGGCGAGGGTTGTGACGTACCCTACGCCTGCGATAGCATGACTGCCTGCTACACCCAGCAAATCAGGACATGTGAGGAGGCGTGCCCGGTGTGCGTCACGAACTGCAGCCCGGTCGGTGACACCGAGACGAAGGACTTCACCCCGGGCCGCTGCGATGGCTACGGCACCGGCAGTTGCTCGTGCCCGCAGGGCATGTAAACCCGCCATCCCACTAACCGCCCCGCCGATGCGACCATGAAGACGACTTATGTGAGTTGGTTCCTCCGCTCCGCCGGTGTCCTATTGCTCGCAACCGGCGGGGCCAAGTTGGTAAGCGTCCCGCACGACGCCGAGGTCTTTCAATACGCCGATCCGCTGCTATTTGTGCCCTTTCGCATACTTTTTCTCGGGGCTGGCCTCGTTGAAGTCGCAGTGGGTGTCTGCTGCTTTTCAAAAGCGCTCGAAAATTTCGCCTTGTATGCGGTCGCAACCGTGAGCACCTTGATTGCGGTATATCGAATTGGTTTATGGTGGATAGACTATACGAAACCATGCACCTGCTTGGGAAATCTGTCGGATGCCCTGCACCTCTCACCGCAAACCGCCGATAATGCCATGGTGCTCACGCTCATTTTTCTTCTGGCAGGCAGCTATGCAGCCCTCGCGCTCAAGCTCGGGAAATCGACGGACCGGGCGGGAGCCTCCGCCGTAGGATAGTTACTCCAGCTCCACCTGTCGCATCGTCCCAGACATCTCCCTCCGTCCTCATGCCCTTCGGTGAAAGTTTTACTTCCTGTCTTTTGGCCGTCTTCTTGGCGACATCGCAGCCACTGGCCGCCGCGCAATTGACTCCGCTCGGAGTGCCCGCGGCTGAGAGCAAGATGCCGACCCTAGAAGTCCGCAAGGGCCCCCTCAAATCCTACACGATTATCCGAATCGTGCGCACCGATCGGTCGATCGGATTTCGCCTCAAGACTTGGCCAGCCACGGGCACCGACACGATCACGTTCCTCGTAGGCGACGCAGAGGATGGCGACGAGATCATCGCGATCGACGGCGTACCCGTCGCTCAAGCACTCCCTCGCGGATTTGCCAGCGCACTCACCGGCACATCCAAACTCACGATCAAACGCCGTCTCGGACGGCGCGAGCAACTCCTCGAGGTCGATTGTATTCGGCACTCGAGATGACAAACGCCGGCCAATCTCCATGACGCGAAAAGTGATAGCTCCAGCAGCAGTGGCGGGAGCGCTCGTGATCGGGGCCGTAGCCGGATGGATCGCCCGGGGAGGATCCCCGACTCCCGGGCCACATCCTCACCCCGCTTCCACGCCGCCCGCAGTTGCTAAAGCGAACTCAGCTACGGAATTGGATGCGGCCCAGGCGGAGGTCATCCGCTTGCGATCCGTGGTGGACGACTTCCAGCGGAAGGCGCGCGCCGCTAGTGCCAGAAGCCTCCAGACTATCGCCACCCCCTACGAACTCCTTAACGACCCAGCGACTGCCGCCATTGCTCTCGACTATTTTGCAGCGGCACAACACAGGCAAGGTCGCCCGCTTTTCTCCGCGCTCCGTCTGCGGCCAGAGCAAAACTCCGCACTAAAGAAGCTGCTCGTCCAATACGAGGCGACTATTGCCGAGGTCCAGTATCTCGCACAAAAGGGCGATGCCGCCACCGCGGAGAACCTCAAGCGGCTCAACGTCGATCGGTTAGCCGAAGACTGCGCCAAGATTATGAGCCCCGAACAAACGGCACTCGTGCGCGATTATATCTCCTCCCGCGGCGAGCATTTCACCAGTATGCAGCTGCTCAACGATACCTTGCGGGCAGAGGGCCTGCCGGAAGTCCCTGGCGACGTAGGTGTAGATTTGATCAAAAGCTGGAAATCTTTTCACACACCCCCTCCTTCCACCGGAAAGAACCCTGCGGAAAACCGCGAGTACCTCGACGGTATGATCAAGCGGCGCGACGAGTTCATCGAGTCCGCAAAGGCAAAGCTCTCTCCGGAACAGGCTGAGGCGATGCGGAGGCAACTCGATGCAGAGATCGCCGCGTACCGCTATACCGTAGCGTTGAGAGAGCGCCATTCCTCAGTCAAATAATACGCTACCTGCGGAAATTGGGACGCTTATCGGGCAGCCCAAAAGGGTTTCTTGCCTCACCATTTACCTTCGCAGTGTCGGACGTCGGCCTAAACCACCGCCCAACGCCCTACCCCCTTCACCCCGAACGCGTTGCACAAACTCCCGGTACCACCTTACATCCTCACTCGTTTTCGGTTATGCTCAGGGACCGGGGCAAGTCGCCCCGGAGCAACCTCCAGCACTCCAGCAAAAGGCCGAAAGCATGAGCACGGGCACGACTACGGGTACGACCACAGCGACACCGACCGGTACGGGGACGCCTAGAAAACTGCGCGGCGATGCCAAGCTCGCGCAGTTGCATCCCGAGCAGCGCGAGTTCCTTCGCGTCTGGCTCGAAGACGACAACGAGACCTACTCCAACGTCGTCCGGCTGGTCCATCACCACTTCGGGCTCCAGGTGAGCAGGAGCGCCGTGGGCGCGTACTACCAGCGCCACGTCGTCCCGGATCGCTATGATGGCGACAGCGAGGCCGCCGCCCTCCTCGCCGCGCTCCCCACGGGCGAGTTCGACGCCGCGACGATCCGGCACGCCAAGGCCCTCGCCTTTTCCCTGATCATCCGCCCCACGCCCCACCTCGATACCGCCACCCGCCTCCTCGACCTCGTGCACCGCGTCGAGAAACAGCAACTCGCCGCCAAACGCTACGCGCTGGATGAGCGCCGCCTCGCCTTGCGGGAAGCCGAGCACGCCGCCCGCCCACCGCGCCAGCCTCGCCATAGCCCAGCGAGCGACGGCGGGCAGCCCCGGGCCGCCGCCTCGGAAAAACCGCCTAAACCGGCCCGCTCTCCGCGCCCCGCCCCGCCGCAAATCGACGCCGCCCCCCTCCAACTCGCTCCCGCGCCCGAGCCCTCGGCCTTACCCGACGCGCCTGTAAACAGCGCACCCGAGTTGCCTCCCGCGGCGACGCAGCCACCC
>CAYZPV010000071.1:0-29557 GCA_964480585.1 uncultured Opitutus sp. | reverse complement strand
CACAGGGGAACGTCGGCCACATTCGGCATAAAACGCCATGCGGCATAACGCCGCTTATACCGCATACGGCATAAGCGGCGATCCGGCTCCGAGCGCACCTGACATGCATGTCACACGACTTCTCCGCGAGTCAGCGAAGACCGTGGACATCGATCTCCTCGACCACGTGATCATCGGCCGCCCGGATGCAGACCCGCTGGCGAAGGGCTACTTTAGCTTTCGGGAGGCGGGCATTCTCTGAGGAATTCCCGCGGGCAACCCAGAGAGGCTGTAAGATAGGTTGCAGCATTCCGTCTGCCCAGGTGTATGAATCACACCTGTTCCATCCTCGGCGCCCATCGCGCCAGCTCAACGCGCCGCCCGGCCACCGCCACGCTTCGTCTGAAGTTCCTCGCGGCGTTCAATCGCGTGCGCCGCCGTTTCCGGCCGCATCGGCCCGCGGCGCAATCGCCGTTCGCCAGCCCGCATCTGTCCTGACGCCCGTATCTTCTCCTACGCGGGCGCGGCATCCGCCCGGAACCGCCGCTTTACGTTTTCGCGAAAACGCACCATGGTAGCGCTCATGTCCAAGCCCGATCCAGCGGGCGTCGCCTCGACGCTGCTCGCGCATCGGAACGCCTTCAAAGCGTTCCTGACATCGCGCGTCGGCAACGAAGCCGATGCGGAGGACCTGCTGCAAAACGGATTGGTCAAGGCGCTTCAGCGGTCGGGCGAGATCAAGGACGGCGAGAAGGCGGTCGCGTGGTTCTATCAGGTGCTGCGCAACGCGGTCGTGGATCACGTGCGCAGCCGCAATGCGGCCCAACGCCGCGACGAGGCTTGGATGACCGACACCGTGACGCTCGCGGACGACACCGAGGCGGAACGGCACATCTGTGCGTGCTTCGAGAAGATGCTCCCGGGCATGAAGGCCAACCACGCGGAGCTGTTGCGCCGCGTCGAGTTGAACGGTGAATCGGTCGCCAACGCCGCGGCGAGCCTCGGGATCACCGCGAACAATGCCAGCGTGACTCTGCATCGCGCGCGGGCGGAACTGCGGACCAAGCTGACTTATTTCTGCGGTGATTGCGCGTGCTTGGACGACTGCGGCTGCGAGTAGCATCCGAAGGCGGAACGAAATCCGCCGCTGGGCGTAAGATCGCGCGGAGGGCTCCGTCTCCTCTGCGCCATGCAACTCTCCCGCTCTGCCAAATCCGAACTGGTCGCCGCGTTTCTCCTCGGCGGTCTGATCGCTCTGCTCTTCGCCACACCGGGCCGCTCGGCCGAGGCCTTCCGGCTCGATCGCCTCCCCATCGTCCGCTTTTCACCCACGCCCGACGGGCGTTTGCTCAAGCAGGAAGGCGTGCTCGATCTTGCGGGCGACGTTGCGTGGCGCGGCACCCAGAACATCGCCCGGCCAGCCAACACCGAGGAATGGGCGCTCAATCGCACCTTGGTGAACGTCGAGGCGTGGCTCGCCTTCTACAAGCTGGGCGCAAATGCCACGGCAAACTTCGAGGTGCGCGGAGGTGGCGTGCACGTGCCGTTTGGCGACGACGTTTACATGGCGGTTGGCGTCTCGCCGTTTGCCCGCACGTCGAGCGGCCAGTTCGTCAACATTTCGACTCGCACCCGCCTGAGCGACGGTGAGGTGGTCATCGCCGGCTTCGTAATCGAGGATCGCCCGCGCGCGGTGCTCGTGCGCGCCGTGGGGCCGAGTCTCACGAAGTTTGGCGTGCCGTCGTCGCATCCCGACCCCTGGCTCGCCGTGAAGCGCGGCGCGCAGACCGTGGTGGGCAACGACGACTGGTCGAATCATCCCAACGCGGAGCGCGTTGCTGCGGCCGCCGCGCGCGTCGGCGCTTTTCCGCTCGATACGGCGGCTTTCGACGCGGCGGTCCTGGTGATCCTGCCGCCCGGCGCCTACACGGTGCACGTGGCGAGCGATCTCATCAACGTCCGCAGTCGCGACGTGCTGGTCGAAGTCTACAGCGTTCCCGAGGACGTGTTCGACTGATGGTCCGACCTCGTGGCTAACCGCCGCGCCCTTCACGGGGCGCGGCGTTTTCGTTTCGCTGGTCGTGCCGCCGGCGGTTGCGCCGATTATTCGAGTGGTGGGCCGGCCGGCTCCGGAGTAGGATCGCCGGATGTTTCGCCGATGGTCCCTGGGCTTGAGCCTGTTGCTTTTCAGCACCGGTCTCGCCGCTGAATCCGCTCTCGACCTCAAGGTCGACGATCTCGCTTCCCCGGCCGGCCCGGGCGCGATGGGATCGTCGCTCGTCATTTCAACGGACGGCACGCCGTGGCTTTCCTGGCTCGAGCCGGCCGGGCCCAAGGAGCACGCGATGAAAGTTGCGCGTTTCGACACGGCGCGCGGCGGCTGGGAGAAGCCCGTCACGGCGGCTCGCGGTGCGAACTGGTTCATCAATTGGGCCGACTTCCCCGCGCTCGCGGCGCAGGGGAATAGGCTCACGGCGGTGTGGTTCGTTAATTCTCCCGGCGGTGACGATCACGCCTATCACGCGCAGGTCGGCGTGTCGGCCGATGCCGGCAAATCGTGGAGCGCGCCGGCCCCGCTGACGCGCGAAAGCCAGACGGTGGAGTTTGTGGCGCTGCAGCCATTACCCGACGGGCGGCTGCTCGCGGCATGGCTCGATGGCCGGGGACGCACGGGCCACCATGGGAAGCAGGCGCTGTATGCCCGGACCATCGGGACGAACGAACGCGACGTGCTCGTCGACGAATCGGTCTGCGATTGCTGCCAGTTGTCCTTGGCCGCTTCGGGCGACGCCGTGTGGCTGGCCTACCGTGGGCGCACGGCCGATGAAGTCCGCGACATGCGAGTGGCCGCGTTTCGCGCCGGAAAATGGACGGCGCCGCAAACGCTGCATACCGACGGCTGGAAGATCGCGGCGTGCCCGGTCAACGGGCCGCAGCTCGCGGCCTCGCCGCAAGGGGTCGCGGCGGCTTGGTTCACCGCAGCCAGTGGCGAAGCTCGCGTTTTCGCGGGCCGGACCGCACCGGGCGGGACTTCAATCCCCAATCCGCAGCGCATTGACCTCGGGCGTCCGCAAGGCCGGGTCGACACCGTGCTCCTGCCGGATGGGCGCGCCGTGGTCACGTGGCTCGAATCGACCGTCGGCGACAAGCTGGGCGGCATCTATGCGCGGACACTGAGCCCGAACGGAGAACTTTCCGCGCCCATCCTGCTTGCGGCTACGACCACGGCGCGGGCAAGCGGTTTCCCGCGGATCGCGTTGCTGCCCGGAGGATCGCCGTCGCGCGTGCTGTTGAGTTACACACGCGATGGCGAACCGCGCCAGGTCGCCACGGCGCTCATCACTTTGCGGTGATGGCCGGGCGAACGCCGCGCCTACAGCTTCACGCGACGCAGGCGCAGCGCATTCGTGATCACGGAAACTGAGGACAGCGCCATCGCGCCGCCAGCAATGATCGGGCTGAGCAACCAGCCGAAGAAGGGGAAGAGCACGCCGGCGGCCACGGGCACTCCCACGGTGTTGTAGACGAAGGCGAAGAATAGGTTCTGCCGGATATTCCGCATGGTGGCGCGGGAGAGGTGCATCGCCTTGGCGATGCCGCGGAGGTCGCCTTTCACGAGCGTGACGCCCGCGCTTTCCATGGCGACATCGGTGCCCGTGCCCATCGCGATGCCCACGTCGGCAGCGGCAAGCGCCGGCGCGTCGTTGATGCCGTCGCCGGCCATCGCCACGTGCGCGCCGTCCTTTTTCAGCGACTCCACTAGCCGGATCTTGTCGGCGGGTTCCACCTCGGCCTCGAAGCGATCCAGCCCGAGCTGTTTCGCCACGGCCTCGGCGGTGCGACGATTGTCGCCCGTCGCCATCACGAGCTTGATGCCCAGCCGATGCAGATCGGCGATTGCTTCCTTCGTCGTCGCCTTGATCGGATCGGCGACCGCGAGCAAACCGGCGAGCCGGCCGTCTATGCCCACGAAGAGCACCGTCTTGCCCTCGGCCTGGAGCGCGTTGGCGCGCTCGACGGCCGCAGGCGCAACCGCGATGCGCTCGCCCTCGATGAATTTGGCCTTGCCGACGAGCACGGCGCGCCCGTCGACCTGGCCGACCACGCCACCCGCGGTGACGGAGCGGAAATCCGCGACTTCGCGCAGCGCGATTTTCCGCGCTTCCGCCCCACGCACGACGGCCGCCGCGAGCGGATGCTCCGAGGATCGCTCCACGGACGCGGCGAGTTCCACGAGCGTCTTTTCGTCGGTCCCGTCCATTGGCACCACGTCGACGAGTTGGGGCTTTCCTTCGGTCAGCGTGCCGGTCTTGTCGACCACCAGCCACTGGACTTTGCCGAGCAGTTCGAGCGCTTCGGCATTCTTGACCAGCACGCCTTCCTGCGCGCCCCGGCCGATGCCCACCATGATCGACATGGGCGTCGCAAGGCCCAGCGCGCACGGGCACGCGATGATCAGGACCGCGACCGCGTTGACGATCGCGTGCGCCAAACGCGGCTCCGGACCGAAGAAGAACCAGACGGCGAACGTCAGCACTGCGATGACCACGACTGCCGGGACGAAAATGCCCGCCACCTTGTCGGCCAGTCCCTGGATCGGAGCGCGGCTGCGCTGAGCCTCCGCGACCATGTTGACGATGCGCGCGAGCATCGTGTCCGCACCGACCTTTTCGGCGCGCAGCACGAAGCCGCCGGTCGTGTTCACGGTGCCGCCCGTCACCCGGTCGCCCGACTTCTTTTCGACGGGCATCGATTCGCCGGTGAGCATCGACTCATCCACCGTGGACGCTCCGTCCTCCACCACGCCGTCCACGGGGACCTTGGCGCCGGGCCGAACACGCAAGCGGTCGCCGGCCTGCACCTCGGCAAGTGCGACCTCCTGGTCGCCTTCCGGCGTCACGCGCAGCGCCGTCGGCGGCGAGAGATTGAGCAGCGCTTTGATGGCGCTGGACGTGCGCGCGCGGGCGCGAAGTTCAAGCACCTGACCCAGCAGCACCAAAACGATGATGACCGCCGCCGCCTCGAAATACACATCGACCACGCCGTGCGTCTTCATCGTTCCCGGGAAGAGGCTCGGGAAGAAGAAGCCGACGAGGCTGTAGCCGTAAGCCGCCGCCACGCCGATGGCGATCAGCGTGAACATATTCCAGTGTCCCGAACGCAGAGACTTCGCGCCGCGCACGAAGAACGGCCAGCCGGCCCAGACCACGACCGGGGTGGACAGCAGGAACTGCGTCCAGAGGCTGAGCGGCGACATCGCGATGTGCTCGAGCGCCGGAGCGATATGTAGCATTCCGAGCACGAACACCGGCAACGCGAGCACCGCGCCGACCCAGAAGCGTCGCGTCATGTCGCGCAACTCGTGATTATCCTCGGGCTCGGCAGTGACGGTCTTGGGTTCGAGCGCCATGCCGCAAATCGGGCAATCGCCGGGATGATCCTGCTCGATCTGCGGATGCATCGGGCACGTGTAAACGGTGCGCGCCGGCTCGTGGTAGGCCGGATTGCGTTCGAGCGCCATGCCGCACTTCGGGCAATCGCCAGGCTGATCGCTTTCCACGCCCTCGCACATCGGGCAGTAGTATTTCGCACCGGCTGAGGCCTTCACGTTGGCGTCGTGGTGATGATGGTGGTGGTGACCATGCCCGTCGTGCTCGCCACCATGCGCGGCGTTGTCGTGCCCGTGATGGCAGTGCCCCTCATGTTCACCGTGCTTGGTGGGAGACTTTTCCTGGCCGTGATGCGAGCAGCAGCTTTTCCCGGCGTCCGAAACGGAAGCCTTCTTGTCGTGTGCGTGCCTGGAATGGTCGTGGTCCATATCTTGGGGACGGAGCCGTCGGGGAAACCTTACACTCGTTTGTCGAGATGCTCCAACATCGTGGACGAACTATTCCCGACTGCCCCGGCGACCGGATGAGACGCTGAAACCCGCCAATTGCCTTCGCAACGCCTTGCGGGCGCGGTGCAGCAGCACGTCCATGGTTTCGGACGTCAGCTCCAGTTCGCGTGCGACTTTTCGTTTGTTCTCGCCCGTGAGATCGACGCGGCGGAGCACTTCGGCATAGCGCGGTTCGAGCGCTGGCAGCACCGATTTAACGCAATTGGCCAACACTGCGCTCCACGTGATATCGGCGGCGCTCTTCCGGGGAGATTCTGCAATCGCGCCCGAGACGATTCGATGTAACCACACGAGCGCGGGTTCGCCGCGACGGAGGTTCGGAGCATTTTTCAGGGCGCGAGGTATTTCGGTTTCAAGTAAAGCATCCAGATCGGAGTCCCCGGCTTGTGAAGCCACGAAGCGCCGAAAGCGCTCCTGTTGCGTTACCCGAACCCCATCACGGGCGCCTCTGATCTTTTGCGGAGGACGCCCGCCCGAGGTGCTCTTGGTAAGGGATTTGGCTGCATGGCTTCTTCGCGGCGACTCCATCTCTCGCTTAAACGCGGCGGACCGCGCAAATCCCTCAAACCCAGCGAACTTTTGCGGGCCGAAAGCGCGCCAAGTGTAAGGAACCGGGCGCGGGCACGCCGTTCAGTCATCGTCCCGGCGTCGCGCCACGGCGCACGAGGAACCAACCCATGCACTCTTGCTGCCACCATCCCCTTTGCACCCGAAAGTCCGCTGGGCATCTGCTCCAGCGGATTTTTGTTTTTGGCGCGGCGTTTCTCTTGATCGCAACTGCCCAAGCTCAAAGCACCGAGCACCAGCATCCGGTGATGCCCAAGCAGCCGCAGCCGGCCGGCTCGACACCGGCCTCCGGCCGAGGCGCGCCTGCGAGCGAGCGGGCGGCGCCCGCACCAACGGCGCCCGCGCCCCAATCCGCGGAACATGCCGGTCACACGGGGATGGCTATGCCGGCGGGACAGCCGATGAATCATCAGGCAATGGGCCACGACATGAAGATGTCGTTCGGCCCCATTTCCGACACGCAGGAAGCCTCGGGCACCGCGTGGCAGCCAGCGGCGACGCCCATGCACGCGCATCACTCCATGCTCGGTGACTGGCAACTCATGACGCATTACAACGCCTACCTGGCCTACGACAATCAGTCGGGCCGACGCGGCGACGAGCAGCTCAATTCGATCAACTGGCTCATGCTGATGGCGAATCGGCGTTCCGGCGAAAGCGACCTGATGTTTCGCGGCATGTTCAGCCTCGAACCGTGGACGACTACGGCGAAGGGCTATCCCATGTTGTTTCAATCGGGCGAAGCGTATCACGGCCGCCCGCTGATCGACCGCCAGCATCCGCACGATCTCTTCATGGAACTGTCGGGCCGTTACCGCCGGCTGTTGTCCGGCGACACGGTGGCGTCGCTCTACGTCGCACCCGCCGGCGAGCCCGCGCTCGGGCCGCCCGCGTTCATGCACCGAATGTCGGCGATGGACAATCCCGCTGCGCCGGTCAGCCACCACTGGCTCGATTCGTCGCACATCACGTTCGGCGTGTTGACGGCGGGGATCGCGCAGAAGACGTGGCAGCTCGAAGGCTCTTATTTCAACGGCCGAGAGCCGGATGAAGATCGATGGGACATCGAAAAGCCCAACCTCGACTCCTACTCCGGGCGCTTCACCTGGAATCCCGCGCCGGAGTGGAGTGCGCAAATCTCGCACGGCTATCTGAAGAGCCCCGAGGAACTGCATCCGCGCGAACACCTCCGCCGCACGACGGCCTCGCTTATGCATCTCATGAAGCTGACGGGTGACCGCCACATCGCGACCACCGCGGCATGGGGCCGCAACGATCATGGTCACGAGCCCACGGACGCATTTCTGATCGAGTCGAGCTACATGACCGGCCGGATGTCCTTCTTCGGCCGCGCGGAGCGCGTCGAGAAAACCGGCGAGGAGCTGAACCTGCTCCCCGACGACCGCAAAATCCCGGTCAAGCAGCTCACCGTCGGCACGACGCACGAGCTCGTGCACAACCGGCCGTGGCAGCTTGCGCTCGGCGGTTCCGTGACGTGGTCGTTCATGCCCCGCGATCTCGAGGCGGACTATGGCCGCCGGCCGATCGGGTTCTGGCTTTTCCTGCGCCTGCGTCCGGCCGCCATGGCGCACTGAGGACCAATCATGAACCACGGACATTATCGCAAACTCGCCCTGTCACTCGTCATTTCGTTTTTCACGATGTATGGGGCGATGTTCCTTAACGTCGAAGACGGCGCGCACATTCGGTTCAGCGCCACCCGCGCCTACATGTCGCTGCTCATGGTGGCGCCGATGGCGGTGACGATGGTGCTGCTTATGTGGTCGATGTATGAAAACAAGAGACGCAACGTCCTCATTCTCGGCGGCGCGGTGGTTGTTTTCGTGGTGAGCCTCGTGCTGCTGCGCACGCAAACGCCGGTCTCCGACGTGCAATACATGAAGGCGATGATCCCGCATCATTCCTCGGCGATCATGACGAGCCGCCACGCGCACCTGCAGGACCCGGAAACGCAGGCACTCGCCAAACAAATCATCGAGTCGCAGGAACGCGAGATCGCGCAAATGAACGCGCTCATCAGGCGATTGGAAAACGGGTCGCGCTGACGGCCTTTCACTTTGCCGCCAATGCCGGCGGCGCAATCAGGAGAAAAATCATCATGAACCACGAAAAATACGAAGCCTGCATCGAAGCGTGTCACCAATGCATGGAAGCCTGCGAACACTGCGCAACGGCCTGCCTGCACGAAGACGAGGTGAAGATGATGACGCGCTGCGTCGAGCTGGACCGCAGCTGCGCCGACATCTGTTCGTTCGCGATGCGGGAAATGTCGCGCGGTTCGCAGTTCGCGGAGCAAGTCTGCCGACTCTGCGCGGAGGTGTGCGACGCCTGCGGCGAAGAATGCGGCAAGCACAAGATGGATCATTGCCAGGCGTGCGCGAAGGCCTGCCGCGAATGTGCCGACGCGTGCCGCCAGATGGCGGGCACCAAGGCCAGCGCCGTTGAGCATACGGACCGGCCGCTCCGACGCTGATCCGATCGCGCATTGGCCCGCGCTCAGCCGGCGCAGGCGAACTTTCATTTACCCACATTTCTACCCCGATGCTCATTCCAAACGAGCGCCGCGGTTTTCCTTGGAGCCAGAAGACCACGGCCACTGATCAACCGGCTCCACGGAGAATGCTACCATGTTACAACGAATGTTCGCAATGGCCGCCATGGCCCTGTCCCTCGGCCTCGTCACCAGCTTGCAGGCAAGTGGGCCGGCCCCGGAAAGAGATCAACGTCGTTTCGAGATCAATTTCCTGGAATCGATGATCGACCATCATTTCGGCGCGGTGAAAATGTCCGAGCTGTGCACCGGCCGCACCGTGCATGCCGAGCTGCAGCAGATGTGCGACAGCATCAAAACGGGCCAGACGGCCGAGATTCAAAAGATGCAGGGCTGGCTGCAGTCCTGGTATGGCGTGTCCCATGAACCGCGCTTGGATCGTCGGACGCAGCGGCAGATCGAGGAACTGTCGCGACTCAACGGCGCGGAATTTGAAAAAGCCTACATGACGATGATGGTCCGCCATCACTCCATGGCGGTGCCGATGGCCCTCGACTGCCTGAATCAGGCCTATCACCCGGAGATGCTGAATATGTGCGCGATGATGCTCGGCATGCAGGGTGACGAAATCGCCCAACTGCGCATCTGGCTCCAGCAGTGGTATTCGATCAACGATCTGGATCGAAACGATCGCACCTGAGCGCCGCGGAAAGCCTGTCCTTGAGCAAGCCCGAGCTTTGCGCTCGGGCTTATTCTTTAACCGTGCCGCCACCGCAGGTCCTCGACCAAGTCGGCGAGCACCGTCTGCGGACGCTCACCGCGGGCGAAACGCTCCGGAGCGCGCTGGAAAAGATCGATGCACATGGGGCAGCAAAGCGAGAACGGCACGCCTTGGTGATACAACCGAGCAAACCTGCGGCTGCCCACGGGGACATTGCCGCAGACAGTGCAGGTTTCTTCTGCGTCTGATCTTTCCGCCAGCATGGCCGGAGCGGTTATTCGGTCGGGGCTGTTTTTACGCCGCCGCAACCGGTGCTTGTGCAGTCGTGCAGGCCTCTGCTCGGAAGATTCGCCTTCGGCCCGTTGCCGTTGCGATCGACCGGCCTCGTGATGGCGACCGGCGTAGCGCACGAATTGCAGACGAGACGCTTGCCAGCATCGACGATGGTCATGCCGCGACCACCGCCGCGCACCCACTTGGCTTCCTTGACGGAGATCAAGCGGGCATCCGTGCAGACGGTCGGCAGCGCGGGCGGAGTCGCCGTCGGGGACCCGGCGGGCGTCGGGTCGTTGCGCCAGATGCTGACGCCCGAGCCGGGGCCAGCCAACGCGAGCGTGGCCGCGAGGCCGAAGCCGGCGGTGCCGGCGAGGAGTTTGGAGAGAATCGTGTTCATATTGATGATGAGATAAGCGGGAGGTTGAGGAGGGAGCCGGCGAGAGCGCTTACCTGCAGCAGACGAGTTTCGCGCAACCTTCGGCGTGTTTCATGTCGGCCTTGGTCTTGCCGTTCTCCGTCGTGAGCGTGCCGACGCAGCCCTTGCACGAGTGCGAGTAGCCAGCCACGCGCAGGCCCACGCCCTTGCCGGCGGGACCGCGGTCACCGTTGACCCAGATCGGCGTGGTCTTGCAGCCATCGCACTTGCCGGTCGGATGTTCGTCCATCTTCACCGGTGCGGGCTTCTCGGCCGGCTTCGACGTGGTCTTGTTCCAGTATTGCGGGCCGGGGCCCGCGAGCGCGGCAGCGGCGAGAAGGCCGCTCGCGATGATTCCGAATGAGGTGCGAATCAGAGTCCGAGTTTTCATAGGTCACCTGTCGGTTGAGCGTTTGATTGTTCATCAACCACTACACCTCAGCCCCGGATTACCCTTGGGGATCACTGCGCACCGCTTGCCAAGCGCTGCGCATCGCTTGGCCCACGCCGAGCGCGAAAAAGCAAAAGGCCGACTGCGTCCGCGGCAGTCGGCCTTTGCAGAGAGACTTCGCCCTTACAGTCGCTCGATCGCGATGACGGTTACACCTTTTGTCGTGCGCTCGTAAGCGAGCACCGCGCCTTTGCCGCCCGGCAGCGACGCGACAATGGGGAAGCGCGCCTCGGGTGCAATTTTGGCAGGCGCGGGCTGCTTGAGATCGCGGACCGCCATGAGTGCGGCGCCATCGTTCCACACGACGATAGTCTGGCCATTGCCGCCGACCGCGACCGGTTGGCGACCGGCACCAAGCTTCGTTTCCTTGTTGTCGTTTCCGATCACGAAAACGTCGCCCGCGCGCTGCCACACGGCGCCAAATTTCCCATCGCCCAGAGCCACCAGCGTGCCGCCATCATGCGGGCAGCCGTTGATCTTCCACGTGCCTTCGCCGAGCTTCCGCGCCTGAGAGAAGTTCGCCGCGCCTTTCCCGCGCGTCGTCAGCCACATGTCGCGAGACCCTTCGATGGAGTTGCGCCACATGACCGCGAGATTGCCTTGTCCATCGAACAGCGCGCTCGGGTGGCAGCACTCGCAGATGGATTTATCCGGCGACTTGTAGACCAACTGGTCCTTCGCCCAGGAGCGACCGCCGTCCTTCGACGTGGCACCCCACAGTTCGGTCTTTCCGCTGCGGAGATCGAGCCACGTCACGAAAAGTTCGCCGTCGGGAGACACCGCCAAGTCATGCAGGCCCTCATGCGCGCTATCCGGCACATCGTTGATGGTCGTTGCCTCGCCCCAGGTCTTTCCGCCGTCGGTGGAGGTGAGGGAGATCAACTCATGCGCAATGGCCGTGACGGTGAGACGATCACCGTGCGCCGCGATGCGGGGGCCACGACGATTGCCGATCATCAGCTTGGGCAACGAGGCAACTTTAACGCCCGGCGCGAACGTCGCGCCACCATCGCCCGACACCGCGACGAACAACGCCCCGGCGCTGGCCGCGGGCCCGTGGCCACCCTTCTTCTTTTCCTTCTTGTCGCCGCCGTGCCCAGCGGCGTGCGCTGCATGATCACCGTGCCCAGCGGCGTGAGCCGCGTGATCGCCATGACCCGCCGATGCGCCGGGCGCTTCGTCCTTTTGCCCGTAGACGACGAAAACCCGACCGTCAGCCGTGGCTGCGAGCTGGGGCTGGGTGGCATTCGTGATTTCAGTGCGAGCCGCGGCAGTCGCCGCCACCAGGACCGTAGCCACGAGCGATGCCACCGCAGATGAAAGACGGAGTGTTTTCATGGTGCGTCACGCTTTCTTCTGCTTCGCCGCGGCGTCGATCTTGGCGAGATACTTCGCAGGTTCCTTGAGGAAATCTTCTTCGCAGCCCGCACAGCAGAACACGACGAGCCGATCCGCTTTGCCCTTCTCGCGATAGATGAACTCCGCGTTGTCCCCCATGCTGCCCAGTTTCTCATCCGAGGTGAGGCACACGGTGAGCGGATAAGCGGCGCGCTCTTTCTTCGCCCAAGCGGCATCCTTGTCGGTGAGCTTGTGCAGCATGCCTTTGGCGGCGGGCGCAGTCGCGGCAGCCTTACCCTTGTCTTTCTTGTGCGCTTCGTGCGCGACGACGGAGCCGGTGGAGAGACCCAGCGCAAGAGCGCCGAGGCTGATAATCAAGCGAGCGGATTTCATGGGAGGTGGATTTAGGGGGTTGAACGTTTAGAAGTGGGACGATCCCTCAACAATTCATCGGAAACACCAACCGTCTGCAGCCACGCTCGCAGCTTCTGCTTCGCGTGGTAGACGCGGAGTTCCACGGTCTTTGGGGTTGTTCCGAGGATGTCGGCCGCCTCGCGCTGAGACTTTTGGTCGAGGGAAAACAAGATGAGCGCCTCGCGCAACTTCGCTGGCAGCGCATCGATGCCGCGTTGCAATAAGGCGAACTGATCCGCCCGCGGCTCGGCTGGGCTTTCGCTCAAGGTCGCACTCGGCCGATGAGGATCGGAGTCGAGCGGCACCTCGTCCCGCCGTTTCGCGAGCCGCCGCACATGATCGCGCGCCAAGTTGAGGGCGATGGAGTAGAGCCACGTTTTGACCGTCGCCTTGGGTTTAAATCTGGCGGCCCCAAAATAGGCGCGGACGAAAGCCTCCTGCACGATGTCGCGCGCGGCGGCGTCGTTTCGCACCAGGCGAAACGCGAAGTGAAACAGCGGCTCCCGATGACGGATTATCAGCTCATTCAAAGCCGAATCGTCGCCGCCTTGGAGCGCATGGATCAGCGGGAGGTCGGGATCCACACGCGTCAGTGCGTCTGTTCGAGTGCTTTTTGCGCCAGCGCGAGGAGCTTGTCGCCTTGCTCGGGCGAAAGGACGGTGCGCATGTCGAACACATGGCGAATGGAGGCGCGTTTCATATCGCCCATCCGCTGATGCACCGCCTCCACCGCCGCGATGACGCGCGGCGTATGGGCTTTGTCCTCCGCCATCGCCCGGGCCAGGGCGCGGCGGGCTTCCACAATGGCAGCCTCGAGCCGCTGGTGCTCTTCGGAAAACTTGCTCTCGATGGGCGCCAGCGCGCGTTCCTGCTCGCTGGTCAGCTTCAACTCACGATGCAGCCACGCATGAGCTGCCCCGTGGTCGCCGCGCAGGTCGGGCTCACAGAGCTGCACCGTCACGAAAGCGGAGACGCCGGCCGCCACGACCACGCCGAGGAAGAATAGAATCAGGCGCTTCATCTCAGTGCCGATGGCTGCTGGCTCCCGGCTGGACCAGCCCGCCGACCACTCGGGCCACGTCCGTCGAGAAGACGTCGAAATGCAGCGATTCGCTCGCGAGCTGCCTCGAACTTTGCAGCTTCACGACCACCACGGCGGGCGCGATGCCCACGAGCAAGGCGAACGCGAGGCCGGCGAGCGCGATTCGCGGAGAGAGTAGCGCATCCCACGAGATGCTCTCGCCGCGTCGGCGTTCAACGTCGCGCCACACCGCCGCGGTAAGATCCGGGGGCATCGAAGGGAGCGGCTGCTTCGCGTAGGCCTCTAGCTTTCGGTCCAGCGGGTCGTCGTTCATACGACCTCTAACGTAGAGGAACGCCCGAATCCCTCAATGCTGGGCCGCAATCGCGTCTCAGCCGCTTACAACCACCTCAGGCCGCAGACAATAAACCGCAGGCTGCGAGCCCCAGCTCCCAAAGAAACAGGCGGACATACAGGTGGAGGTCGCCGACACGCTAATACAGGGACTTCACGAAGACGACGGTGCAGGGTGTGCGGCACTCACATCCGTTTCGGCCTCACGAGCAAGCCTGCGCTCCCAATACCACGTGTAGAAGACCGGCACGGAGAAGAGCGAAACCAAGTCGAAGATCATTCCCCCGACGACCGGAAGCACCATGGGAATCATCAGTTCCGAACCGCGACCCGTCGACCAGAGCACCGGGATCAGCGAAAGCATCGCGGTCATGTTCGTCATGATGGCCGGGCGGCGGCGACGCAGGCCGGCAACGAACACCCGCCGATTCACTTCGTCCAATGTGCCGGGATGCGTTTTGAACTGCTCCTGAATGTAGGTCCCGAGCAGGATGCCGTCGTTGAACATCACGCCAAGGAGGACGAGGAATCCGACCACCACCGCGGTCGTCATTTCCGCGCCCCACAGCCAGACGAAGAAGAAGCCGCCGGCGGTCGTCACGAGCGCGTTGCAGAGAATGATGATGCTCGTGATGAGCCACGACCGCGTGCCGATGTAGATGAGGAACACCATGACGACCATCGAGGCGCTGATGATCCAGCGCAGCGTCTGGTCTGCCTTGATCTTCTGCTCGTAGCGACCGACCCAGCGATACGTCGCGCCCGGTGGCAATTCGAGTCGGCCGTCGCTGATTGCGGCGCGTAAGCGGGAATCCGCGTCGCGCACAACCTCCACTTCGCCGCGGCCCCGCACATTCAGCATCACGTATTGGGTGCGCTTGCCGCCTTCCGAGCGGATGGCCATAGGCCCGATGGTGTAGGTGAGTCCCACTTCGCTCGGCCGTTCACGCACCACGCGAGCCTGCTGCGCCGCGACGGCGTCGCGAATCTCGCGCGGCAGCGCATCCCCCGCCGGCACGGTGAGCTCAGCCCGACGTGGCGCGAGAATGGTGTAATTGCGCTGCGCAGAGAGCGGAAGGCGTCCCAGCATCGTATCGGCGTCCGGGCCGCTCTCGGCGAACTCGAGCGTGTGCACCGTCGGAATCGCGAGCAGGTTTGTGAGTGGAATAGCGCCGTGGCCGCCCTCCATTGCCGCCACCTGAAGCTGCAGCAGTTCGTCAGCGTCGTCGCGCCGCTCGCGGAGATAGCGAATCCGGATCGGATAGCGCAGCGCGCCTTCCACGGAGTAAGTCACCGCCATGCCGCCCAGCGCACCTTCGACGGACTTCATCACCTGTTCATTGCTGAGGCCGAAACGGGCGAGCTTCGCGGGATCGAGGCGAATCTCCGCATAGGGCTTGCCGCCTTCGCGCTGCATCTGCACATCGATCGCGCCCGGCGTAGGCTGAATTACCTTCTCGGCCGCCTCCGCGAAGCGTTCCAATGCGGCGGTGTCGTCGCCGAGCACCTGCAGCGCGATTAGACTGCGAATGCCCGTGGAAAGCATCACGACGCGGGTCTCGATCGGCTGAAGCCAGCTCGGAGCGACGCCCGGAATGTCCGTGATCGCCGCCAGCGCCGCGCGCACTTCGGCCAGCGTGCGCGGACGATGCTCCACGGTGCCATCGGCCTTGGTGATCTCATGCGTGGGCCACTCGTTGTAGGGTTTCAACAGGACCACGGTCTCGATCATGCCGATCGGCGCCGGGTCGAGGGCCGTCTCCGCACGCCCCATCTTGCCCATGACGCTCGCGACTTCCGGCACGGTTTCCATCAGCCGGTTCTGCGCGAGCATGATCCGCTGCGTTTCACCCAAGCCGCCCGTCGCGGGAATCGACGGCATGAACAGCAGGGAGCCTTCGTCCAGCGGTGGCAGAAAACTGGAACCCACGCCCGGAAATGCGCGGCTCATCGCCCGGTCAAAATGCGTGTCCGCGAAATCGGCACCCGCGAGCGTGAAGACTTTGCGCAGCGGCCAGCTCACCGTGCTCCACCCGGCACCGAGCAGATAGCCACCGAGTGCCATCGCCGAGATCGTGAGCGTGAAAGCGACCTTGTGCCGGATGATCCGCGCATACGCCCATTCATAGGCGACGTGGATCGCACGGCTCATCGGGTTCTCCTCGTAATTCACGAGCCGCTCGCGTCCGATGCGCCAGATCGCGGAGCCCACGAGGACGGCGAACAAGGGAGCAAAGATCCAGCCGGGGACCGTGATCGCCCAGCGGCCGTATTCCATCGGGAGCGACCACCCGTCCCGAATGAACCAGCCGAACGCGATACCGCCAGCGAGGCCGGTCAGCGCGATCAGCAGCGGCTTGCGCACATGCCACGGCGGGAGAAACAGGCGGCAGAGCACCGGCACGAGCAGCGTGCCGAAGAGCACCGCGCCGCTGATCGAGAGCGACTTTGTCAGCGCAAGCGGCTCGAACAAGCGACCGGCTTGATCGGTCAGCGCGAAGATCGGCAGGAACCCAATCACGGTTGTCGCAGCCGAGGTGAGAAGCGGACGCGCGACTTCCTGCGCCGCGCGCACCACCGTGTCCGTGATCTCGGGATTGAAAGGCGACGTGGGCATGGGCCGTCCCTCCCGCTTGCATTTCTCCTGCAGGTCCACGAGGTGCTGCGTGATGTTTTCGGTCATGATGATCCCGAAATCGACCATGACCCCGATCGCGATCGCGATGCCCGCCAGGCTCATGATGTTCGCGCTCAGGCCGAAGAAATGCATCACGAGAAACGTGAAGAGCATTCCAAGCGGGAGGCTGATCGCGACCGCCAGGCTGGCGCGCACGTGCAGCAGAAAAGCCACCACCACGATGACCGTGGTGATCACCGCCTCAATGAGAGTGTTCGTCACAGTGGCGGTGGTTTCGCGGATCAGTTGGGAGCGGTCATAGAATGCGACCGGGCTCAATTGCTCGCGGGCGAGAGTCGGCCCGAGGTCGGCGAGCCGTTGCTTCACCGCGTTGATGACCGTCTTCGGGTCTTCCTGCACGCGCATGCCGATGATCGCGCCGACGTGCTCTTGATAGCCGTCCGCGAGCAGGCCCTGACGAAATTGCCCGCCGAGCTGGACGGTCGCGACATCGCCCAATCGGAGACCTGCGCCCTTCAAGCGGTCTCCGCGGAGTATGATGTTTTCCACGTCCGCGACCGAGCGGATGAAGCCCACGCCGCGGATCATGGTCTCGACGCCCGTTTGCTCGACGCTCATTGCGCCGACGTCGCGACCGGCGTTCTGCACCGCCGTCATCAACGTATCGAGCGTGATGCCTTGTTCCTCAATGCGGGTCGGATCGACTTCGATCTGATACTCGCGCACCACGCCACCGGCGGGCGCCACTTCCGCAACGCCGGGGACCGCCCGGAGCGCGGGAACGATGATTTGATCGAGAACATAGCGCTTCTTTTCGACGCTTTGCGGTCCCTGGAGCGTGAACGCGTAGACCTGCCCCATGGCGGTTGCGTCCGGCCCGAGCCGGGGATTTACCCCGGCGGGCAACACGCCTTGCAACTGTGAGAGTCGTTCGAGGACGCGCGTGCGGCACTCGTAGAGATCGCGCCGCTCCTCGAAAATCACGTAGATGTAGCTGGCGCCGTAGAGCGACATCCCGCGGACCGTTTGCACGCCGGGCAGCCCTTGCAGTTCGCGCGCGAGCCGCGCCGTGACCTGCGCGTCCATGTCCTGCGGGCTCTTGCCCGGCCACTCCGCCCACACGATCACCTGGTTGTCACTGAGGTCCGGGATCGCATCCACCGGCACATGGCGCCAAGCCCAAAGGCCGGCGAGCGCGAGTGCGACCGTCGCCGTCAGGGTCAGGAAGGTGTTGCGGATGACAAACGAGAGCATCGAAGCGGGAGCATGGGCCGTCGCGGAGACCGCGACGGCAGTTGAAGGGAATTAGTGTTGGTGACCACCGGCGGGCGCGACGGCGCCCTTCGGGAAGAGCAAACTCGCGGTGCCCGCGAGCTGGGCCTGGCTGTCGATCAGGAAGACGCCTTGCGTCGCGACTTCATCGCCGGGGTTGAGGCCGGCGCGCACGACGTAGACGTCGTTGCCCGACTCGTCCTCGAGGCGCGGGCCGAGGGCGAGCGGCGCGAGTTCGAAGCGCAGGCGGCCGTCGCGCTGCCGCTCGACCACCTTCCATGCGACGTGACGCACGCCGGTGGAGAGCACTGCGGTTTTCGGGATCAACGGAAACTTGCCCCAGCTCTCGGGATTCGCCGCGTCGGCGACTTCGAGATCGGGCGCGAGCGCCGCTTCAAAGCGCGCATTCACGAGACTGCCGGGCAACAGGCGGCCCTTCGGGTCACGCAGATGCACGTGCGCCTCGCGGGCGCGGATTTCGAGGTTTAGTTCCGGCGCGACCCAAGCGAGCGTGGCCTCGACATCCGGCAGCTCGCCTTTGTCATCCGACGCGAGCCGCACCGGCTGGCCTTCGCGCAGGAAGTGCGCGCGCGTTTCCGGCACGTGAATCACGAGCATGAACGCCTGCGGATCGACGAGGCGCAACAGAGCCGTGTCGGCCATCACTTCCTGACCGACCTGCGGCAGCTTTGCTCCGGCCATGCCGTCGCCTTCGCCCTCCAGCGCGAGAACGACGCGGCCGGCGAAAGGACTGGTAATCGTCACCGTGTCGACCGGTTCGCCGCCCTTCAGCAGCGCTTCCGCAACATTGCCGAGATTCCAGCGCTCGAAGCGCTCGCGGAGCGCGCGAATTGTAGGCTGGTCTCCGAGCTTCACGGCCGCGGCGAGCTCACCTTGCGCAGCGAAGAGCTCGGGGCTGTAGAGATCGACGACGGGATCGCCCGCCTTGACGATCGTGCCGGCGTGGCGCGCGGGATTGTGCCGCTTCACCACCCGACCGGCCACGCGCGGAATCACGACCTGCAGCGTCCGGTCATCGTAGCGCACAGCGCCGTAAGCGCGGATCAGCGTGCGGGCAGGCCCCTCGGTGATCGTGGCCGTCTGCACCGCCATGCGGCGCTGCTGTTCCTTGGTAAGTTCGCCGGCGGTGACCTTGGTCATCTTCATGCCGCACACGGGGCAATCGCCCGGCTTGTTGCCGATGAAATCCATCATCGGGCAGGCCCAGCGCTCACCCGTCGCGGCGGTCTCGGCCGCGTGGTCGTGCAGGTCCGAACGCGCGAAGAGCGAGTCGCGTGGCAGGAGCGAGATGAGGCCCGCGCCGAGAACCAAGCCGGCGGCGGCAAATACGAGAGCTGGAGCGCGCATGACGGCTTACTTTTTGATGACCTCGTTGCGGAGATAATAGGGGCCGTAACGGTCCGGGTCGGCCTTGAACTTCGGCGGGCACATGCGGCAGCCGAAACCGATTTTCTTCCCCTGGTATTCGAGCGTCGGGAGCTTCGGGTCCACATCCATGCCGCAGATCGCGCAGACCGTATTCACGGGCTTGTCGGCGTCGGACGCTTTCGCCATGGCATGACCCGCGTGCGGATCGGCGGCGGCCGGTTTGGCGCTTTCGCTCTTCGCGTTTGACTGCGATTGTGCGGGGGCCAGCGCATTCGAAACCATCGGCGCATAGTCGGCCTTCTCGGGATGGCCTTCGTGGCCGGCGTGCGGCTTGAACATCGCCGCGCGGGCGACGAGCGCGATGAGGGCACCGGCAACGAAGGTGCCGAGGAAGATGAAAATATTGCGGATCATGGCAGGGAGTTAGTGGTTGGTTCGAAATTGGGTCGCCGGTAGGTAGCGCCAGAGTTCGGCGCGTGCGGTGCGCACCGCCGTATCGGCGCGGACCACCTGGAGCTCGGCGTCGGTGACTTTTTCAAGAATCTCGACGGTTTGGAGAATCGTGGACTCGCCCGGGGTGCCGGCGCTCGCGGAGCGAACCATGGCGTCGTATTCGGCATTGAGGCGGCCGACCGTTTCGGTGCTCAGGCGGCGAGCGGTGGCCGCGAGCCGCTCGGCGCGGTCGACGCGCGTCAGCGCGGACGAGGTCCGATATCGGGCTGCGTTGGCATCGCTTTCGGCCGCGGCCCGCTCGGCTTCGGCCGCCCGCACTTCGGCCCGCGCGTAACGGCGACTGCGAAAGGGAATCTCCGTCATGAACGCGACGCCGACAGTATTCTCGGGCCCCATCGCGCGCCGCTCCTGCTCGAAGCGGACGCCGACCGAGGTCATGGGATTGCCGGAGGCGCGCGCCATCTTCACCATCGCGTTGGCCTCGTCCGTCCGCGCGGCGGCGAGCCGGACCGAGGCCGTTTCGTCGGTTTTGATTTCGCCGGCATTGGGCGCGGAAAAGGCGGGGAGCGCCGCGTCCGGTTTCAAACCAAGCCGGCCTCGCGCCTCCGCCACTGCATCCGCGGCCGTCCGCCGCTCTTCCTCGATCATAAGCTGCATCGCCGCGATGCGGGATTGCACCGTCAGCCGATCGGCCAGCCGGCCGCCGCCGGTTGCAATCCGCGCCTCAACGCTGCGCAGCACGGCGTCGAGCCGGCCGAGTTGCGTTTCTAGCAAACGAACCCGTGCTTCCGCCCCCTCTGCTTCAGCGAGCGCGGCGGCAATATCGGCGGCGAGTTCACCGGCCGTCGCGGCGTATTCCGCTTCCGACATGGACACCACGGCACGGGCGCGCTCGCGGTCTGCGGCGCGCTCGCCGCGCTTGGGTAGCGGCTGACGCACGTTCAGTTCCCACATCGTAGCGCGCTCGTCCATCGGACCCACCATGCGTGAGCCCATCCCTTCGACCTCGACGTCAGCCAGCCGGCCGGCTGCATCGATGCGCTCTCGGGCCGCCGCGCTGCGGCGCGACGCCGCATTGAGCGTCGGCGAATTTGCGACGGCGCGTAGCAGCTCGCTCTGACTTGCAGAAGAGTTCGGCTGCGCCGGCGCCGACGCGGGCGCAACGGCCAGCACGGCGAGCAGGGAGGTGAGTCGGTTTAAGCGCATCGCACGGGAAGACGGAATCGATTCGATGATCTTACAGCCGCGGTCGATTAGTGGTGTCCCTTGTGCGCGTCGCTCGCGCCCGCCCCCTTGCTCTTCCCGCTCTTGGCCGCATCGAGCTTGGCGAGATGCTTCGCCGGGTCCTTCAGAAAATCCTCTTCGCACCCGCTGCAGCAAAACACGACGAGCCGATCCGCTTGGCCGTCGACCCGGTAGATATACTCCGGCGACTTCCCCATGCTGCCCAGCTTCTCGTCCGAAGTGACGCACACATCGAGAGGATACTCCTTGCGGGCCTTGGCGGCCCATGCCGCGTCCTTTTCAGTGACGGGGATCAGCTTTCCAGCCTTCGCCGTCGCGGTCGGCGTCGCGCCGTGGTGCGCATCGTCCTGCTGCGCAAAGATGGGCGCCCCAATCAACAGGGCGCCCGAGATCACGAGAATTCGAGCAAGGGAGGTCTGGGATGGTTTCATTTCACGAGCTATAACCCTGGCGGCTCAAAAACCCTCAAAAAACTTTGAGGGAAATTTTGGACTGCGGGTTATAGTCCGCATCACCACCTCGCATGAACTCACCGGAAGAATCTGACTCGATGTCGCGGACCCTCGCCGAATGGCAGGTCCAGCCGAAGGCTGATCCCAACTTTCGTCCGGCGGTCTGGCAGCGTATCCGGCAGCGCGGACGCGAGACCTGGGCCACCTATGTGCAGGCCCACCTCGCTACGTGGGCGGTTGTCGCCTTCGTCACCGTGGGCGCCGCTGGCTGGGCCGGTATGAGCGCGGGCAAAGCTCGCTTATCCGCCGCCCGCGAGGCGATGGTCGTCAGCTATCTCGTGGAACTCGACCCGCGCGTGCAGGCCAAGCTCCGCCCATAAGGCCATGAAGTATTTCCTCGGCACACTCGCTATGATCGCTGCGATTGCGGCGGTGACGTGCGCGCTCGCGTTCCATTTCAGCGGCGATCCGAGTGTGAAGGCCGCGGTGGCAAAGCGTGACGCGCTCGAATGGCTGCGCGTCGACTTCGAGCTCACGGATGCGCAGTTCGCGAAGATCAAACAGCTCCACGAATCCTATTCCGTCGTGTGCGAGAAGCACTGCATGGACATCATGGATGCCGCGCGGGCGCGCGACGATCTGAAGAAGAATTCGACCGATGCCAGGGCCATCGCTGCCGCTACCAAGCGCGTCGAGGAACTCCGCCAAGTCTGCGAGACCGCGATTGCGGCTCACGTTCGGCAATGCGCGGCAGAAATGTCCCCCTCGGCACGCGACCGCTATCTCGCGCTCGTGCTTCCGAAGATCGCTGATTTCGATCACCAAGCTCCACCCGACCTCCAACTCAACAAGCGCGGCCACTGATATGGCGCCCGACACGGACGCATCCCTCACTGCGCGTGAAGACGCGGAGCTGATGGGCCGTGTCCAGGCGGGAGACGAGGCGGCCTTCGCGGCGTTGATGGAGCGCTGGGAACTGCCCGTGAAGGCGGTCATCGCGCGGATCGTGCTCAACGCGAGCGAAGCCGAGGAACTCGCGCAGGAAACCTTCGTCCGCGTCTGGCAGCATCGGGGCCAGTTCCAGGCCGGCAAACCGGTGAAACCGTGGCTGCTCGGCATCGCTGTGAACCTTGCCCGTAATCGGCTGCGCTGGTGGAAACGGCGCCCGACGGTTTCCCTGGAGGAGTGGACGGAACCTCCCGTCGCACGCAATGGAGACAGTCCGATGGAAAACGCGGAGCGCGTCCAAGCCGTGCGGGATGCCATCGCGCTCCTACCGCTGGATCTCCGCGAGGCTCTCGTGTTGTTCGAATACGAACATATGAGCTATGCGGAAATTGCCCAGACGGTGGGCGCCACGGTCAAAGCGATAGAAAACCGGATCGCGCGGGCGCGCGACCGACTGCGCCCCCTGCTGAAGCCGATGCTTTGATCACGCCGCTCTAACGTTGAGGGGAGACGACCGCGTCTCGGTCAGAGGCCGTGCGCAATATTTCGATGCCGCCTTTGATGACAACCGCCGCGATCGCTGCTCCGACAATCAGATCAGGCCAGCGGGAATCCGTCACCCGCACGAGCGCGCCGGCCATGATCACGCCCACGTTCGCGATCACATCGCTGCGGGTGAAAATCCAACTCGCCCGCATGTGAACTTCGCCTTCCCGGTGCTTCTGGAGCAAACGGAGGCAGTAGGCGTTCGCCACCAGCGCCACGGCGGCTATCACCATCATCAGCGTCGAGTGCGGCTCACTCCCGACGACGGCCCGGCGCACCAGATCGACCACGATACTCACCGCCAGCGTCAATTGAAACCAGCCCGCCCAACGCGCCGCACCTTGCTTCACGGCGGCGGTTTTTCCGATCGCATACAGGCCGACGCCATAGACCAGGGCGTCGGCCAGCATGTCGAGCGAATCGGCGATGACGCCGGAGGACTGCGCGACGATACCCACGACAATCTCGGCGACGAACATCGCGCCGTTGATTGCAAGGAGGGTGACCAAGACGCGCCGTTGTTCCGCGTTGGTCGCCTCCATGTGGCAGTCGTCGCAGCTCATGAGGTCGTTTTATTCCACGCAGGTGCAGGCGTATTCCGTCCGATTGCACTCCTTGCAATGGCTCAGATTGAGATCGACCCGGAAGTTCTGCGGTTTGCCGTCGGGCTTGGCGCGCATCTGGACCACGACGCGGTAGGGCGTGCCCTCCGGCACCGGCGCCTTCGAGATGTAACCCGTCGCCGTCTTCTCCAGATCGACTTTCGTCCGGCCACTCTGGGGTTCCGCCGTAATGGCGACGACCTGGTCAGCGGGAGCGACCGGCTTCAATGCCGCATCGTAGAAGGTGATTTCGATTTTTTTGTCCTTCGTCACGAAGAACTCGGCTTTCTGACCCTCGACCTCGAGGAGGCGGCCGCCTTTGGGGCCACCGACGATCTTTTCAGCCGCGGTGAGGGAAACGACGCTGCACAGAGCAGCGACGGCAATGAGGAGCGATTTTAGTTTCATAGTAGGAACGAAAAATTCATGGCGCAGCCGCCTCGGCGGGAACTTGGGGAGCGCCGGCGGGGGTCGGCGAAGAGCGACGATGTCCCCACCGCATCTCCATCCAGTCGTAGAGAATCGGCAGCACGATCAGCGTGAGGAAGGTGGACGTGATGACGCCGCCAATGACGACGGTCGCGAGTGGACGCTGCACCTCCGCTCCCGCCCCGCTCGAAATAGCCATGGGCACGAAGCCGAGCGATGCGACGAGCGCCGTCATCAATTTCGGCCGCAGGCGCGTGAGCGTGCCCTCGACCACGGCATCACGCAGGTTGCGCCCTTGGTCCCGCAGTTGGTTGATGAAGCTGATCAGCATGATCCCGTTCAGCACGGCAATGCCGGAGAGCGCGATGAAGCCGATGCCGGCCGAGATGGTGAACGGCATGTTGCGGAACCAGAGCGCCACGATGCCCCCCGTCACCGCGAGGGGCACACAGAGGAAAATCAAGAGCGCCTGCCGCGCACTGCCGAAGCTCGCGTAGATGAAGGCGAAGATCAGCGCGAGCGCCACGGGCACGACGATCGCCAACCGGGTGCGCGCGGCTTGGAGGTTCTCGAACTGCCCGCCGAACTCGAAGTAGTAGCCGGCCGGGAATTTCACCGCGGCGGCGAGTTTCTGCTGCGCATCCCGCACGAAGCTCTCCGTGTCGCGACCGCGCACATTAATGAGGATGGCGACCCGGCGCTGCGTGTCCTCACGCGTGATCGTGCCCACGCGATCCGCCACCGTGATGTCCGCGATCCGCGAAAGCGGCACCTGCACGTGATCCGACGTAGTCACGGGCAACGCGCCGAGGCCCTTCAGGTCGAGCCGCTGCGCTTCCGGCAGCCGGACGACCACGTCGAACCGCCGATTACCCTCTTGGATCGAGCCGGCCTCTTCACCGCCGAGCGCGGTGGCCACGACGCTGTTGATCTCGTCGGCGTGGAGATTCAGGCGCTGCAGCGCTTCGTGCTTCGGCGTCACCTCCAACATGGGGACGCGGCCCAAGGCTTCAAACTCGACATCACCGCCGCCGGGCACAGTCCGCAGCACCTCACGCGATTCGGCCGCGAGTCTCTCCAGTTCGGCGAAATCGTCGCCGTAGATTTTCAGCGACAGGTCAGCGCGCGCTCCGGCCATGATCTCGTTGAAGCGCATCTGGATTGGCTGCGTGAAGAGATACGTCTGGCCGGCGACCGATTGCACGAGTTCATGCCGCATCCGCTCGATCAGTTCCGCCTTCGTGGGCGTGCGACCGTCGACCTGCCGCCACTCCGCTCGCGGTTTCAAAAAAACATACGTGTCGGCCACGTTCGGTCCCATCGGGTCGGTAGCAATTTCGGCTGTGCCGATGCGCGTGAAGATATGCGTGATCTCGGGAAATTTCTCGCGCAGCAATTTCTCGGAGCGGCGTTGCAGTGCGATGGAGTCGCCCAACGCGACGCTGTTGCCGCGGATCATCTGGATCGAGAGCGCCCCTTCGTCCAATTGCGGGACGAACTCGGCGCCCAGCCGGGTGAAGAGCCAGACGGACCCGCCGAATGCGACGGCCGCGACCATGACCACAAGCCAGCGCCAGCGAAGCGACCATTGCAGGAGCGGCGTGTAGAGCGCCTTGGCGGCGCGAACGAGCCAGCCTTCTTTTTCCGTGATGCGTCCCCCGACGAAACTCGCCGTCAGCACGGGCATCAGCGTAACCGCGAGACCGAGCGCGCCGACGAGGGCGAGGATCACCGCAATCGCCATCGGCCGGAACATTTTTCCCTCGATGCCGGTGAGCGCGAGGATCGGCACATAGACGACCGTGATGATCAGGACGCCGAAAAACATCGGTTTCACGACCTCGTGCGCCGACGCGCGGACCACTTCGAGCCGCTCGCCGCGGCTCAGCGTGCGGCGCAAATCATGTTGTTTTTCGGCCAGGTGCCTCAGCGCATTTTCCACCATCACTATCGCGCCGTCCACGATCAGCCCGAAATCGATTGCGCCCAGGCTCATCAGGTTCGCGCTCACTTTCGCCTGCGCCATGCCGGTGAGCATAAACAGAAACGACAGCGGGATCGCTAAGCTGACAATCAGCGCGGCCCGCCAGTTGCCCAGCAGCGCGAAGAGGATCACGGCGACCAAGACCGCACCTTCAAAAAGGTTTTTCTCCACCGTGTGGATCGTCGCGTTCACGAGATCCGAACGGTCATAGACGACGCGGATTTCGACCCCGCGAGGCAGTTTGGCTTGAATGCTCTTCAGGCGGGCCACCGCGGCTTGCGCGACGGCGCGGGCGTTCTCGCCTGCGAGCATGATGGCCGCCCCGGTGACCGTTTCTTCGCCGTCCTCGGTTGACGCGCCAGTCCGAACCGCCGAGCCGATCGAGACCGTAGCGAGGTCGCGCACCAAGAGGGGCCGCGCCGCGCCGGCGAATTTCACCGGCAGGCTGGCGAGCTGTTCGGCAGTTTTGGCTCGGGTGTCCGCCCGCACCACCACGGCTTCGCCGCCGAGTTCAAGGACGCCGCCGCCGGCGTTCTCGGTGCTCGCGCGGATCGCGCGCACGAGTTGCTCGAAGCTGACCGCCGATTCGGCGAGTTTCGCCGGGTTCGGTTCAATGATGATCTGCTTTTCGTAGCCACCGATGGCGTTCACCTCTGCGACGCCAGAAGTCGAGCGCAGCAGGGGCTTGATCGTGTAATCGTGCAGCAGCCGGAGTTGCCGGAGTTGCTCGGCACGATTCTCCGGTTTCTCCGGCGCATCGTCGCGATAACGCACGGTGTAGTAGACGATCTCGCCCAAGCCGGTGCTGACCGGCGCGAGCGCAGGCGACACGTTCGACGGCAATCGACCCCGCGCATGCGCGAGCCGCTCCGTCACGAGCTGACGCAGGAGGTAGATGTTCACGCCGTCCTCGAACGTCATCGTGACCTGCGAGAGTCCGAATTTGGAGAGCGAGCGGAGTTCGATCATGCCGGGCAGTCCCGCCATTTCCAACTCGATGGGGACGGTCACGAGCGTCTCGATCTCGTCCGGAGCGAGAGCTCCCACCTCGGTGTTGATCTGCACCTGAGGATTGGTGATGTCCGGCACGGCATCGATGGGGATGCGCAGCGCGGACCACGCACCGATGCCGATCAATGCGACGGAAACGAAGATCACCAGCGCGCGGCGCCGGAGCGAAACATCGATCAGCCAAGCCAGCATTAATGACCGTCGGCACAGCCGACGCCCCCGTTAATGGCCTGCAATTCGGCCAGCCAGAGTTCGCGCGCGCCGCGCGTTACGATCTTGTCGCCTTCATACAGGCCTTCTTCGACGGCAAAATGTGAACCGTCGCCGCCGGCGAGTTTGACCGGCGTGCGCAGGAACCAATCGCCGTTGACCACATACACGAAGTCGCCCTTCACCGTGCGCACGAGCGCGGCGGCGGGAATGGCGGCAGCGCCCTTTGCCTCGGCGAAGTCGCGCGTTCCTACTTCGGCGCTGGCGAGTTCGATCAACGAGGCTGCCACGGGCGTGAGTTGCAGGCCATGGCCGGCCTTGTAGGTCGCGGCGTGCTTCGGCTCCGCGCGCACGGCTGCTTTTTCGGCCCGGCTTTCACCGCAACCGGAGGAGACGAGCGCGACAAGGAGAAGGGAGAACAGCGGAAGGAAGGTTTTCATTGGGAAAGTTTGATGGCGTTGAACTCGAAGCCCGAAAGAAGTTGGAGCTGTTGCCCCGCTTCCAAGGCGTCGCGCTTGGTGTCGAGGATCGCTTGGACGGCGTCGAGGTAGGCGCCCTGCAATTCGACGTAGGTCGCCAGCGGCACCGCTCCGAGCCGGTAGTGCCGATCCGCCAGCGCGGCCGCTTCGCGGAACTTCAGTGCCGCTTCGGGTGCCCACTGCGCCGTGCCGGCCAGCGATGCTTCGAACTTTTGAAACGTGGTGATCACATCACGCTCCATATCGCGCTGCGCGATAAGCAGCGCGGTCTCGGCTTGGCGGCGTTTGGCCTCACCGATCTCGACGCTCGACCGCGTGCGGTTGGACAAGGGCAGAGGGACCGAGACTCCGACGCCCACCACAGACTCGCGCTCGGTCGCCTTCTCCTGCGAGTAGAACGGGCTCACCGAAACCGCGGGGTAGCGCTCATGGCGCGCCAGCGAGACCTCCAGCGCCTGTTGCTCGACCTCGATCCGCTTCATCCGAAACTCGAAGTTCTTCTCGCGGGCGGAGGCCAACACGTCCTCCAGTCCCGGCGGTTGATTGAACGTGAGCTGCGCGCCGGCGACCTGGATGGGAGTTTGCACGGGAGCACCGCGCAGTTGGTTCAGTTCCACCAACGCCGCTTTGGCGGCCAGTTCCGCTTCAGTCGCGCGGCGTTTGAGCGCGAGTTCCTGCGCCTCGATGACCCGCGTCTCCAACTGCGGAGTGATGCCCGCCGGATCACGCGCGAGAAACGTCTCGCGCAGCACCTGATAGCGCGCGGCAACCTCCTGCGTGGCTGCCGCCTTTTCCTGCGCGACCTGCAAGCCGTAAGTAAGGAGTCGGGCGCGGGAACCCAACGCCGCCCGGAACCGGGCAAGTCCAAGTTCGGCAAGTTCGATTTGCCGGTTGGCGATTGCTTTTCGCAAGGCGAGCCGGCCCGGCCATTCGAAAGTCTGGGTGACCGAGACCGACCACGCGGTGCCTTCTCCCGCGAGTGCCCCGCTGAGGTCGCGCACGCGCTTCCGACCCGCTTCCACCGAAAGCTCGGGGCTGGCGAGCACGCCGGCGGAGCGACGACCCGCTTTGGCTGCGTCGATCTCGGCCTCGTAGAATTTCAACTCCGGATTATTGGCGACGATGGCCGCGACGATTCCGTCGAACGACTCGGCCGCGCGTTCTTGGGCCCGCCCACGGCAGGCTATCGCCGCGAGAATCACACTGAGCAGGAGAGTTCGTCCAACAATAGGGAGAGGGAATTTCATGATCGGATTCGCTGACAGACGCAGGCAGCCCGGAAGGGCGGAAACGGCCGACGCGCGCGCGCGCCAGCCCGGCGAGTCGGTTCGCGCAGGAACCGAACTAGGCGATCAGCGAATCGGGAGCGTGGGCCGGCGCAGCGGCTCGTCGCTCAAACTGCCAGGTAGGGACCCAGTCACGGGGTCGCGTGATCTCCGCGACGTAAACCGCCCGCGCGTCTGGTCCATCCGATTCAATTGCACGAACGCAAAGGCAACACGCGCACATGTCAGTCAGAGACGGCGCGATCTTGATGTTAGACAGGGACGGCTGGTAGTGGCCGTCCTCGACCACACTGCATGCGTCCTCCTTCGGCTCTTTCTTCGTGTCGTCGTGGCAACTCTTGACGCAGCAGGGACTCGTGCCGAGTGCCGCTTCCACCGCACAGCACATCGTCAGCGGCAACCACAGGGTAGCCAGCCAAAGAGCCGCGATTTTGTAGAGACGCCGCATGAGTCGGGGGAACTTGTTGGTCATTTCGGCCTGGCTGTCAATTATGGCAACCTAGCCCTGGACCACACCATGGTCCCGTGGGGCGCGGCTTTCATCTTCTTCGCTTGGCCCAACTTCCCGTTCCGGGGAAAGGCCTTTCCCCGTCATGCCGTATGCGGCATAACGGGGATTATGCCGAGCGCCGAGGCATGCCGCATCGCGGTCATCGTGCGAGTGAC
>CAYZPV010000070.1:0-30064 GCA_964480585.1 uncultured Opitutus sp. | reverse complement strand
TCGTGCTGAACTATGGAACCAAGATCGCCGAGGGCCTGCCGCGCGATGTGGTGCTCGAGCCCTTGCATGCGGAGACTGGCGAGGCTTGGCGGCGCCTGCGCGAAATCGGTCTGGAGTGGGTCGATGACCGGAGCGCGATTCACCGTCACGACGTCCAACTCTGGCTCGAGTTCGATGGCGATCTGGGTTCGGCCGAGTTGCCCCAGCCCATGGCGTTTTTCACCTCGCCGCAAGGTGAGATAGGTCGGGAGAATCTTGTGTCCTTCGCCGAGGCGCTATGCCGGGCCCCGCTGAGTCGTGGCCAGTATGCGACGCTGCGGAGCCTGCAGGAAAAGGTCCCGCGCGGCATCTGGTTCAAGCAAGTGGGCCTGATGCAGCGGGGTGGAGCCTCGATCTTTCGCGTCGTGCTCCGGGATATCCCGGGGGGAGGGATCGATGCCGTGCTGCGCGAGGTCGGTTGGTGCGGAGATGAGCGCTTCGGCCCCACCGTGGCCGAGATGAGCGGGTTCGTCGACTCGATGGCTGTCACGGTCGATGTGCGCGAGGCGCTCGGCCCCCGGGTGTGCCTCGAGCTCTTTCTCGATGGCCAGGTGCCGCAGCCGCAGCGCTGGGCCGCGCTACTGGGCCACTTGGTCACCGGGGGCTTCTGTCGTGGCGACAAAGCTGCGGCGCTGTTGCGCTGGCCTGGGGTCAACCGCAAGGCCGAGCCGCCCGGCTATTGGCCTGCCAACCTCGAGCTGGTCGACTCGATCCTGGGCTCTTCGCGCGTCAGCCTCTTTCTCCGGACGTTGTCGCACCTGAAGCTGGGCTTCGAGCCCGGCCGGCCCATCGAGGCCAAGGGCTACATCGGCCTTGAGCACGCCTGGTTCGAGCGCGCGCGGCTCGCGCAAGCTTCGAGCGCCGCCGCGCCGGCCATGCAGGTCCGCCCCGTGCCGCGCAAACGTTGATTACTTGAGCTCGATCTCCGCGACGATCGGCAGGTGGTCGGATGCCTCGGAGCGGAGCACCTCCATCTTCACCGGCTTCACCGTGGCGGGTGTAAACCAAAGATAGTCGATGCGGCGGGTGGGTGCCTTCACCGGGATCGTGTTGCCCGGGCCCTGGCCTACGAGGGGCCAGGCATCGCTGAGGAAGCTGCGGATGGCTTCGATGCTCGGCGCGGTCGGCACGGCATTGAAGTCGCCGACGAGGATCACCGGCATCTTGCCCGCTGCGGCGACGATCTCCTTGATCTCGGTCGCGCTATGCTCGCGCTCGATGGGGTCTTTTCTCGCATCGAGATGCGTGTTCATGAAGAGCACGTCGCGGCCACGCACCTCGAGCACGAGTTGCTGCACGCCCCGCTGCTCCCCTTTGTTGAAGGATTTCAGATGCGTGTTTTTCGCGCTTTTGATCGGAAACTTCGTCAGCACGGCATTGCCGTATTCCCCGCCTTGGTGCGGGATGTTCTTTTCAAAAACGAGCTTCATGCCGGTGAGCTTCGCCAGTTCGGCGCCGATATCCCGCTTCTGCACGCGCTCGGTGCCGCGGTCGACCTCTTGGAGACCCACGATGTCGGCCTTGGCGTCGATGATGAGTCTGGCGATGCGCTCCACGTCCAGCTTCCCATCGATGCCTTCCCCGTGATGGATGTTGTACGACATCACGCGGAGCGTCTCGGCAGCGGCAGCCAGAGAAGCGAAGGAAAGAGTGAGGCAGGCGAGGACGAAGCGAAGCATGCCGCTATCCACTGGCCATCGAAGCTCATTGCGGCAATGCCGGAACGAGCGTAAATAGTCGAAAACCGTTCGCAGTACCGCGCGGCGGAGTGGTCGCCGGTTAACGGGCGATAATTGCTCTGCCGCTGCGCGGCCTTCTCCGTGCGATCAACCCGCGACCGCGGCGAGGCGCGGCAGTTGCGCCGGCGCGCTGTGCATGTCGGCGGTGGTGATCGTCGCCATCGCGGGCGGACCCTCCAGCCAGGCGCTCGCGATCTTGGAGGCCTCGAGCTTCCAATTCACATTGGGCGTCGAGTACACGGCCATTACGGGGAAGGCGTCGCTGCCTTTCCAGTTGAGATTCGCCTTCAGGCACAGGGAGCCATCGGCCAGGACGAAAGCCTGGAGAAATATCGTGCCGCCGGAGATGGGCAGGTCGTTGCCGGCTCGCGCATTGAGCGTGAGGCGGGCGAGGCCGTGATTGAAATTCACCATCCGGTTGCTATCCCACGCACCGCCGTCGACCATCGGCGACTCGGCGATGAGGGCGTGTTCGATGTCGGAGAGGAAGGAGAGCAGGCGCATGCTGTTTCCCGTATATCGGACCCTGGGGTAAATACTTTAAACTTTTTTCTTCAGAAAATTGTAAAAGGCCCGATGGTATTACGCTCATGACAGCCTTTCCAGCGGCCGTTGAGTCTCCGTCGGCGGGTGGTTTGTGTGGCGGGGCTGCGGCCGCGCCCGAGGCAGAGGGGCTCGTTCTCCTCATTGAGGACAACGATAGCGTCGCTGGTCTGGTCACCCATATCCTCGCCCGCGAGCAGCGGCAGGTCGTTCGGGTGAAAACCGGTGTCGAAGGAGTTCGCACCTTTATGCAACGAGCTGGCGAAATCGGCTTGGTGATACTCGATTGCAAATTGCCTGACTCCGATGGCACCGCCATCTGCCGGGTGCTTCGCCGCGGCGAGCCTGAACTCCCCGTGCTACTCACAAGCGGCCGCGGCAGCATCGCCGCGACCGCAGTCGCCGACGATGGTCGCACCGATTTTCTTGCGAAGCCCTTCCGCGTGGCTGATGTCTCGCAAAAAGTGGAGGCCCTTTTGAATTCCCGGATGCAAACGCCCGGCTGAATTCAACATTTGTTTGAAACGTGAGGCGGGGCGTATTTAGTCCCGGCTCCCCCTCGCGTACCTCGCTCATGTCTTTCGAGAAAATCCTGATCGTCGAAGACGATTTGGTCGTTCGTAATCTCCTTCAGAGTATCTTCATGCGGCACAAGTTGCCGGTGACGGTCGCGGATAGCCTCGCGCAAGCGCAGGCCTGTCTCGCCCGGGAGCCCTTCGATCTGATGATGCTCGATCTGCGGCTCCCTGATGGCGATGGCCTCAAGTTTCTCGAGCAGGTCTCCACGCTGCCCGAGCGCCCTTTGGTTGTAATGGTGACAGGCTTTGGGTCCATCGAGTCGGCAGTCGCCTGCATGCGGGCAGGAGCCTTCGACTACGTGCTCAAGCCTTTCTCGCCTTCGCAGATCGATGTGATTCTGCGCAAGGCCCAGACCTATCGCCAACTCGTCAAGGTCAATAGCCTCCTGAGTGACGACCCGGAGGATGACGATGCGCTCCTCGTCGGCCGCAGTCCCGCGATGATGCGTCTCCGCCAGCTCATCGACCGCGTGGCCCCCACCGATGCCACCGTGCTCATCACCGGCGAGAGCGGCACGGGCAAGGAGATGATCTCGCGCGAGTTTTACCGCCGTAGCCCCCGCCGCGGTCAACCTTTCATCAAGGTCAACTGCGCAGCCGTCTCTCAGACTCTCATCGAGAGTGAGTTTTTCGGTCACGAGCGCGGTGCCTTTACCGGTGCCACCGAGCGCCGCGAAGGTCGCTTCGAACTGGCGAATAATGGCACCCTGCTGCTCGACGAGGTGAGCGAGATTCCCGCGAGCCTGCAGGCCAAGCTCCTGCGCGTGTTGCAGGAGCGCGAGTTTGAGCGCGTCGGCGGTAGCCGCACGATCAAGGTCAACGTCCGCATCCTCGCCACCTCCAATCGCGATCTCCTCAGCTACGTCGAAAAGGGCGAGTTCCGCCAGGACCTGTACTATCGGCTCAACGTCTTTCCCGTGCACGTGCCGTCGCTCCGCGAGCGCACGGAGGATATCCCGCTGCTGGCCGATCACTTTCTCCGGCGCTTCACTCGCAAGCATGGCGTGAAGGTCACGGGCTTCTCCGAGTCGGCGCGCGCCGCGCTGTTGGGCTACCGCTGGCCGGGCAATGTCCGCGAACTGCAAAATACCGTCGAGCGCGCGGTCATTCTTTCCGAATCCGGCCGTCCCGTCACCTCCGCCGCGCTCGGCCTGCCGGGAGATCTCAGTGCGACGACGGTCGATACGGTCACCCCGTGGCTTCATGAGCCGCCGGTCGAGGAGTCCCCCGCGCCTGCGCCGGGCGCCGCTCCGGCCGCCGATGCCGTTGGCTCCGGCCCCTCGCTCACCGATACCAGTGGCAACGTGCTCCGCCTCGACCTCCTCGAGAAAGAGGCGATCCGTGCCGCGCTCAAACAGACCAGCGGCAATCGCACCCAGGCCGCTACGGCCCTCGGCATCAGCATCCGCACCCTCCGTAATAAATTGCAGGAGTATCGCGATGCGGGCGACCCGATCGATGCGGGCGTGGAGTCGGCCGAGGCCTAGACCAGCACCGCCAAGGGGTGGGTCGCGGTTTGGGGCTTTACCTTTTTTCGATTAAATGTGTGTGTGCTCTTCTTCCGACCCCATGAAGTTCCTTACCCTGTTTCTTTCCCTTATTATCCCGCCCGCTGTGCTCACGGCAAAATCTCAGGTCGCCGCGCCGAGTACGACCGAGTCTCGCGAGCAGGTTGGCTCCTCGACGGAGCTGGCGGCGGCAAAGAAGGAACTGGGTGAGATGCTCAAGCGCTATACCGAGAAGCACCCCGCGGTCATCAAACAGCGCCAAAAGATCAAAGCGCTCGAAAAGGCGGCCAGCGCGCCCGCCGTCGCCAAGTAGGATCGGGGCGAGGCAAGGGGGGACTCGGCGGAGCATGCTCCCGTTGGCCGGACGACGCCGCCCGCACCCCGTTTTTACAGCTCGATATGCTCCGCCAGTTCCGACTTTAGCAGCTCGATCAGCGCCGGGTCCATGAACTCGAAGTCATCGGGTATGCGCAGCACGATCAGAGGCTTGTCGGCAAGTTCGGTGAGGAATTTTTCCTCCACGCGCGCGGCGTGTTTTTTCTCCATGCAGAAAATCATGTCGGCCCAGCCCACATGCCCCGCCGTGAGTTTGATGCGTGCGCTGTTCTCGGTGCCGGCGGAGCGCGCTTCATAGCGCGGATGCTGCCGGAAAAGCGACTCTGCCGTGGGGCTGCGCCAGTGATTGCGGGAGCAAACGAAGAGGAGCTTGGTTTTCAAGCGACCAGCGTCTGCCCGCGAGGTGAGCGATGGCGAGCTTGCGCTGCGGCTTGAAGGCGTTGCCCCAATAAAAAGGGCCGCATCTCTCGCGAGATCCGGCCCTCAGCTAAGAATCGAATGTGGTACCTGGGTCCGCTCAGAGCGCAGCGGCGTAGTTCTTCTCCGCGGCGTCCCAATCGACCACATTCCAGAAGGCCGTGATGTAGTCGGGGCGGCGGTTCTGGTAGTTCAGGTAGTAGGCGTGCTCCCAGACATCGAGGCCGAGGACGGGCTTGCCCTCGATGCCGGCGACTGCCTTGCCCATGAGGGGGCTGTCCTGATTGGCCGTCGAGCCGATCGCGAGCTTCTTGTCGGCGCCGACATAAAGCCAGGCCCAGCCCGAGCCGAAGCGGGTGGTTGCGGCCTTGGCAAACTCTTCCTTGAACTTGTCGAAGCTGCCCCACGTAGCAGTGATCGCCTCGGCCAGCTTGCCCTTCGGGGCGCCGCCCTTGCCCGGGCCGAGGATCGTCCAGAAGAAAGCGTGATTGCTGTGGCCGCCGGCGTTGTTGCGAATGGCGCCTCGGATGGCCTCCGGGACCTTGCTGAGATCGGCGATGAGCGTGTTGACATCGAGCGCGGCGAGGGCCGGGTGGTCCTTCAGCGCGTTGTTCGCGTTCGTCACGTAAGCATTGTGGTGCTTGCCGTGGTGGATCTCCATCGTCTTGGCGTCGATGTGGGGCTCGAGCGCATTGTTGGCGTAGGGCAGTTTCGGAAGTTCGAAGGCCATAAGAGGAGTGGTTTTGTGTTACAGGTTAAACAGAACTCGGGAGTGGCAACTGATGCACCGGTGCGCGGTTGCGTCAACTTTGAGGTGTGTCTTGGGTATCGGGCTTTTCCCGTTTTAGTTTGAAGAAAGCCTGCAGGAGGTCGCGGCACTCCTGCTCGAGGACTCCGCCTGCTGTGATCTCGAGGTGGTGATTCACGCGCGGCAGATCGTTGAGATTGGTCGCGCCACCAAGGCAGCCCATCTTTGGGTCGGGCACCGCGTAGCAGACCCGCTTGAAGCGCGCCATCAGCGTCGCCCCGGAGCACATCGGGCAGGGCTCCTTCGTCACGTACAGCGTCGCGCCCTCGAGTCGCCAGTCGCCCAGCCGCGTGGCGGCCTGCCCGATGGCGAGGATCTCCGCGTGGGCCGTAGGATCGTTGGCCCCCTCCACCGTGTTATGCGCGGCGGCGATGATCTCCCCTCCGACCTCGATGACCGCCCCGATCGGCACTTCGTCCTGCCGCCAGGCATCGATCGCCTGATTATAGGCCAGGCTCATGAAGAACGCATCGTCGCGCAAAAGCTGGGAAGGGAACCGCTTGTCGAACGGACAGGGCGGGGGCGTGGCGGCGGGCTCGGGCATGTAGCCTTGACTAAGGGCCGCCTGTTCTGGCTTACAAGGGCTTTTGATTAACCACCCAACATGACCACCTCCCGAGTATACGTAGAGAGCGTATCCGCCTATGTCCGCCGATAATAACGCGATTGAAGTGGAGGGTAAGGTCGTCTCGGTGCTGCCGGGCACGATGTTCAAGGTTCAGCTGGCCAATGGGCACGTGGTGCTGGCCCACATTTCCGGCAAGCTTCGGAAGAACTTCATCAAGATCGCAGCGGGCGACATGGTGAAGATGGAGATGAGTCCCTACGATTTGGAGAAGGCGCGCATTACCTTCCGTATGAAGGAAACCAACGCCGCGCCCCCGCCGGCGTTTCGCCGCCGCTACTAAGCGGCGCCTTCCGAGCGCACGCGCGGCACAGAGATGGCACGCGCCCGAGCCACCGCAAAGCCGCTGCCCACGAGCAAGGCGCCGGAGGCGTACGTCCGCGAGATCGACGGCTTCATCGCGTACATCGAGCTGGAGCGCGGCCTCGCGCGCCACACCCGCTACAACTACCAGAGCGATCTCGATCAGGCCGCGGCGTTTTTTCAGCAGCGCGGCCTCGCCAGTTGGCGGGCCGTCACGAGCGAGGATGCCGCGGCCTGGATTCACTCGTTGAGCGGCAAGGAGTACACGGTCGCGAGCGTGGCGCGAAAGCTCGCCGCCCTGCGCATGCTGGCCCGGCACTTTGTGCGCGAGGGCCGGCGCGACGACGATTTTACCGCGCTCCTGCGCGGCCCCAAGCCCCAGCGCCGCATGCCCGGCACGCTCTCCGAAGATGAGACGACGCGGCTCCTCTCCGCGGCCGACGGTGGCAAGCCGCGCGACCTGCGCGACCGCGCGCTGCTCGAGCTTTTTTACTCCAGCGGTCTGCGCGTCTCGGAACTCGCGGCGCTTACGATTCAGCAGATCGATGTCGACGTGGGCTTCATCCGCGTCTTCGGCAAGGGCTCCAAGGAGCGCGTCGTGCCCGTCGGAGGCAAGGCCTGCGAGGCGGTGAAGACGTACCTGCTTTCAGGTCGCCCGCATCTTGTGCGGCCCAGGACCGGCAGCCAGCTCTTCCTGAATAAGAACGGCACCGCGCTCTCCCGTGTCTCTCTCTGGGCGATCGTAAAAGCCTACGCCAAGCGCGCCGGTATCACGAAAAACGTCAAGCCTCATGCCCTGCGCCACTCCTTCGCGACGCACCTCCTCACCGGTGGCGCCGATCTGCGTGCGATCCAGGAAATGCTCGGTCACGCCAGCATCTCCACGACGCAGCTTTACACCGCAGTCGAGCCGCAGCGGCTGGTGGATCACCACGCGAAATTTCACCCGCGCGGGAAGGCGTAGGGCGCATTCATTCGCGCAAGGTTTGTGCCAGCGAGCGATAACCCTGCTCCTTGAGTTTCTGCACGAGGCCCTGATCCGTTTCCTTGCGCGAGAGCACGGTACTCAGGCTGGAACTCTCCACGGGCGGCGGAGCCACTACCGTCCAACTCCCCGTAGCCACATCGACGATGGCGGCCTTGAGTTGGATGCGCATGTGATCGGTCTTGTCGGGGATGGTGTAGCCCACGATGGGCACCCAGGAGACGAGGGAGGTCACGTGGTTCTCCCGGGCGGATTCGAGCACACCCCAGTAGCATACGATCTTATCGAAACCGCCGCGCGCCGCGGCGAGGCGGAGGTTTTTCGAGAACGAGGGGCTGTCGTCCCGTTTCATGGCGGGGCGGCCGGAGAAGGGGCCGACATGAAAATGCTCCTGCAGGGCGGCCAGCATCGGCGCGTCGGGAAATTCAGCCCCGGATTGAATGAGGAGCACGCGGCTGCCAGAGGTAAGTCGCGCGGAGGAGGGCGCGCGTAACGCTGCCTGGATGTCCTCTTCTGAGATGGCCTTGTCAGGTGCGACGCCGATCACGTCGAGTTGAGAGAGTTCGCCACGATAGCTGTCGTGGTACGACCCGCGACTTTCGCCGGGGTAGCCAGAGTTGGAAATCGAGCGGGTCTGGCAGCCAGTGAGGAGCAGGGCGAGCAAGCCAAGCATCGCGCCGGCGAAGAGGGTAACGTGCTTCATGCGCCGTGGTAGGATGAGAAATCGGTGGGCGATGTTCCGCAATTTCGCGTGGGTTGTCACAAACCCGTGCCCTGCCCCGTCTGCACTGGTGACATGAAAACCACTCCCTCACACACGCAGCCACGTCTCGAAAATCCCAATGCTTCGCCCGCTGCCTGGGCCGGCATGATTGGCCTGCAAACGGTCGTGAATGGCAATGGCTTGGACCCGCTCCTGCTCGATCTCGTGAAGCTGCGAGCTTCGCAGATCAATCGCTGCGCCTACTGCATCGACCTGCATGTGCGCGATGCTGTGGCCAAGGGCGAGCAAGGTGAGCGACTGCACCTGCTTCCGGCGTGGGAGGAGGTCGACCTCTATTCGGCGCGGGAGCGTGCCGCACTGCGTTGGACGGAGGCGCTGACGCGTCTCTCCGAGAGCGGAGTGAGCGATGCGGTGTATGCGGAGGCGCGCACGCAGTTTACGGAGGCGGAGCTGATGGATCTCACACTGACGATCGTGGCGATCAACGGTTGGAATCGTTTCAACGTGGGTTTCCGCATCCCGCCCGATCCGGAGGCACTGCGCAAGATTGCCGCCCGATACAGCAAGGAAACGGTGGTCGCGGCCTGAGGGGGTGCTACGCTCGCTCGCTCATGATCGCCACGTTTACCGAGCACAAGCCGCTGCTCTTCGGCATCGCCTACCGGATGCTGGGGAGCGTCGCTGAGGCCGATGACATGGTGCAGGAGACTTGGCTGCGCTGGCAGCGGCAAGATGAAGCCGAGGTGCAGTCGCCCAAGGCTTGGCTTGTCTCGACCATTACCCGGCTTTGCATCGACCAGCTGCGGTCTGCGCGTCGCAAGCGCGAGGAGTACTACGGCGTCTGGCTGCCGGAACCGCTGGTCGAATCGAGCGAGCGCACGCCGCGGGACTCTGCGGCGCTCGCCGACTCGCTCGGGATGGCCTTCATGCTGATGCTGGAGGCACTGTCGCCGGTGGAGCGGGCGGTCTTTCTGCTGCGCGAAGTTTTCGACTACGACTATCCCGATATCTCCCGGATAGTCGGCAAGAGCGAGGCGAACTGCCGGCAGATCGTGCGCCGCGCCAAAGCGAGCCTGCCCAAGACGGCTGAGCCCGCCGCGACGCCGCCCGATGCGCGGGCGAGCGAGGTGGTGCAGCGCTTCCTCGCGGCCGCCAGGAGCGGCAATGTGCAGGAACTCCTCGCCGTGCTGACCGAGGATGCGACGCTTTACACGGATGGCGGTGGACGGATCGCCGCCACAGGCCGGCCGATCGTGAGCGCCGATCACGTCAGCCGGTTTTTCGCGGGCATCAGGCGGAAGGCGAAGGCGCCAGCCGAGGTGCGGCTGGCCAGAATCAACGGGCAGGATGGCGCGCTCATCCTGCAAAATGGGCGCTTGGATCGTACGATGGTTTTTGAGCTCCGTGGCGACCGAGTGGCTGCGATCTACATGGTGCGCAACCCCGACAAGCTGCAGCACTTGCCCAACCCGCCGGCGCGCCCCCCGCTTTCTTAGCGGAGGAGCGCTGGGGGATCACGGCAGTTCGTACACTTCCACGAGGGCGACGCCGGTCGCCCCGCCGACGCCCGTGATCTGGGCGGTGTAGGTGCCGGGCTCCAACTCGACGACGAGCGCGGCATCGGCGCTGCCAGCGTTGAGCGAGAAAGCACCGACAGACGCGAAAGTCGCGGCATCGGAGGCTATCCAGTTGTCGTTCTCTGCGACCTTGGCATTGCCTTTATAAATCTCGAGCTTGGGGTCAGTCAGTACGCCTGGAACACCGAAGACGCCGAGTCTTGGGCCGACGGCGCGGATGAGCAGTCGGCGCTTACCGGTGCCTTGGATGTTGAAGCCGGCGACCAGGATATCGTCGCCGGTGCCGACAAAGGTGCGGGCGGAGACGTTGGTGAGGCGCGCGCCGTCGCCGCCTGCAGCGTCGTAGAGTTCTACGAGCGCGATGCCGGGCGCGCCGGTGTTGCTCGCAATCTGTGCGGTGTAGCTGCTGGGCGTGACCGAAGTGACGAGGGCGGCATCCTTGCTGCCGTCGGTGAAGGCGAAGGCGCCGACGCCACCGAAAACCGGGGCGTCGCCGATGTTCCAATTGTCGTTGGTGCCGATAACCACGCGATCGGAGTTGTAGAGGTCGAATTTGGGATCGGCGACGGCACCGTTGACGCCGAAGGCGGCGAGGGTGGGGCCGACGGCGCGGACGAGCAGGGTCTTGCGACCGCCGCCGACCGCAAAACCGATGGTAAGCGGAGCGTCGGGCGAGCCGGTGCCGGTGCGGACCGAAAGGTTGGCGAGGAAACTCGTGTTGCTGCCCGGGTTGCTGGTGACATTTACGCCGGCGACGGGACCCCACTCGGTCGGGTATGCGCCCGCCAGAATACTGCGGACCTGCAAACTGGTCGCCCCGACGATGACCGGGGTGAACGAGAAAGTACTGCCGCTCTCGACGCGCATCGGGGTGGTGGCGGTGACGACGCGGGCGTTAGTGAGGGCGATGTCGTCGATGTACCAGCCTACATCGGGACCGGGAAGGTAAGCCTGGCCGTTGGCCGGCATGGAGAACATGAAGCGGACATTGACCGTGCGCCCGGCGAAGGCGGCCAGAGAGATGGTGCGCGGGGTGAACTGAGCCTCGGTCAACGCAGGGGCGGACTGATTGGGAGGCGAGGAGCCCACCTGGGTGTAGACGTCGATCCAAGACGCGCCGTCATCCATGGAGACTTGGACATGCGCAGTCTGGTTGGCAGTGACGATGGCGAGACGGCTCTGGAAGGTGAGGGTGGTATTGCTGCCAACGAGGTAGGCGTCGGGTATGCGGAGGGACTGAGGGGTGCGGAGGCCGATATGCGCGAGACGGAACGAGGAGCGGCCACTCGCGGCCAGATCGGACTGCACCACATCGTAGCCGGCGGAAGTCGAGATGAGGAGAGCGCCTGCGCCGCCTTCGGCGTCGTACGTCCGCACTGCGGGAGAACTTTGCACCGTGCGCCACTGAAAAGCGGTGGCATAAGTGGGCCGGGTGACGGTATAAGAGTTGGCGACGCCCACCGCGGGACTGGCGGGGCCGGCAATGGTATTGATGGCCGGCTCGCTGCCAGCGCGGTCGGGATCGAAGACGATGACGTTGTAGGTGAAGTCGCGGGTGCCGCCCGTGCTGAGGGCGACGTTGCGGATGGTGACGGTGTAGGTGGTATCCGCGGCGGGGCGGTTGTGGGGCGCCTCGCTGTCGGTATCGAGGCCGTCGTAGGCCCAGACCAGAGTGGGTTCGCCGCCAGCATTGGGCGAGACGCGCTCGAGGCGGACGGGCACTGGCTGGCCGTTGCGCGTCATGGTGACGGTGGCCGAGGAGAAATTGGCGTCGGGATGACTGAAGGACCAGCGGGGCCAGACGAGGGTATAGGGCACATAGCCGGCCGGAGGATAGGCGACCTCGCGGGTGCGCGTGGCTGGGCGGGTGCTGCCAAAGCTGCCCGGGGGCTGGCCGGCCTGCTGGTGGACGACCCACACGGCGTTGGTGGGGGGGCGGTTGACGCCGCCGCCGGAAATGTCGCCCGTGCCCATGCGGAGGGTCTGGGGGTAGAGGAGCCAGCGGCGATGACCCACGACATCGTTGGCCGCGCCGGCGTCGGCGATATAGCCGTCGATGGCGGGCGCGCCGTTGTAGCCTGTGGCGATATTGGAGTTGGCGGCGGCATCCGCCCCATCGGCGGTGTAGAACTGCCAGGTGGGAGGCGGGTTGTGATTGAGCGCGTTGTTGGCGCTCATCATGAAGGCGGCCTGCTGGGCCTTCACATTCAGGGTCGTATCAAAGCGAATGTCGGCGGGCACACCGGTCAGGGCGCGATAGAAGTTGATACGCAGCCGGGTCGCCTCCTTGAAGGCCGGCGAGGTGTCGCCGAAGTCGGGCAGGGCGCCGCGCATGGCGTAGCTGCCCGTCCAGGCGATGGGCACATTTTCAGAGGCGAAATAGATCGCGCGGTAGAACTGGCGGACTTCGTCGCGGGAGGAGGTGTCGACGGTGAGGGCCGACGGCTGGGCGAAGATCGGGACTGACCCGCAGGCGATGGAAACGGCAAGAAGCGTGAAAAGGCGCATGGCTACTGGAGTAAAGGGACTGGAGTAGGCGAGAGATGCGAGACAGCCCCGCGACACAACAGGAATACGTAGCGACGCTCCCTTTAGATGCCGCGAGCGATAGCGTCCGCTAGCGCTCCATAGGAAATCAACGTCTCATCGGGCCCGGCGAGGCTGGCACCGAGGGCGGGGTGCCGCGCGCAGAGCGAGGCGATTTCAGGCTCCTCCATGAGAAAAAAAGCGGTGGAGAGCGCGTCGGCCTGAGCGGCGGTAGGAGCGAGCGCCCAGACTCGGCGGGTGCGAGCAGCGGGGGCTCCCGTACGTGGATCGATGAGGTGCGCTCCCTTTACGGCGATGCCAGATGCGCTGAGAGACGAGCCAGCGAGCAGGATCTCGCGATGGGCGCGCCCCTCGCCGACGCCGACGGGCCAACCGGCGAAGTCTTCGTTGGGCGACCCGAGGCCGAGAAGCGAGGAGCCACCGGCATTGAGGAGCACGGACGGGAGATTCCAATCAGCCAGGAGCAGGGCGACGCGGTCCAAGGCGTAGCCCTTGCCGACCGCACCGAGATCGAGCCGCAGCCGATCACTCAAGGATGTGAGGGTAAACGTCGCGGGATCGAGGGTGAAGGGCGGGGCATCGGGCGCGAGCTCAGGCGGGCGGGTGGAGGCGTACGCGGGGTCGAAGGCGCGGGCGGTGGCGAGGGAGACATCCGCGGCAGTGAGGAGGCACTCGAAGGCCTCCTCGCCGAGCGAGATCGAAGCGCCGCGGGCGAGGCGGCTGGCGCGAGAGATCGCGCTGCTTTCGATGAAACGGCTCAGCTCGTTTTCGAGCCGATCAATCTCCTGCCACGCAGCGGCGGCGGCATGGCGGGCGTAGTCGTAGTCGTCGGTGGCGATGACGATCTCGAAGAACGTCGCCATCGCCTCGTGCCTGAAGGTCGGGAGCGGCATGCTTCAACCCAGGGGCCCGGTGGCGGGAGGAGAAAGGTGCGGGGGTACGTGCGGCATGACGTCTACTTTTTCTTCTTTTTGGCGGGGGGAGTGGGAGCGCCTTCCGGCACGGGACGGAGCTGAGCGAGGAGCCGCTGCACCGTCTCGGGCTGGGTGGCGGAGAGATCGTGCAACTCGTGGGGATCCGCCTGCAGATCGAAGAGCTCGACGCGCTCGGCGACGTCGGGGCTGGCGGCGCGGGCGATCAAGCGGAAACGCTCGTCGCGGATCGTGCGCTGTCCACCTGTCCAGAACGCCTGCGCCGGCTTGGCCGAAGCGGTGGAGGGCTCGGCGAGGTGGGCGCGCAAGCTGCGGCCATCGAGACCCGCGGGGCTGGGTAGGGCGCACAGATCGACGAGGGTGGGAAAGATGTCGACGGTCTCCACGATGGCGGCACTGCTCGCGCCGGGCTGCGCGAGCCCCGGCGCGCGGATCATGAGCGGCGAACGGAGCGCGCCCTCGTAGAGGCAGTGCTTGCCCCAGATGCCATGCTCGCCGAGCAAGAAGCCGTGGTCGCCCCATACGACTACGATCGTGTTTTGGGCGAGGCCGGATTCCTCGAGCGCGGCGAGGACGCGGCCAAACTGGGCATCGACGTAGCTGGTGGAGGCGGCGTAGGCGCGGCGGACCTCGGCGGCGTAGGCGGAGTCCTTGGCCGGATCGCGGCCCGCATGGCCGTAGTTGCCACGAAACTCGCCGCTCCGGTGAAAACCGAGGGACTGCTCAGCGGCGCGATAGGCGGGCGGGGCAGGAATCTTGGCCGGATCATGGAGATCGAAGTAGCGCTTGGGCGCGGCGAAAGGCAGGTGGGGCTTGAAGAGGCCGACGGCGAAGAACCAAGGACGGTCGGATTTGGCGAGCGAGCGCAGGGTGGTGATGGCTTCGTCGGCCACCCAGGCATCGGTGTAGGTGGAGTCGGGGCCTTCGACGGACTCGATCGCGGGCGACTGGCCGGCCTTGCGGGCTGCGCCATGGGCGTAGCCATGCATGAGACCCTCGGCGGACTTCCACGGAGTCTCGGGAATCCAGGCGCGCTCCCAAGCGCCAGGCAGCTCTACCGGGCCCTCCATCCACTCCTTGCCCGAGCGACCGCCGGGGTAGTGAGTGATCTTGCCGAGCGATAGGGTGCGGTAACCGTGGCGCAGGAGCCAGGCTGGCAGGTTGGCATCGCCCCACTGGGCGTGGGTGGAGAGGATCGCGTTGTTGGAAAGGTGTGCCCGATCGCTTGGATAGCGCCCGCGCAGGAGGGCGGCGCGAGACGCGCCGCAGGTGGGGACGTGGACGTAGTGATTGGTGAAGATGCGCGCGGAGGTGGCGAAGCGATCGAGCGCCGGAGTGCGGGCATGGGCCACGCCGTACGCGCCGAGATCGGGCCGGAGATCGTCGATGGCGACAAAAAGGATATTGGGCCTGCTCGCGGGCGCGGCGGCGGCGGCGAAGGCAAGGGCGGCAAAGGCGATGAAGAGGCGGGCGAGCATGGTGGGGATTTCAGGAGGCGAGGCAATGAATGCGGCGGGGTGGAAAGCACGGCAACGCCGGAGTAGCGCGGGGTCGCGCTACTCGGCCCGATGACGACGGCGAATGATTTAGCGGCGCAGAAGCGGCCTGCCGTGAGCGGAGCCAGAATTAGCCCGAAATAGGGCGAATATAGAGGAGGGTTTCCCAGCTTTGTGGGTGCGCGCGCGCCACCATAGCCGTGCGCGCTACCCGGCGTCGTGCTGGGCTAGTTTGACATCCGAGGGCACTTTCCAGTGGGTCATCATGGTCGTGGATTTTCACGGGGATCGTTTGGGCGCCTCATTCTAGCGGATACCGGGCGGCGGCGCTAGCCCCAACCGGGAGAAGGCGTGCGGTGGTATCCGGGTGGGCGCAGCGAAGCGCAGGCGTTTTGGCTTTTGCGCCGGGAGCGAAAGGGTAGAGTGGGGACATGACGATCCGGCCGCTTGGCGATGCCGCTCTCGCGATCTCGCTGGGAGAGCGGGTGGATGAGACCGTGGCCAGGCGCGCGCGCGCCATCGCGAAGGCTATCGACCGGCACCGGCCGGCGGGCGTCGTGGATGTGGTGAGCGCGTTTGCGAGCGTGGCGGTGTTTTACGAACGGGTGCACAGCCGGGAATACCCGGAACTGGTGGCGGAGGTTGAAGCTTTGGCGCAGCGGGCGGAGGCGGCAGTGGCGGACCCGCCGCGACGGATTGAGATCCCGGTCTGCTACGGCGGCGAAGGCGGTCCGGATCTGGCCGAGGTGGCGCGCCACACCGGGCTCACCGAGACGGAAGTGATCGCGCGCCATGCGGGCGGCGACTACCTGGTGCATGCGATCGGATTTGCGCCCGGCTTTCCGTATCTCGGCGGTCTGCCGGAAGCGCTGGCGACACCGCGGCGCAGCACACCACGGCCGCGGGTGGCGGCCGGTACGGTGGGCATCGGAGGAGCTCAGACTGGCGTGTATCCCATCGCGACGCCAGGAGGGTGGAATCTGATCGGGCGCACGCCGCTCGCGCTTTTCGACCCGGCGCGGGCCGAGCCGGCGCTGCTCCAGGCAGGCGATCGCGTGGTCTTCGTGCCGGCCGCGGAGGGCGCGCTCACCGACGAGACGCCGGGAGCGGAGCGCGGGGCGGGGGAGGCGCTCCGTGCGGGGCAGGCTGGAGTGAACATTCTGCGTGCAGGGATGTTTACCACCGTGCAAGACACCGGCCGGGTGGGACAGCGCAGCCGTGGAGTACCCCTGAGCGGAGCGGCGGATGCCTTTGCTCTGCGGGTAGCCAATCTCGTGGTCGGCAACGACGAGCGGGCTGCCGGATTGGAATTTACCCTCCTCGGGCCGGAGCTGCGTTTCGAGGTGGATACGGCGATCGCACTGGCGGGGGCCGACTTTGGGCTGCCCCGAGGGAGGCCGCTCACCGTGCGTGCGGGCGAGACCCTAAAGCTGGGCGCGGCGGCGAGCGGCTGCCGGGGCTACCTGGCGATCGCGGGAGGGATCGACGTGCCGCAAGCGCTGGGCAGCCGCAGCACGTACACGCGCGCGGGGTTGGGCGGCTGGCAGGGCAGGGCGTTGCGGGAGGGGGACGCCCTGCCGGTGGCCGCCGCCCGACGGATACCCGTGGGGCAGTGGCGCATCGACGAGCGCATCTGGCCGGCGTACTCGGCCGAGCCCTGCATCCGTGTGCTACCGGGGGCACAGGCCGCACAATTTCCCGAGGCGTGGTGCGAAGGAGCCTGGCAGGTGACGCCGCAGTCGGACCGGATGGGCCTGCGGCTGCGAGGCCCGGCGCTGCGGCGGACCACCACGGGCGACCTCGTATCCTCGCCCGTGGCACCGGGGACGATCCAAGTGCCGCCCGATGGGCAGCCGATCGTGCTGCTGGCCGATGCACAGACCATCGGGGGCTACCCTCAGCTCGGGCATGCGATCGCGGCCGATCTGCCCCTGCTCGCGCAGGTGAGGCCGGGCGATACGGTGCGCTTCCGCCTGGTGTCGATCGGTGAGGCTCATGCTGCGGCGCTGGCCCAAGAAAAGGCATTGGGCCTGCTCAAAGAAGGCGTAGCGCAGAAACTTGCGTCACTGTAAGCGGTCCATCGCGACGCAACACCATGAAACGACTCGATCTCAACTGCGACATGGGCGAAGGAGCCGGGCACGACGCCGAACTGATGCCTCTGGTGACTTCGGCCAATATCGCGTGTGGTGCCCACGCCGGGGATCTCGAGACGATGATCGAGACGGTGGAGCTGGCGGCAAAACAGCGCGTGCACATCGGGGCGCATCCCGGGTTTTTCGACCTGCATGATTTTGGGCGCAAGGAGCGCGAGATCAACGGCCCCGAGGCCGGGCGGCTAGTGCTGATGCAGGTGGAGCAACTCTACGAAGTGGCGGGCGACAAGCTGACGCATGTGAAGCTCCACGGCGCGCTCTATAACCAGGTGTCGCGCGACGCGTATCTCGCGGAAGCGGTCGCGACCGATCTTGGCCGGCTGTGGCCACAGCTCACGGTATACGCGCTGGCAGGCAGCGTCTTTGCGCGGGCGGCGCGCTCGCGCGGGCTGCGCGTGGCGGAAGAAGTCTTTGCCGATCGCACGTACCAGCGCGATGGCTCGCTCACCCCGCGCGCGCAGCCCAATGCGCTGATCACAGATGAAAACGTGGCGGTGGCGCAGGTGCTGCAATTGATCCAGCGCGGCACGGTGTTTGCGACCGATGGCACGGAGATTCCCCTGATCGCAGATACGGTATGCCTGCATGGAGACGCGCCGCAGGCGGTGGCCTTTGCGAAGCGGCTGCGGCAGGAATTGAAGGCCGCGGGAGTGGCGGTGCGGGGTTTTTAAGAGGAGCGAAGGGGAGAGACCCGGTGCCGACGGCCATGCTACCTCATAGCAGGTAGGGCGAGAGCGTGAATTGGGGGGGGCGATCCCTGCCTTCACAGGGCTACTTTTTCTTTGACGGCGGCTCCGGCTGCTGGAGGAGCTTGAGCGCTTTTTCGGCCGAGGCGATGTCGTGCAGGGCGAGGGGCGGGATGGGATGCTCGGCGGTGAAGACGCGGAGCTGGGTGGGCGCCTCGGCGACGCAGCTGGACTCATCGAGCTTCCCGTCGGCCGATTGGACGGCGGAGAGATCGAGAGAGAATTTCGCGGCGATGAAGCGGTAAAACGCCTGGCGCTTGGAGGGGCCGTAGTCGTGGCCCTCCTCCGGGAGATGGACATGGGCCACCTGGCTGGCGGCGCCGTAGTAGCCGTAGATTTTTTGGAGGAAGGGGTACTCGTACTGCGGGTTGTGCTGCGTCCAATCCTTGCCATTGGAGACGATGAGGAGGGGCTTGGGCGCGAAGAGGGCGGCGATCATCGCATTATTCACGAAGTGATCGGCGCTGCGGTGGATCGGGAGGCCGCTCTCGCAATGGCAGCCGCCGAAGAAATAGGAGGAGACCATCACCACCGGCGCGCTGAGAGTGACGCGCGGATCGAGCGCCGCGAGAAGGAAGCTCTGGGTGCCGCCGCCGGACTCGCCGCTTACGGCGACGCGCTGGGCGTCGACGCCCGGAAGCGAGAGGAGGAAATCAAGGGCGCGCATCGAATTCCACGTCTGGATCGTGAGGACGGGCGCGGTGCGATGGGCATCCTGGCCGTAGACCTGGATCGAGTCGCCGTAGCCGAGCATGTCGATGGCGAAGACGGTGGCGCCCATGCGCGCGAGCGAGGCGGAGCGCGCCTGCATGCCGGGGGCGAAGCGAGCGTGCGTGGCGTAGTCGGCCTCGCTCTGCACGCGGCGGTAGTGGCCGTGGGTGGAGAGGACGACGGGCATCGGGCCCTTGGGCGCGGCGGGGCGGTAGAGGGTGCCCGTGACCAGGTTGCCCGGAAATGACTCGAAGAAGACGCTCTCGGCCGTGTAGCCCTCGTAGCTGCGCTTGCTGTGGATGACGACCTTGAGCGGAGTGCGCCGGGGCCAGGGCACGAGATTGAGACCTTCCTGCATGCGCTGCCGGACGTGCTGGCCGTAGGTCTCCCAAGCGGCGCGATCGGGAAACTGCCGCAGCGCGGCTTCGAGCACGGCCTGGCCCTGTTCGGGCTTAAGGTAGCCGCCCTGAGTGAGGGCAGGGCCCGTCTCTGGCGGCGGAGGGACCACGGAAGGCAACCAGGCGGGCGACGACGCGGCGAACGCGGAACCGAGCGAGGCGGCGAAAGCGAAGAGGGCAGGAAAGAGGCGAGTCATGGGGATGGGCAGAAAGCTCAGGCGGTGGCGTAACGACGCAGGGTATCGAGGGGGATCAAGTCGAGGGTGCGCTCATGGGTGGCAGCGAGCGAGATCAGACGCACCAGCGGTCGCCGGGCTTGAGGCCGGGAAACTGGTACTCGGGCCGCGGCGTCGAGAGGTCGTTACCCGCCTCGAGGCTGAAGGCGAGAAAGTCGGCGGTGACCTCGACGCAGACGGTGTGGCAGCCGTGATCCTCGGCGCAGGTATCGCACGCGCCGTTGCGATAGAAGCCGGTGAGGGGAGCGGTGGAGCAGGGCTTGAGGGGGCCACCGAGAACATTGCGCGAGGGCAGGGGCGTCATCGCGGGAGATGAAATCACGGTTGCGCAGGGCTTTGCACGCTGAGATTTTTCGGACATGTCGAAAACCTACGAAACTCTCCGGGCCGATATCATCGCCGCCATGAAGGCGCGCGATACCACGACGCTGACGGCGCTTCGCACGGCTGATGCCGCGATCAAGCGCGCGGCGATGGATGCCAACAAGGACGTCGACGACGCGCTCGTGATCGCGACGATGCGCAAGGCCGTGAAGAACCTCACGGACGCCAATGCGGAGTTTCAGAAAGGCGGCCGCGCCGATCTCATCGCGGCCAACGAGGCGGAGATCAAGGTGCTGGAAAAGTACCTACCGCAGGCACTCGATGCGGCCAAGGTCGACGCCCTCATCGTGGAAGCAATCCAGGAGACGGGGGCCACCTCGAAGAAGGAGATGGGCAAGGTGATCGCTGCGCTGAAGAAGCGGCCGGAGGCTTCGCTCATCGACTTTGGCGCGGTGAGCAAGCAGGTGCAGGCGAAGCTGCCGTGAGGGGAGGGCGAGGGAAGAGTCGGTAGCTGAGAGATGAGAGTCCAGAGTCGGAAGGCAGTTGGATTGTCTCGGTCTGGCTCTGGACTCTCAGCGCTCAACTCTGGGCCTGTCGTCGGCGCGAAGCTGGCGAGATTATTTTTGTGATCCCGCGGCCTTCACGAGCTCGGTCGCGCGGGTGATGATTTTGTCTTCCAGGCCCGGGGACCATTTGCCGGGTTTGCCGTAGGGGACCATGGAAGTATCGCCTTCGTAGCGGCCTTCCTTGAGGACGCGCTCACTGGGGATGTAGGCCATGACATCGGTGGAGTAGCCGAAGACCCAGGCGCTATCGCCGAGCTCGCGGCGGAGGCGTAGGCTGTAATCGACGACTACTTCGCCGCCGAGCGCGATCCAAGAGAGGGCGCCGACACGCCAGGCTTGGATCGGATACTTTTGCTCGAGGGTGGCGGCGGGGCCGCGCTTCCGGAGATCCTCGGAAACGACCTGCGACCAGGCTTGGTACATTTCCTTGTTGGGCTGCTCTTTTTCGCGATTGGAACGCAGCTCTTCCTCGGTGGGTAGACGGGAGAAGGTGAGCGTGATATCGTCAAACGCGGAGCCAAACCTGCCAGAGACGGGGCTCAAGGCGCCAGCGAGCACGCGATCGGTAGTATCGGCGAGCGCCTGGCCGTGGGCATCGGCGTGAGCGATCGCGCCGCGAGGAAAGGGATTGATGTCGGCGGCGCAGCCCGTGACGAAGAGGGCGGTGATGCCGGGATGGCGGCGCTCGAGCTCGAGCTGCATGGAGCCGGCAAAGTCGCCGTGAAACTCATTGCCGGAGAGCGTCGTATTGTGGCAGGCGTAGGAGACGAGGACGCCGAGGAGCCTACCCTTGGCGTCTTTAACCACGAGGATCGGCACGCGGGGATCGGTGGGGCCAACGAGGGTGCCGGCGGCGGTGCGCTTGGCGAGCTCGCCAGCAGGGTTATTGCGGCGATTGATGCCGAAGGTCGCTTCGCCGTAGCCAGTCGCGAGCGCGGCGGGAGCGAGTGAGGTGAGCGCTTGGGAGGCGGCGGCAATCATCTGCTCCTCGACGAAGGCGCGGTAGGCGACGAGGCGCTCCTGATCCCGGCCGGTGATGAGGCGGAGTCCGGCGAGGTAGCCATCGACCACGGGCCCGGAGTGGGTGTGCGAGGCATTGATCATGACCGCGCTGCGCGGAAGCGAGAAGCGGCGCATGAGGGCGGCGGCGACCGTCTCGGAAATCGGGCGGGTGATACCGCAAAGATCGACGGTGATGAGCACGCCGCGAGTGCCGGCGGCATCCTGCACGGCGAGGGCTTTGACCCAGAGATCTTGCGCGGCGGTGGTGCCGGGCTTGGTGCGCGCGGCGTAGCCAGTCATCCAGAGCGGCTCGGCGGGGGTGATCTTGGCGCGGCCCAAGCCGGCTTGCCACGAGTCGGCGGCGTGGACGGTGGCGGCGAGTGCGAAGGCCAGAGAGACGAGGAGCGCGAGGCTGGGGACGAGGCGGGGGAGCGAGGGGCGAAGAGTCACGCCGGCGAGGTAACCATAAAGTTACCTGGCGGGCAAGGGCGGTTTGGCGGAGCGCGGGCGGGGTGTTTTTAGCCCACACCGTAGGGGGCGGGACGGAGGTGAAGAGGACTTACGTCCCTGCCCTCACGGGCAGGGTTGCGAAAACAGGGGCTACCGCCCGGCGCGCTTGATGCGCTGCTTGTCCTTGTAGTCCTGCATGAAGATATTGAGCACCAGCCAAAGGCCACCGGCGGCGGCGATGAGGAAACACACGATCGCGAGGCCAGGGTAGCCGAAGAGGTGGAAGCGGGTGGGGATGCGCATCATCAGCGAGGCGCCGATGATGAGGGCGGCGAGGACGATGCCAGTGGTGATGCGGTTGGCGATCTTCTGCATGCCATCCATCACGACCTTGGCGTCGACGGATTTCACCTTCACCTCCAGCTCGTTGTTGGCGACGGAGTCCATGATCCGGTTGAGCCGGTTGGGAAGGCCGCCGATGAAGCTCTTGGTCTCGAGGATGGAGCTGAGGATATTGCCCTTGCTCACGTCTTTCCGCATGCGCTGCGTCATAATCTCATCGACGTTGCGGCGGACGGACGCGTTGGGATCCCACTCGGGCGCGAGGATGCGGCCGATCTCGTCGAGCTGAAGGAGAGTCTTGCCGAGGAGGGTGAGCTCGCCAGGGACGTGCAGGCCATTTTCGGCTGCGCCGTGGGTGACCTCCATGATCGACTGGCCAACCTTGACCTGCGCGAGGCCCTGGTCGCGCGTGCGCGAAACAAACTGCGCGATGCGGCGGCGGAAGGCTGCGGCGTTGAACTCCTCGTCTTTCTCGCTCGTGCGGATGACAAGGTCGGCCACGGCGTCGGAGTCGCTGTCGCTGATCGCGAGGAGAAACTTGATCAGATTCTCCTGCATCACGGGCGCGGTGTGGCCGACCATGCCGAGATCGAGCAGCGCGATGCGGCCCTGATCGGTGAGGAAGACATTACCCGGATGCGGGTCGGCGTGAAAGACGCCGTCGATCAGCACCTGCTTGAGGTAGGCTTTGAAGAGCTCTTCGCAGAGCGCCTCGCCGTCGACCTCCAGGCGAGCGAGCGGGGTGATGGAGGTGATCTTGCGGCCGGTGATGTACTCCATCGTGAGCACGCTCTTGGTGGAGTAATCCATCACCGGCTGCGGCACCTGGATGTGCTCGAACTCCTGCAAATTGGCGCCGAGCGTGAGGAGATTCTGCGCCTCACGCTCGTAGTTGAGCTCATTCTGGATGGTGAGTTGGAACTCCTCCACCATCGTCGTAAAGCGGTAGCGCTGGCCGACCTTGGTGTGGGCGTCGAGCGTGGTGGCGAGTTCCTTGAGGACTTCGAAATCCTGAGCAATCTGCGGGCGGATGCCGGGCCGCTGGATCTTGACGACGACGGCACGACCATCGCGCAAGCGGGCCTCGTGGACCTGGCCGAGGGAGGCCGCGGCGACGGGCTCGCGCTTGAATTCGGAGAAAGCCTTGGAGATGCGCACGCCGAGCTCCTGCTCGACGATTTTTTCCACTTCCTCGTAGGAGAAAGGCTTCACGTGATCCTGCAGACGCTCGAGCGACTTGCGGTAAGCCGCAGGCATGAGATCGGGGCGACCGGCGAGGACTTGACCGAGCTTCACATAGGTGGGGCCCATCGACTCGAGATCGTCGACGAGCTGCTCCGGCATCGTGCGCGGTGGAGGCGTGGTGGCGGAGTTTTCGCCCGGAGGCACGGCGGGAGTCTGAGCGGCCTTGGCCGACATGCCGCGCTTGAAGTGCGGGCTATCGGTGTTTGCACCGGCCTTGTCCTTATCGGCTGCCTTGGACGCATCGGCCTGGGGCAGCTCGTCTTCCTCGACGCCCATCTGTTTCACGATGTCGGCTCGGCCGTATTTCCAGAACAAGGCGGCGATCTCGCGGTAGCGCTTCAGGTGGATGGCGTTGAGTTTCATAGATGAGGCGGACCCAAGAGCGGACAACTTTGGCGTGGGGTGGTTCGCGACCGGGAGGCGTTTTTAGACCCGCAGGGGTGGGTGGGTGAGGACCGGAGTAGCAAAATAGCCCGGCTGTGGTATGGTCGCCGGACTATGTTCACGGCGGCCAAAGACATGATGACTAGTAAGGCGGCGAAGTCGTACGCCAACGACTATATCAAGCGTTACGGCCGGGTGGATGAGCTCACCATCGACTCGAAACGCTGCCGCATCGACGTGACGTGCACGCTCAATGGGGAGGTAAGTCAGATCGCCATCACGATCGCGAAGTACACGATCGTAGAGGAGGCGGGTAAGACATTCCTGGAAGTGCTCGACAGCTCGTCTTCACGTCTGTGGCTGCAAACGGTGCTACGCGATCACCTGCACGGAAAGCGCATCCCGCTGCCAAGCTGGGCAAAAGCGGCGCTGTAGGCAGGCGACCACTCGCCGGATCGATACGCTGGCGCTCGCAGTTTCGACATGCAGAAAAAAGAAACCCGGTCGTGCGACCGGGTTTCGAAGTCTATCGGGAGATGGCTGCGCTGCCTCAGGTCAGAGTGACGCCCTTGGCCTTGGCGGCACGGAGGAGGGCATCGGCCATGTCGGAGGGCGTCGCGGCGACCTCGATGCCGCACTCCTTGAAGACGGCGATCTTGGCCTCGGCGGTATCCTCAGCGCCACCGACGATGGCGCCGGCGTGGCCCATGCGGCGGCCCGCGGGAGCGGTGGCGCCGGCGATGAAGCCCGCGACGGGCTTCTTGCAGTTTTCCTTGATCCAGCGCGCGGCCTCGACCTCGGCGTTGCCGCCGATCTCGCCGATCATGATGATGCCGTGCGTCTCGGGATCGTCGTTGAACATCTTGATGACATCGAGGTGCGAGGTGCCATTGACGGGGTCGCCGCCGATGCCGACGCAGGTCGTCTGGCCGATGTTCTTCGAGGTGAGTTGGAAGACCGCCTCGTAGGTGAGGGTGCCGGAGCGAGAGACCACGCCGACGTGGCCGCGCTTGTGGATGTAGCCGGGGGCGATGCCGATGCGGCAGCCGCCCTTGGAGCCCTCGCCCGTGCCGGGTGTGACGAGGCCGGGGCAGTTGGGCCCGATGAGGCGGGTGCGGCGGCCCTGCATGGCGCGCTTCACGCGGACCATGTCCTTGACCGGGATGCCCTCGGTGATCGCGACGGCGAGGTCGAGATCGGCATCGACGCACTCGAGGATGGCGTCGCCGGCGAACGGGGGCGGTACGAAGATCGCCGAGACGGTGGCACCGGTGGCCTTCTTGGCGTCGGCGACCGAATTAAAGATCGGGACCTTGTGGCCCGCGTGTTCGAAGAACTGGCCGCCCTTGCCGGGCGTGACACCGGCGACGACCTGGGTGCCGTAGTCGAGCGAGAGCTTGGCGTGACGGCCGCCGAAATCGCCCGTGATGCCTTGGACGAGGATCTTCGTTTCGGGAGTGATGAGAATGGCCATGGTAGTTTTAAATTGGCGGCTTAGGCGGCGACGAGTTTGACGATCTTCTGAGCGGCATCGGCCATCGTGTCGCCGGAGACGAGCTTGAGGCCCGAGGCGTTGAGGGTGGCCTTGCCGGCGGCGACGTTGTTGCCCTCGAGGCGGACGACGAGGGGGAGCTTCAGGCCGACTTCCTTGACGGCTTCGACGATGCCCTGGGCGATGACGTTGCAGTCCATGATACCGCCGAAGATATTTACGAAGATGCCCTTCACGTTGGCATCGCCGAGGATGATCTTGAAGGCCGCGACGACCTGGTCCTTCGAAGCGCCGCCGCCGACATCGAGGAAGTTGGCGGGGCTGCCGCCGTAGTGCTTGATGATGTCCATGGTGGACATGGCGAGGCCCGCGCCGTTGACGAGGCACGCGATATTGCCATCGAGGGCGATGTAGCTGAGGGAGAACTTGGAGGCTTCGATCTCCTTGGGGTCTTCCTCATTGAGGTCGCGGAGGGCGACGATCTCGGGATGGCGGTAGAGGGCGTTGGAGTCGAAGGAGACCTTGGCGTCGAGGGCGAGGACGTCGTCCTTCGGGGTGGTGATGAGGGGATTGACCTCGACCATGGATGCATCGGTCTCCCAGAACATGGTGTAGAGGGAGCGGATGAGCTTGGCGGCGTTCTTGGACTCGGCGGGATTGAAGCCGAGTTTGAAGACGAGCTCACGCACCTGGAAGTCGGCGAGGCCGTAGGCCGGGTCGACGAACACGCGGTGGATCTTCTCGGGGGTGTCGTGGGCGACCTTCTCGATTTCGACGCCACCCTCGGTGGAGGCGACGATCACGGGGCGGGAGGTGGCGCGATCGAGGAGGATGGCGAGGTAGTACTCCTTTTTGATGTCGCTCGCTACGGTGAAGTACACGGTCTGCACCTTGCGGCCTGCGGGGCCGGTCTGGGCGGTGACAAGAGTCTTGCCGAGCATGTTGCCGGCCATGGCCTTGGCTTCATCCTTGGACTTGGTGAACTTCACGCCACCCTTGAAGCCATCGGTGAAGGTGCCCTTGCCGCGGCCGCCGGCGTGGATCTGGGACTTGACCATGGTGGGGCCTTCGGGGAGCTGCGCCAGGGCGGAGACAAACTCCTCGGTGGTCTTGGCAGCGGCGCCCTTGGGCACCGGCACACCGTATTTTTCGAAGAGGGCTTTGGCCTGATACTCGTGAATGTTCATTGCGAAAAGAAAGGGGAAACGAAGTAAGCCAGAGGGAAGGCGGATAAGGCACGCAAAAAAGCTCGGGAAGAAGATGACACGCGGACACGTGCGCGAGATTGCGTTTCGCCCGGGCACCCTCACGCTCGCCCGCTGTATATGCAGCAATCGCACGAAGTGATGAGGGAGGTCTTGAAGAAAACGAGCGCCAAGCAAATCGCGGCCGACATGGGCCTCTCGCTCTCGTTGATCTACAAGTGGGCGGAGCCGCCCGAGAACGACAGCGGCAGCGGCGCGAGCAGCCCGCTCGATCGCGTGGGCCAGCTCATCCGCATCACGGGCGATGTGCATGTGGCACAATGGGTGTGCGAACAGGCGGACGGCTTTTTCATCCGCAACCCGCACGTCAACCCCACGAACGACACGCTGCGCGCGACCAACGATATCGTGCAGGAATTTGCCGACATGCTGGCGACGATCGCCACGGCGTCGGCCGACCACATCATCAACAAGGATGAGGCCAAGACGATCCGGCGGCGCTGGGAAGAGCTGAAGAGCGTGACGGAGGGCTTTGTGAAGGCCGCCGAGAGCGGCAACTATGGGCCGACAGAAGAAAGGCCGGGGCTGCCGCCCCCGCCCGCGCCCAAGGCGTGAGCGAATAAGCGATTTGAAAAAAGGCCGGGCGCGTGCCCGGCCTTTTTTTATTTTCTGCGGGGCAGGGAGGCGGCGCTAGCGAGCCCGCCGGGTAGGCTCAGAGCAGCTGGCGGGCGAGGAAGGTGGCTTGGAGGCCATTGATTTCCTTGAGGCCCTTGCCGGCGAGCGCGATGAGGCTGGTGAGCTGATCCTGCGAGAAGGTGGCCTCCTCGCCGGAGCCTTGTACTTCGACGAACTGGCCGCGGCCGGTCATCACGATGTTGAAATCCACCTCGGCGTCCTTGTCTTCGACGTACGCGAGATCGAGCAGATCGCGCCCGCCGAAGGTGCCTACGCTGACGGCGGCGACGGAGTCGGTGATCGGGTTTTCGGCGAGCTTCTTGGCGTCGATGAGCTTTTGGACGGCGAGCCGAGCGGCGACGTAAGCGCCCGTGATGGCGGCGGTGCGAGTGCCGCCGTCGGCCTGGAGGACGTCGCAGTCGAGCCAGAGCGTGTTTTGGCCGAGCTTCTTCAGATCGACGACGGCGCGGAGCGAGCGGCCGATAAGGCGCTGGATTTCGATGGTGCGGCCGTCGATCTTGCCGCGCGAGCTGTCGCGGGCTTTGCGCTCGAGCGTCGAGTAGGGGAGCATCGAGTACTCCGCGGTGAGCCAGCCGCCGGGCACCTTCTGCTGCTTCATCCAGGTGGGGACATTGGGCTCGATGGTGGCGGCGCAGATCACGCGCGTGAGGCCGAAGGAGACGAGCACGGAGCCGGTCGCATAAGGCGCGATGTTGGGCTCAAACGTGATCGTGCGAAGCTGGTCGGGACGGCGGCCGTCGGCGCGAGGTGCGGAAGTAGACATGCGCGCCAAGGCAGCCGCGCGTGGGTGAGCAAGGCAAGCTTCGGGGCGGGGCCGATGCTCGCGCGGCGAGGTGCAATGGGGTGAATTGCTAATGCAAAATATATGCAACTTGTTTAGCGGGCGGCGCGTAGGAGGAGACGTGCGCGAAACGGTTTCGCGCGAAGACAACAACCTACTGAGAAAACGCTATGCAGACGAAACCCTGGCTCGCCCTCCTATCCTTCCTCGCTGGCGGCGTGGCTGCCCACGCCCAGTCCGGCGTGGCGCTCACGTCCGACAACCGGCTCCATCTTTTCAATGCGACCGCGCCGGGCTCGGCCGGCGCGGCCATCGCGCTGACTGGACTTGCAGGGGGCGAGATGGTGGTCGGCATCGACTACCGCCCGGCGACCCGCACGCTGGTCGCCGTCACCAATCAAAACCGCCTGCTGGCCGTAACGCCCGCGACCGGCGCCACGCAGCTGCTCTCCACCTTGAGCGTGCCGCTCTCCGGCACGTCGTTTGGCGTGGATTTCAACCCGGCGGCGGATCGCCTGCGCATCGTCTCCAACACCGGGCAGAGCCTCCGCATCAATGTCGACAACGGCGCGACGATCGTCGATGGCGCGCTCGCCTTTGCCGGGACGGACACCAATAGAGGAACCGCGCCGCAGGTGGCGGCGGCAGGCTATACCAACTCGGTCGCCGGCCGCATGGCCCCGAGCACCGTGCTGTACGATATCGACTATGGGCGCGATGTGCTGGTGCGCCAGGACCCGCCCAACAATGGCACGCTCGTCACCCTCGGCGCGCTTGGAGCGGACTTTGGCGCCAACAGCGATATCGACATCGTAAGTCCATCGACGGCGTATGCGGTGAATCACAACGGCACGGTATCCACTCTCTACACCCTCAACCTCGCTACGGGAGCGGCCACGGCGATGGGCACTTTTCCCGCCGGAGCGAGCGTGGTCGATATCGCCTTCGAGCCGAAAGAGCCCGCGCTCGGCCTCATCAATACCTCGGCGCGCGGCTGGGTCGCAGGTGGGGAGGGAGCGGTGATCGTCGGCTTCGTGGTGGGCGGCAATGCGCCGGTGAATGTGCTCGTCACCGCGCGCGGCCCCTCGCTCACGGCCTTTGGCGTGAATGCCGCGCTGCCGGATACGCGGGTGTCGCTCTACCGCGGGAGCACATTGCTCGAGAGCAATGACGACTGGCAGGCGCATCCGCGCAATGCCGAGATCACAGCCACGGGCTTTGCCCCGGGAAATGGCCGCGAGGCGGCGGTGCTCGCAACGCTTCAGCCCGGCGCCTACACCGCCGTGATCAATGGCACCAGCGCCGCGATGGAGGGCGTGGCGCTGATCGAGGTGTACGAACTGCCGTGATGCCGACGCGTCTTCCGGGTTGAGTACGGGGCGGGTGTCCTCCTTTGTCGGGATCACCCGCCCCCGTTTCCCACTCATGAAGACGCTCGCCCCCATTGTCGCATTTTTGATTTTCGCCTGCGGTCTCGCGCACGCAGCGCAGCCTTCGCCCGAGACCGCCATCGCCGCAGTGACGGCGGCTGACAAGGAGCGGGTGGCCGCCACCATCGCCGGCGACCGGGCGCGGCTGGAGGCGATATTTTCCGCCGATCTGCGCTATGCTCACTCGAATGGCGCCGTGGATACGCATGCCAGCTTCGTCGAAGCGCTGGCCTCGAAGCGCACGGTGTACGAGCGCATGGAGTACAAGGAGCGGCAGTTCTTCGTGGCCGCGCCGGGCGTGGTGCTGATGTCGGGCCGGGTGCTCGCGACTGTGAAGCAAGGTGAACAGAAGCGCGCGCTGGATCTCAATTTCCTCTCGGTTTGGCGGGAAGAGCAGGGCAAATGGCGCTTCCTTTCCTGGCAGTCCTCGCGCGCGCCGGAGCCGGCCGCAAAGTGAGCGGGGCGTGCGCCGTACCGAGGGCGCGAAATTTTTTTCGGCGAAACTAGCGGGCCGACTTGCACATGGCTGGGGCGTGTGTCAACGAGCGCACGCTATGCATGATATCAGCCTCATCACGACGATCGCGTTTGGTTTAACGGCGGCGCTGATCTGTGGACTGATAGTCAAACGCTTCGGGCTATCGCCGATCGTGGGCTACCTCGCCGCGGGTGTGGTCCTCGGGCCCTATACGCCGGGCTTTGTTGGAAATGTGGAGCTCGCCAAGCAACTCGCGGAGATCGGG
>CAYZPV010000069.1:0-30220 GCA_964480585.1 uncultured Opitutus sp. | reverse complement strand
CCCCAAAATGAAGCTCCACATCACCCCCAAATGGGTGGCCGCTGCGTTGGCGTCCATCGCTCCCCTCTCCCTCCAGGCCAGTGAAGCCGATATCCGGATACCGGATCTTACGCAGATCGAGTTCTTTGGCGGCTCCCTCACCGGCATGAGCATCCTCATGATCGGGCTCTTGGTGTGCGGGCTCGGCACGCTCTACGGCTGGATGCAGTACCTCCAGACGCGCAAGCTGCCGGTGCACTCCTCGATGGGAGCGGTGTCCCAAATTATTTGGGAGACGTGCAAGACGTACCTCTTTCAGCAGGGCAAATTCCTCGCGATGTTGTGGATCCTCATCGCCGTCTGCATGGGCTACTATTTCGGTGTGCTTTCGCACATGAGTGCCGGGCACGTGGTGGTGATCCTGCTGGCCTCGATCCTCGGCATCCTCGGCAGCTACGGCGTGGCGTGGTTTGGCATCCGCATCAACACGGTCGCCAATTCCCGGGCCGCCTTCTCCGCGCTCCAGGGCAATGCCCTCGCGACTCTGCTCATCCCGCTCAAGTCGGGCATGAGCGTCGGTCTGTTGTTGGTGGCCATCGAGCTCTTCTTCATGATCTGCATCCTCGCCTTTCTCCCCGTGGACCTGGCCGGGCCCTGCTTCATCGGCTTTGCGATCGGCGAGTCGCTCGGCGCTTCCGCGCTGCGCATCTGCGGTGGCATCTTCACCAAGATCGCCGATATCGGGGCCGACCTGATGAAGATCGTCTTCAACCTGCCCGAGGACGATCCTCGCAACCCCGGCGTAATCGCGGATTGCACGGGCGACAATGCCGGCGACTCCGTCGGGCCCACGGCGGATGGCTTCGAGACCTATGGCGTCACCGGCGTGGCGCTGATCGCTTTTCTCGCGCTCGCGCTCGCCGCCAGCCCCGCGCTATGCGGGGTGCTCATCATCTGGCTCTTCGCGATGCGCATCCTCATGGTGGTCACGTCGCTCGTTAGCTACTGGCTCAACGACGCGATCAGCAAGGCGCGGTGGGGCCAGGCGCGCGACTTCAATCTCGAGCAGCCGCTCACCAATCTCGTGTGGATCACCTCGATCGTCTCGATCGTCGTCACCTATGTGGCCAGCTATCTCCTCCTCGCCCATCACCCCGCCGTCGCGCACCCGAGCCTGTGGTGGGTGCTCTCCACGATCATCTCGCTCGGCACCATCGCCGGGGCGCTCATCCCGGAATTTACCAAGGTCTTCACCTCCACCGAGAGCCGGCACGTAAAAGAAGTCGTCACGTCCTCGCGCCAGGGCGGCGCCTCTCTCAATATCCTCTCCGGGCTCGTCGCGGGAAACTTCTCCGCCTTCTGGACTGGGCTCTGCATCCTCGCCCTGATGGCGGGTGGATACTGGCTCTCCAGCCACGGCGCGGTGCAGGCGATGATGCCCGAGGCGTTTCGCTTCGCTGCTCCCATCTTTGCTTTTGGCCTCGTGGCGTTCGGCTTCCTCGGCATGGGGCCGGTGACGATCGCGGTCGATAGCTTCGGCCCGGTGACGGACAACGCCCAGTCCGTCTACGAGCTCTCGCAGATCGAGAGCAAGCCGGGCATCTCCTCCGAGATCGAGCAGAGCTTCGGCTTCAAGCCCGACTTCGAGCACGCCAAGCACCAGCTCGAGAAAGGCGATGGCGCAGGCAATACCTTCAAGGCCACCGCCAAGCCCGTGCTGATCGGCACCGCAGTCGTGGGAGCGACGACGATGGTTTTCGGCATCATCATGATGTTGAAGGCCATTTACCCCGATACCATCGCCAAGCTCTCGCTCGTGCACCCGGAAGCGATGATGGGCCTGCTCATGGGCGGCGCTGTCATCTATTGGTTTACCGGCGCCAGCACGCAGGCAGTCGTCACGGGCGCATATCGCGCGGTGGTCTACATCAAGGACAACATGAAGCTCGACGCCGCGACCGCGGCCACCGAGGCCTCGAAGGAGGTCGTGCGCATCTGCACGCAGTACGCGCAGAAGGGCATGGTGAATATCTTCGTCGTCATCTTCTGCTTCAGCCTGTCGCTCGCGTTCTTCGATCCGTTTTTCTTCATCGGCTACCTCGTGGGCATGGCCTTCTTCGGGCTCTTCCAAGCCATCTTCATGGCCAACGGCGGCGGCGCGTGGGACAACGCGAAGAAGATCGTCGAAGTGGAGCTCAAGATGAAGAACACGCCCCTGCACGCGGCCACCGTGGTCGGCGACACGGTGGGCGATCCCTTCAAAGATACCTCGTCGGTCTCGCTCAACCCTGTGATCAAGTTCACGACGCTCTTCGGCCTCCTCGCCGTCGAGATCGCGGTGAAGATGCCGGCGGCCACCAAGACGTTTGTCGGCGGCGCGGTCTTCCTCGTAGCGCTGGTTTTTGTGTATCGCAGCTTCTACGGCATGCGCATCCCCATCAACCCGAGCGACGCCGACGTCGCGCCGCATCAGCTCAAGGAGGGGTGAGCTGCCAGCTCCTGCGCGCACCCCTCTCACCGCGCCGCGAAAGAGGGCGGCCTATGCTCGGGCCGCCCTCACGAAGGCGGCGCAGCGCGCCCGGTCCTTCCACCCATCCGCCCCCTTGGTGCCTGAGTTTACATCGACACCGTAAGGCCGCACCTGCGCCACCGCGGCGGCCACGTTCTCCGGCCTGAGTCCACCCGCTAGGATGACAGGCACATCCGGATACCTTGCCACGATCGCCCGGCTCAGCGCCCAGTCGTGCGTGATCCCCGTGCCACCGACCTGCCCCGTGGCCGCGTTTACCGAATCGAGCACGAATCCCTCCGCGACCCCGCGGTAGGCTTCGCCGTAGGCCAGGCTCTCCGGCCCCGTAACATGGTAGGCTTTGAGCAGCCGGTAGCGGCCGAGGCCCCGAAGCGCCCGCATGCCTTCCGGCGACAGGTCGCTGTGTACTTGAATTGTCGATACACCGATCGCGCTGGCCAGGGCGTGGATCGCAGCGGCGTCGCCGAGGTGCGTCACCACGACAGGGGTGACGAAAGGCGGGCACGCCATCGCGATCTCCCGGGCCTGCTCGCTGGTGATGAAGTCTCCGCTCGGGTGCCGCTGGCCCACGAGGAGGCCGATCGCATCTGTGCCGGCGGCGACCGCGCTGCGCATATCCTCCACCTGCCTCACCCCGCAGATCTTCACGCGCATCGTCATGCCCTTATCGCAGCAGCGCAGCCCTGCGATTTCCAGCCGCGGTTTTACCGCCAACCACTGACAGAAATGTCAGCCTGCGTGACTGGCGGCACGCTGTTCTAAGGCGATCTTAGCAGGTATGGTTCAACCGTCATCTCCCGTATCGCTTCATCCTCATCCCACTCCAATCGAGAAAATCAACCCCGCTTCCCCCTCCCTGCCCGCCAGCAGCTCGCCTGTCTCGCCGCCGCGTCTCGCGCGCACGCCCTCGAGCCACTACGATCTGCTCAATCGCTCGAGCACGCTGCCTCGCATCGCGATGGTCTCGACCCACGGCTATGTGGCCGCCGTGCCGCCGCTCGGCGCTGCCGACACGGGCGGGCAGGTCGTCTACGTCTTGGAACTTTCCAAGAAGCTCGCGCAGCTCGGCTACGAAGTCGATATCTGGACCCGCCGCTTCGATGACCAGCGCGAGCTTGAGGCCGTGAGCGATCGCGTGCGCATCATACGCATGCCCTGCGGCGGCCCCTCCTTTCTGCCCAAGGAATACCTCTGCGATTCGTTGCCTGAGTGGAACGAAAACGCCCTCCGTTTCATCGCCAAGCACGGGCTGAACTACACGTTTATCAACAGCCACTATTGGGATGCGGGCCTGGCCGCGCAGCATCTCGCCACCGTCCTCGGGGTGCCGCATGTCCACACGCCGCACTCGCTCGGCCTTTGGAAACAGCGGCAGATGGAGACCGACTCCCCGCATAGCGCTGCCGAGTTCGCCAAGCGGTACAACTTCGAGCGCCGCATCCGCGAGGAGCGCAAGCTCTACACCGATTGCAGCATCGTCGTCGCCACCACCCCGCCGCAGCTCGACCTCATCGCCCGCGACTACGAGATCCCGGCGGACAAGGTCCAGATGGTCCCTCCGGGATACGACGACCACCGCTTTTACCCGGTGAGCGAGGCCACGCGCGCCACCATCCGCCAGCGCCTCGGCTTCAAGGGCAAGGTCATCCTCGCTCTCGGGCGGCTCGCGCGCAACAAAGGCTACGATCTTCTGATCGATGGCTTTGCGCTCGTAGCCCAGCGGGAGCCCGAGGCTATCCTGCACCTCGCCGTGGGCGGCGAGCAGATGAATCAAAACGAGCGCACCCTCCTCGCCGAGCTCCACGAGCGCGCACGCAAAACCGGGTACGCCGACCGGATTCACTTCGGCTCGTTCGTCGCCGAGCGCGATCTCGCCGACTACTACCGCGCGGCTGATATGTTCGTGCTCTGCAGCCGCTACGAGCCCTTTGGCATGACGGCCATCGAGGCCATGGCCTGCGGCACGCCGACGGTCGTGACGGTCCACGGCGGCCTCTATCGCGCGCTCTCCTTCGGTCGCCACGCGCTCTTTGCCGACCCCTTCGACCGCGAGGACCTGGGCATCACGATGGCGAAGATTTTCCGTCACCCGCGCCTGCGCCTGCGCCTCGGCCGCATGGGCGCGCACAAGGCCCGCAGCCTCTTCACGTGGACAGGCATCGCCCACCAACTCGTCGCCGCCGTCGAGCACCGCGTCTCGGCCGCCGTCTCCCTCGTCGATAGCGATTGGGACGAGCCTTGGAACGACGGCGATTAACTCCCCTGGCTCTAAACGCCAGCCGCTTCTCCCCGGGAAGCGGCCTCCGGGTCTCCGGTCTGTCGGCCTTTGGCCTTCTCACATCTTTCCTATGCGTCTTTTTAGCACTGATCTCGATGGCACCCTGCTCGGCAATCCCGAGGGGCTAGCTCACTTCACCCAGCGCTGGGCAGCCCTCGACCCTGAGCACCGCCCGTTGCTGGCCTACAATACCAGCCGCACCGTCGCCGACACCCTCGCGCTCGCCGGAGCGCGGCAGCTCCCGGAGCCCGATGTCATCCTTGGCAGTCTCGGCACCGAGCTCCTGGGCGGCCCGGTAGGAGCGGAGGTGGCACTCCGCGAACGCTTCCGTCTCGGCTGGGATCTGGAGACCATCGAGGAGATCGTGGGCGCGCTGCCCGGCCTGCGTCGCCAGCCGCTCCCCACCCTGCGCTTCAAATCCAGCTGGCTCTGGATCCGTGCGCGGCGCGACGAGATCGAGGCACTCGAGCGCCGGCTCCACGCCGCCGGCCTGCGCGTCAACCTCATCTACTCCGCCCGCTACTTCCTCGATATCGTGCCCCAGCATGCGGGCAAAGGCCCCGCCCTTGCCTGGCTCTGCCGGCAGCTGCAGATCCCCCTCAGCGAGGTGCTGGTCGCTGGCGATACCGGGCACGATGCGAGCATGTTCCTCCTTCCCGAGGTCCATGGCATCGTGGTCGAAAATGCCCTGCCAGAGCTACACGCCGTCGCGCTCAATCCCCGCACCTTCGTTTCCCGGCTTCCGATGGCCGAGGGCGTTGTGGAGGGATTGGAGTACTTCGGTGTGCTGGCCGGGGCCACCTCCCGCTCCGAAGCGGTCTCAGCGCCCGCCTACCTCTAGGCCACAAATCGTTGCGCTAGATCGCCTGACCAAATTGTCAGCGTCCTCACCTTGCGCAGCCCCACTGTTCTTTCGATTTTCTTTCACGTAACCCCTCGGGACGCGCTTGCGCGGCCCGCATTCGATTCCTGGCACACGGTGTTGTGGGCCATGGGCACTGGGAACCCCGCGCGCCATCAGGCGCGCGGGGTTTTGCCTGTAAGGGCCAACTGACAGAACTGTCAGTTTCTCGCGTTTGTGCGCCTATTCCGGGCCACGTTACGTACCGCCGACTGTGCGACTCGCAGGTGAGTCGCAGTTCTCCCTCCAACGCATCATCTTCCCTCATGTCTTCCTCCGCTCGCGCCGCCATCCGACTCCTCTCGGTCGATCTCGATGGCACCGTCCTCGGAAATCCCGAGTCGGCGCAGCGTTTCAAGGAGACTTGGGAGCGCCTCCCACGCCGCAACCGCCCGCTCCTGGTTTACAACACGGGGCGCTCCTTGCAGGATACACGCTCCCTCATCGCCAATCGCAAGCTCCCCGAGGCCGACTACATCATCGGCGGCGTCGGCACGGAATTCCACGATCCCCGCCAGGCAGGCCCGGTGCCGGAGTTTGTGGCGCAGTTTGGGGAGGGGTGGAACCTTGAGCTCGTCGAAGAGATCGTGCGCGCTACGCCGGGCATCGAGCGGCAGCCGCCCGAGTTTCTGCATCCTTACAAATCGAGCTGGTTTCTCAATCGCGCCAGCCGCGCCCAGATCGAATCGCTCACCGAGCGGCTCCTTGCCGCCGGCCTGCAAGTCTCCGTCGTCTACTCCAGCCTCCGTCATCTCGACGTGCTTCCCGCAAAGGCCAATAAGGGCAACGCCCTGAGCTGGCTCTGCACGCGCCTCGGCATCCCCCTCCATCAAGTGCTGGTCGCCGGCGACACCGGCAACGACAGCAGCATGTTTCTCCTGCCAGGAGTGCAGGGCATCGTCGTGGAAAATGCCCAGCCCGAGCTCTTCGAGGCGGTGGTGAAACTCCCGGTCTTCGTCGCGACCAAGGTCATGGCCGATGGCGTGCTCGAGGGGCTGAAGCACTTCGAAGTCATCCCCGCCATCCCGCCGCCCGAGCCGCGCACAGGCGAGCACGCCGCCTGGCGCGGCCGGCTCTTCGGCCCCGATGCCTTTCCCTCCCTTCGCTCCGAAGATCGCGATCTCATCGCCAAGGGCTACGAGATGGCCCTTGCCGCATTGCGCAAGAACATCACGCCCCTCGGCTTCTCGGCCTGCTCGTTGACCGACAACACGGTCACGGGCACCGATGCCAACTACCGCAGCGTCTGGGCCCGCGACGGTTGCTTCACCTTGGTGCAGACCGTCGAGATGAACGAGCCCGATATCCGTGCCGCCCAGCGCGCCACGCTCGTCACGCTGCTCGATGCGATGGCCCCCAATGGCCAGATCCCGGCCAATGTGCGCATCGACGACCGCTCGGCCGAGTACACCGGCGTAGGCGGCATCTGCTCCATCGATAGCGGCCTCTGGCTCGTCATCGCCGTGTACCACTACGTCACGCACACGCATGACATGGTTTTTCTCTCCGACTACGCCTGGCGGCTCCAGCGCGTGATGGACTGGCTCAGCGCCCACGACTCCAACAACGACGGCTTGATCGAGGTGCCGGAGGCCGGCGACTGGACAGATCTCTTCGGGCGCAGCTACCACGTGCTGTACGACGAGGTGCTCTGGTACCGTGCAAATGTCTGCTACGGTCGTCTCCTGGAGTACCAGCGGGATTTCGATCGCGCCTCCGACTACCTTCGCTGGTCGCAGCTCATCGCGGGCAAGATCAAGGCTGCCTTCTGGCCCTCCACGCGCAACGACCCCGCGGGCGCGGGCATCGATACCTTCGCCAATCGCCAGGCGTCGCTCGGCGATACGCAGTACCTCCTGGCCGAGATCACCCCCTTTGCCTTCAACTGGCGCTGCGACGTGCTCGGCAACGTCCTAGCCTTTCTCACCAACTGTATCGACGTCGACCGCGCGCGCACGGCTTTCCGCTTCATGTGGGGCGTGGGCGTGAGCCAGCCCTGGCCCGTCGCCAATCTCTACCCGGCCGTGCAGGCGGGCGATCCTGATTGGCGGCCTTACTACACCGTCAACCTGCTCAATCTTCCCCACCACTACCACAACGGCGGCATCTGGCCCTTTATTGGCGGCCTTTGGGTGCGTTTCATTCATCGCCTGGGCCTCCACGATATCGCGCTGCACGAGTTGGTGAAGCTCGCGCAGATCAACCGCATGGGCGCCACGCACGAGTGGGAGTTTAACGAGTGGGTCCACGGCAAGACGGGCCTCCCCATGGGCAAGGCATTTCAAGCCTGGTCCGCCGCCGCCTATCTCCGGGCCTGCCAGGAGCTCCATCTCGCGCCGGAGGCCTCTCGTGATGAATAGCGCGCCTCCTCCGCTTATGAAAAATCGCACTCCACGGTCGCGTGCTGGCGCGACGGCTGCCGCCAAGCGCACCGCTACTCTCACCAAGCTCGGCCAGGAGATCGCCGACCTGCAGGCGCGCCTCGCCGATCTCGCCGCCGACCGCGCAAAAGATCCGCCTAAGAAATCCTCCAAACGATCGTCCCCTGCCTGAGCTTCGGCTCGCGCTCCTTCCCACTTTTTCCGGCTCAGAGCATGCCGAGGCGACTCATGAGAGCATGGAATCCCGCGAGAATAGGCATCCTCGCGAATTCCAAGTCGACCTCGGCAAACTCTGGGCCGGAATCCCCCAAAGCCGCCTAGCGGGTAGCTGGCGGGGTCGGCGCCACCGCCGGTTGCGGCTCCTGCGGCGCCACAGGCGCCCGCTCCGGCGAGGTCGCCGCTGGCTCGTCGCGCGAAGCGGCTTTGAATTCCTTGATCGATTTGCCAAGGCCTTTTGCGAGTTCGGGCAGTTTGCTGCCACCAAAAAGCAGGAGCAGCACGGCGAGGATGATGACGATTTCAGGACCGCCGAGGCCAAGGACGCCGGCGAAGAGGGGATGCGAAAGATTCATAGTGATAACAGGCTGAAAGAGAAATTGCGGCCAGCCGGGCGGGCCGGCCAAGGGATGCAGGCACGAGCGACCCCGCGTGCGGGACAACTCGGAGTGGCTAGGGTCGGCGACCCGGCTCAGATGAGCAGCACCACAGTCCCCACCAGCGTTTTCGCCCGGAGATCGACAAGCCTCGCGGGGGCGTGCCGCACCGCGTCGAGCGCGGGTGCCAAAGTCAGCGGCGCAGCCGCGTGCAGATCGCCCGCGCCACCCTCGTCCGCAGCGCCACTCGGCTGGCTATCCTCCTCCAGATCCATCAGCGGCAGCGCGCACACCCGCTCACCTACTCCACCTTCGTGCACTTCGCGCGAGGGCAGGTACGCGCCGCGCGCTGGCAGCATGCCCCAGACTAGGAGGCAAACCAGCGCAGCAAGGAGCGGAAACACACGTCGCATGACAGCGTCGACAGAGCCCAACCCTTCCCTGAGGTCAAGCTGCTGCCCGCCCTCGTGCGCGGTGCAGGGCGCCCGCGCTTGCGCCACCGGCAGCCTCTGGAAACGTGGCCAGCCTCTCCACAGCCACTCACGATCATTGCGTTGTGCGCACTGGAGGCTAGTTTCTCTCCTCAGCCTTCATGAACAGCATCCTGCTCGAAGTCGTCATCGTGCTCTGTCTGCTTTTGGCCAACGGGGTCTTCGCGATGGCCGAGATCTCGCTCGTCTCTTCCCGCAAGGCCCGGCTGAAGAAATTCGCCGACGAGGGATCCTCCGCTGCCGCCAAGGCTCTCGCCCTCGCCGAGGAGCCCAATCGCTTTCTCTCCACCGTGCAGATCGGCATCACGCTCGTCGGCGTGCTCGCCGGCGCGTTTGGCGGCGCCACGATTTCCGAGAAGCTTGCTCCCACCATTGCGCAGGTGGCCTTCCTCGCGCCGTATGCCGAGTTTGTTTCCATCGCGCTCGTCGTCGGCGCGATCACGTACGTCTCGCTCATTGTGGGTGAGCTCGTGCCGAAGCGCATCGGACTCAACAACCCCGAAAAGAAAGCCATGCTGCTCGCGCCGCCCATGACGGCGCTTTCGCGGCTGGCCGGGCCGGTCGTCTGGTTTCTCACCGCCTCGACCGAGTTCGTCCTGCGCCTCCTCGGCTTGGGCAAGGAGAAGGAGGCGCCCCCTTCCGAGGAGGAGGTTTCCCACCTGATCGAGCAGGGCGCGGCTGCCGGCGTTTTTCACAAGGCGGAGCGCGCGATGGTGGAGGGCGTGCTGCGTCTCGATGAGACGCCGATCACCGAGATCATGACCCGCAAGGCGAAGATCGTCTTCCTCAACGTCGCCGATCCCGACGAGACCAACTGGCGCAAGATCGTGGCCAGCGGCCACTCGCAGTTTCCCGTCTACGAAGGCACCCGCGACAACGTGCTCGGCATGGTCTCCGTGAAAGCCCTTTGGGCCAACTCCGCGGCCGGCGTACCCACGCAATTGCGCGACCACTTGATCAAGCCGCTCTTCCTGCCGCACTCGATCACCGTGGTCCAGCTGCTAGAGTCGTTCAAGAAGACCGGCAAGCACATCGCGCTCGTGACCGACGAGTATGGCAGCATCCAGGGCATCGCCTCCCTTATCGACGTGATGGAGGCCATCGTCGGCGACCTGCCCGAGCCTGGCGATCGTCGCCTGCCCTCCGCCACTCAGCGCGAGGACGGCACCTGGCTCATCGACGGCGCGATGAGCATCGAGGAGATGCGCACGCGCTTCCCCCTGCTCACGCTGCCGGCGCGCATCGAAGGCAGCTTTGAAACGCTCGGCGGCTTCATCCTCCATCGCTTCGGCCACATCCCTGCGGTGGGCGAGGCCATCCTCTGGCATGGCTGGCGCTTGGAAGTCGTCGACATGGACCGCCACCGCGTCGACAAGGTGCTGCTCTCGAAACTGCCGTAAGCCGCCGCGCTCAGCCCTTCGGCACGCGCAGCTTGAAGCGGCTCCCCCTGGGCTGCATCGGCTCGTAGGTGAGCGTGCCGCCCAGCACCTGCATATAGGCCTTCGTGATCGAAAGGCCCAGGCCAAATCCGCCGCTGCTCCGCCCGCGCGCCGGATCCGGCCGGAAGAAACGCTGTGTCAACTGCGCGCGATACTCCGGCGCGATGCCCGGCCCTTCATCGGTGACGCTGACCACGATCCATCCCGGTTCCTCGCTTACTTTCACCCGGATGGTGGTGTCTTCGGGGCTGTACTTGATCGCGTTGTCGATGAGATTTTGCAGGGCCTGCCGGAAGAAAACGGGGTCTGTCACCATCGTGCAGGCGACGCTCTGCACCTCCAGCCGCTGCCGCCGCGCCTCGGCGAGCACGCCGATTTCGTTGACGCAGGTGGCCACATGCTCGTCCACGCGGATCTCCGTGCGGTGCATGTCCTCGCCGCCGCCTTCCGCGGTCGCCAGCTCGAGCAGCCGGTGGATGAGCTGCTGGAGGCGCTGGGCCTCCTCGAGCATGCTGGCGATGATCTCGCGGTACTCCTCCACCGTGCGGCCGCGCCGTAGCCCCACCTCGCCCACGCTGCGCAGGGTGGTCAACGGCGTCCTCAGCTCGTGGGATGCATCGGCCACGAAGCGATCCAGCGCGTCAAAGGAGCTTTGCAGGCGATCGAGCGTGACGTTGAAGACGCCCGCGAGCCGGCCCAGCTCGTCGTGGGGATTATCCACCGCGAGTCTCCGGCTCAGATCGTCGGCGCCGATCTGCTGCGCCTCCGCCGCCATCCGGTCGAGCGGCAGCAGCCAGCGGCGGGTAAACGAGTAGCCTACCAGCACGAGCAGCCCCACACCCACCGGCAGCGATACGAAAATGATCAGGCTGAGGGCGCCGAGGGCATCGCCCGTAGGCTCGTGCACGCGGAGCAGGCGGATCATCCACTCCTCCTCCTGGCCCGGCATCCGGATCGGCAGCGAGAGCACGCGTAGCCGGATGTCAGGGGCGACGTTGTAGATGGCCAGCGTCTCGCGGCCACGGAAGGGCGCCGTAGGCGGCTGCACCACGCGATTCTCCGCAAAGGGCCACAGCCGTCGCACCAAGGTGCCATTCTGATCCCAGAGTTCAAACCACGGGTACTCCGTGGTCCAGGGCACGCCAGGGGGCACCTCCACCTTGTTCCACAGCACGCGATTGTCGGCGGTGACGCTGACGCGCTGCTTCACCACCTCGAAGTCGCTCAATAGCTCCTCCGCCAAGGGCCGCCCCATCCGATCCGCCACGTAGGCATACAGGGTGGCGCTGAAGCCCGCCAGCAGCAGCGTGCTGCCCACGGAGTACCAGACCGTGAGGCGAAAGCGAATCGTCCGCCGGCTCCACCACCCTCGCAGGCCGTGGGGCGAACTGCTCACACGGGCTTGCCCCCGAGCTGATAACCCACGCCGCGGAGCGTGTGGATCAGGCGCTCCGCGCCCTCTCCGTCGACCTTGCGCCGCAGCCGCATGATCTGCACGTCGATCACATTATCGAGCGAGGTCATCCGATGCGTCTGCTTCCATACATCGCGCTCCAGCATCTCGCGGGTGACGATCTGGCCTTGGTACCGCAGAAGGTATTCCAGCACATCTACCTCGCGCGGCGTGAGCGGGATCTCCTGGCCTGCCCGCACCGCGATGCGGGCCCGCGTATCCAGCTGCAGATCGCCGCAGTGCAGCAAGCGGTCGCCTGAGTTGGCCGGTCGGCGCAGGAGCGCGCGGCAGCGCGCGAGCAATTCGGCAAAGGCAAAAGGCTTCGGCAGATAGTCGTCTGCGCCACTGTCGAGGCCGATCACACGGTCATTGAGCGTGCTGCGCGCCGTCAGCATGAGCACCGGCGTATGCTGGCCGGAGCCGCGGAGCTGCTGCAGCACCTCGATCCCGTCGCGGTCAGGCAGCATCCAGTCGAGCACGACGAGGTCGCAGGGTTCCTTGCGCAGGGCCGCGATGGCTTCATTGCCATTGCCCGCGGTCGATACATCCCAGTTCTCCATGCGCAGGCCCTCGGCGAGCGAGTCGCGTGTCTTCTGCTCGTCTTCGACGATCAAGACGCGGGGGATATTCGGTGCTTCGGCTGACATGAAACTCTGGGAGACGAGCAGGCTTAGTTTCCCCACTCTCCGCGAGAAAGCAATCCACCTTACATTTCCGTCAGGATAATGTGCCGGCGCATTGCACCACCTCGGCTTACCCGCATTCTGGCGGGCGCGCCATGCCTTCCCGCTTCCGCCGCCTCGTCTTCGCCAGCCTGCTCGCCGCAGCGCTGGGCTGGCGGCTGGTCCCCCCCGGAAACCAGCGCGAGGAGGCCGCCGTGGTGGGCCTGGTGCCCGCCGCAAAGGCCCCGGCTCCTCCGCGCGCAGGCACGGTAGAGCGCGATCCCCTCGCCGCTTTCGCTGCGTGGCTGCGCCTGTCGCCACGCGACCCCCACCTCGGGGAGCAGCTCGCGCGCGCCCGCCAGCCGGTCTTTCAGCGCTTGATGGCCGCCGATCCGGAGGCCGCTCTGGGCCGCGCCCTCACGGCCGAGGAGCGCGCCACGCTGCCGCCTGAGGTCGCTGCGCATGTGGAGTCCCACGTCGCCGGCATCGGGCGCTTCGACGTAGTGGCCGCGTGCGCCCTCCCTGGGCATCCCGGCCATCGCCACGCCACCCATCGCTCGCTCCAGCTCGGCGATCGCCGCTACACGGTCCACGCCTACGGCCGCGCCCTCGCCTTCCCCAGTCAGGAGGCGTTTGCCGCCAGCGGCATAGCCCTGGGGGACGAGCTGGCTCTGGCGGAGCCGCCTGCCGCGGCCCAACCCGCGATCTCCGTTTCTTGGACGCATGGCGAGAAGACCGTGCTGTGGATCCGCGCCGAATTCCCGGACGATCCTGGCTCGCCCGTATCCGATGCCGCGATCCAGCAGACCATGGCCGAGGTCGCCGCTTTTTACGCCGATGTGTCGCGCGGGCGGTGCACGCTTCGCACGGTCATCCTCCCCGGCACAGTTCGCGTCTCCGCCACCAAGGCCTCCCTCGCCAGTTCCGGCTCCAGCAACGCCGTCGAGCAGCAGGCGTTGGCCCTCGCCCGCGCCTACGACGCCGCCCAGGGCAATACCGGCGCTTACCACCCGGACCGCGTCGATCGCGTGATCGTGATCGCCAAGGCCTCAAACGCGCTTAGCTACGGCGGACTCGGCGGCATCGGGCGCAGCGGCATCTACCTCAATGGCACCTTCAGCCCGGCGGTCGTGGCGCACGAGCTTGGCCACAATCACGGCTTGCTGCACGCCCATGCCTGGGCGCCCAGCGGCGCGTCTCCCACGGGGCCCGGCACGCATCTCGAGTACGGCGATCCCTTCGATATCATGGGATTCATGGCCGGCACACCCTTTGCGCACTTCAACGCGAAGTCCAAGGCCGACCTCGCCTACTTCGACGCCACGCACATCCACCCTGTCGAGGCCGCCGGCACTTACCGCATCTATCGCCACGATCATCGGCAGGCGGAGGGGCAGCAGGCCATCAAGGTCGAGCTCGGCGACTACGATTTCTGGGTGGAGCATCGCCGCCTTCAAAACAACTATTGGGCGCAACACGCCGCACGCTTCCAAAACGGCATCCAGATCCGCTGGGGCCGCTATCCGCCCCGCCTTGGGTCCGGCACTTACCTGCTCGATGGCCGGCCGGCCACTGGCAACGACCAGACGGATGCGCCCGTGGCGCTCGGCGAGACCTTCACCGATCTGGCTACCGGCGTCTCCTTCACTCCCGTGGCCGCGGGCGGCACATCGCCGCGCGAGTGGATCGATGTGCGCGTCGACTTCGGCGCCCTGCCCGGCAGCGGCAATCGCGATCCGGCCCTCGTCGTGAGTCTCCCCGGCGCCACGGTGCCGGCGCGCAGCGAGCTCCTGTTTCGCGCCGTCGTCTCCGATCCCGATGGCGATGCCACGCGGGTGCAGTGGGACTTTGGCGATGGCTCGGAAGCTCAGAGCGGCTCCACCGTCGCGCATCGTTTCGCGGTCGGCGGTCCGCGGCGCATCCGCTGCACCGTCACCGACGGCCGCGGCGGACTCGCCCGCTACTCTGCGATGATCACGGTCCAGGATCCGCTGCAGGCATGGTCCCCGCTCGCTGCTTTTGCCGGCCCACAGTATCTCACGCACAATGGCCGGGAATTGCTGGCCGTCGGCGCAGCCGTGCACGCCTCCTCCGACGGCATTTCATGGACACGCCGCGCCGCGCTTCCCAATCACGCGCCCTCCGCCGCCGTCTCCGGCGGCGGCCGCACGGTCACGGTCGGCACCCGGCTCGACAATCCCGCGCTCGGCAGTATCCACACATCGCCCGAGGGGGCAGCTTGGCAGGCAGCCCTTATTACACCCCCGCCGCCGCGGCTGAGCGCGGTGGCGCACGGGGCCGGGCGCTTCGTCGCTGTCGGTGAGGGCGGGGCGATCTTACACTCGGCGGATGGGCTGGCGTGGGGTCTCGCCCCCGCCTTGACCACGCGGGAACTACGCGCCGTGCACTACGCTGCCGATAGCTTCATGGCTGTCGGCGACCAAGGCACCGTCCTCATCTCGCGCGACGGCATCGCTTGGGAAAATCGCTCGGGATTTTCAGCAAATTTCTCAGGGGTAGCCTATTACGATGGATTCTGGTGGGCGAGCGCCCCTGGCTTTCTTTACCGGGCAGGGGCCGACCTGCCGTACTGGCAGGAGGTGCTGGCGCCCGCCTTGGAGGCTTCCCGCGGTCTCCATGCGCTCGACTCGAGCGTCTTGCTTGCCCGCCCGCTCGCCAGTCGGGTGCAATATTCCCTCGATGGCCGTGCCTGGCACACGACCTCGCTGCCGGAGAGCCAGCCGGGAGAGTGGGCGACAAGCTGCCTGGTGACAGGCGGCCTCGTTTACCTCGGCACTTCGGAAGGGCGCGTCTTGCGCACGCCGATGCGCGCCACGGGCGAATCGCTCCCTCAGCCTACCGCGGCGCTCATCGCGCAAACCGCGCCAGCGGGGAAAAACGTCAGCTTTACCACTGGCCCCCTCCAGCCGGGCGTCACCTATCAATGGTACAAGGATGGGCAGCCCATTCCCGGAGCCGCCGGTGCCACCCTTGATTTCACCCCGGCGACTCCGGCCGATAGTGGCCGCTACCACGTCACGCTTACCAACGCGGCGGGCACCACCACCATGGCCCCTGCGACACTCACGATCGATCCCAACACCGTGCGGCTGATCAACCTCTCCGTGCGCGCCCGCACCGGCGGCCCCTACGGGGTGCTCACGCTGGGCTTTGTCGTGGCTCCGTCTCAGCACACCCATGCCAGCGCTGCCGACAAGCCTCTGCTTGCCCGTGCCGCCGGCCCCGCGCTCGTGCCGCTCGGCGTGGCAGCTGCCGTGGCCGATCCCCGGCTCCAGCTTTTTGCCGACTCCACCGAGCTCGCGGGTAACGACGACTGGCCAGCCAGCCTGCGCAGCACATTCGGGGCTGTGGGCGCCTTTGCCTTTCCCGCCGACTCCCGCGATGCCGCCCTGCTCACCCGACTCGCCGCCCGGCCGTATACTCTGCAGATCGCCTCGGCCGGCGACGCCGCGGGCGAGGTGCTGGCCGAGCTGTACGACGCCGATCCCGAGGCCCGCACGCCCGCTCCAGATACCTCCGACCCGCTCCGGCTCGTCAATGTCTCGGCGCGAGGCAGCGTAACGGCAGGGGAGCCGCTGATCGGCGGCTTTGTGCTGCACGGCGCCGGCACGCGTATGCTCCTCATCCGCGCCGCAGGGCCGGCGCTGGCGGGTTTTGGTGTAGCCGATGCACTCGCCTCCCCCACCGTGGCGCTGCTCGCCGACGGCCGTATCCGGGCCAGCAATACCGCCTGGCCCTCCGCCCCCGACCCCGAGGCGCTCCGCAGCGCCGCCGCCCGCGTCGGCGCGTTTCCTTTCGCGGCGGGGAGCCGGGATAGCGCCCTGCTCGCCCCCTTGCCGGCCGGGGAATACACCGTCCAGGTCTCCGCCCCCGGCGGCGGCGCAGGCAGCGTCCTGCTTGAAGTTTACGAAGTCCCCTGAATCGTGCGGAAGAAAGGAACAACCAAACCTCATTCCCACACGTAATAGCGGCAATCCCATGTCTCCCCGTTCCTGTATCTCGCTTCTCCTCCTTCTCCCCACGCTCGCTGCGGCCCAGACTGCCGTCGCGCCCCAAGCCCACGGCGCAGGCTTCGAATGGCGGGCCGAGCTCGCCCATAGCGGAGCCTCCGATATCGCGGAAGGCTCCCGCGCGCTGGGTGAGATCAAGCACACTTCGGCCCGCCTCGAGGGCTCGCAGACCTACAAGCTCGACGATGACTCCGCTCTCATCGCCGGCCTCACCATGCGACGCTTCGACTTCTCCGGCAGCATCGCCGATGTGCCCGATACCCTCCAATCGATCGCGCTCCAGCTCGGCTACAATCGCACGCTCTCGCCGCAGTGGACGCTCCGCGCCGAGATCCAGCCCGGTATCTATAGCGATTTCGAGGACATCAGCGGCGATGATTTCAACGCGCCCTTCGGCCTCCGCGCAGTCTATGCCCGCAGCCGTGAATTCCAATGGCTGTTTGGCCTCAATGTCGACCTCAGGGCCAACAACCCTGTCATGGGTGGCTTCGGCTTTCGCTGGCAGTTTGCCAAAGAGTGGACGCTGCTCTTCATCGTGCCGGAACCTCGAATCGAGTACGCTATCTCGCCGGAGCTCAAGCTCTTCGCCGGAGCCAGCCTTCGCGGCGGCACCTTTCGCGTGGCGGAGGACTTCGGCCGGAGCCGCGGCCGGCCGTCCCTCGACAATCAGGACGTGGATTTCCGCGAAATCAGCGTAGGCGCGGGTGTCCGCTGGCAGCTACAGCCTCGCATCTCTCTTTCCGCATCGGTGGGCTGGATGCTGGATCGTCGTTTCGAGTACGAGAAGCGCGACTTGCTGCTCAATGGCGACGGCGCGCCGACCGCGCTCTTGAGCGTGAGCGGCTCGTTCTAGTGCGGCGAGGGCGCGTCATCCTCCACCACCCGCCATCTCCTTACCGGGTGAGGTGGCGACTCACTGCCTCTGGTCTGCGCTCGACGGCGCGCGAGCGGGCCGCCAGCGTGCCTCGCACACACGCTGCCCATGTCCACCCAACGCCGCGCCATCTGGTCCTGGGCCTTCATCGACTGGGCCAACTCCGCCTTCGCGATTGTCGTGATGACGGCGTTCTTCCCGGCGCTGTTTAAGGACTACTGGTGCCAGGGCCTCTCCTCCGCCCAGAGCACCGCATACCTCGGCTACGCCAACACCGCCTCCAGCGCGCTCATCGCCATCTTCGCTCCCATCCTCGGCTCGATCGCCGACCAGGGTAACGGGAAGAAGAAGTTCCTCGTCGTCTTTACCCTGCTCGGCGTCGTCGGCACCGCGTTACTCCCGCTCGTCGCCGCCGGCAACTACGCGGCCGCTGCGATTCTCTACGCCGTCGCGGCGCTCGGCTTTTCGGGCAACAACATGTTTTCCGACGCTCTCATCACCGATGTCGCGACGGCCGACAAGTACCACCGCGTCTCCGCCCTCGGCTACGCGCTAGGCTACGTCGGCAGCGGCGTCCTCTTCACCGTGCTGGTCGTGATCGTGGCCTCGCCGGAAAAGTTCGGGTTTTCCGGCGCGGTCGCAGCCGTGAATATGGGCTTCTGGGTCACCGCTGTCTGGTGGCTGCTCTTTACCATCCCTGCGCTGCTCTGGATCCGCGAGACGCCCGCCGTTCCGGCCGAAGGCGGCGCCCGGGGCTCGGCGCTCACCCGGGGCTTCCGCCAGCTCGCGGCGACGTTTTCCGAGCTGCGCAAGGATCGCCGGCTGCTGTGGTTTCTTGGCTCGTACATCCTCTATATCGACGGCGTAAACACCGTCATCAAGATGGCCGTGGACTTCGGCCGCTCCATCGGCCTCGACACCCCGGGCATGATGAAGGCCCTGCTCGTCACCCAGTTTGTCGCTTTCCCCGCCGCGCTTCTCTTTGGTCGCATCGGTGAAAAATTCGGCGCCAAGCGCGGCCTCGTCATCGGCATCGTCGTGTACGCAGGCGTGTGCCTCTTCGCCACGCGCATGACCACGATCACGGAGTTTTTCGTGATGGCCGTCGTGATCGGCCTCGTGCAGGGCGGCGTGCAATCGCTCAGCCGCTCGTTCTTCGCCCGCCTCATCCCGGCGGAAAGAGGCGGCGAATATTTCGGCTTCTACAACATGGTCGGGAAATTCGCCGCCGTCCTCGGCCCCTCGCTCATGGGAGTAAGCGCGCTCGTGGTGGGCAGCCGCTTCTCGATCCTCGCCCTGCTGATCCTTTTCTTTGGCGGTCTCTGGCTCCTCACCAAGGTGAAGGAAGAAACCCGGAGCACGGAGCCACTGCCACACTAAGGCGGTCTGGAGCGGCACGCTCTCGACTCACTGAAAAAGCGGCGAGCGCGCTCGCTCGAGCAGGATCTCGAAGCGCGGGTCGTCGCGCAGCGGCGCAAAGGCTGGCTCGATCCTGAGCATCATCGGGTCGAGCGCCGAGGGCATATCGAGCACCGCCTCGAGTTGGGCAAAGAAGCGCTCGCGCTCGCCGAGCAGCGCCAGCACGTGCAGGAGCGCGGGCTCGCGCCGGATCAGCCGCGCTCCGGAGAGCACCGCCCCGAGCACCGCATCGCCGCTGCCGACTCGCAGCTCCGCCGCCCGGTAGGCGTGGCGCAGCGCCGCTTCGCGGTCGCCGAGCATCGCCTCGAGCGTGGCGAGCATCATCATCGGCACCGCGGCTCCCGCATGCTCCACCTCCACCTCCGGGCGGAGCAGGCCGCACGCGCGCTCGGCCAGCGGCCGCCAGGCCGGGTCCGCCGCGAGCTGCCTCACCCGCGCTTGGAGCAGGAGTTCCTCCGCCAGTCCCACGCCCGCCCGCGCCAGCAGGGGCGGCAGCGCGGCGAGCGCCTCCACCGGCCTTCCGCGCCACGCCTCCAGCAGCGCCACCCACTTCGCGAGGATGCCATCGGGGTCGGCAGGAAAACGCCGGAGGCTGTGGAGCGCCTGCTCAAGGCTGCCGTCGATGCAAAGCTGCGTCACGACGAGCAGTGACTGCAAGGCCGGGTCGTGCGCAGCGAGCATCTGCTGCCGGCGGAAGACTTTGAGTGCCCCAAGGTAATCGCGCACCATCTCGAGCGTGTAGCCGGTCTCGCGAGCGATCCGCGGATTGCGGGGATCGAGTTCCTGCGCCCGCGCAAAGCCCTTGAGCGCCTCCCGCCAGCGGCCGGAGCGGCGATGCACGAGCGCTAGATTGTAGATGGCGTCGGCGCTGTTGGGCATCGCGCGCACGGCGTGCTCGAAGGCGCGCGCGGCCGCGCTGTTGTCGCGCCGCCCCCAGTAAAGGAAAAAGCCCCGCATGCGCATCAGCTCGGAAGCCTCCGCTCCCAGCGCCTCCGCCGCCGCGAGCGCCTGCTCCGCTTTGCGCAGGCGCAGTGCCGAGCCGTCGAAGCCTACAAAGTAATGCGCCAGGTGTATCTCGCAGAGAAACAAATGGGCGCGCGCCAGCCGCGGATCGAGTCGGAGCGCATCGTGCAGCAGGCTCTCCACCTCGGCCATCGAGTCCGATACCAGCCCACGCTCATCGTGCTGGCGCTGCGCCTGGAGAAACAGGTCGTAGGCGCGCAGGCGCGGGCTGGCCGCATCCAGGAGAAACGCCGCCGGCGTGCTGCTCTCGCCCATCGCCTGCACGGGCTGCCCGCTCAGAAATCGCTCCAGCTCCGCCGCCACCTCTCGGGCTGAGCCGTAGCGATCGGCCGGCCGTTTGGCCAGGCAGCGCAGCACGATCGCCTCGATCGGCGCAGGCAGGTCGGCGACGAGCGTGCGCGGCGCCAGCGGCGTGTCATCTCGGATCTGCCGGAGGATCGAGTCGAGCGACTGCGCCGTGTGCGGCGCGCAGCCCGTGAGGAGGTGATAAAGCAGCGCGCCGAGCCCGTACACATCCACCGAGGGCTGCCCGCTTGTATCTCCCGCCGCCTGCTCCGGCGCCATATGCGCCGGCGTGCCGATCAGAAAACCGGGCCGCGTCCTGCCCTCGCCGTGCAGGTCGCGCGCCAGCCCGAAATCCGCCAGCTTGGGCCGGCCATCGAGGTCGAGCAGCACATTGGAGGGCTTCAGGTCGCGATGCACCACGCCGTGCCCGTGCGCGTGCGCGACACTCTGCGCCACGATCATCACCAGCTCGGCGGCACGCGCGGGCGTCACGGGCCCGTCGGCCAGCAAGCCCTCGAGGCTGGAGCCATCCACCAGCTCCATCGTGAAGAACGGCACGCCATCCAGCCGCCCGAGGTCGTAGATCGCCACGATGCCCGGATGGCGCAGGCTCGCCGCCACGCGCGCCTCGCGGAGAAACCGCGCCGCGTGCTCGCGGTCTTCGCTGAGCTCGCGATGCATGAGCTTAAGCGCCACGATGCGATCCAGGCTGGCCTGGCGCGCACGGTACACTATCCCCATCCCGCCCCGCCCCAGCTCTCCCAGCAGCTCGTAGTCGCCCAGCCGGCTGATCGGCAGGCCGGAGGTCGTCATCCCCTCCCCCAGCGGCGCGGGCGGAGAATCATCCAGCATCCACCCGGATACGCACTTGGGGCACAAGCCTCCCAGCACGCGGGCATCCAGCGCGGCATGGCAGGCGGGGCACTGGCCGGAGGGCACATTCATCTCACCGCTGGAGAATGGAGAGCAGGTGCCGCAGCTCGGAGTCGAGGTCGTCGGCATTGGCGACCGTCTGGAGGATCTCCGCTCGCACCAGCTCTTTGTATCGCTGCTGCAGCCGATGCATCGCGACGGCGAGGGTGCCTTTGGCCATGCCTAGCTCCATCGCCAGCGCCTCGTAGTCGCCGCGCTGCGGGCCAGCGCGCAGCAGCGGCCGCAGGCGGCTGAAAAGCTCGGCCTTCCCCATCGCGCGCTGCTCCGTCCCCAGCCGGTCGAGCGCCTGCTCCAGCAGCGCGAGCGCCCAATCGCGCTCGAAATGCTCCGCCGGCGACAGCTCGGCCAGCGTCGCGGTGAGCCCCAGCCGCGCCTCCGCCGCATTCTCGTCGAAGTCCACCGCCCGCGCCTTGCCGCCGCGCTTCTGCGCCGTCTCGCGCACGTGCTCCTTGGCGATGAAATTGCGCAGCGAGGCGAGCAGGAAGGAGCGGAAGCGCCCCTTCTCCGGCTCCGCCCGCGCCACGAAATCGCTCGCCAGCACGTGCGAGAAGAAGGCCTGCGTGAGATCCTCCGCGTCGTGCCGCGATGCGCCGTTGCGGCGCACGAAGGCGTATAAGGGAAACCAATACGCCCGGCACAGCGCCTCCAGCGCCGCCGTGGCGAGCGCGCCCTCCCCGCGCGCGCGCACGATCAGGCTCCAGCGCGTCGTCTGGAACTGCGCGGGCGTGCTGGGGGACGAGCTGGGATCGTGCTCCATGAGCCAGCCGAGGAAGACACACCTCCCGGAGCGAAGCAATCGCTCCGAGGGTATTAAGTAGCCCGGCCTGCGTGGGGGCGGGAGGGACGCCCTCTAACCTCTGTCCCACCCCCGCGCGCAGGTCTGCTTCAAACCCGCTCGCCTCACACAAACCCCAGATCCTTCACCTGGAAGTTGATCAGGTTCGGAAACACCGTCGCCATGTCGGCCGGCGCGACGCCAAACCACTTGGCGATCGTCGCGCCAAACTGGTCGAGCGACGTCGTCGGGATCAGCACGCCACGGCTGCCCGTGTCGTTGGGCCCGCCCAGCGACAGATCGGGGAAGGTGCCGTAGAGATCGCCGCCGTTGACTGCCCCGCCCATCACGAGCTGGTGATTGCCCCAGCCGTGGTCGGTGCCGCTGCCGCTCGGCTGCAGGCTGCGGCCAAACTCGCTCGCCGTGAAGGTCGTCACCTTGTCCGCGATGCCCATCTCGGTCGTCGCGTTGTAGAAGGCCGCCATGCCGTCGGCCAGCTGGCGGAGCAGGTCCATGTGCGTCCAGCTCTGGCTCGAGTGCGTGTCAAAGCCGCCCAGCGCGCAGAAAAACACCTGGCGCTTCATTCCTGTCGCCCCGCGCAGCTTGATCACCTGCGCGACTTGCTGGAGTTGCTGGCCGATGTGGGTGCCGGGAAACTGCGTCGTCACCGCGCCGCTGCCCAGCCCATTCAGCATCCCATTGAGCTCGAGCGCGTCCGCGCGGACATCGTTGGCCGCCTGCACCATCGAGAGCCCGCTGTTGAACGTGACGATCTCCTGCAGCGCCGTGACTTTCGCCTGCGCCGCGCTGGCCGGCCACGCGGCGAGGCCGTCCCCGCTCAGGTTGTAGTTCGGGATGAGGCTCGTGGACTGCACGATCTCGCCCGTGCAGAACAGCGAGGAACCAGCAAACGAGATCGCCGGCGGAAAGACCGACTGCGCATTCTTCTCGCGCGTCACATCTGCGATGCGGCCCGCCCAGCCCGAGCCGCCGGAGCCGTACGGATTGCCCGAGTGCATCGCGATCATCTGATCCGAGTGCGAGTAAAGATTGGTCGGCAGGCCGACCGACGCATCCAGGTACTGCGTACGCGTCGTGGGCTTCACGAGCAGGCCGACATTGGCGACAGCCGCGAGCTTGCCCTGGGCCCAGAGCGGCTGCAGCGCGGCCAGGCCGCTGTTGAGGCCATAGTCGACGCCCGTCTTGGTCGTCACGGGCAGCAGGCCCGTGCTCGTGTCGGGCAGCGCGAGCGAGCCGCGGGCATTCACGTACGCCGTGTGCGCTGCGCCGGTGAGCGGCACGATCATGTTGTGCCCGTCGTTGCCGCCGAGCATGAAGACGCACACGAGCGCGCGATAGTCTTCGCCCGAGGGCAGCGTTTGCGCGCGGGCATTGATCGCGCCGATGCGGCTGAGCCCGGAGGCGGCGGCCAGCATCGAGGCTTTTTGGAGGAAACTGCGGCGGGAGATGAAAGAAGCGTGTTGCATGGGAGTGCGAGGAAGAGGCGGGAGTGATCGTTTAATACTGCACGGCGTAGAAGCCGCTCAGCGCGGTGAGGTAGATGGCGGTGCGGGCCTTGCCCAGCGCATCGCCCTGCGCCTCGATGGCGTTGGCGAGGCTCTGGCGCATCTGCGCCGGCATGCGGCCGTACAGGAGCGTCTGGTCGACTGCGTCGATGAGCCCCACGGTGTTGTTGGCGAGATTCACATAAGGCGTGAAGTCCACCGGGAAGTCTCCGCCCGGATTGGAGATGATCTGCCAGTACAGATTTCCCCGGAGCGCGGACTCGGTGGGGCCGTAGATCTGAAACTCGGGCCCGTTCAGCGTTGTACGCGGAATCCGGTAGAGCGGCGAATAGAAGCCAAACACCGATGGCGGCGCCAGCGGCGTCTGGCTCATGCGGGAAAACGTCCATGCCTGCTGGTTGGTCGGCGAGATCGAGCCGCCAAAGGCCCGCACAAACGCCACGACGTTGTAGATCGCATCCTTCAGCCGGCCGTCGTTGGCCGCGGGCACGTCGTTGCGCGCCTCGGCATCGGTGAGGATCGCGCGCACCACCGCCTTGAGATCGCCCCGCACGCCGGCGCCATTGTTGGCAAACACCGCCGAGATGCGGCCGATGTATGCCGCCGAGGGATTGCTCTTTACCAGCGCGCGGATCAGGCGCGTCGAGACAAACGGCGCCGTGTTCGGGTGGTTGAAGACCCAGTCGAGCACGCTCGTCATGTCCGCCTCCACCGACTGGCCGGCCGGGATCGTGGTGGCGACGAGCACCTTCGCGCCGGTCGCGTGATTCGCCTGTCTCGGCTCGAGCGGGCCCGAGAAATTATCCCAGTTGTTGTTATTCGGACCCGCATAGGTCCAGCCGGTCAGCGCGAGCGCGACTTGCTGCACGGTAAACTGATCGTAGGCGCGGATCGGGTTGCCCTGGGCATCGACCTGGGTGGAGCCATCGGGATTCAGCGCATAGAGGCCGATGGTGAAGAGCTGCATCAGCTCGCGGGCGAAGTTCTCGTTGGCCGCGCTCCCGGGCGAGGGCTTGTTGCTGTTCGCGAGGTCGAGATACTTGCCCATCTGCGAGCTGCGCGAGATCGCCTCGAGCAACGTGCGGTAGTTGCCAAAGGCGTGCTGGCTCAATATCTGGAGATACGGCACGAGCTCCTCGGGATAGATGTTCTTGTTGGCCGAGATCACGATGATCTGGCCGAGCGCGCCCGCCACCCGCTGACGGAGCTGGTCGGGCGCGGTGGAGATGCGGTGGAGGTACTGCGCCTGCACCGTCGCCATCGCCATGCCGCCGGGATTGGGGATCGGCGTCTCCGCCATCGCAAACTGCTCGTTGAGCCACGCCTCGATGCCGATCGTCTTCACCTTGGTGAGTTCCGCGGGCGTCGGCCCATACGCCGCCTGCTCGAGGAAGCGCCCTGCCGCCACATTGCCCGTGCCTTGGCCCACGCCCCCATTGGGCGCGGGGCTGATCGTGAGATTCGCCACCGCGCTCTTGCTCGGGTCGGCCACGCTCGTCGCGCGCACCGCCACCGTCGCAGGCGCCGGCACGCTCGCCGGCGCGGTGTAGAGGCCGCCCGCCGTGATGGTGCCCACCGTCGCATTGCCGCCCGCGATATTATTCACGCTCCATGTCACCGCCGTGTTGGCCGCGCCCGTGACCGTGTGGGTAAACTGCTGCACGCCGCCGGTATTTGCCGCCGTCGTGCTTGGGGCCACCGTCACGACCACCGGGATGACGACCGCCGCCGTGATGTTCAGATTCACCGCGCCGCTCGTCGTGCCGCCCAGCCCCGTGTTGACCACCGTGATCTTGGCCACCGTGCCCGCAAGTGCTGCAGGCGCCGAGCTTGTCGCCGTGACCTTGGTCGCGGAAAAATACGTCGTGGGCAGCGGCGCGCCATTCAGGTGCACCACCGAGCCCGCGTGAAAGTTCGAGCCATTCAGCGAGATCGTGAAATTCGCCCCCGCCGGCACCGAGCTCGGCGAAGTGCTCCACACCTGCACCGCCGGCTGCGTGATCGTCAGCGTCGCCTCGGCCCACTTGTCCGGATACGCCGTGCTCGTCGCGCGGATCGCCACGGTGTTGGCCGCCGGTATCGTGGTGGGCGCGGCGTAGAGCCCGCTCGCGGATATCGTGCCAAAGGTCGCATCGCCCCCGGGCACGCCATTGACGGACCAGGTGACGGTATTGGGGCTTAGCGGTACATACGCCGTGAGCTGGCGCGTGCTGCCGCGGGCGATGGTGCCACTGCTGTAGACAGTGAGGTTCTGCGCGTAGGCCGCGCCTAACGAGAGCGCTAGAAGCGCCAGGGTGATGAGACGACGTATCATGGGAATGATGCTGACGGGATGATATTCAGGGAAAAAACGCTCCGCTCCGTCCTCCGGCTCAGCGCCCGGCAGGTGGCGGCAAAAGCGCACGCTCCCTCGCCGCGGCGGCACGCGCCGGAGCACGTCGCGCGGCCCCCCGCCTTCGTCGGGGCGGGCACGGCCACCTCGCCGGCCGCGGGCCGCGCAGGGGTGGATTCGGAGGTGGATGGCTGGTACATTCCTCCCTGTAGAAACGAATCCGCCGCCAACGATTACACCGCCCATCGGAAATTTTCCGGCCCTTCATTCCACCTCCTCCGCCCTTGCCCCCGCCGGAAAACCGCCATTGAGTCCTCCCCCTCCCACATGCGCCCCACCCGCCTTCTCCTTGTCGCGGCCGCCTTTGCCGCGTCGCTCGTCACCGCCCAGGCCCAGGCTCCCAAGAAAAAGGAAGCCCCCAAAAAGGTCGACCGCGTCAACGACACCTACGCCCAGCTCTGCGCCAACTGCCACGGCAAGAACATGGAGGGCGGCCAGGCCCCCTCCATGCTCGACGATGTCTGGACTGCCGGCGGCGACGACGAGAGCCTCGCCAGGAGCATCCGCAACGGCTTCCCCGAAAAGGGCATGCCCGCCTGGGGCGCCGCCATCCCCGAGAAGGAGATCCGCGCCATGGTCATCTACATCCGCGAGCGCCGCGCCGCCCACGCCCGCGAGAAGGCCGCCTTCACCAAGCCCGCCGACTCCATGACAGCCCAGAGCGAGCTCCACAACTACAAGCTCGATACCTGGGTCGGCAGCCTCGCCGAGCCCTACGGCCTCGCCTTCCTCGGCAAGGACAAGGCCATCGTCACCGAGAAGAAGGGCGCCGCCTACCTCATCGAAAACGGCAAGCGCTCCGCCCAGCCCCTCTCCGGTATCCCCGCCGTGGATACCGCCAGCCAGGCCGGCCTCTACGACGTCGTCCCGCACCCGAAGTACGCGCAAAACGGCTGGGTCTACTTCGCCTTCGCCGATCCCAAGGATAACGCCAAGGGCGAGAAGGTCAGCCTCACCAAGATCATCCGCGGCAAGCTCCAGGGCAATGCCCTCGTCCAGCAGGAGACCATCTACGAGGCCGCCCTCGAGCACTACATCAAGGCCGGCGGCGTCCACTTCGGCGGCCGCATCGCCTTCGATCAGCAGGACAATATCTACTTCGTCGTCGGCGAGCGCGGCACCCGCATGCTCGTCCAGGAGCTCGATAACCCCGTCGGCAAGATCCACCGCCTCCGCGACGATGGCACCCGCCCCCCCGCGCATCCCGACGCCAAGGGCCCCAAGGCCCGCCAAGCCATCTGGGGCTACGGCCCCCGCAATCCCCAGGGCCTCGCCATCGATCCCCGCAACGGCGATATCTACGACGCCGAGCACGGCCCCCGCGGCGGCGACGAGCTCAACCTCGTCAAGCCCACCGGCAACTACGGCTGGCCCGTCATCTCCTACGGCATGGAGTATAACGGCTCCACCCTCACCGAGCTCACCCACAAGGAGGGCATGGAGCAGCCCGTCACCTACTACGTCCCCTCCATCGCCCCCTGCGGCATCAACTTCTACACCGGCGACGCCTTCCCCAAGTGGAAGAACCACCTCTTCCTCGCCTCCCTCGCCGCCCAGGAGCTCCGCCGCCTCGAGCTCGTCGACCGCAAGGTCGTGAAGCAGGAGATCATCTTCAAGAACATCGGCCGCATCCGCCACGTCATCGGCGGCCCCGACGGCGCCCTCTACGTCCTCCTCCCCGAGCGCATCGCCCGCCTCGCCCCCTCCGAGTAGGCCCCGCGCGCGACCGCACCCCCGCCCCTTCGACGCCCGTCACCCCCAGGTGACGGGCGTTTTGTTTCACCGAAGGGCAGGCAGGGGAGCTTTGCAGCTCCCGGGTCCACCCTCGCGGCCTTCCTGATCAATCAGCCTCCGCCTTGCTCGCACACCCTTCACACTTCCTTCTCGGCAGTCTCAGCGAAGATTGTAGAGCGGTATATCCACGCTCACGCCGTAGGTCGGCCGCTGCCATGCCGCGCTCTCAAACGTAGCCCCATTGACCTCGATCTTTCTCAAAGCGGGTCCGTACTGAGTCCCGAAAAATAGGGATACGGGCATTTCCCTGATCCCCAGCATCACGAATGCCCCGGGAGCCACGATATTCGACAGCTTGAGCGGCGGCAGTTTGCCGTCCGCATCCTCCAAGCGATACGCCGTCACCGCACCCACATCCAGCACCGGGAAAAACAGCGAAATCGACCGGAAGGGGAACCGGGATTTCTTCGTCGGCTCCCACACTTCCGCAGTCTCACCGTTCTTGGGCTTGGGATCAAAATTCAGCCGCCAACTGAACTCGAGACCGATGGGCGCGGTGACCGCCCAGACATCGCTCTTTCGTGCCGCCTCTGGCACCTGCTCACCAAGCCGCTCTCGTCCATGTCGGATACCGCCATACGCGTTGATCCAGATCGAGAAATTCGACTCTGCCTTGCTGCGGTAGCTCTCCAGCGGAAGCGCCGAGGCATAGAGCGCCTGCTTCATCTCGGTCGCATCCTTGGCGGTGCCGAGCGTGGCGAGGAATGCCCCCTCCTTCACCAGAAACTGGGTAAACTTATTTTCGGCCGAGAGCGTGCGGTAGGCGATCACCACCAGATGAGAAACCGCCAGGTCATACCGCCCGCCGTCGATGGCCGAGATGATCCCCAGCAACGCCTGCAGGTTGGCTTGCAGCTTCCGCATCTCATGGGCGTAGTCCGAAATTTGGGTGAGTGAGCCTAGAATCGGCGGATTCGTCGCACGCTGCAAAAGCGCAAACCAGGCATCGAGCGCCACCTGCACGTCGGCGGGGTCTACCTTGGGCTTGCTGGTGACCGCGTGCATCGCCTCCTGCAATCGAGTGAAGCTCTGCGCCAGATCGGAAAGCTGCGCCACAAAACCGGCCGCGTTCTCGTACCTACTGGCGAAGTAGTCTGCGAGGCTCAGCCCCTCGATTTTGACGCCGGCGAATAGATCAGGATCACGCTTCTCGGCAAATCCCAGCAGGGCATACACAAACCGTCGTCGCTTTTCCGGTCCGGCTTTATCCAGCTCTATCGGCTTCAATAGAGCCTCGATCTCTCGCGCCGTCAGCAGCGCACCGTTTTCGTTCGAGCCCAAGCGCGAACAGAGCGCCACGAGCCGGAGGAGCTGCTTCACGTCTTTTATAAACTGCGGTGGTGCTGGGGGCGCCGGCTTCGCGGGATCCGGTTCGTGCCACGCCTCGCGCTCCACCAGCAGCACTATCTCCTGCACCGGCCGCTTCTGGTACACGTTGTAGGCCGCCACCGCGCCTAGCCGGCAGAAGAATACGCCCACCTGCCCGCTTTTCTCAGTCTGGGCAAACGCCTCCATAAACCGAGGCATGTTTACCGGCAGCTGGCGCAGGTCGGCCCTCAGGTTTGCCTGCAGCAACTGCACAAACGCCGGGTTGTTCACGTTACCGGCTGTCACAAACTTCACTGTATTGGGCACCAGTGTGGCGGCCTCGGGGCTCTTTTTCAGCAGCTCCTTGAATTGCTCGAGAAACACGAGCGCTGCCTCCGCCTTCATGCGCTCGGCCACAAAGGTCCCGAGCGCGTCCGCAAAATTTGTCGCCACGCTCACCGCCGGAGCGGCAGTCGCGCGCTCCACCGACTGGGTCTCCACCCCTTCCCCACCCTGAGACCTAAATCTCTGGTGGATCGCGCTCGCGTCGAAAGCACACCGCAGCAGCCCGTCGACCTTTTCGGGATCGACCTTGTAGCGCTTGAGTATCTTCGCGATCGCTTCTTTCCGCTGGGTGGCATCCGCGATTTCAAACGCCTGCACCAACTCCACGGCATCCCCCAGGGCCGCGACACCCTCGAGCGCCGGCGCCGCGCCTGCGACGACGACATTTCCCGGTTTTTCACCCAGCGCCGCCAGCGAAGGAATCCCCGCCGTCTGCTGCGCCCGCGCCATCGCGCCGCCCACCAGCCCGCAACCGGCGACGATCATCGTCGCCACCTGCAGAACCCGGCGCAGAGCGCCTCTAAACACGACTCCGCCTGCAGCGGTACCAGCATTGGGGGCAAAGCGAGGATGCATCACAAGCGCGCCAGGGGACCTCTCGCGCGAGCCCCGAGCCTGTCCGCAATGCCTTGGCGCTCAAGCGCAATCGTTTTTATCTACCTAATATAAAGTAACCTGCAACATCGTCGTCCGTCCCACCACCCACCGCCCTCCCCTCGCCCCCGTAAACCTACCCTCCCCCTCCCCGCTCGCCTTCTCCCCCTTCACTGCGCAATCTCCCCCCATGCGCGTCCCAACCCTCCGCCCT
>CAYZPV010000068.1:28431-31387 GCA_964480585.1 uncultured Opitutus sp. | reverse complement strand
TTCCATTTATCGGTCTTTCGATAAGCTGCGTATTTGATCCTCATCGCCTCGCTGACGCGTGCGCTTTCGGACGCTTCAATTCGCTTCCACTCTTCGTCTTTATTCGCCCAATACCGGCTTAGCAACGTGTCGTCGCAAGGTGGCATCGCCGCGATGTCACCCTCAGAAAAGTCTTTCCGTTTTAACCGCGATCCCACCATTTGCCCGCAGGTCGTGCACTGCCGGTATATGGACAATACCTGTGCGGCCGATTCGCGTTTTCGAACCTCGGTCGCCGGATGACTACAGACGTAGCGCGCTTGCAGCTCGCGATATGCTTTGTCCCGGTCCCACACCAACTCAGGATCGTTCGACATGATTCACCAGTGATATTTCGGACGCACCCATTGGCGAGCCTGCTCCGCTCAGGAGCGGCCCGCATCCGCGCACGCGCAACGGTGCGTAAATCCTAACTCAATTGGCACCCTCGGGACAGGTTCGATTTCGATCTACGCCGCTGCTCGCGTCATTCACAATCCGTGGTGATATTGCCCGCTCGCTGTGCTCCAGATCGTGCGCCAAGGTAAAGCTCGCGGGCGTTCGCGCCGCGGGCGGGGGATGCCCACCGCCACGTTTGCATCGGTCAGCCCGATTCCTCAGAGTATTCTTATGCACCTCGCCGCTTGGAATTCGGGCTCGACCTATGGATTGCGCTTTGGCGTGCATCGGAGACTCATCGTCGGGAAGTGCGTGACGCTCGACCTCGAAGGCGGGCCCACAGTCACCCTCGAACTCAACGACGCGTTCTGGCGAAAATGTCCCGAGGTGCGCGCTCCTGAAATCCGGGAATGGTTTCGACGCCAAGGCTTGCGGCTCCCGTGGCCAAAGGGCGCGCCATACCGCTTCCCATTTGAACAGGTAGGCCGAGAACACTTTCGGGTGCGCTATGCACAAAGGTAAACAACTGGAAGAAGCGACCGCACCGCTCGTCGCCGCAATTCTCGCCGGTAGCGACCTCGGCCTGCGGCAGTTCAAGATCGAATCCAACAAGATCGTTCAACCGCACGGCGTCCCGCACGAGATCGACATTTTCGTGACCGAGGAGCCTGGAGGCCAAATCTACCTCTTCGAATGCAAGAACGAGCAGCGCGCCGTGGGCAAAGAGGCGGTAGTGTTGCTGAAGGCCAACATGAACCTGGTCGGGGCGGCTCGGGGGTTCATCGTTGCGCCGAGCTTCAGCAAGCATGCCGTCACGCAAGCGAAGCTCGACGGCATCGAATTACTCGATGCCAAACAGCACGAGATCAGTCCGATTCAGTTGCAGGCTTTTGATGGCCACGCGAAAACATTCACCGTTCGAAATATTTCCGGCAGCCAAGGGCTCTCACCGGTGACATTCGCGACGACGGTGCGCTACAACGGCGAGGAGATGCCGTTTCAAACGGTTGTGGAGAGGCTCGCCAAGGGCCTCGTCGCGCTACGAATCGCGCAACCCGACGCGCTCGCGTCTCCTCCTGGCACTCACGACCTTGTTGGTGCCGGTCAGGTGACCCTTGCAGACGGTGTCCTCACCGCCGGAGGTGCATCCATTCACTCGTTCCTCCTAATCTGCCCGATTGCCTTCACGATGACCAACCCGCCGATCCGCTACGGTTACGACATCGCGTCCGGGCACATTATCGCGAGGTTCGAGAAATTTCGGGTCGGCGAAAATCAATGGGCCGACACCGTCACCGTTGCCGGGCCTTATCCGGCACCACCCACGTGATTCACGGCATCCATACCGTTCCCTCTCAACCCAACGAGACAAGCTAAGTGCTCATGAGCAAAACAACCACGCCGAGCCCGCTTCCAGCCGATCAAGGTCGAAACCAAACACCTTTGGTTTCCCCTGAAGAAGTCGTGGTGCTCGCACTCAACGAACAGGGCTTTCTGTTTCAGCAACGTATTCTCGAAGAAATCCAAGCGCCTCTGCACGGCGCGCTGGCGCATCGTTGGCAAGTTCGAGCCGTGGAATATCCTGTTTCAGTGGGAAATGACCGCGACACGCGGGTCGACGTTGTGCTAACCGATGGCACATTCGGGCAGGCTTGTTGGCACTTGGTATTGGAATGCAAGCGGTCCCACCCGGACTATAAGCGTTGGGTGTTTTTTGACCCGACCCCGCGTGAGGCGATCCGCGGCGATTGCTACTTTGTCGAAACCGCTGATTTGGGTGGGACCTGGGCTCCGCATGAACGACCGGAACCGCCCATGACTCACCGGATCGATGCGCGACCAGCAGGAGACCAATGCGGGATCTACAATTTCTACGTTGAAACCCGCCTTGAGCGTCCAAACTCAGGCAAGAAGGCGTCAGCCACTGACGCAATTGAAGACGCGTTCCAACAAGTCACCTTGGGACAAGCAGGCTTAGGCCGTCGGCTTCGAGAAATGCACAACCTCAAATTTCGCACCGTGCCAGTAGTGGTGACGACAGCCGACATTCTCGCCGCCGATTTCAGCCCCACAGATGTTTCTCTTGGGCGCGGCGATCTACGCGCGGAACATCTAAAGCTCTCTCAGAAGCCCTGGGTAGCTGTGAACTATCGCATCAATGACACACTGGTGCGGCACGGATCAATCACGTCGAACATAGGCAGAGACGTGGCCGAGGATGTATTCTGCCGACATCTCCGAACCATTTTCATCGTCCAAGCCCAAAAAATATCTTCCTTTCTTGCGTGGTTCGAACGCGATTTTCCCAAGACTTGAGCTGATTCGGTATGTGGATTGCAGATCCGCTGAGAGGCGACACAACTCGGGTGCATCAACCGCCTTTTGGATTCCCGGAGGTTGACGGCTGGGTCGCAAAGCTGAAGCAAACCGCGGTCAACGAGATAGCCGGCTATCAGTTCGCACGTGCGATCGAAGTCGGCGTGTTAGAGTCCCGATGGTTTGTCGCAGAAAAGCGTTTTGAAATTCCGGGCACGCGTTT
>CAYZPV010000068.1:0-28421 GCA_964480585.1 uncultured Opitutus sp. | reverse complement strand
TTGGAGCGCGGTGAGGCCGGGATGCTGATAAGAAAAATCACGCCCGCCGAAGTCGACGGGATCGATCTTCCTGAGCTGGCGCGAATCGAACCGCAAACCGTCGCGAGGACCTGCGCCCTGTTCGTCCTCGATCGAGGAGAGTGGGCCGAAACATGGAGGGTGCATGGCTCGTTGCATTTGATCGACCTCGAAATGATGTTCGCGCGTTTCGAGGACCGTGCACGTGACCGCAAGGCGCGGCTAGACGATTACCGGGAAATGACAACAGCCGCGCTTGAAACCGCTCGTGAGGAAGCATCGCGCTGCGGCATCGAGCCGCTCTTCGCGCTTACCTTAGCGAATTGGCATCGGAGGGCGGTGGAGGGAAAATTCGGGTTCGATTTCGGTGCGCATCCCCGCGAGCAGGCGATTAACGAATTCCTTCTCGAATCCATCCGCATGCGTTTGGCCATCGTTGCAAGAACCATTGGCCTCTACTCCTGACCTGTAGTCTAAGCTGCATGCGAGTTTTTCGCATCTAGATCCAACTGGTAGCGAGCGACTAGGCGCGCAAATCGACTCGCCTGCGTCCGCTGTTTTGTCTCTTCTGAGCGAGCCCAACGGTCCGCCCCTTCGACGGCGAACTCTGGCGTTTAGTCCTCTTACGCAGACATGGCTCGAAAAACCAAGAAGAGCGCCGGCGCGATCGACGCGTATAAAGGGTTTGCTGCACAGCCGACTCGGATGGCGCTCCTGCTCCTAAAAGCGGGTCGCGGAGCTAAGGTGAGTCTGGAATACTTGGATGATGTCGGCGTGCACAACGCCGATGGAACCCAGCTAGCAAGCCAGATGAAGGTCGGGAGGACCAATCCGGTCAGCGACCGTGCGGTCCCGCTCTGGAAGACTTTCGCCAACTGGGTGAGGCAAGTCCGATTCGACGGTCTGGACCCTTCCTCGACTACCTTCGAGCTTCATGTCCCGAAAAAGTTTTCGGGCGCGATGGTCCGCCGGTTTTCAGACGCCAAGACCAAGGTCAGCGTGAGGGACGCATTCTTGGAAGCTCGTCGGCTACATTGGGGAGAGTTTCCGAACTACTCCAAGCGCTCGGAGGTCGCCGCTACGCTCCAGCCGCACTTGGAGGAATTATTTGGCAGCGATGCTGGATCACGCGCATTTCAAGCAGTGATCGCGCGGTTTCAATTTACGATTGCCGGTAAGACCGCCGTGCAGGAACTCCACGACCATATTGTAGACGTCGTTGGCGTCTTGCCGAGTGCGGTAGAAAAAGTTCTTTGCTACTACCACGGTTGGATCACGAAAACCGTCCAAGAGCAGGTCGACCGCACGCACAAACCACCGGTGATTGCGAGAGAAGATGCCTTCAATGAGTTTCATTCGTTCTATCGGTCGATAGCGATGGGAGGGGCGCTGCCGGATTTAGCCACAGAGCCGACTCCTGAGGATTACGCGAACCTGCTGAAATTTCAGTTCATCCGGCAACTGGAACTCATCAATGCCGACGCAAAAACCCGCGACTTTGCGATGACGATGTTCTTCAAGGCCGGGTCGGTGAGGACTAAATGGGTCGATCACGATCATATCCGTGAGGACTCAATCGAGAAGCTGTATCAAACCCTCATGCAAGCGCACCGCGACTACCAGGCGTTAGGCGCGACCTCAGCCTCCAGTGCCGAGATTCAGGGGCGGGCCCTCCTTGCGCAGTGCCAATTGCACCGCTGCCAGCTCGAGCAGAAGGAGCCGCCAGATTATTTCGTTCCCGGGTGTTTCCACACGCTAGCCGATACCCTTCAACTCGGGTGGCACCCTAACTACCTTAAACTGCTCCAGAGCGTCGCGTGAACGCACTTTCCCTTGAAGTCTATCGAATGCAGAATCCGGCGCTCGGAGCAGCGCTCTTGTGGCGCTTTGCCAAGTCGTATGGAGATGCTACAGTAGATAGACGAGGCCCCCCGCTTCCTCTGGCGTTTTTGGTGCTTCCGATGGTCTGGCAGTCCGATACCGCGGAGACCATCGCGGGAACCATGACCGGCTCTGGCCTACGCAAGTTTGCGGCGAAGTTCACTGAAACCGACGCGACCCGCGACGTTCTTCTCGCAATAAATCCGCGTGCTGTCCGCTGGCGACCGAAAACGCGCGCAGCCCTCCGGATGGGATTCTCCGCTGGCCTTCTTGGGATTGACGGCGCGCGCTTAGCCTCTCGTCGGACTGCTAACGAACCGGTTTCCAATCGGACGATTGCGACGATGTCCGACGCGGCCGACAAGCTCGGTGTGTGGTTTGCGTCGGTAACCGTGCATGAGGTGGGACTGATTCTTCACGTCAAATTCTGATATGCATCTGCAACTGATCGCCATCGTGCTCTGGTCACGCGACGCTTCGAATCCTCCGCGCGTCCTCAAGTTCGAACCGGGCATGGTCAATGTGATCATGGGACTCTCTCGCACGGGTAAGTCCGCTGTTATCCCGATCATCGACTATTGTCTTGGCGCGAAGGTATGTGCCATCCCGAAGAAAGTAGTCCGGTCAGCGTGCTCCTGGTTTGGGATCGTGGTTGAAACGCGCGAAGGGCAAAAGCTACTCGCGAGAAAGGAACCTGGCGGCGCTGAAGCCAGTTGGGATATGTTTGTCTTGGAGGGACCGGAAATCGAGATTCCCGCAGCGGTTCCTGAACCCAATTCGAACCCCCGTATCGTCAAACGAAAGATGGATGAATTGGCTGGCCTCACCCAGTTGGGCTTTGCCGGCCTCGCGCCGGGGGACTCGTTAGATCATCGACCGTCGTTTCGCGATCTCATGGCTTTCGTTTTTCAACCGCAGAACGTGGTCGCGAACCGAGATATTCTTTTCTACCGGACAGATCAACTCAACCACCGCATCAAGCTCGCAAAACATGTGCTCCCATACGTTCTTGGAGCTGTCACGACAGAGATTCTCGATGCGATCTACAAGAAGGACGAAATAGAAAGCTCCATTCGTAGAAAGGAACGCGAACTTCAAGCAGCGCAGAAAGCGTCCTCGCGCTGGGAAGCGGAGATTTCAGGGCATCTTGAACGCGCAAGCGAACTGGGCCTGATTGCCCCGGATGAAAACCTCGATTTAAAACCAGACGCGATGCTCGCTCTCTTGCGCAAGGTAGCGCAAAAGACCGCCGACGATTTTCACGCTGATAGTTCAACGATCACGCGAGCGGTGGAGGAACTCTCACGATTGGAAAGCGAAGAAGCGGCGTTAGCAGACAAGATTGCCCTTCTTAAAGCACGCCAGGAAGACTTGAGCCGCTTACGAGAAGGGGCAGGTAGCTATCAAGAGGCCTTACACAAGCAGGAAGAGAGGCTGGCGATTTCTACTTGGCTCGCGGATGACGCTGGCCACTCCAATTGTCCTATTTGCGGTGGTGGTCTGGATGGCGACAAGACTATCGCTGAAGCGCTCAAGAAGGAGCTGGCGGAAATCGAAGCGCAGGCAGCCCGTATCGAGCAGGTTCCGGTAAACGTTGATCGCGAGGTGTTGGTGGTGCGCCGGGAAACCGATGAGCTTTTCAACAAATTGAATGACTTACGGCGGCAACGGCGCGCCCTTACCGGCACGTCCGACGATGCGCGCAAGCGCCAGTTCCAATCGCTCAACGTGGCCCTTTTCCTCGGGCAAATGAAGCAGGCGGTCGCATTGTATGATGACGCTCACGATGGCGGTGAACTAACCGCAGAGATCTCGGTCCTTAGGCAGCAATTGGCCGAGGTCAGCCGGAAAGTAGATCAGAAATTGATCGCCCAGCGAACGGAGCATGCGGTGGGGAAGATCGCGAATCAGATCGCGCAGTTCATGCCTCTTCTGGACAACGACCATCCGACGGATCGCGCAGAACTCGTGGTCGAAAACCTCACGCTTCGCATCATCGGTGAAGAGGGTGAAAGCTTCCTCTGGAGCATTGGCAGCGGCTCGAACCACCTGTCCTATCACATCGCATCGATGCTGGCATTGCATCTTTACTTCCAGAGCTTGACCAAAACGCCGGTGCCAGGGCTCCTCGTGGTCGATCAGCCAAGCCAGGTCTATTTTCCAGAGCGAACTTCCCTCGACCCCAATGCGGAGTGGCGGGACGAAGATTGTGAGGCCGTGCGGAAGATATTTTCCCTATTGGGGAAGGTAAGCGAAATGAGTGCGGGACGGCTTCAAATAATCGTGCTCGACCACGCCCCGAAAGAAGTATGGGGCGAATTGCGCGGCGTAGGCCTATCCGAAGATTGGCGGCACACAGGCAACAAACTTGTTCCCACCAACTGGCCTGGCGCCCAAACGTAGGCCGTCGATCCACGTTCGGCCGAGCATTCCAGCTCTGAGGCAGCGGCCGGACTCGTCGCTTGGCGCCGGAGGTCATTGTGCTACGCTCATGCTGTGAAACTCTTCCTGAGCCATGCGTCGGAGGACAAAGATTTTGTCCGGCAACTCCACGATCGTCTTGTTGCCGATGGTTTCGAGGTCTGGCTCGATGAACGGACCCTAACATTGGGCGACTCTCTTCTCGGTAAGATCAACGAAGGGCTTATACAATCCGACTATGGCGTCGTGGTCCTGAGCCCGACCTTCTTCGGCAAGAAGTGGACCCGCGCCGAGCTTGGCGCTCTGATGGCGCTCCAGACTACGACTAAGAAAATGATCCTCCCTGTCCTGAAGGATCTTTCACCGGAACAGCTCAAAGATTTCATGCCAACCCTGGCTGATCTCCTCTCAGTCAACGCCTCCGCAGGCCTCGATGTCGTGGTGCAGGCGATCAAGTCCGGGGTCGGAGGCTCGGAACAGCAACGCAAGCTCTCCCGGATCGAACAACTGAAAGGGCGCCTCGAGAGGATGAACTCCGGCACGAAAGCCCGAGTCGCCGCTGACACATTGTTGAACTCCCCCGACGGTGTTCGCAGAACCCGCGCCGAGGCCACGCGCTTTTTTGCACTGCTGAACGACACCGTCACTGCCCTCACGACGGACGACCTTAAATTTACGTTGAAGGAAGACCACCCCGACCACTTTTCGCTACAAGGCCCAAAACGTTACGGGATCCAAATCCATTTCTCCGAAGGTGCCTCCAACGTGGCCGCTTACGCCGAGCTGCTCTGCGCCTTTTACCGCCTCGGTTCCCTGCAGCACTTCGGGCGACGAGATGAGACAAGAAGCCTTGGCCTGCTGAAATTCTATCCCTATTTCGATGCTGCCGGAGTAGCCGTTTGGAGCCCGACTGAGAAGCGCGAGACGACTATGAGCACCGAGGACCTAATAGCGCTACTTGCGGAGAAATTGACGGACTACGTCACCAAGGGGTAGTCATTTCGGTCGCCGCTGCTTCAGCATAGTCCGCTGAGGACCTACTCTGAACGGAACTTCTGGTGCGCTGCGCCGTCGCAGTTACTTAGGGTTATCTGAGACGAATCCGCTTATACGTGGCTGGCACCAATGCCACGCGCTTTTTCCAGCCTCGGCTGCCGTAGGGGCGCCGGTCCCAAATCTCGTCAGTTTCGCAACGCTTTCGAGCATACTCCGGACTTTTGGCACGTGCTCGTTTGAACGGTTCCACCAGCCGAGGATCGATCTTCCGAAAATCCGTTCCCTTGAACTTTTCGAAGTCGCCCTTTGTAAGTTCGGCATACAACGCCTGACTCTCGGGCAGGCCTACCAGATATGGCTCCGCCATCCAAAACTGTTCGCGGTCGCCGTCGTGAAATAGGTCGTCGAGGTAAAAATGCTTCGGCCGTTTCTTGGGCCGCCATGGTTTGTCGTAGCGGATTGTGGACCACCAAAAATCTTTCGGCCCGTGCACAACATGAAATTCAGGGTAATAAATCCTTCGCACGTAGTGCACCCGTCGCCGCACCAGAAATCGTGCAACAAAACACTCACTCGGGCTCGACAGGACCTGTGAACGCACCGCTGATTGGGCGGCAGAGGTTTTCTCTTCGATTTCTTTCTCGGGTGCCCGTTGCTTGGCGAACTCGGCGAGTAGTTTTGCTGCCCGAGCGAATGTCACTCCGTTCTCTCTGGCGTATTCAATCAGGTAGTCGACGAGGTAAGGTCGGGGTGGTTCCATATCAGTAATCAGACGGAGGTTGTTGAGGACCGCCATTCTTGATTTCATTGAGAAACTCGCCCTTCGAGCAGCTCTCCTTTTGCATACGTCGCGCAATAGTAAACGCGCGCCTTCAAGGTAATGGTTGAAGATCAAGGAACCGCATGGTTGGGGGAGCGAATCGAATCGTCATAGGCATTTCAATTCGCCGCACCAAACAGATGTTCGCTGTGAAGCCGCGGTGGGGTTGGAAGCGGCTTTGAACGCCGTCGGCATCGTCGTTTCCATCACAATCGATCGCAGCACGCCGCTAAGCTCGGGAACCGAGTTGGAAATCAACATCGCCAATTGATTCCGGAGGTTCGGAAGTGCCCGTGCGAGCGGTGGGAACGCGGCGGGCGCCGAAGCGCCCGCCGCGTGAACTCACCTGCACCTACGCGCGGATACCGTTGCCGTTCCGTCGCACCGTCGCATTCATCGCCTCCGATTTCGCGGCATTGATGAACGCGCGCTCACGATTCGCCTCGGGCACGTTACGGATGCGCGCATCGATCTTTTCCTTGATCTCGGGATGTTCCTCGACCCAGGCCTTGATCTCGGCGTTGCGGCCGTGCGCGTATTCGCTGCGTTGCATCTTTCCCAACATGAGCTTTCGGATCAGCTCATCTTTGGTGAGCTTGTCGTAGTATTCACGAAGGGCCGGGTTCTCCGCGATGAACCGATCCAGTTTGGCATCGATCTCGGGATTGCGCCGGAGCGTGGGTTCCTGCGCTGCTTTCTTGGCAGCGATCGTTTCTTTCAGTGATGGCATAATGCCTCCTTGTTTCCCTGACCATTGGTTGCGAGGCGGCCAGTCGCCAGCGGCAGTTGACCTCGTCCGGGCGGGAACCGCCCAAAGTTAGATTGCGTCGTCACCGTCGGAGTCTCCGTCGTTTTCCAGTTCGAAACCGGATTTCGTGATCCCGAGGACCGCGGACTCGAATTCCCGCCGGATCAGCACCGGGCAGGTCGTGGCAAGCCAGAGCCGGACGAGGATGGGCACGTCTGGCGTCAAGCCGTAGAGGCGTTCGATCTGAACAGCTGCCTCCTGAAAGCTCCCAAGCAAATGCCGGGGGACCACCATCGGCAGACCGTCAGTCTCGACGAGCGGGGGCGGATCAGACGTGGTGTTCATTTCCGATCCTCCGTTGCCGCGAACGCCCCGCGCTGGCGTAGCTCGCCGATCTCCTTGTTGAGGCGGGCAAGCTCCTTCGACAGAGACTCGTTTTGTTCGATGAGCGACGCCATGAGCTGATTCTGCTCCGCCATCTTTTGCTCGAGTTCGGCGGGCAACGGGTGCGGTTGCCGCGCGCCGTCGGCGACCGCCAAGGCCGGACCCAGTGGGACGACGGTGGGCGCGTTGGGATTGAGATTCCAGTCGGCGGGCTGCTCCCGTCGGTAGATTACGTGGCCCTCGTGCATCACGTTCGGGTTATTCGGATCGACGTAGCGATTCACCGGATAGGCCTTCAGCGAGTCGCTATGCCTCACCTTCTCGACGATGGTCTGGTCCAACTGCGTCCCGGCCACCGGCGCTAAGGTCGGAGCCGGTGTCACGGGCGGCGCCGTCGATGCCGTCTTGGTTTCAGTCGTCGCGCAGCCGCCGACGAGGGCAGCGACAGCACACACCAGCCATGCTCTATTTCTCATTGTCGTTCCTCCAAACTTGTTCGTTGCGTAGGTTGCCCCGCGTCCCTTTCGCCTGATCGATGGTCTCCGTCACATAGAGGTAGAATTGTTTCCCGGCCGGCACGCGGACGAAGAATCCGTCCCGCGCGATCGCTTCTTGGATCTGTCGTGCGTAGGCGTTGAGCACGTCGGACGTGCCTTGGAGCGCGGCATTACGCCCGGACACAGACGGCACTTGGACGACGTCGCCGAACGCGGTGCCCTGATTTCTTAGTTGCTGGAGGCCGCCCGCGACGCCGGCGAGAAACGTCGAGGCGAACATTTTCACCTCCTGCAGATCGTCGGTCTTGAGCAGATCACCGAGAAGCCCCGCTGAGCCGTCACGCAAGCCATACTCACCGGTGGTGTCGTCCTTCTGCCGATCCAGTGCGATGCCGTTCAACACGAGTTCGGTGCCGTTGAGCGGCGACCCATCGCGCCAGACGATCACCCATTTGCCAGAAGCTGCGATGCGCTCGCGAGCGCGGTCCAGCGACGCCCGCCCGTGCACCTCCGTCCCGGCGGGAATGATCAGTTCGCCGTTGTGCCAAACGTCCTCGGTCACGAGCCCAATGACCGGCGTATCGAGCTTCGAGGATTCGATGGTCACCACCGTCTCGCAGGGAATCAGTCGCCCATACGGCGCGTAGGTTTTTGAGAGCTGAGCGGGAGCATCGGCGGCCACGGTGAACAGGCTGATTGGTAACACGCGGGGCTTGGCTGGCTCCGAACGGCGGGCGCCACGCGTTGGCGCAGGCTCGACGATTTCAGGGGCTGGCGTCGCGGTTTGTTTCACCGCCGCCGTAGGGCGAAACGGGATGCTATTGCGAGTGATGGTCTCTTTCGTGGCGGGCGCCGGCGCAGCGTCCGGGACGGGCGCCAAGTGCGCGCCGCCGGCCCTTTCGCGGGCGTTGCTGCGGAACACCATGAATCCGCCGAGGAGAATGAAGAGGCCGAAGAGAAGGATGTTTCCCTTGGGCGAACGCAGAAATGGGAGGAAGCGCATGGCTACTCGGGAATCACGAGCTTCGCGTCGCGCTCGACGCGCGGCACAATGATGCTGAAGGCATTCTTCACGCTCAGGTTGGCCCGGCCGCCGCGTGGCGTGCCCGTGACAGCGAAGAACGCCGACGTGGCTGCCTTCGGCGGGACGATGCCCGAGGCGTCGGAGATCGACGCGTAGTAGACATCCTGACCAACGCGCACCGCCAGGCGCTGGGGCTGATAGATCACCTCTTTGTCGCCTGTGCTCTCAAGCCGCAGCCGGAAAACGAGCGTGTCCTCCGGGTCGAACCGGTAGACTTCTTCGATGGTGACGCGGAAATCGTTGTAGAGGCTGACCGTCCCCGGGGCGACGCGCTCGATCTGTTGCACCGCCTCAGGATACTGGGTCTCTACCAGCGCGAAGCTCTTCGCGCGGTCCAGCAGGCCGAGCAGGACATCGGGCGTCACGCGGCGCTGAAGGCTCGCGCTGCGGCCCGCCAGTTCATCCTCGTAGAACGTCACCGAGGCGTAAGGAGTGTCGGAAGCCACGAACCGAATCACGTAGGTCTGGTTCTTCCAGATCACGTTCACCCCGCCGCGCGCGTTCGGTTCGAGGGCGCGCACGCTGAAGAAGTAGCGGCCGGGCGTGTAGGCCAGCAGCACGGGTGCGGGTTGATCTGGGCTCGCGGAGACGTTGCCGCCTTCGAGCCCGGTGATCGGCGACGGAAACATCAGAGTCGTCGGCGCATCGCGGCTGATCGGCACCTCATACACCGTGCGCGCATCCAGCGGGAATTGCTTGATGACCTGATTCTGCAAGGGGCGCACGTCGGCGCGCAGCGCGCCGACCAACGCCAGCGCCAATGCAGCTATTGAATAGTGTAGTCGTAGCTCCATACGCCGAGCGGGTATCGCTTGTTCGCGAGCATGTCCGGGTTGCGCGCGAGCGTCAGATTGAGGGTGAACTTCGGCGATTCGGTGAACGTCTGGTTCTCGAAAATGCCGGTGCGAATGAGCTGGCCTTCGACTTTGACGAGCACGCGGTCTTCGCGCGTGCGGAGGATGTCCATTTTGAACACCTCGGGTTTCTGGTGGACGTTCTTCACCTCGAATTCCGCTTTCGATCCATCGCGGTCGGCCTGCGCCTTCTTCAAGGCCTCAGCCAGAAAGAGGCGTTGGAGAACGTCGGGGAAATCGAAATCGCGCGGGTTACGCTGGAACAACGCCAGCGTGGCCCAGAGCGCCATCGACTCGTGGAGTTGCTTGGCTTCCTCGAAGCCGAGCACCGGAGAAACCGAGAACGTCCCCGCGCCATCTAGCACCACGACGCGCTCGCGAGCGCTCGTTGCCTTGAGGATCAGGAACGGTTGGAGCATGCAGAGCACCAACGCCAGGCAGGCGATCACGCACCACGCGCGAGCGGCGAAGGCGTGGTCCGCGAAAAGCTTCGCGGGCGAGAGGCGAACTCGACGTGGCGGTGCGGACGGCAGTCGTCGCGTGTGGTCGACGTCTGTTTCACGCAAAGCCTCCGGCGTCTCGCGTATTTCAGCGACAGAAGAAACCATGATGACCCTCCTTTAGATTCCAGGACGTGCTTCGATACCAAGTGGCGGCGGTGCCGCGGGTGGTGGCGCAGCAGCCGCGGCGGCCTGCGGCGCGAGCGCCGGCCGAGCGCCACGAGCGATCAGCCTGTCACCGACACCGTAGATCATGCTTGCCCCACTGCGCACCCAGTGGCCGACGTTGACTGATGCGCCGGTGAACGCGTGGCCCTGCGCGAAGAGCATCTGCATCACCACTGGGGTGCCGATCATCCCGACCAGAATTACGATCGTCGCGAGTATCCCTCCTATGAAGCTAAGGAGCGGGGAATACATCGCATCACCAAGAGTTGCAGGATTGGGTCCTACCGCGCCGCGAAAGTCAGTCCAGACTGCGAGTGCAACAAGATTGGTGATCGCGAATCCAATCGGCCAAGCCATGATCGCCAACATTTGCTGGATGAACCGAACACCGATCCCGGTGAATCCCGGCACGAGAAACATCGCGAGTGCAAACGGCGTCAACAGGTAGATGAGCCACCGAAGCACGTATTGAAGGATCAACATCGGAACGGTCACCAAAGTTCCGATATAGATGAAGACGTTGGCCAGTGCGCGCGAGACGGCCTGATAGATCGATTCGTTGATGTGACGCCAGGACCACTCTCGCCCCTCGGGATTGTCGGTCGTGGATTCACGAATGGTGTCCGCTGACGAGGTGGGGTTGTCCTTATATCCCGGGTCGATGTAGGTGGCGACATCCATGAACGTGCGTTCCACCTTAGGAAACCACTGATCCATGTAGGCGATGCCCGCTACTATTACGATCGCCTTCGCAATCGGAATCAGGAGGCCAGTGCCGGTCTGTGACCGCGGGGAAGCGAATGCGAAGAGCAGTCCGCCCACCATGATCGCGAAAACGATGAATCGAAAAGCGACGACCAGTGCCGTCATCTTCTCTTCGAGAGCGGGCAGAAAGATCTCCATACGCTTCAGTTTTTTGGCGGTGGTGACTCTGGCGGAGGTTGGGCCGTTTGCTCGGTCGACTTCGCACCAGGACTGGATGCGTTCATCCGACTGAACATCTTTTGATTGTTTATCGTGATGGCCTTGTTCGCCTTTGCGGCATCGGCTTGCGCCTGTTGCTCTGCTTCGAGTCGTTTCTTTTCGTTTTCTTTTGCGGCCTGCTCTTGGCGGGCGTCAGAGCACGCGGAGAGCGCGACGAGGGATACGAGGATCAATGCGGAGGTAATCGCTTCACGGGTCTTCATATTTCTGGCGCAGCTTCAGCGTCTTCATGTAAGCCGAGATGCGCTGGTTAGCTAAGTATGCGTTTCGCATCTCAAGTTCCGCAGCGGCACGCTGTTCCGCCTCGCTCCGGGCGTCGTTGGCGATCTTTTGTAGCGTCACCTCATCGACTTCCCGACGCCGGGCGCTTTCCACCTGGGCGAGCTGACCGTTGAGCGCGGTGAGCTTGGCGGAGTGCTTTTGGACCTCGGCGTCGGTCTCAGCGGTTTTCATCTCTTCGAGCGTCGCTGCTACTTCAGATTGAAGTTCGATCTCCCGCGCCCGCGTTTCGACGGCAACCTGAGTCAACACCTCCTGCTTGGCGTCAAGGACGGCATAGCGCCGATAGATCATGGGATCGCGCCGCATCTCCCGACCATCGATGTCAACGCTCTCGATGGTTCGATACGTGCCGGCGGCGGTCCGCTTCAGGGAGCCAAGGCTGTCCACCAATCCGACGACGGCACGCTTGGCGTGGCCGTATTCGCGCGCCAGCTCAGGCCCGGCCAATCCCTCAAGCGCAACCTTCGTGCCCGCATCGACAGGATTGCCGGCCCATCGGCGAATATCCGACTGTATATTGATCTGGCGATTGAGCGCGTCGATCTGCTCCCGGAGGCGCTGGATGCTCTCGACCCATTTGGCGACGTTCTCGGCCTGCGCGGCGCGATTGTTCGCGATGCTCGCAGCGTCAGTGACCGGAATTTGCGCGCGTGCAATCGGTGCGAGCGACACCAACGCAAGAATGATGGTGGGCGTTTTCATGGGCCGGTGGGCACGTAGGCCACGGATTCTTTGCGGATGACGCCGTTGACGTTGGACTCGGGTATGACCACGGGGACGAGCGTCGCGGTCTTGGCCTCGGCTTTCCCCGTGCGCTGCTGTTGCTGTTGGATGATCCAGTATTGCTGCTTCACTGCCTGATTCATCGCCCGGTCGTAGCCCCGCTTTTCGGCCTCGTCCTCACGACGCTTGACCTCGTGTCGGGCGACCTTGCCGGCGATGAACCCCGCTGCCGCGCCAGCGGCAGCACCGCCAACCTTGTGATCGGAGACTTCGTAACCGAGAGCACCGCCAACGCCGGCCAGGCCGATCTCGGTGGCACTGCCGCCGAGCGAACTACACCCTGCGGACGTCAATGCGACCGCGCCCATGCATGCGACGACCAACGCGCCGCTAAACCGCCGCTTTTTCATGAATCGCCTCCGTGGTTGCTTGAACGTTCCGCACCGTGCCGCAAAGCGGCGGATCGGTGACGGGTGAGAAAAAGCAGAGGCTGGAAAACTTCTTACCCGCCGGCTGCTGCTCCGGCATGGGATAACTCTGAATTGCGGGACACAGCGCTTCGGGCAATCCGATGTCGGCGGCGATAGCCTCCACGTCACTGCGGTCGAATTGCCGCATGAGGAAAAACTGCTTCGAATTCCCGATGACCGCCGGGCGAATACGCGAGTCCTTGAATTTGCTGTATTGCTGCACAATCGAGGCTGTCCAGCAGTTGAACTTCCGAAGCTGGGCGTAGGATTCAGCGACGATCTTTTCGCCTCCAGGAACGTCGAGGAAGCGCGCGAGTTCCTCGTAGAGGATGCGCTTCCACGCTCCGCGCGGCAGCGAAATGATGTGCTGGCGGGTGAAACCTGCGATCAGCAGCCCCGTTGCGGTCTTCAGGTCGGCCGCCTGCTCCGGAATGTAGCCCAGCTCGAAGTGCGCGATCTTTCCCGTGAGCGAAATATTCGTCTGCCCATCGAAGAGCCGGCCGTATTGGCCCTGTGCGTTCCAGGCGGAGAGCAACGTGGCGAGATGATCCACCTCGTCCTTGCGGTGCTCTTCAAAGCGGGCGAATTGCATCAACTCGACCAGGCTCGAGTGCACGGGATAGTCCTCCGGAGCGTATTCGGCGTGGGCCGTCGCCATCACGCTGCGTTCGGTCTGGGGTGATTTCAGGAACGCGGTGATCTGTTCTTCCGTCACGTCAGCGAGGAACGCCTGCGCTTCGTCGTCTCCCGCGGACAGCAGGTCGCGCAACTCGGCAAACGCTTCGAGTTCGGTCGCGCCGGGCGGCATGCGCTTCAACTTCCAGCCGTGCGCGGCACACGCGAGACGCTGGATGCGCGGGAGCTTGTCACGGTTCCGCTTCGACCATTCCTCGAAGGTGTCGTCGTAGAGCTGATGGATGTAGCGCGCCAAGATCGCCTGCCGCACCTGCTGCACCTCGGCGTCGGCGGCGTCGCCCACCATGCGCGAGAGCAACGCGACCGCGCTCGCGATCTGGAGCTGCGCCAGCGGCATCCGGCCCGTGTCAAAGTAGTTGATCGTGAGGTCGCCGTCAGGGTGAAGGATGATCGGGCGCTCGCCCATCGCGCGCGTGAAGCCCTCGTAGGACAGGCCTTCCTCGATGATGACGGTGTAGTCGAAGTAAGGCGCGGTCTGTTCGAGAAAATCCCGCATGTGCATCGACTTTCCCGCGCCCGTGGCGCCGAGCAGCACGGCGTGCTGGGGCGAAGGCGGATTGCCGATGAACGTCCGTAGGCCGACGAGGTTATTCTGCGCGCCGTCGTAGATCGCCTCGGCGTCGGCCAGGTGGCCGGTGAACGTCGCCGAGAACGGAAGCAGGTCGGCGAGATAGCTGTCCTCCGCGTAGAGATTGCGGTGGCGGTAGGCGCTCATCGTCCAGCCCGGCCACGAGGCGAAGAAGAGTTTCTTGGCCGTCGAGGGGAGCGCGCACTCGTAATACTGCGCGCCGCCGAGGTTGTTGATCGCGTTTTTGATCGCCGCGCATTTCGCGGAGAGCGCCGTTTCGCTTTCATCCCACGCGCGAATGATGAACGTGACGACGAACGGACGGATGAACCCGGTCGAAAGCGATTCGATTTTCCGCTCTTTCTTGCCGACCGCAACGAGGAGCGAGTGACGGCCGTTGCCATGGTATTCGTTGCGGAGACGTTCGACGGCCTTTTCCTCTCGGTCCACCTCACGCTTGGCCGGCAGCGGCTCCACGTTGACGGTGATCTGGTAGTCGAGAAACGGCAGGCCGGTCAGCCTGTGCATGATTCCGGGATAGGTGCGACTGGGCCAGCGCTTGAGCGTGAAGACCGTGTGGTAACGCCTATCGAGGTAGAATCCGATCTTCTCCAGGCCGACGCCGTCGGAGTTCCAGCAGTTCTCTTGAATCGTCAGCTCGGGATTGAACTGCGCGGCGAAGTCGTGATCGAAACGCTCCGCAAGCGAGGGATTCAGGAACTTCGAGAAATAAGTGAAGTGCTCCTGGTCGCTCATCGGCGTGACGGTGGTGTCCGCACCGAAGATCGTCCGCAGCATGCCGGTGATCTCCTCGAATTGCGCGCGGAGTTGTCCGAGCACCTTCTCGTAGAAGGACGCGAGGGCCGCGGTCGATGCCGCCGGCGGAGCGCCCACGTCAGTCTGCACCGAGATGAAGACCACAAGGTGCTCCCGTCGCAGTTCTCGCCGCAGCATCTTTCCCCAGTAGCGATCAAATCGTTCCGAGCGGACGGCGTTGATATGGGCGTTCTTCACCTCCTGCGTTCTTCGGTAGTAGTCGGTGAGCGGCTGGAGGTAGTCGCAATCGCAGGTCCACTGAAACTGAACCCTGATGTTGTCGCCCAGCGACGCCAGGAAAGCGCGAATCTTGTCCTGATAGGCGTTGAGCGTGGCCACGCTCGCGCCCCGCAGGTCGGACGGCTGCATGACGAAGCCTTTCGAGGCAGAGCCGCCCTTTTCCAAGGCGCCGTAGACGATCATGCCTTCGGCGAAAAATCCGTTAGGAGCGTGTGTGCTCACGTGGAGCGGTGGTTGCGGACTTCGATTGTGTGGCCGGCGTAAACGACCAGCCCTCGCGGTTCACGACGTGGTCGAACCAGTCTTCGGCGTATCCGGCGGGCTTGTTGTGTCGGAGCAACAGCACCCACGCGGCCGGCACCACCAACACGGGCAGGGAAAGGACAACCGCCGGGACAACGCGGATGCGTAGAACCGCGGTGCACACGACGTAGAGTCCCATTGCCGCAACGAATGCCACGAGGACGTAGATGAAATCATTGCCCTCCAGGCCGAACGCGCGACCGCGGCTGTCGTTCGCGCTGTTCGTGTCGGTGATGCGAAGCTCGGCCATGTTAGAACTGCGGGACGAGTGCGCCGCCCTGCATGCCGAAGATCCCGAACAGCGCCGCCATGATGGAGGCCGCGCCTGCGATCACGATGCCGGAGACGATGCCCATTTTTCCGTCGGCGTCGCCCTTCGCCATGCGATCAGCGCCGCCCCAGATTTTCAGCACGCCCCAAAGAAAGCCGGCGAGGAACAGGACACCGAGACCATACTCGAACGCTGTCCGTAACGAACCCGGCACCTGGGCAAAAAACGGCGAGACCATAACCGCTGCACTGGCCTCCCGCGCACTGACGAACATCAGGATGATGCTCACCCAACTCTGCGGTCTTGTTTTCATAGGTTCAGCACTTCGAGCGCTCACCAGCAGCACCCGAATGCTTCACCGTCGCTCCGCGTAGCCACCGCGCAAACGAAGTTCAGGGACGATCTGAAGAAATTCTGGGACGAACTGCTGATTCGGTGTGCGCCAGTCCCATCACGTGCTTTGGCGACACGCCGAAATGCTTTCGAAATAGCGCGGTGAAGTTGCCCGCGTCGTCATAGCCCACGGCCTCGGCTACCGCCTTGATGAAGCGGGCTCCGCTCGTGAAGAGTTCCTTGGCCTTCGCCATACGGCATTCCTTGAGAAAGGTTTTGAACGTGATTCCAGCGCGGGCCTTGAAGAGCACGTTGAAGTGCTGCAATGAATACCCGACGCATTTCGCCGCATCGCCCGCTTGAATCGGATGGCCGAGGTGGGCCAGTGTATATTCCTCGACGCGGCGAAAATCATCGTCACTCAGATGCCGCGCGGCGGGAAGAGCAACCGGAGGCGCGCCGATCAATTCAATGGTGCGACAGGCCACGGTCTTTGCTACGAGGGCTAGCGCACGCGACTCCGATGGATTGCTGTCGAGGCAGAGCCGGCGCAGGCCGGATGCGACATCCCACAGCACGCGATCACTGGAGGTGAATGGATGAGCGCCGCCTGTCGCGGTTCGGGAGAATTGCAGTTCCCGTTGCAACGGTCGCTCCAGGTGCAACAAGATCACCTCGGCTTCACGCTCCCAACAGCACGAATGCCATTGGCGGGGCGACACGACCACAATCGACGGTCCGGTCAGCGTTGCGGTCGTTTGCGGGCGTCCCCAGCTGACGCGGCACACCGCCGGTTCGAAGAGGATGTTGATTTCGAGCTGATCGTGCCGGTGCAGCGGCACCTCACCCGGCGGACGCCGCCCGCAGAAGAAGTGGAGGTTTTCCCCGGAAATGAAGGGAAGACCCGGAAGAGGCAGCTCGGCACTGAGCGGGTAACCCGCCCTCGGTATCCGTTTTTCCGACCCCCGAGCCATAGCGGGCCATACCGACATCCTCTTGCAGAAAAGGTTCGGGGCAAACACTACGCCCGATTGGCCAGACCCTATATCGAATTAGGGAGGCTCCCCATGCAGCGCCTTCATGATGGAGAGCAGACGAGCCGCCTCGTCTTTCTTCTCCACGACCGCATCCACCGTATTCTTCGAATATTGCGTCCGCTCCTCGGGCGTCAGCTTCTCTGTATAGACGATAGTGCGTCCGCCATAGCCCAGCCCCTGTAGATGTATGAGCACATCGAGCGCGGAGCCAGGCGGGACAGCGTGATCAGAAATCACGACATCGATCTGGTCCTGATTGGCCGACAGCAGCCGGAGTGCAGATTCGAGGTTCTGGGCGCGACTGACCCGGTATCCCGCCGTCGTCAGAACCTTGTGCAAGGCATCGCCAACGAGCGTTTCCGGGTCGATGCAGAGAAGGCGAAGTGTTTGGGAAGAGGAGGCGGTCACGAGGAGGATGAACTCCTTCGGGACACGACAAACCGCAACGCGGGAGGGGTGCGGCAGCGCACCCCCGCCAGCGATGAAGCGCGGGAGCAGTCCGGAAGGGGTTCCGCCGCGAAGAAAGGCCCGCGCCCAGCGGAGCGCAAACCCGGAGATGAATCCACCGTCCTGCCTACGTGTTTGCATGCCCCGTGGGACTTCCGACGCACAGGCGGTCTCGCGCCGAGTCCACCGTCACGACCCCGCCGCCTGTCCTGCCCGCCAAGACTTCCGCGGCGATGGCGTCCTGCAGACGGCGCTCGACCGTTCCCCGCATCGGGCGCGCGCCGAGGGTCTTGTGGTAGCCTTCCCGCACCAGGAATTCGGTCGCATCCGCTCGCACCGTGAGGACATGGCCGAGGGTTTCTAGGCGGGCACACTCGGCGGCGATCATCCCCTCGCAAACCTCGCGCTGGGTGGCGTAGTCCAGGCGCGCGAAGACGACTTTTTCCGTGATGCGGCCGAATAATTCAGGCCGGAGTTGCTGCGCCGCGCGGGTGAGCACGGTGCGTTTCACCGACGAAAACGGCGGCGACGCCATGCCCATGACCTCGCGGGAGCCGATGTTGCTCGTGAGAACGACGTAGAAGCCGGTGAGATCGAGCGTCTCGCCGGTCGCAAGTGTGATCCGGCCGTCCTCGAGCATCTGAAGGAAGAGATCGAGGACGAGCGGATGCGCCTTCTCGATTTCGTCGAACAAGAGGGTGCCGCGCGTCACGCCGCGGAGCGCTCTGCCCAACAGACCGGAGTCGCTGCTGTTCTCGCCGATCAGTTTGTCGACGGACTTCTGGAGTTGATACTCTGACATGTCGAAGCGAACGGGCGCCGATCCGTCGAACAGATAGGCCGTGAATACGTTCGTCGTCTCCGTCTTGCCGACCCCGGTGGGGCCGATGAAGAGAAACGAACCGCGCGGACGGCGCGGGTGCGCCAGTCCGAGTTCACCCCGCGTGAGGACGGAACAGACCAGTTCGAGTGCTTCGGGCTGACCACGGATTTGCGCGTGGAGGTGCGACGCGAGTCCAGCGAGCAATTGCGCGCGGGGATGCACGGCCGGGGCGGGTGCTACCATCGACGATACCATGATGCGATTTCTCCGTCTGGGCCGCGCGGTGGCAGCGTGACGCAGCGAAAACCTTTTTCGCAGTGCTGCACCACCGCGCGGAATTTTCTGAGCCGCCGGAAGTGATGAGGCTCCATGTAGTATTTCTCGTCATCGGTCCACGAGGTCGTGCGTCGGCCGGCGGACCAGCCGTGCGTGCGCTTGCGAATGGTGCGCTTGCCGATCGTATCGGCGGCGATCCGCGCGCTGTCCTCGTCGGCACACTTAAACGTGATCCGGTTCGCCATGTTCGCGATGAACACCTTCGCCTTTTTCTCGTCGCCCATCGGTGGGATCAGCGACGTGTAGGCCTGGGTATCGCCGACGAAGGTGGCTCGGGCTTCGCGAATCACGTCGACCACGTTGTAGTCGCTGAGTCCGTCCTCGCTGGCGGTTACGACCTTCTGCGCTTCGCCCGCCCAGAAAATCAGCAAGTTGTCGTTCGCCCGTTCCGCGGCTGAACGGTCGAACCGCCGAAGCGCGTGAGAGTAGAATCCGAGCTTCAGCAGCGTGTGAATGTAGCGCCGCTCGACCGGGAAACGCTGCGGCACCGACACGCAAAAGATTTTGCCGCGGTCGATGTCCTTCAGGTGAACCGAGGACTTCACCGGACAGAATACCGCCGAAATGTCCGGATCGGTGAAAAATTTGAGGTAGTTCGCGAGCGTGGTCTTCACGCCGCCGAGCTGCTCCGGCGGCTGCTCTTCGAAATTGCTCTCGTAGTGATCAGACAACTCCGCCGCGTGCGGTGAGCCATGAAGGACGATGTCTGCGATCAGCTCTTTCATCGCCGTTTCCGACGTCAGGAGGTCGTAAGCGGCGCGCAGCGTTACGGGCATCTCGGCAGCGGCGAGCACACGAAAGGCGAACTCCATCTGGACCTGCGCCTGCGTCCGAAAGAAGCTCTGATCCGAGCGCTGGCCCAACGAGGACGCCACGTCGCAGATCAGTTTCGCCTTCGCGGAGAAGGTGAGGTGCGGATCATCCAGCGGGTTGAGGGTGTGCGGCGGCGTCCAGTTCGGTGGCGCACCGTCAGGTCGCACCGAGAGAACGACCAAGTCGTCACGGCGGCCCACACGTTCCAGCATTCGCGCGAGCGTTTCGGCGTAGAGCCCTTTGTCATCCACGCAGACGCCGCCCCACGTCGGACAGTTCTGGCAGACCTGCCAGAGCATGGCGTTGATGCCGCCGAGCGTCTTACCGCTGCCCGTTTCGCCCGTGATCAGCCATCCGCGGCAGAAATCCTCCGTCGTCCACGAGAATCCGCCGAGGCGGAGAACTACGCGCGAGCGAGGTCGTCGCTGCGTGAACGCGGAATAGAACTGCCAGAGCGAAAGCACGCCGAACGCGGGTGCCACGGAATGAAATGCGGGATACCGCCAAAGAACCGCGGCGAGCACTGCACTGCTGACGGAGAGGAGCAGATTGATTCCCATAGTCCGCCCGTATCTTACGCCATCTGCGCCGTGCCGGCCCGCCAGGGGCTACGACGAACGTAGGATTTTCTGGGACGTTTCTCCGATTTGCTTGATTCGTCGCGCCCACTGACGCCTTCCGCGTATTACCTACGCGATACTCCCGCGGTGCCGCGTTCATCGAGTCAGACGCAAAAGCCTCCCTTGCTCCGAATTGGAAGTTTGCATTCGCGAAGGAATTGGAAGCCGCAGGCTATGCGGTCGACCTCAACCGTGGTGCCGGATTCTCAGGTCCTTGGGTCTGGTTCAACTGAAATAACCGGCTACAGTGAGCCTTCCTTTTACGCGCAAAAAGTTTTTCAGAGGTTCCTAAACCTAAAAGTGGTAATGTTGAAGGCACTAGCTACGACTTAACGGCAAAAGGATATGCGAGCCAACTGGGCGAGTATTCGGGCGTTTGTTGTGCCGGGAGATTCGCCTTCGCGTATTCGTGGGCTTCTTTTGTTGAATGAATCTTGGCCGTTCCGCGCTGCTTCTCCCACACCTCTGCCGATTCCATTAACAGCGATGTATAGTAGCCTCCTGCCTGTGGGTCTTCGTCTGCCCCTTGGCCGCGCGCGCACGCCAGCATCTCGACGATACCTGTTGCGGAGCTAAACCCCTGCTCCCAAGCTCCTCGCAGCGAGAGTGCCCCGTATACTTCCAGAACAGTCTTCGCCTCTTTTTGAATCGTGGATCGGCCATCGCGCGCGTTGAAGGCAATCACCGTCCCTTCCCGCGCATTCGCGAGCGCGACGTGAGTGGAAAACGAGTATCTCCCACCCGCCACACCTCGGCACGCATCGACAATCATAGTCCCACGAGGTGACCTCGGGCGCAAGTTGCCAAGAGGAACCGATTGCTCTGCCTCATTCAAACATACTGACCCGTCCTCGCCATGCCCTGAAAAGGCGAGGAAAGTATAAGTGTCGGCCTCAACGTTAAGGTGGGCAGTAACAAGCGCCGAAGACGGCTTCCGGAGAATGTTGATCTCGCTCGCCTGCCACGATCCACCAAGGAAACCTTTCAGGAAATTATTCCAGTTTTCAACGTCAACGCGCGCGCCGGGAAGGTCGCGTTGACCAATAACATTTGAGGACTCGATCAGGATCGCTTTTCTCTTCATGGCTGGTGGCTTTTATCCGAGACGCAGAGTGGAAAATCATGCTGCCGGCGTCCTCCACGATATTTGACGGTAGGTGCCCGGTAGTCCTGAGCGGTGATATGTGGAAGGGCATCCGCAGCTTCTCCGACGGACAGGATGCCCGACTTCTCTTGAGCCCATCGAATGCCCGCGATCATCAACGCAGCGATGAGATTCGTCGCGTGTGCATCTCTGCCTGCAAAGACCTTTGCCAAACCACCTTCTGCGCGCATCACCGCATCGTCAAAAAGCGCTCGTGTCCCTTTGCTAGAAGGGACCTCTAGCCGGGCTAGCCTTGGAAAGACTGCTGACGATTCGACGCAGTCGAACAGCATCAGACAACGCGGGCAACCAGGGTTTAGGTCCCTCTCGTTCAGGCTTTCACCGTCGATGTCTACGCGTATTTCCATCCAAGGACGCCCCATCTTCGCCTCTTCGCCGGGCGCGACGACCAACACCAAAGCGAATTCGGCCTGCGACATCTTTTGAACCTCCCGCCGAGTTTCTTGGGCGGTCGCAGCACTAAGAATCGCAATCTCGTCTTTCCGCCAGCTACCTCCGAGCGGCGATGAAAGGAAGCTTTCGAAGGCGTTCAGTGCTTCCGCGCGCGGTCCTGCTGTTTCCTCACGATAGCCGACAAGAAGCGCGCGACGAGTCATGGCGTCGTTTCCGTTCACGAGGTTTCACTCTCGTGTTCATTCGCGGCCGTCCGCGCGGCCTTGGGTGGGTCTTGATCATCGAATCCGCTCTTCTCTACTTTCTTTATTAGATTCGGAACGATTCGTTCACTTGTTCCCGCGACCAACGCTACCACGCAAACGCACGCCAGCCGCATGGAGGGCTCGGCGATGGCGTTAAAGCTGCCGAAAAGCAGGTTGCCCTTAATCGCCAGTGTCACGAGTCCCGCGCCAATCGACCCAGTTACAATTCTAGCCACGCCTTCGATACAGTGGAGATTTGGTCCGAAGGCCGCGTTCAAGTTCACTTTGCGGACTCTCACGATGGTTGATACTAGAGCGCCGATTCCTCCCAAGCAGACACCGAGAAGCACGTCGAAAGCGGTCAAGCCAAGCGTTTGTCGAAATTGCCCGCGAAAGCCCCAAAGGATTAAAGCTCCGAAAAACGGAACCAATGCCGCTAATCCAGCCGCGCTCAAATACCACTGACGCGCTCGCTGTGCGCTCCTCTCGTGTAGTAGTTCTTCGGTGCTTTGAAGAAGTTCGTGCGCGGAGTGCAGATTGCCATCGAACGCCCGTGCCAAGCATTCCCCCAATAGCCGCCTAAACTCGGCCAGTTCTTTTAGTTGCCTTGGCAGGCCAGAGAAATGCGTGGTCGAAATGGTTTCGAGATATGAAATATGGTTTAGCACTTCGCCAGCGCGCGAGGTGTCAAAATCGCCTTTTGTGAGCCACTGAACGTAAAGATCTTCATCGAGAAAAACGAAGAAATCGGGAGTAGAAACTACGAGCATGTGAACAGTCTTGTTCAGCTCTTCGCATTTCTCTCCCTCCTTGTATTGCTTATATTCGGAACTCACGGGGCGGACTGAACAGGCTCCGCTAGACAAATTCCGTCGCGAGACGGCTGCAATCTCATTAGATGAGGAAAACGCTGGCACTCCTAACGCAAGCCAGGTGAAAGAAGACGCAGTGGATTCGAGGGCATACCAAGCCCCGCAATTTGCCGCGAGGCTTGCGGTGCGCAGTGGGACCAGTCTGATCGCGACCGCATAGCGGACCGCGGACGCCGCGGGAGTGAAGAGAATCTCGATTGATCGCTCGGGCCGGGCTTGCGGCACGACTGCATGCCTAGACGGACGAAACGCGTCGCTCTATTGGAGCTTTGTTAGGCGAAACTTGAACCGCTTCGAGGAACGGTTCAGCCGGGCCGCCCTTCTGATATTTTGCAGGCGTGGGCTGAATGCGGGCGAGTTGAAGGGCCGCGACGAGATCACGCACCGAAGCGAGATTCATTCCCGAGAGACGGACCTCGTAGCTCGTGAACAAAAGTCGCAGTTCCTCGTGCTGATCGATCTTCGCAAAATGGGCGGCGGCGAGCTGCGCCCATGGAAAAATCCAGGTCTCGCCCGCGCTTGTCGTGACGCGGAGGCATGCGGGCTGCACCTCGGACGTTGGGGACGGCGCGGACGTTTCCGACGATTCGCCGCGTGCGATGCGGCGTTGTTCCAGCAGTTGTTTGAGTGTGCTCATAGGCGTTGGCGAATAGCTCTGGTTTGGGTTTGGGCGCGTGCGCGGATGCGCTTCACGAACTCGATGCGCTGGAGATTGGCGATGACCTCGCGGGCGCGCTGGACCCACTCAGGCGGCCCGACGTGGAGGGCCTCGGCGGCGCGCGGCAGATCGAGGGCGAGTGGTCGATTGGTCGACCGCTGCGCACTGTCGCGCAACGCAGCCTTGTCGGATGTGAAAATCACGGCGCACTTCCGGCCACGGGAGATCGTCACATACCATTGATTCTGGTTGGTCGCGGCCCGATTTGCCGCGTCAGCGAAGATCACTGTATCGACCGTCTTTCCCTGCGAGGCATAGGAGGTGACCGCGTAGCCACGATTGAAGAGGCGCTGCGCCGCGGTCAGGGTTTTGGTCGAACCGTCGTGGCACTCGACCAGGATTTCGCCCGTGGGCCGCAACGCTCGGATAGTGACCAATTCACCGTTGTCGAGCGCCCGACCTTCGGCCGAACGGCCGTTGAACTTCAGCTGTAGGCGATCACCGACGGCCAATTCGGTCGGCACGGCGTTCACCACCGCGAAGCGGTCGGCGTAGCGAAAACTGACCTGCGACCGCCGGCCGTTCTTCGACACCACTAGGGAGCGAGGCGTCGTCCCTACAATTTCCAGACAGTCGCCACTGAGGCACCGACCGTAGCGCTGCACGAAGTAGACCCTTTGCCCCGGCGCATAGAACGACGGATCGCGCTTCTGGGCGGTGGTGGCGTCGACCGCCTGCAACGTTTCGACAGTTGCGCCGACCCCGAGCTTTCCGGTCGCGCGCAGCTCGCGGCGAATCGCCTCGTTAACGGCCCGCACCTCCGTCCACGTTTGCGCGACGACCAGCGACGAATCACCGCGCGCGGTGGCCTTCAGGTATTCGGCCGCCAATGCTTCGCGTCGCTGATCGTCCGGTAACTCGCGAATCCAGCCCAGACGGTCGAGTGCGGAGAATGATCCCGCAACATCGCCGGCCGCGGCGGCCTTCACTGCCGAGCGGTAGCGCAGAATCTGGACGCGCTCCGGAATGGATTTCGCCCGCTTGGGATCTTGCCGTCGAATGGTGTGAATCTCCGCAGCCCGGACCCCGCCGTAGGCTTCAATCGCTCGCAGTGCATCCGAAGCGGCAACCGCTCCATGCTGGCGCGTGTCGCCGGACAAGATCAACCGACCCTGCTGCGCGTTGACGTGGCCGATGATTTCGCGGAGCTGCTTCGCTCCGATCTGGCCGGCCTCGTCTACGATCACGACCGCACCACGCTGCAACGTCCCCGCTGCCAGGAAGCGAGAAACGGTCTGCGCGGCGAGACCATCGGATGACAGGTCGGTGACCTGCTGCCGTTGTGGTGCCAGCACCACCACCGGTTGGCCGTTGGCCACCAGTGCGCGCTCAATTTCGCGGAGAGCGAAACTTTTCCCGGTGCCAGCGCCGCCCCGGAACAGCGTGATGACATCGCGGCTGCTGAGAATGTGGCGCACGGCGTCCGCCTGCTCCGCGCTGAGTGAGCGCGGCGCCGTGTAGTCCCACACCAAAGGAAACCGACTTTTAGCGCCGTCACGCGCCGCGAGGACAACCGCAAGTTCAGCCCGCAGCACTTCGCGCGAAGTGAGTTCCGAGCTGCCTGCGTCACGGACGTAGTCGCGGGAATCGATTTCCGTCCGAAGTGTGGCGACGTTGACGTCCGATCCCAATCCACGTTTGAGGGCGGCCGAAAGCAGCTCGAAATCGTTTACGACCGCACGCCGTTCGAAGAGATGTTCATCGGCCCAGCTGACCAGTTCGCGGGCGGAGAGGTGTGGCTTGTCTGCGTTCGTCGCGTGCCGGACATCGCGCAGCGCGCGCCGTTCTTCTGCGCTCAATTGACGCCTCCAATCGTCGCGAAGACGGTCGGCACTGGCTGCACTTGATTTCCTCTTTCTCGTATCGCGCGCAATCTTTTCGCGCGCGTCCTTCTCGTTCCCGTGGACCTCGCCGCTCGCGCGTTGGCGGTCAATCTCCGCGTCGATTTGACGATGGCGCTTCGAAAAGGTCTGCCGCACCGACTCCGGCACGCCCTTGATTTCGAAGCCGGAGGCGCGGGCCTCGATGTCGTAACCGAGCCGGCGCAGGCCGCGCGCCAGCTCATGATAGTAACAGGTCTCGATCAGCTTTTGAGCGCGAAGGATCAGTTCGGGCTCAAGCGCCTTCCACCGCTTCTCCACGGGATCGAACGTCGCGTTGAGGACGATGCAGTGGGTGTGGAGGTGGGGATCGTGCTCGCGGCTGGTGTCATGGCGGAACGTTGCCCCGATGACGTTCCCCGTGACTCGCGCCCCGGAAGCACCGTTCTTCCGCACCCGACTTTGAGCGAACTTTTCCAGCTCGATCATGGCGGTTCGGACCGCCTGATCGTGGAGCCCGGAAATACGGCCATCTTCCAACAGCCCCACCACGGACACGCTTTTCGGGGGACTGATCGTGAAGTCGAAAAGGATGCGCCGATTACCGACAACCTGGGTGCCTTCTCTGCGGCTCCCGTTCCGTCGCATGGTCAGTTTCGCTCCCGTTTCAGGGTGCAGTCCTTCGACCAAACGCAGGAATTCGCGTTCGGTTACGACCCCCGAAAGCCCCAGCATTTCCGCCCCGGAACCGAACCAATGGCCACGCACCTGCTGGCCTTGAGCATAGTAGTCGCCCACGCACAAGTGCTCGCGAAAGTAGGATTTCGCGTTCTTCAAATTCATCTGGGTCTTCGCAGTAAGCATAAGAAAATTCGGACTTGGCCGATGTGACTTACGAAAACGCAGTCGCGTTTTCTTCAGCTGAGGACGCCCTCCTCCTTATGCTTCCGCATAAGGTTTCAGGCTTCGTAAATGCGACACGGTTGTCGCATAGGATCGCGCGTCTACCGGGCGCAGTATTGCCGCCACCACCGCGGGCCTTGCTGGTGGACTCGCCCCGGCCGGGAGGCACGCGTTCACGTCGGCTGCAGCGCTGCGACCGACGTGATTTCGCGATAGCGATGCGGCGGGCGATCCCCGAATTGTCGTCCGGCGACCTGACGCCGGTTGCACTTGCCGAGCTGGGAGCCCTCGCCGCCCGGATGCCGCACCGACGTGCGGCTCGGGACCTGAAACCGGTCGGTTTCCAACGCGCGATCCGTGTCCGTTATTCCGGGCATCCGCTACACCACCGCCGCCGACAGACGCCGCATCCGATCAACCAGTTTGCGGAGCTCATCCGCGCCGAATTGCTTGAGCGAAGTAACCCGCTCCGGAACGCCCAGCCGTTCGGCCGCGAACCGATAGAGTTCCTCGCGGCTCCATCCCAGCTCACCAGCCCGCGCGTAGATCGCGCGAAAAAGTTCCAGCCGCAGGCGTGCGGGATCTCGGCGGGCGAGGAGGCTGCGTCGCACCACGAGTTCGCGGTGAAGATACTCCAGCGCCTCGCTGTAGCGCTCGCGCGGGATCAACAGGTAAGAGGTGACGGCGAACCGTCGTTGCAACATCGTATGCACCGCACCGAGGTTCGGCGGTCCGTCCACTCGTGCCATGCGGCAGGCTAGGTCGTGAATCGCGGCGCGAAGACGCGTGCGCTGCTCACGAGCGAGGTGCCGCTCATCCGGCGTGATCACGTTGCGGCGGACGAGGCGTGAAGTGACGGTGAGGTCGCCGCCGGCGACGTTCACTTGGTTGCGCGTGCCTTCCACAGTTACCGCCAGGCGATTCTCCGCGATTGCCCGCGGCAACCCCGCTTGAACTCGCCTTGCAAGTCCGACCAGTTCCTCGTCCTGGTCCAACGCTGCGCCTTCCACCTCCTCGATCAGCGCGGCTTTGCGCGGTGTGGACGCAGGCTTTTCGATGGCAAAATCGAGCGCCTTGCCGGCGTCCGAGTGCGGTTGGAGCTTGCGGCGCAGGTAGTATTTCATGGCCGCGTAGAGGTCTTTCAGAGCTTGGGACGCAACTGCGGTCGCCGGATCTTTGAGGGCCGTCGCCGCAGCGAGCAGGACAGTGATGATAGCATCGGTGTTCATGACGCCCATGCATGGGCGTCAACCCGTGCGTCTTTCCGGCTTACAGCCAGGCCGCTTGAACCGATTTCCGCGCATTGGCGCCATGTATTCGTGGGTCTTACTTCCGCGCGTTTTCCCATGGTAGCACGCCCGCCAAGGTAGTGCTCCGCTCCGCTCCGCCTCCACCTTCCCGCCGTCAGCTTACTTGGCGCGCGGAGACCAGCTCCGCGCGCCGCGCCGCGGCGTGGCTGGGCGTGCCCCCACGGGCCAACGCGCGGGCGAAGCCCGGCCACCGGATATTCCCGTCCGGCCCGGAGACCAAGCTCGGGCGTCGGCAATCATGAATCAGATCATGTTCGATCTCGGCGACGCGACGAAGGTGGAGTTTGCGATGGCGGTCAGCGAACGCCCGCAGAACCGGTTGGAGGATTTCGGGGCAGGCGCATTGAGCGACACCGAGTTATTGGCGATGGCGCTCCAAGGAAACGGCACGCGGCCGGAGCAGGCCTTGCAGCTTGCCTCCCGACTCATCGTCGAGGCCGGCTCGGTGGCGGGACTGCTGTCCTGGACTCCCGACGACTACCGCCGACTGCATGGCATCGGGCATTTGAAGGGTTCGCAGCTCGCGGCGACTGCCGAACTCGCGCGGCGCATGATGCTCCGCTCCCAGCCGATCGCGCCGATGCTCAATCGGCCAGACGCAATCGTCGCGCACATGGCGCCAGCCGTCGCCGGACTCGAGGTCGAGAAATTCTGGGTCTTATGCCTCAACAGGAAGAACCGGCTCTTGAAACAGGTCGCCATCACGACGGGCACTGCCACCGCGGCGCTCGCGCATCCCCGCGAGGTGTTCCGAGCCGCGATCCGCGAATCCGCCACCGCGATTGCCTGCGTTCACAACCATCCGTCCGGCGTTATGCCGCATCCCGTTTTATGCCGCACCGCGTCCACTTTTCACTCGAAG
>CAYZPV010000067.1:21098-31960 GCA_964480585.1 uncultured Opitutus sp. | reverse complement strand
TTCCGCCGCATCCCGCAATCGTTACCGGTTCCATGTCGTGGCAAGTCGAGTTTCGCGCCGGTGTCTGGCTCCCGCAAATCGGGTGGTGGCTCGACGCGCATTTCCCCCAATCCCGCGCCTTCGTTTCCCACGCTCACTCCGATCACATCGCCCCGCATGGCGAGATTCTCTGCTCCGCCGGCACGTCCCGCCTCATGCGCGCCCGCATGCCCGGCCAGCGCACGGAGCACGTCCTCCCTTTCGGCCAGACGGAGCCGCTCACCGCCGATTGCGCCGTCACCCTCCACCCCGCCGGCCACATCTACGGCTCTGCCCAGAGTCTGCTCGCCCATGAGCGGCACGGCACCCTTCTTTACACCGGCGATTTCAAGCTCCGCCCGGGCCGCTCCGCCGAGGCCTGCGCCACCCCGCGCGCCGATACGCTCATCATGGAGACCACCTTTGGCCTCCCTCACTACGTCTTTCCGCCCACCGCCCAGGTCCTCCGCGAGATCGCCGGCTTCTGCCACAACTGCCTCGATGATGGCGAGACGCCCGTCCTCTTCGGCTACAGTCTCGGCAAGAGCCAGGAGCTGCTCTGCGGTCTCGCCGAGGCCCGCCTGCCCGTGATGCTCCATCCGCAGACGCTCCGGCTCACCCGCATCTACGAGGAGCTCGGCATCGCGTTCCCGCCCTATCGGGATTTCCACGACGGCGAGCTCCCGGGCCACGTCGTCATCTGCCCGCCGCAGACGCCCAACTCGTCCTTCCTCAAAAAAATCCCCCGCCGCCGCACCGCGATGATCACCGGCTGGGCCATGGACTCCGGCGCGATCTACCGCCACCAGTGCGACGCCGCGTTTCCTCTCTCCGATCACGCCGATTTCCCCGATCTCCTTCGCTTCGTCGATCTCGTCCAGCCCAAGCGCGTGCTCACGCTCCACGGATTCACCCGCGAGTTTGCCCAGACGCTCCGCGATCGCGGCATCGAGGCCTGGCCCATCGGGGAGGATAATCAGCTCGAGTTCTCCATCTCCACGGCCCGCCCGCCCGCTCCCGCCGCTCCACCACCCGCTCCCGCCGCTCTGCCGGCCTCGCCCTCTGCCTTTGCCGCCTTCGCCGCCGCCGGCGAGGCCGTCAAGGCCACGCCCAAGAAGCTGGAGAAGATCGAGCTGCTGCGCGCCTACCTCGCCACGCTTCCCGCCGATGCCGCGGCGCTGGCCGCGCTCTTCTTCACCGCCCGCGCCTTCCCGCAGTCCGATGGCCGTGTCCTCACGCTCGGCTGGTCCGTCATCAAGCGCGCCGTCCTCGAGGTCGCCGGCCTCTCCGAGGCCGATTACCGCGCCGCCTACCAGCGCTTCGCCGATGCCGGCGATGCCACCGAGGCCGTCCTCGCCTCCCAGGCCGCTTCCGGCGGCGTCACCCTCGCCGAGGTCTCCGGCGCTTTCGCCGCCATCGCCGAGGCCCGCGGCCCCGCCGCCAAGCTCGCGGTCTTCCAGGCCCTCCTCCGCCGCCTCTCCGCCGCCGAGGCCAAGTACCTCGTCAAGATCGTCACCGGCGATCTGCGCATCGGCCTCAAGGAAGGCCTCGTCGAGGAGGCCATCGCCGCCGCCACCGCCCAGCCCACCGACCTCGTCCGCGAGGCCAACATGCTTTCCGGCGATATCGTCGCCGTCACCCGCGCCGCCTGCGCCGGCGCGCTCGAGGCCATCCAGCTCCGCGTCTTCCACCCCCTCCAGTTCATGCTCGCGAGCCCCGAGCCCACCGCCGCGGCCATCCTCGCTCGTCTCGGTGCTCCAGTCTGGCTCGAGGAGAAGTACGACGGCATCCGCTGCCAGCTCCACAAGCAGGGGCGCCGCGTCGAGCTCTACTCCCGCGATCTCAAGCGCATCACCGCTCAATTCCCCGATCTCGCCCAGGCCGCCCTCGCCCTCCCGGGCGACTTCATCGGCGATGGCGAGCTGCTCGCCTGGCGCGAGGGCCGCGCCCTCCCGTTCGCCGAGCTCCAGAAGCGCCTCGGCCGCAAGGGCGGCGATGATTTCTTCCTCGGCCAGGAGATTCCCGTCTCCCTTTCCTTCTACGATCTGCTCTGGCTCGATGGCCGCCCGCTCCTCAAGGAGCCCCTCTCCACCCGCCGCGCGCTCCTCGCCGGCGTGCTCGCCGCCCCGAGCCCCAAGTTTCACCTCGCTCCCATCCAGCAGGCGGGCTCCGCCACCGATATCGAGGCCGCTTTCCTCGCCGCCCGCCAGCGCGGCAACGAGGGGCTCATGGCCAAGGATCCCGCCAGCATCTACTCGCCGGGTCGCCGTGGTCTTGCCTGGCTCAAGCTCAAGAAGGCCTACGCCACCCTCGATGTCGTCGTCGTCGGCGTCGAGTACGGCCACGGCAAGCGCCGCGCTGTCTTGAGCGACTACACGTTCGCGATTCGCGACCCTGAGCACGATCGGCTCCTCACCGTCGGCAAGGCCTACTCCGGCCTCACCGATGTCGAGATTGCCGCGCTCACCGAGCACTTCCTCGCCCACACCCTCGAGGTCCGCGGCCGCTACCGCACCGTCGTCCCGGATACCGTCCTCGAGATCGCTTTCGACTCCATCCAGCCAAGCACCCGCCACCAAAGCGGGTACGCGCTCCGCTTCCCCCGCATCGCCCGCATCCGCACCGACAAGACGCCCGCCGGCATCGACACGCTCGATACCTGCCGCCGCCTCGCCGCCGCGAGCTTCGCCGATGCCTCCGTCCCCAAGGAGGCCGCTTCGTGAATCGCCGCATCCTCGCCCTCCTCTTCGTCATCGCCTTCGCCGGCCTCCTCGCCTTCTTCGCCCTGCGCTCCTCCGCCTTCTTTCAGCCCATCGAGTGGCTCCCCCGCCCCATCGGCCGCTGGGCCGATCGCCACGGCGTCGCCCGCAACATCGTCGCCTTCTTCGCCTTCGGCTTCGCCGCGCTCACGCTGCTCGGCACCCGCTGGACGTGGGTGCTCGCTCTCTGCGTTTTCGGCGCCGCGCTGGAAGTGGCGCAGCTCTGGATCCCCACGCGCGTCTTCGACTGGCGCGATATCGCCGCCACCCTCGCAGGCGTGCTGGCCGCCTGGCCGCTGGCCTGGCTCGTCCGCCGCTTCACCGTCCGCGCCTGATGTTTACCCGCCTCGTCCACCCCGCCCAGCCGGAGGCCGCTACTCTCGCCGCTCTCCACCCCGAGCTCGCCCGCTGGGTGCGGCGCCGCTTCGGCTCGCTCGCCCCTGCCCAGCAGATCGCCGTCCCGGAGATCGTGGCCGGCCGCTCCCTCCTCCTCTCCTCGCCCACCGGCAGCGGCAAGACGCTCGCCGCCTTCCTCGGCGTCTTCGACGCCCTCGCCCAGGCCCGCGACCGCGCGGCCCTGCCTTCCGGCATCGCCGCCGTCTACCTCTCGCCGCTCCGCGCCCTCGCCTACGATCTCCGCAAGAATCTCCAGCAGCCCCTCGATGAGCTCGGCTGGGATTGGCTCCGCGTCGGCGCGCGCACCGGCGATACCACGCCCAAGGAGCGCGCCCAGCAGAAGCGCAAGCCCCCGCACATCCTCGTCACCACGCCCGAGAGTCTCACCCTCCTCCTCTCCCAGCCTGCCTGGCTCGCCGCGCTCCGCTCCACCCGCTTCGTCATCCTCGACGAGCTCCACGCCCTCGCCGAAAACAAGCGCGGCACCCTCGCCGTCCTCGCCGCCGAGCGGCTGGAGGAGCTCGCCTCCGCCGCCCATCCCGCCCGCCCTTTCGTCCGCATCGGCCTCTCCGCCACCGTCTCGCCTCTGGAGACCGTCGCCGCCTTCCTCGTCGGCCCCGGCCGCCCTTGCCGCATCGCCGAGGTCACCCAGCGCAAGCCCGCCCGCATCGAAGTCTTCTCCCCGCTCCGCGACCGTGCGTATCCACCCGCCGGTTACACCGCCAGCCGCATGCTCGCCGAGCTCGGTGTCTTCGTCGGCCGCAAGCGCACCACCCTCATCTTCACCAATACCCGCTCCGGCGCCGAGCACATCGGCCTCCGTCTCAAGCAGCTCATGCCCGCCCTCGCCCCGCAGATCGAGGTCCACCACGCCTCGCTCGATCGCGCCGTGCGCCTCGAGGTCGAGGATCGCCTCAAGCGCGGCGAGCTTCGCGCCGTCGTCTGCTCCACCTCCCTCGAGATGGGCATCGATATCGGCTCCATCGACACCGTCGTCATGGTCTCCGCCCCCAAGGGCGTCTCCCGCGCGCTCCAGCGCATCGGCCGCTCCGGCCACTCCATGGGCGAGACGAGCCACGGCGTCCTCGTCGCCAGCAATATCAACGACCTTGCCGAGTGCGCCGTCACCGCCCGCATGATGGAGCGCCGCGAGCTGGAGCCGGTCAAGATCCACGACGACCCGCTCGATGTCCTCGCGCAGACCCTCGTCAGCCTCGCCGTCTTCGAGAGCGTCACCCCCGATGAGGCCTACGCCTTCGTCCGTCGCACCTACCCGTACCGCGCCCTCGCGCGCGCGACCTTCGACCGCGTGCTCCACTACCTCCGCGGCGGTGGCGCGGCGCTCGAGCGGCAGTACGAAGCCACCTTCGGCAAGGTCCGCCTCGATGCGCGCGGCCACCTCGTCCTCGCCGGCCCGCGCGTCGCCCGCGACTTCTACCAAAACATCGGTACCATCGCCACCGACAACCAGATTCAAGTCCAGCTCGGCCGCAAGAAACTCGGCCAGGTCGAGGAGCATTTCATCAAGGGCCTGCGCCCCGGCGATGTCTTCGTGCTCAATGCCCGCACTGTCCGCCTCGTCGAGACCCGCCTCCTCACCGCCAAGGTCGCCGACGCGAAAAGCTCCATGCCCACCGTCCCGCGCTGGGGCGCCAACAAGATGCCTCTCGCCTCCGGTCTCGCCGAGGAGGTCGTCAAGCTCCGCGCCGCCCTCGCCGCGCGCATCGCCCGCCCCGCCGAGGCGCTCGCCTTCCTCCAGTCCGACTACCACCTCTCCCCGTCCAATGCCCGCGCGCTCGTCGAGCACTTCGCGCTCCAGGCCCAGGTCTCCCGCATTCCCACCGGCGATTTTTTCCTCGTCGAGTGCTACGCCCAGCACGGCTATCTCCACTACTTTTTCCACTCCCTCATCGGCCGCTCCGCCAACGACGCCCTCTCCCGCATCCTCGCGCAACGCGTCCACGAGACCAAGGGCGGCAACGCCCTCGCCACCATCGACGACTACGGCTTCCTCCTCACCCTCCGCCCGTTCCAGGCGCTCGCGCCCGAGGAGTGGCGCCCCCTCTTCGCCCGCGCCGGCGCCGAGGAGGCGCTGCGCGCGGGCCTCCGCGAAAGCAATCTCGTCAAGTGGCAGTTCCGCGGCGTCTCCCAGACCGGCCTCATGGTTCCCCGCCGCGTCCACGGCCACGAGCGCGGCGCGCGCGCCCTCCAGTTCAGCTCCGAGATCATCTTCGAGGTGCTCCGTCAGCACGAGCCCGATCACCCCCTCCTCGTCGAGGCCTACGCCGAGGCCACCCTCCGCTTCCTCGATCTCCCCCGCGCCCTCGACTTCCTCGATACCGCCACCCGCCTTCCTTGGGATTTTCGCGTCACCGATCGCGTCAGCCCCTTCTCCTTCGGCATGTTTGTCAGCCGTATCCGCGAGACCATGACGCTTGAAGACCCCGAGACCACCATCGAGCGCCTCTTCCACGAGATGTACGGCCAGTCCCCCCAACCCCCTTCTGCGCGTCCCGACAAAATTCAAACTTCCGTTTGAAACCCTGGCCCAACCTCTTCATTTTCGACCTCCGTACGCCTGCATGCGACCGCCGCAATCACCATCGCCCGCCTCCGCCCGCGCGGAGATCTTTCCTGGCGTATGGCTGGATTCCCGACTCGCGCTCTGGCTCCCCGCCGAGCGCCTGCTCGTCATGGCCGACCTGCACTGGGGCTACGCCGCCACCCACCGCGCTCGCGGTAATCTCCTTCCCCTCTGGGGCGACGACGAGCTCGAGCGCCGCCTCCGCGCGTTGCTCGCCGACTACGCCCCCGCCGCCATGCTCTGGCTCGGCGACATCGTCCACGCCGCCCCCGGCGCTGCCGCCGCCGAGCGCTTCCTCCGCGCCTCTCCCGTTCCCATCACCCTCCTCGCCGGTAATCACGATCGCCGCTGGCCCGCCGCCGCCACCCGCCTCCAGCGCCACGGCCGCTACCTCTTCCACCACGGCGACCTGCCGCTCCCCGAGCCGCTCCCGCCCGGCACCCTCGAGATCTGCGGCCACCACCACCCCGCCGTAAATTGCGGCGACGAGGCCGGCACGCGTCTCAAGCTCCCCGCCCTCGTCGCCAGCGCCCACCGCCTCATCCTCCCCGCATTTTCCCCCTGGGCCGCCGGAACTCCATGGAACGACCGCCTCTCGCCTGCGGACACACTCTGGGTGATCTCTCCTCAGCGAGTCTTCGCCTTCCGCACCCGCGCCTCCGCCGCATGAAGCACGCGCTCACCGTTCTCCTCCTCCTCTCCCTCGGTGCCACCCTTCGCGCCTCGCCGCTGCCCCTCCGGGCCGGCGAGCAACTTGTCTACAAGGTCTCCTGGGCCATCTTCCCCGGCGCTGGCGAGATCAGGATCGATGCCACCGCTCCTCCGGCTGAGTCGCCCCGCCTCTCCGTCGTCACCACCACCGTCACCCGCGGCCTCGCCAAGGCCCTCATGTATTTCGACGCCCGCGCCGAATCCGTCTTCGATTTGCAGACTGGCCAGCTCCTCACCATCCACGAAAAATCCACCCAGCGCTCCAAGGTTCAGGAGCACGTCGTCACCTTCGACTACACCAAGCGCGAAGCCACCTACCAGAAGCTGGTGCCCCCCGAGCTCCCCCGCCCGCAAGCCATCCCCCTCGGCGAACCCTCCGACCTCATCATGGCCCTGCTCCAGACCCGCCACTGGGATATGAAGGTCGGCGACAAACGCGACGCCCTCGTCCTCTTCGACGACGACTTCTACGAGCTCACCATCCACGCCGTTCGCGAGGAGCAGGTCACCACCAAGCTCGGCACCTTCAACACCCTCGTGATGGAGCCGCGCATGGACAAGACCCCGCCCAAGGGCATGTTCAAGCGCGGCAGCACCGCTCGCGTCTGGATCGCCCAGGATGAGCGCAAGCTCCCCGTGCAGTTCCAGGTCGAGTTCAAGGTCGGCACCGGCACCGCGCGGCTTGAGTCGCACCGCCCCCCGCCCGATGCGAAAGATCCTCGTCCTTAGAGGCGGCGCGCTCGGCGACTTCATCGTCACGCTCCCCGCCCTCGCCGCCCTCCGCGCCCGCTGGCCCGGAGCCCGCCTCGAGCTCGCCGGCAACGCCGTCGCCGCCCAGCTCGCCCTCCGCCGCAGCCTGCTCGACGCGGTCCACAGCCAACACGATTCCCGGTGGAGCGCCCTCTTCGGCCCTGCTCCCCTGCCCCCCGACTTCGCCGCCTGGCTCGCGACCTTCGACCTCGTCCTCAATTACTGGCCCGATCCCGAAGGCGACCTCGCTCGCCGCTTCCCCGTCACACCCGCTCAAACCTACCTCTCTGCCGCCGCGATGCCGGCCGTCGCCCCCGCCGCCGCCCACTACGTCGCTGCGCTCCGCCCCCTCGGCATCGACTCCACCGCCACCCACTACCCGCTGGCCGCGCCCACCTTCCCCACTCAGCCCTTCATCGCCCTCCACCCCGGCAGCGGCTCCCCGCGCAAAAACTGGCCCCTGGCCCGCTGGCGCGAATTGATCCCCCAGCTCCCCCTCCCCGTCACCCTCATCCTCGGCGAAGCCGAGAGCGCCGTCGATCTGCCCGCGCAGCACATCCTCCGCGGCCGCCCGCTCGAGGAGCTGGTCTCCCATCTCGCCTCCTGCCGGCTCTTCCTCGGCCACGACTCCGGCATCTCCCACCTCGCCGCCGCCGCCGGCGCCCCGTGCCTCCTGCTCTTCGGCCCTACCGATCCCGCCGTCTGGGCTCCACCCGCTCCCCGCGTCCGCGTGCTCCGCCACGACCTCGCCAAGCTCCCCGTTTCCGACGTGCTCGCCGCCGCCACGCCCTGAAAAAATTGCGCCGAAATCCACCGGACGACACCCGCGCGCCGCCGTGCTACCTTGCTCCCATGAAGATGACCCACGCCACCATGTACGCGCGCCTGCTCGCCAGCGACGCCTCGTACAACGGCCGCTTTTTCACCGGAGTCCTCACCACCGGCATCTACTGCCTCCCCTCCTGCAAGGCGCGCAAGCCCAAGTCCCAAAACGTCCGCTTCTTCCCCACCTGCGAAGCCGCCCGTGAGGCCGGGCTGCGCCCGTGCAAAAAGTGCCACCCCGATGACTTCGCCCGCGGCGCGGACCCCGTGCTCGCAGACATCGAGACCCTCGTCGCCGAGGTGCGCGCCAATCCCGCCGCCTTCTCCGATGCCCGCGCCATCGTGCGCCGCTCCGGCTTTGGCGCGACGCGCCTCTTCGAGCTGCTTCGGCTCCACTACCACACCACGCCCGCCGATCTGCTGCTGCACGCCCGCCTCGCCGCCGCCAAGCCCCTCCTGCTCACTTCGGGCCAGGGCCTCGTCGAGGTCGCCGCCGCCGTCGGCTTCGAGTCCCTCTCTGTCTTCCACGAGCACTTCCGCCGCACCACCGGCCTCACGCCCGCCGCGTACCGCGGCCTGCGCTCCGCGCGCGAGTTTACCCTCGCGCTGCCCGAGGGCTTCCTTCTCGGCTACCTCCGCCGCGCCCTGGGCCGCGACACCGCCAGCATCAGCGAGCGGCTCGAGGGCGATCGCTACACTGCCGCGCTCCGCCTCGCCAGCGGCCGGCCCACGCTCCTCACGCTCGACCTCGCGCCCACCTCCCTCCACGCCACGGTCTCGACTGACGACGCCGTCGAGGTCCACGCCATCGTCGTCGGCCTCCTCGGGCTCGAGCAGGAGGCCGCCGCGTTTGCCCGCCTCGCCCGCAAGCTCGGCCTCGCCCGCCTCGTCGCGCACCGCGCCGAGCTGCGCATCAGCCAGACGACCTCCGTCTACGACGGCCTGCTCTGGGCGATCATCGGCCAGCAGATCAACCTCCCCTTCGCCTGCCAGCTCAAGCGCCGCCTCATCGAGCACGCCGGCACGCGCATGGCCAACGGCCTCTGCGCCCCGCCCACCCCCGCGATGGTCGCCGCGCTCGATCCCGCCGAGCTGCTCCCGCTCAAGTTCTCGCGCCAGAAGGCCGACTACGTCGTCACGCTCTCCCGCCTCGTCGCCGAGGGCAGACTCGACCTCGACGCCCTGCGCGCCATGTCGGCCACCCGCGCCGAGCGCACCCTCCTCGCCCTCCGCGGCCTCGGCCCGTGGTCGGTCAATTACCTCATGATGCGCGCCCTCGGCTTTGCCGACTGCGTGCCGCTCGGCGACACCGGGGTCACGAGCGGCCTTCTCGCGCTCCTCAAGCTCGAGGAGCGCCCCGACATCGATGCCACCCGCCGCCTCATGGCGATGTTCTCGCCCTACCGCAGCCTCGCCACCGCCCACCTGTGGCAGCTCCACCAGCCCATCCCCGCATGAATCTCTACGCCCACACCTTCTCCACCCGCCTCGGTCCCTTTTCCGTCGCCGTCGACGACGATGGCGCCCTCATCGCCACCGCCTTCGGCGACGAGGACGCCCTGCGCGACCGCCTCAAGCGCCGTCCGGTAAAAACGGATACCCAGCGCACCCGCGCCGCGCGCGAGCAGCTGGTGGAGTACTTCCAGGGAAAGCGCACGGCATTCGACCTCCCGCTCGCGCCCATCGGCACGGAGTTTCAGCAAAGCGTCTGGGAAGCCCTGCAAGCCATCCCGCCCGGCCAGACTCGCACCTACGGCCAGCTCGCCAAGCAACTCGGCAACCCGCGCGCCTCCCGCGCCGTCGGCCGCGCCAATGCCACCAACCCGCTCTGCGTCGTGATCCCCTGCCATCGCGTCATCGGCGCCAATGGCAAGCTCACGGGCTTTGCCTTCGGCGAGGCGCTCAAGCAGCAACTCCTGGACCTCGAGCGGGTATGACACTCCTCAGGCCGCCGGCAGCTCGATCCAGAACTGGCTGCCCGAGACTCCGTCGGAGACCACGCCCACCCGCCCATTCATCCGCTCCACCGCCTTGCGGACGATGGCGAGCCCGATGCCGTTGCCTTCGTAGTCCCGATCCCTGTGCACGCGCTCAAACATCCCGAAGAGCCGCTCCTGATGCTTGAGCGGCACGCCGATGCCATTGTCCCTGCACCAGAGTCGCAGCGTCCCACCCACGCACTCGAAGCCGATCTGGACCTGAGGCCGCGTGCCCGGCTGGACGAACTTTACCGCGTTGGTGAGCAGATTGGAGATTACCTGCGTGAGCGACGGCTCGTGCGCCACCACATCCGGGATCGGCTCGGCCGGCAGCTCCACACGCGCCCGCTCCGCCTGCAACTCAGGGTACTGCTGGATGATTTCGGGAATGAGTTTGCCCAGCGACACCCGCTCCAGCGGCACCTCGCGGCGGCTGACGCGGGTGTAAGTCAGCAGGTCCTGGATCAACCGGTCCATCCGCCGCGCGCTGCGATTAATCCGCTCCAGGAGCGCGCGCGCCTCCGCATCGAGGCGGTCGCCATGATCCTGCAAGAGCGCCTCCGAGTAGGCCTGCATCGCCCGGGCCGGCGAGCGCAGGTCGTGCGAGACGCTGTAGGAGAACTCCTCCAGCTGGGCGATCGTCTGCTGCAGCTTGGCGGTGCGCTCGCCCACGAGCCTCTCGAGTTCCGCGCGACGCTCCGCCACCGTCTCGCGGGCCTGCACCATCTCCGTGATATCTCGTGTGGTGCCCGAGACGGCCTCCACCTCCCCGTTCGCGCCGAAGACGGGCGCGAAGATGTAGGCGTAGATGCGCCGGCCATTGGTGCCGGTGCAGGGCCCCTC
>CAYZPV010000067.1:0-21088 GCA_964480585.1 uncultured Opitutus sp. | reverse complement strand
GCACCTCGCCGCGGATCGGCTTGCGAGTCGCCACGACGGTGTCGATCTCCCGGTCGTGCATCTCGGCGTGCCACGGCTCATAACCGAGCTGCAGGCAGGTCTTCCCGACGGAGTCCTCAAATGTGCGGCCCCACATTCTCAGGAGCGCGTCGTTGACGTAGGTAAACTGGTGCTGCGGGTTGAAGACGTAGACGAGGTCGGGCGTCGTGGAGAGGATGGCGCGATAAAGCCGCCGCTCGCGATCGCTCTCGGCGCGCAGCTGGACAAGATTCCCCTGCGCCTGCTTGCGCTCGGTGACATCGGTCGCCGTGCCAAACCACTCGATGATATCCCCTTCGGGATCGAGGATCGGAATCGCGCGCGAAAATGTCCACCCCAGCGAGCCATCCGCGCGGATCACCCGATGCTCCAGCTCAAACGTGGTCTTGGCCGCGATCGCCTGGCGGATGGCCTCCATCACCCGGTCCTGATCGTCGGGGTGGATGTACTTCTGCAACCAGGCGTGATTGGGCCCTTCCGTGTCGGCGATGAAATCCTTGCCGTCGAGATGCGCCATGATTCCCCAGTCGGCGCTCATGCGATAGACCGCATCGGAGCTGGCGGTGACAAAGGCCCTGAAGCGCTCCTCACTCGCATGCAGCGCATCCTCCGCCACGGTCCCCGGCCCAGCCGCATGTTCGATGCGCACCAGCACCGGGGAGTCGCCTCCCGGGCCGGCGAGCGAGAGCGCCACGCTGGCGGGCGCAGAGCGATTTGGCAGCCGCACCACGGCTCGCTGCGCGCCCCGCGTGGCGGCAAGGCGGCGCACACTGGCACCCAGTTCGGTGGCCGCGGGCGCGGGTGCGTCGCCAAAGAGCCCCAAAAGCGGACGACCGACCAACCGCTCGCGCGCGATGCCAAACGCCTGCACAGCTCCGTCGCTTGCATCCAATACCGCAAAGGGCGGCGCTGCGGCCGCCAGCAGGGCGGTATCCAGGCGGTTTCTAAAAAGCAGGGCGTAGTCGATGGAGTCGGCGGGCACGGCCTCGGCGGAAAAAGTGAAAGGAGGAAGCCCCCAGTTTTTTCCAACCCGCCCTGTGCGCAATCTCCCGCCTATCGGGAAATCCCTGAAAATTACTACGCAAGCGTACGAAAGCTCATCCGCTCACGGCGAGTAGGCCGGGCCGCCAAAGCCCGCCGCCACGCGCGCCTTGTGCAGGGCGACGACGAAGGCCTTGAGCTTGCCCTCGTCCTTCACGCCGGGCGCGGATTCCACGCCGCTGTTCACATCGACGAGCTTGGGCTGCGCCTCGGCGATCGCCGCGCCGATGTTGTCGGGGTTGAGCCCGCCGGCGAGCACCCAGAGATTGCCGCGGTGGGCCGCCTGGTGGCGGACAAAGTTGGCCCAATCTCCCGTCTTACCCGAGCCGCCGTAGCCTTCCTTGTGGTAAGTATCGAAGAGGATGAACTTCGCCACGGCGAGCGCCGCAGGCGGCACATCCGCGCCCGGCGGGAGCTTGGGCGCAAGCCAGAGCCGCTTTTCGCCGACGAGCTTGGACCATGCGGTCAGCCGCTCGACCGGCGTCTCCAGCCGGAAATGGATCTGGAAGTAATCGAAGCCCGCCTCAGCCATCGCTTCCAGCTCGGCATCAGCCGGCTCGACGGAGACGGCGACCTTGCGGCGATCGGGCAGCCGCGCGCGCATCGCCTTGTACTGCGTGAGCGAGATGTAGCGCGGCGATTTCGGGTAGTTGATAAACCCAAGGTAGTCCGCGCCGCACTTGTCGGCAAACTCGGCATCGACGAGCGAGGTGAGCCCGCAAACCTTGAAGCGGATGCCGTCGATCATTCGTGGTTAAAAGGAATTGATCGAAGCGATCACGTGATCGACCTGCGCATCCGTGAGCTCAGGGAAGATCGGCAGGCTCACGCACGTGCTCGCCGCCTTCTCCGCGATCGGGAAGGAGCCCGGGCCGCGGCCGAGGTGGGCGTAGCACTTCTGCAGGTGCAGCGGCACGGGGTAGATGAGATCGGTGCCGATTTCGTGCTTCGTGAGGTGCTCCCGGAGGGCGTCGCGGCGCGGATGGCGGATCGTGAACTGGTGAAACACCGAGCGGCCGTACGTCGGCTGGTCGGGCAGACGCACCTCGGCGAGCTTGATGCCGGCGAGGTAGCGGGCCGCGATGGCCTGGCGGCGCTCGGTCCAGGCGGCGAGGTGCGGGAGCTTCACATTGAGCAGCGCGCCCTGGAAGCCATCCATCCGGAAATTGCCGCCGACGATATCGTGGTAGTAGCGGCGGTCCGAGCCGTGCACGCGGATGTGGCGCGCCTGGGTATGGATCGCTTCGTCCTTCGCCACGAGCGCGCCGCCTTCGCCGCAAGCGCCGAGGTTTTTCGTGGGGTAGAAGGAGAAGGTACCCACATCGCCAAGCGTGCCGACGGGCGTGCCGAGGTAGCGGGCGCCGACGGCCTGCGCGCAGTCTTCGATCACGAAGAGCTTGTGCCTCTTCGCGAGGGCGAGGATCTCATCCATCCGCGCCGGCTGGCCGAAAAGGTGGATGACGATGATGCCCTTCGTGCGCGGCGTGATCGCGGCCTCGAGCTTCGCGGGATCGATATTGAAAGTGCCTTCCTCGATGTCGGCAAAGACCGGAGTCGCGCCGGTGTAATTGATGCCCCAGGCCGAGGAGATGAAGGTGAACGGCGAGGTGATCACCTCGTCGCCCGGGCCGAAGCCCGCGATCATGCACCCGATGTGCAGCGGCGAGGTGCCGCTATTGAGGGCGAGCGCGCGGGGATAGCCGAGCGTCGTCGCAAAGGCCTTCTCGAAATCCTCCACATCCTTGCCGAGGCAGAAACGCGTGGCGTCGTACGTGGCCGTCAGCGCCGCGAGCGCCTGCTCGCGGAGCGCCTTGTGCTGCAACGAGAGATCGAGAAACGGGACTTTCATGGGCAAGAGAGCGTTACTTCAACTTCTTCACCAAGGCCTCGACCAGGGCATCGAGGCTGGGCGTCTTTGCCTCGAAGTCGATCGGCATGCCGACCTTCTTCATCGTCTCGCTGGTCTGCGGCCCGATGCTGCCGGCGAGCGGGCGCTTCGCATCCTTGGCCAGCTTGAGCGCGGCGGCCTGGTCGACGAAAGACTGCACAGCCGACGAGCTGGCGAAAAGGATGGCATCGGCGCCCTTGGCGCGAAATTCGGCCGCCGCCTCCTCCTTGGAGAGATCGGTCTGCTCGGTCTTGTAGACCTGCAAGCGATCGACGATGGCGCGCGCTTCCTCGAGCTTCTTGGTGAGCTCGTCGCGGTTGAGATTGCCGGTGATGAGGAGCACCTTGGCGCTATCGAGCGAGCCAGTCGCGATCAGGTCGTCGGCGAGGGCCTCGGCGGTGGCCACCTTGGGCTGGCACTCGACCTTGATGTGATGCTCGGCGATGGCCTTGGCCGTCGTCTCGCCGACGGCGGCGAAGCGCACGAGACCGAGCGAGCGCACGTCGTCGTAAATGCGGTAAAACTCCTCGAAGAAGTAGCGCACGCCGTTGGCGCTGGTGAAGACGATCCAGTCGTAGCCGCCAAACTCGGTGAGGACATCGACGAGCATGTGCTTGTCGATCTCCTTGGAGATGGTGATCAGCGGCAGCTCAACGACCTCGGCGCCGAGGGCTTGCAGCTTGGCCGACAACTCGGGCGATTGCTCGCGGGCGCGAGTGACGGCGATGCGGCGGCCTGACAGACTCGATTTGGCACTCATGGCAGTAGCTTCAATTCCTTGAGGATTCGCGCCGCGGTATCATCCGGAGCGGCAAAGGCGGCAGCGTCGAGGGTCGACGACCAGATGCCGATGCTCTCATGAAACAGGGAAATCTCGGTGGCCGTGGCGTGCGCGGCAAACGCGGTGTGGCAGCCGCCGCCCAGGGCCGTCTGAAACGCGCGCTCGAGCGCCACGGCGCGGCGCGTGGCGGCATCGAAGACGGCGGCAAACTTCGCCTCGTCGTCCACACGGCACTGGATGGCCACGGCGGCCTGGCCGACGGCGGGGACCATCTGCGCCACATCGAGGGGGGCAAATTCCACGCCCGGCCAGCCATCGATGCCGAGGCGCTTGAGGCCGGCGGCGGCGAGGATGGTGGCATCGGCCACGTGCAGCTCGCCGATCTTCTTCAGGCGCGTATCCACGTTGCCGCGGATTTCCGAAAACTGGACCTCGGGGAACATGCGCCGGATCTGGAGGCGGCGGCGGGGGCTGCCCGTCGCAATCGTGCGGGGCTCATCGATGCCGGCGCGCAGCACGAGCACATCGCGGGGATCGGCGCGCGGCAGATAGCCGCCGATGGCGAGGCCCTCGGGCATGTCGCCGGGCAGATCCTTGGAGCTATGGACGGCCACATCGGCTTCGCCGCGCTTCAAGGCTTCCTCGAGCTCGCTCGTGAAAAGCCCCTTCCCGCCCCGCTTCTCCAGCGACCACTCGGTCTGCTTGTCGCCCGTCGTCACGATCTTCAGCAGCTCGGTCTCGACGCCGAGCTGCGTGCGCAAGTGCGCGGCGACCATCTCGGTCTGGGCGAGGGCGAGCGGACTCTTGCGGGTGGCGAGGACGAGCTTCATGCGTAAGGAACTGAAAGACTAAAGAGCTGAAGGGCCGAAACACAAAATAGCAAAGGGCTGAAAACGAGTTTCCTCGCTTCAGCCCTTCGACCTTTCAGTCTTTCAGACTTTAGGAATACGAAGCCTGGACGCCCTTGATGTTCTTCTTGGTCATCCAAGGCATCATCGAGCGGAGGTAGGCACCGGTCTTCTCGATCTGGTGCTTTTCGCCGGCGGCGAGGAGCTTGTTGTAGTTCTTGAGGCCGCCCTTGTGCTCCTTGACCCACTCCTTGGTGAACTTGCCGGATTGGATCTCCTTGAGGATCTTCTTCATCTCGGCCTTGGTCTTCTTGTTCACGACGCGGGGGCCACGGGTGATGTCACCGTACTTGGCGGTCTCGGAGATCGAGAAGCGCATGCCGGCGATGCCGGACTCGTACATGAGATCGCAGATGAGCTTGAGCTCGTGGAGGCACTCGAAGTACGCCATCTCGGGCTGGTAACCAGCCTCGACGAGGGTCTCAAAGCCGGCCTGCACGAGGGCGCTCGCGCCACCGCACAGCACGGCCTGCTCGCCGAAGAGATCGGTCTCGGTCTCTTCCTTGAAGTCCGTCTGGAGCACGCCGGCGCGGGTCGAGCCGATGCCCTTGGCCCAGGCGAGAGCGGTCTTCTTGGCCTTCTTCGACTTGTCCTGCGCGACGGCGATGAGCGCCGGCATGCCCTTGCCCTCGGCATAGAGGCGGCGGACCATGTGGCCGGGGCCCTTCGGGGCGACCATGATGCAGTCGATGTCCTTGTGGAGCTTGATCAGCTTGAAGTGGACGGAGAGGCCGTGGGAGAAGAGGAGGGTCTTGCCCTTGGAGAGATTGGGGAGGATGTCCTTCTCATAGACATCGGCCTGCTTCATGTCGGGGAGGCCGACCATGATCACATCTGCGCGGCGGACCGCCTCAGCCGTGTCGACCACCTCGAAACCGTGCTGCTCGGCGACGGCCTTGGACTTGGAGCCGGGATAGAGGCCGATGATGACCTTGCAGCCGCTGTCCTTGAGATTCAGCGCGTGAGCGTGGCCTTGGGAGCCGTAGCCGAGGACGGCGAGCGTTTTATTCTGAAACACGCCGAGATCGGCGTCTTTGTCGGTGTAGACTTTGGCGGGCATGATATGAGTAGTAGTTGAGAGTTTAGGGTAGAGAGTTGAGAGTCAGAGCGGAGGTGCGAGAGACTGGTCTTTCAACGCTCAACCCTCATCTCTCAACGTGGAGGGGTTTAGCGTTTCAAAGCGAGGCGGCCGGTGCGGGCCAGCTCAAGGATGCCGAAGGGCTCGAGCAGGCCGAGGAGCGCATTGATCTTCTCGTCGTCGCCGGTCGCCTCGATGATGAGGGAGTCGGTGGAGAGATTCACGATCTTGGCGCGGAAGATCTCCTTGATCTGAAGGATCTCGGGGCGCGACTTGGCATCGGCGCGGATCTTGACGAGGATGAGCTCGCGATTGACGGCCTGGCCTTCCTTGAAATCGATGACCTCTACGACATTGACGAGCTTCCGGAGCTGCTTGATGCACAGGTCGAGCTGAGCCTCATCACCCTTGAGAACAGCGGTGATGCGGGACAGCGACGCATCGTGCGTGGGCGCTACGTTGAGCGAGTCGATGTTGAAGCCGCGGCCGGAAAACATCCCGGAGACGCGAGCCAAAACGCCGAACTTGTTCTCAACGAGGACGGAGATCGTGTGTCGCATTGGTGGTTTGAGTGAAAAACGAAGGGAAAAACAGAGATGGTGGACGCTGAGGGACTCGAACCCCCGACACCCTCGGTGTAAGCGAGGTGCTCTAACCAACTGAGCTAAGCGTCCAAACCGAAGGTAAAGCAAAGCCCCCGGACGGGGTGTATGACAAGGAATTATTCAGGGGTATGACAGGCGGGCCTGCCAGCCAGCGGAGAGCTGAGAGTCTGGAGCTAGGAGTCGGAGAGCCAGAAAAGCACCTGGCTCCAGACTCCCAGCTCCTAGCCAAAAGCTCGAAGAGCTCAGACCGCGACCGGCTGGCGGCGCTTGAAGAGGCCCTCGCGCACCATCAGCTCGGCATTCTGGATGGCATTGAGCGCGGCGCCCTTCCAGAGATTATCGCCGCTGACCCAGAGGGCCAGGCCGTTATCGAGCGCGGTGTCGATGCGGATGCGGCCGACGCCGCACTTCACCTTCTTGGAGAAATCGAGCGGGGTCGGGTAGGCCTGCTTGGAGGGATCGTCGACCAGTTCGGCGCCCTCGAAGGCGGCGATGGCGGCCTTGGCGGCATCGACGCTCACGGGGCGCTCGAACTCGGCATTGACCGAGATGGAGTGGGCGCGGACGACAGGGACGCGGACGGTGGTGGCCGAGACCTTGAGATTGGGGAGGCCCATGATCTTGCGGCTCTCCAGCATCATCTTGGTCTCCTCGCCCGTGTAGCCATTGGCGCCGAAGCTATCGACCTGCGGGATGACATTGAACGCGATCTGGTAGGCATACACCTTCTTGGTGACAGTGCCGCCTTTCACGAGGGCGTGGACCTGAGTATCGAGCTCCTTGACCGCCTCGGCGCCGGTGCCGGAGACGGACTGGTAGGTGCTCGCAAAATAGCGCTTGAGGCCAAAAGCCTTGTGCAGAGGCCAGAGCGCCATGAGCGTGACGGCCGTGGAGCAATTGGGATTGGCGATGATGCCCTTGTGATTGCGCAGGCCCTCGGGATTGATCTCGGGGATGACGAGCGGCACCTCCGGATCCATCCGGTAGTGGGAGCTCTTATCGATCACGAGGCAGCCATCCTTGACCGCATCGGGCGCGAGGGCGCGGGTGGTGGAGCCGCCCGCCGCGAAAAACGCCACATCGATGCCCGCGAACACGCCGGGCTTGGCCTCCTCGACGGTGAATTTTTTGCCGGCGTACTCGATAACTTTGCCCGCCGACCGCGCCGAGGCGAAGAGCCGCAGCGAAGCCATGGGGAAGTTGCGATCGTGCAAGAGCGAGAGCAGCTCTTGACCGACGGCACCGGTGGCGCCGACGATACCGACATTGATGGATGCGTTGTTCACGAGTTTGTCTCCAATGGAGCAGGTCAACCAAACCTGCGCGCGCCTCGGCATCAAGCCCGGAGAGCGAGTTCTCGCGGTACGGATAAGCACAGCGACCCTGCAATTCTACCGCCGAGGTGAACTTGTGCGCGCATACACCATCTCGACATCGCGCAAGCCCCCCTCCAACATCAAGGACTCGCTGGGGACGCCGCGCGGCCTGCACGAGATTGCCGAGCGCATCGGCGCGGGGCAGCCGCCGGGCATGGTCTTCAAAGGGCGCGTGCCACAAGGCCGCCACTACCACGAGTATCCCAATGGGGGCACGGACCAGTACTTCGTCACGGGCCGCATCCTGTGGCTCCGCGGGCTGGAGCCGGGTGTGAATCGCGGCGGCGACGTGGATACCTACGAGCGCTACGTCTACATCCACGGCACGAACCACGAAGACCGGATCGGCGAGCCGCTGAGCTCCGGCTGCGTGCTGATGCGAAATATCGAGATCGTAGGACTCTACGACGAAGTGCGGGCGGGCGACCTGGTGTGGATCGCGGATTGAGCGGTGCGATGGAGGGCGGGCGAAACTCGCTCAGTCGATGCGCCGCACTTCAATCCGCTGCGCATCCCGGGGATCATCGACCTTCTCGTAGACGACCTCCACCCGCATCCCCGCCGCAAACGGCGGGCTGCCCAAAGGCTGCACCACGCCCACCATCTTGCCGGAAGCGAGCTGCACGGTGATCTCCTCCGCGGGCACCTCCACCTTCTTCTCGCCGCCGATGCCCACCGGCAGCCCGATGCCGTAGATGCCGGGCGTGGAGGTCTGGAGCGGCGCGGCCCGGCCGGTGCGCAAATCGAGTTTGGTATCGCGCACCGTCATGATCACGCCCCGCTCGGTGCGGGCGATATCGCGAATGGGCGCAGGGGGAGGCGGCGGAGTCGAGGCAAGCTGGATGCCGCCGCACCCCGTCAGCGCGACCAGGAGCGGCAGCGCCAGAAAACCATGTCGCACCGGCCGCATCGCGGGGGCGCAATCAGAGCAGGCGGCGCAGCACCGTGCCGCCGCCGCCCTCGAGCACCTGCACGCGCTCGCCGGGGTTGATGCGGCCATCGGCGCCGATCTCCTGCACGACGGCGATCGTCTGCCCATTGGCCAGCTTGATCGTCACTTCCTGAGCGGTACGGCGCGTCGCGGCCTCCTCCACGGCTTCGCCCACGATGGCGCCGCCGACCGCGCCCGCCGCCTGCACGACAGCGCCGCCGACGCCGCTACCGCCGGAGGCGGCCGCACCGCCCACCGCCGCGCCGCCGCCCACGCCGACGATGGTGCGCCGGCCGCTGATCTGCACATCGCGGACCGAGACGACATCGCCGGTATCCACCGACATCGTGCGGCCCGCATTGCGGCGATCGTAGACGGTGCCGCTGGAGGGAAAAGTGCAACCGACCAAAGCGACCAGAAGGCCGCTGAAAACGAGCACGCGTGGCAGCTGGGAGCGCATGGGAAAACGGGAGGGGCTTGAAGCCTGAGACTGGCCGCAAAACGGCAGGTTGCCACCCTAAAGTGATCGCTTGCCTTACCCGTTTTTGCCAAACAACAACCGGAGCGAATTGAGGCACACGACGAGCGTGCTGCCCTCGTGGGCCGCGACACCCACGGCGAGCGGCACCGCGCCGATCGCGGTGGCGAGGACCATCACGACGACGACGCCGAGGGAGATGGCGAGATTCTGCCGGATCACGCTCCGGGCGCGGCGGCTGAGCCGCTGGGCGGAGAGGAAGTTTTCGATGCGGTCGTGCATGAGCACCACCTCCGCCTGCTCGAGCGCGGCATCGCTGCCGCGCGCCCCCATCGCGACGCTGACATCGGCGGCGGCGAGGCAGGGCGCATCGTTTACCCCGTCGCCCACCATCGCGACCTTGCCCTGCGAGCGGAGCGACTGCACCGCAGCGACCTTATCCTCGGGCGACAGGCCCGCGCGCACCTCGTCGAGACCGATCTCGCGCGCCACGGCCTCGGCGGTGTGGCGCCGATCGCCGGTGAGCATCACGGTGCGCAGCCCGCTCTGCTTCAGGGCGGCGAGCACGGCCCGCGACTCGGCGCGGATCTGATCCTTGAGGAGCACGCGGCCGACCAGGCCGGCGCCGATCACCCAGACCTCGCTCAACTCGGCGGCAGCGGGCGGGAGCTTTTTCGCCCACTCGGCGAGCGGGCCGCTCTCGAGCAACTCGCGACGACCCAGGAGCAACGAGGCGCCATCGACCTTGCCGCGGAGGCCCTTGCCCGTGAGCGACTGGAAATCCTCCACCACCGCCTCCGCGAGGCCCGCACCGCGCGCATGGCGCACGATGGCGCGAGCGATGGGGTGATGGGACTTGGCCTCCAGCGCGTAAGCGAGCCGCAGCACCTCCTGCTCGCGGCCGGGAGGATAGCTCTCGTAGCCGACGACAGCGAGCTCCCCCGTGGTGAGGGTGCCCGTCTTATCGAGCGCGACGACGCGCACATCGGCGAGCTTCTCGATGGCCGCGCCGCCGCGAAAGAGCACGCCATGACGCGCACCCCAAGCGATGGCCGCGAGAATCGCCGAGGGGATCGAGAGCACGAGCGCGCACGGGCTCGCCACGACGAGCAGCGTCATCGCGCGGTAAAAAGCCGAGCGCACCTCGGGGGTGTTGGCAAAGGCCGGCAGGCCAAAGCCGAGCCACCAGACGAGGAACATCACCGTGGCCCCGCCGATGACCGCGTAGGTGTAGCCCGTGCCGAAGCGATCGGTGAAGCGCTCGCTGGGCGCCTTGAGCTTCTGCGCGGTGTGGATCAGCCGGATGATGCGCTGGAGCGTGCTCTCCTGCGGCAGCTTGGTGACCTCGAACTCGACGAGCCCCCAGAGATTGAGCGTGCCACTGAAGATGGAATCGCCGGGGCCCTTCTCGACGGGGACCGCCTCGCCGGTGAGCGTGGACTCATCGCTCGCGCTCTTGCCGGAGAGGACGCGCCCATCGGCTGCAAACGCCTGGCCCGGCCGCACGCGCACGCGCTGGCCCACCCGCAGCTCCTCGATGGGAATTTCCTTTTCCGAGCCATCGGCAAGCACCAGCAGGGCGTGCTTGGGCGAGGATTTGAGCAAGGCGCTGACCTCGCGCTGCGTGCGCTCCATCGCAAACGCCTCCATCGCGCCCGACGCAGAAAAGAGAAAGAGCAGCAGCACCGCCTCGCCCCACGCGCCGATGCTCACGGCGCCCGCGGCCACGAGCAGCATCAGGAAGTGGATATCGATCTCGCGCTTCCTGAGATTTGCCCACGTATCGACCGCGGCATCCCACGCGCCGGCGAGCAAGGCGACGGCGAAAAGGCCCTTGGCGAGCCACGGCAGGCCCGGCGCAAAATACCCGGCCCCCCACCCGGCCAAGCCCGCGACGCCGCAGACCGCGGCAAGCGCCGCCAGCACGCGCCACTCCGAGGCATCGTGCGCGTGGCCGGCCCCCTCGCGCTCGGGCCAGTCGACCTCGCGCCACTGCCAGAGCGCCTCGACGGTGGCGCCGACCTTGCGGCCGATCACCGTGGCCTCGCCCTCGGTGCGGAGCGCAAATCCCGCCGGCGCCGTGCCGGCCGCGGCGGCCATCTGCTCATCGATCGCATCGATCGTGGCGGTGAGCCGGGCCTCGAGCGCGGCGACATCCACCGGCCCGAGCGTGGCGAGGGAGACACGTTGCGCGACGGGATCCACCCGCACCGCCCCGACTCCGGGCTCGGAGCGGAGAAACTCCGCGAGCGCCTCAGTCCAGTTTGCCCCCGTATGCCCTGCGGTTTGCATCCCGCCCAGACTCGATCATCCGCGACAACCACGCAAATTCATTTGCGCCGCCCCGCGCGCGCACATTGGTTGACCCGCTTCGATGATCGGCCTTCGCGACGACACCGGCTCGGCGCCACCGCCCGTGAGCCACGCACCAGCCCTCGCCGCGAAAATATTCGCCGAGGGGGGCGTGCTGCATGCCGGGCTCAAGCTGGAGCACCGGCCCGAGCAGGAGACGATGGCGCGCGCCGTAGCGGCCGCGATGAAAGACGACGAGCCGCTGCTCTTCGAGGCCGGCACCGGCGTGGGCAAATCGCTCGCATACCTGGTGCCCGGCATCATCCACGCCGTGGACGTGGGCCGGCAGCTCATCGTCTCCACGCATACGATCGCGCTCCAGGAGCAGCTGGAAAGCAGCGACCTGCCGAAGTGCCGCAAGCTCTTCAAGGCGAGCGAGCGCCTCGCCCGGTACGCAGACTTCAAGGCGACGGTGCTGGTGGGAAAGGCAAACTACCTCTGCACCACGCGCCTCGGCCTCGCCCTCGCCGACCGCGCGACCCTGCTCGCCGACGCCGACTATGACGAGCTCAAGCGCATCGCGGAGTGGGCCGAAACGACGGACACGGGCCTGCGCCACGAGCTGAAGCCACCGCCGCGCGCCGAGGTGTGGGACGTCGTCAACGCCGAGTCCTCCTCCTGCTCGCGCAAGCACTGCGACTGCGAGCGCTGCTTCTACCAGCGCGCCCGCGCGCGCCTCCGCTCGGCCAACCTCGTGATCGTGAACCACGCGCTGCTCTTCGCGCTGATCAACGCCGGCGGCGCGCAGGCGCAGGGCGCGCAGACGGATGCGCGCGGCGTGCTCTTCGCCGATGATTTCGTGGTGCTGGACGAGGCGCACACGGTGCCGGATGTGGCCACCGAGAACTTCGGGCTCTCGCTCTCCAGCTACGGCGTGGACCGCGCGCTCAAGTATCTGTACAACCCGCGCACCAAGCGCGGGCTCTTCCGCAAGCTGGGCGGCCCCGAGGCGCAGCAGCTCGTCGTCGACGCGCTGGACGCGGCACAGCTCTTCTTCGACTTTCTCTCCCGCACTCTGCTCGCGCAGCGCCCCGTCGTGCGCGTGCGCGAGGAAGGGATCGCCGAGCCCACGCTCGACCCGCCGCTCGGCGCGCTGCACCGCCTGCTCGGCAAGCTCTCCGACAAGCTCGAGGATGGCCGCGAGCGCGACGAGATCCTGGAGCAGAAGCAGCGCATCAAAGGCCTGCAGACGGCCATCACCGGCTGGCTGACGCTCGCGGACAAGGGGCATGTGTACTGGGCGGAGCGCGGCGGGAAGAAGCAGACCATCGTCTCGCTGCGGAGCGCCCCGATCGACGTGGCGCCCGAGCTGAGGAAGCATCTCTTCGGCTGCGGCACGAGCGTGGTCTGCACGAGCGCCACGCTCGCGATGGGCGGGCAGATCGAGCCCTTTGCCGCGCGCCTCGGCGCCGAGGAGGCGCGCGCGGTGATGGTGAAATCACCCTTCGATTTCGAGAAGCACATGCGCGTGTACGTCGCGCGCGACGTGCCCCTCCCCTCGCCCAACGAGGCGCGGCTGGCGCTCGACGTGCTCGCGAGCTACATCGCGTTTTGCGTCTCCCGCGTGCGCGGCGGCTCGCTGGTGCTTTTCACGAGCTATGCCGACATGCGCCAGATCGCGATGATGCTCGAGCCCACGTTTGCCGCGGCGAAACGGCCCTTCCTGATGCAAGGCGCCGAGCTCTCGCGCACGGAGCTGACGCGCGAGATGCGCACGCGGGGCAATGCCGTGCTCTTCGGCACCGACAGCTTCTGGACCGGCGTGGATGTGCCGGGCGACGCGCTGGCGCAGGTGATCATCACGCGCCTGCCCTTCGACCCGCCCACGCACCCGATCACCGAAGCGCGGTGCGACCATATCCGCGACCGGGGCGGCAGCCCCTTCAACGAGCTGACGCTCCCCGACGCTCTCATCAAGTTTCGCCAGGGCGTGGGCCGGCTGATCCGCACCGCCGCGGATCGCGGCATCGTGACGATCCTCGACTCGAGGACGCTCCAGAAAAGCTACGGAAAGCTATTTCTCGACTGCCTGCCGCAGCCGGAGTTTTCGGTAATCACAAAGGAAACGCGCGCGGAGCAATTTCATCCTTTCGCCTGAGCGGCAACCGGCTTAGGTTTGGCGCTCACGCTATGTTATCCCTCCGCGCTGCCGCGCATTCCGATATCGGCCGAGTCCGCAAGGAGAACGAAGACCGCTACCTGCTCGACGAAAAGAGCCTGCTCTTTGGAGTGGCCGACGGCGTGGGTGGCCTGCCGGGCGGAGGCGAAGCGGCGCAGCGGGCGGTGGATGAGTTTTCCCAGGCGTTTGGCGCGGCAGGGGAGCGGGCCTTCGACCTCGTGGCGATCATCCAGCGCGTCAACCGCAGCGTCGCCGACCTGGGCATGCAACTGAGCCCCACCATGGGCATCGGCACCACCCTCACCGTAGGCTGCATCGCGCAAGATCGGCTACTGGTGGGCCACGTTGGCGACTCCCGTGCCTATGTGCATGGCGGCGGAGAATTTACGCGCATCACGGAGGATCACTCGGTCGAAAACGAGGCCCGGCTGCGCCGCGCCCGCGGCGAGGTGGTGTACTACCACGAGGCCAACCGCAACGCACTCACCCGCTGCATCGGGCAGCCAACGCCGCCCGAGGTAGACCTGATCGCGCGCCCGCTGAAGGCTGGCGAGCGCTACCTCTTCTGCACCGACGGCGTGACGCGCATGATCCCCGATCCCGAGCTGGGCGCGCTGCTGGCCCGGGCGACCGATCCGCAGTCGGCCATCGACGAGATCGTGATGCTCGCGGTGCGCCGCGGCGGGCCCGACAATGCGACGGGCGTGGTCTTCTTCGTCGACGCGGTCTGAATTTCCCATGCCCTCGCGCTCCGAGCAGTTTCAGGCGCTGGTGAGCCGCCAGCCGGACAACGAGATGTTTCGCTTTAGCCTCGCCCAGGCGCTCGCCGCGGAGGGTCGCGGCGAGGATGCCGTGCCGCACTACGAATTTTGCGTGGCCAAGAAAGCCGACTGGATGATGGCCCGCATCCTCCTCGGCAAACTGCTGCTGCAACTCGGCCGACGCGCCGAGGCCAAGCCGCTGCTCGAGGACGCGCTGAAGCTCGCAATCGAGCAGACCCACGAAGACCCTGAGCGCGAGTTGCGCGCGATCCTGGCAGAGCTGTAACGAGGGGCATCGGCCGCGAGCGCAGACTGTCCATCCTGGCGCGTCCCGGCCCTGCGCTCACGCGCAGGGCTACGCCTGGCTCAGTGTCCGCCGCTCCACTTGAACACGAACGCGCTCAGCGGGGGCAGCTTCACGGCGATCGACTGCGCGAAACCATCCTGGGCGATGTCTTCGGTATTGCGGCCGCCATCGTTGCCGAGGCCGCTGCCGCCGTAGTACTCGCTGTTGGTATTGACGATCTCGCGCCAGAAACCGCGGCGCGGCACGCCGATGCGGTAGTCGCGCTGCGCGCCGCCGAAGTGGCACACGACGGCGAAGAGCACGTTTTCGTGCGCATCGCTGCGGAGGTAGGCCATCACGTTGGCATCGGCATCGTGACAGGAGAGCCAGCGGAAGCCTTGCGGGTTGTAGTCGTTGTGGCTCAGCACCGGCTCGGTGGTGTAGAGGCGATTGAGATCGCGCACCAGCAGCCGCACGCCCTCGTGGTCGAGGTACTGGCAGAGGTGCCAGTCGAGGCTGGAGTCGTGAGCCCACTCGCGCGACTGGGCAAACTCGCTGCCCATGAAGAGGAGCTTCTTGCCGGGCCACATCCACGTGTGCGCGTAGAGCGTGCGGAGATTGGCGGCCTTTTCGGCGATGTGCCACGCGCCCATCTTGAAGAGCATCGAGGCCTTGCCGTGCACGACCTCATCGTGCGAGTACACGGAAATGAAGTTCTCCGAGTACTGGTAGAGCATGCCAAACGTGAGATCGTTGTGGTGCCAGCGGCGGACGATGGGCTCCTTGGCGAAGTAGCGGAGCGTGTCGTTCATCAGGCCCATGTTCCACTTGTAGTCGAAGCCGAGGCCGCCATCCTTCGTCGGCCGGCTCACACCCGGGAAGGAGGTGCTCTCCTCGGCGATCATGGCGACGCCGGGGTAGTAGTGATGGACGAGGTCGTTGACGCGCTTGAGGAAGTCGATGGCTTCCAGATTTTCACGGCCGCCGTGCTTGTTGGGGATCCACTGCCCTTCCTTGCGCGAGTAGTCGAGGTACAGCATCGAGGCCACCGCGTCGACGCGGAGGCCATCGAGGTGGTAGCGATCGAGCCAGGCGAGGGCATTGGCGACGAGGAAGCAGCGCACCTCGTTGCGCCCGTAATTGAAGATCAGCGTACCCCAATCCATGTGCGCACCCTGGCGCGGATCGGCGTGCTCGTAGAGGTGGGTGCCATCGAACTCGGCGAGCGCAAAGCTATCGCGCGGAAAGTGCGCGGGCACCCAGTCGAGGATGACGCCCAGCCCGCGGCCGTGCAGGTAATCCACAAACCAGGCGAAATCCTCCGGCGTCCCATAGCGGTGCGTCGGCGCGTAGAAACCCGTCACCTGGTAGCCCCACGAGCCATCGAAGGGATGCTCCGCGAGCGGCATCGTCTCGATATGGGTGAAGCCCATCTCGAGCGCGTAGTCGGCGAGCTGGGGCGCCATCTCGCGGTAGGTGAGCGGGCGATTGGCATCCTCAAGCATCCGCTTCCACGAGCCGAAGTGCACTTCGTACACCGACATGGGGCGATCGAGCTTGCCGGCGTTTTCCTTGCGCTGCTGCAGCCAGGCATCGTCGCTCCACTTGAATTTACGCGGATCGAAGACGACGGAGGCGTTGTTTGGCGGGCCTTCGAAATAGGTGCCGTAGGGGTCGGTCTTGAGGTGGATGTGCCCGCGCTGATCGCGGAGCTCGTACTTGTACATCTCGCCCTCGCCGAGCCCGGGAATGAACAGCTCCCACACGCCGGAAGCGCCGAGCGGGCGCATCGGGTGGTAGCGGCCATCCCACTGATTGAAATTACCGACCACCGAGACGCGCGCCGCCGACGGCGCCCACACGGCAAACGAGACGCCTGTAACGCCGCCGATATCGCGCACATGCGCGCCGAGCTTCTCGTAGATGCGGTGCTCGTTGCCCTCGTTGAAGAGATAAAGATCTTGCGCGCCCAGCGTGGGGAGGAAGCAGTACGGATCGAAGAACTGGCGAAACTCCCCGCCCGGGTAGGACACCCGCAGCTGGTAGCGGAAGACCTCGGGCCGCTTGGCGATGAACACCTCGAAGAAGCCCTCCGGGGCGAGGCGCTTCATCTCGATCTTCTTCCAGGGCTCACTCGTGAGATCGATGACATCGCACGAGGCGGCTCCGCTCACGAAGGCGCGCACCACGACGCCCTTGGAGCGCTTGTGCGTCGTCGGGTGCATACCGAGCACCGAATGGGGGGACGAATGTTTCGCTTCGAGCAGCGCCGACAGGTCAGCTTTGGAGATTAGCACGCGAAAAAGAGGATTGGGAAACGACTTACCAATGCGCGAACACTCGCACCACGTCTAGCGGTATTTACCCGGAGATTTCCCGAAAGATGGCTCATGGCGGAGGCGATGGATGAGCGGCCCGGGAGCACAGCCCGGAGCGCGACGGACCTGATTGAGGGGAACACCCAGCGCTTGCTTGCGGTCGCGGCACCGACTTGTCTCCCCGCGTGATACGTCGTCTCACCCTCGCCCTGGCGCTCAGCGCCGCATGGTCCCTGCACGCCCAGACTGCGCCTGCCATCCGCCTTGGCGGCGAATTGACCGTGGATGCGAATCGCAACGTCATGGATCAGGCCACCAATGAGCTGATCCTGACAGGCAACGCCCGCATCGGCGACGGCGTCAGCCTGATCCAAGCCGATGAGATCCGCTACAAAAAGACCGCCGACTCCGAGATCATCACGGCCATCGGTCATATCCAGTTCACTGGCGGCAATCTCCGCCTTTTGGCCGATCGCCTCGCCTTCGAACGCCGCAAGGGCACCTTCACCGCGGAAAACGTCCGCCTCGGAGGGCATCCGTACTTCATCGAGGGCTTCTCGGCCACCGGCACCTTCAAGGAGATCACGATCCAGCGCGCTCGCGCCAGCTACGGCGAGCCGGGCCCCTGGCAGCCGACGCTCAGCGCCGCGACCATCGTGTACCTCCCCGACACCGAGGAAATCAAGTCGCAGGATGTCATGCTCGGCATCGGCCACGCGCAGCCCATCCCGATCCCGCGCTTGAACTACAAGCTCGCCGCGCCCGCGATCTTCGCCGCCGATTCCCTCAACGCCGGGTACCGCCGCTCGCTCGGCGTCTTCCTGGAGGGCTCGCTGCTGGCGCCGGTTACTCCCGGCCTTCGCCTCGGCGCGGATGTGGGCATCTATACCGATCGCGGCGTGATGGTCGGCCCCTCGGGCCGGTATTTCAACGAGAAGGACCCCGAAACGCTCAGCGGCTTCTTCCGCTCCGGCTACATCAACGACCACGGCGACAAGGGCGTCGACAATGTCCTCAGTCAGCCCGTGCCCGAAGACCGAGCCTATGCCGAGTGGCAGCATCGCCAGCAGCTCACACCTGATCTCACGCTCACTGCCTCCGCCAACTGGTGGAAGGATCCTGAAGTGTACCGCGACTTCCGCTCCCGCAGCTTCTTCCGCGTACAGGAGCCCGATACCTTCGTCGAAGCCGTCTACACCGGCCAGAACTACTTCCTCTCGGCGTTCGCCCGGGCGCAGCCCAATCGCTTTCACCGCGTGCAGGAGCGCCTGCCTGAGGTGCGCTTCGACCTGCTGCCCACGCCGCTCGGCCAGGGCTTCATCCATCGCTTCAACGCCAGCGCCGCGATGCTGCGCGAGGATCCCATCAACCCCGGCGGAGTCTTCCACTCAGGAAGGGTTGGCTTCCAGGATTGGGGTTCGTTTCCTCGTTTCCGGCTTCCGCCGTCCTTCGCGACCGCTCCGGATGTTTTCGGCACCGCCGAGACCACCCGCCTTGATGCTTACTATGGTATCGAGCGCCCCATCTCCCCGCGCAGCTGGCTGACGATCACGCCCTTGGTCGGCGGGCGCGTGACGAGCTACATGAACTCCAAGCTCGGTCACCATGCTCTCCCCGACTACACCCGCGGGCTCGGCGAAATCGGCGCCGATCTGGTGCTCCGCTCCAGCGGCACCTTCGACTACAAGAATCCCTTGTGGAAAATCGACGGGCTGCGTCACCTCCTCACCCCGCGGTTGAGCTATCGCCACATCCCCGATGCCGACAAGGGCCGCGATCGCATACCGATGATCGACCGCCGCGCCCTGATCTATCGCGACAATCCCCTGGGCTACACCAACGACTATCCCTACGTGCCGTATCTCCAGCCGATCGGCCTCGGCGATATCCGCAACATCGACGATCTCCGCGCCACCAATGTCCTCCGCCTCTCGCTCGACAACATTCTCCAGACGCGCGACACCAAGGAAGGCACCCGCGATCTGGTCTCCCTGAATCTCGGCACCGATTTCCGGATGGGCAACCGCGCGGGCGAAGAAAAGCGGTCCGAAACCCACGTGGAACTCGCACTCACGCCCGCCTCCTGGCTGCAGTTCGACATGTACCAGACTTTCGCCGAAGATTCGCTCCGGATGCAGGAGCTCAATTCCGGCTTCACCATCCGCGACGGCCGCGCGTGGTCGATGCGCTTTTCCAATAATTTCCTGCGCGACCATCTCGAGGACTACATGGTCGAAGGCCGCCGCCGGATCAACGAGCGCCTCGAAGCCCTCGCGCGACTCCGCTACGATGTGCGCACGCGACGTTTCACCGAGCAGGCCTACGGCGTGGTGCAGAATCTCGGCAATACCTGGCTCGTCTCTTACACGATCAGCGTCTACGAAGGCCGCGCGCGCGAAAGCAGCTTCGGCTTCAACATCCAGATCGACACCGTCCGCTTCTGAGCCGGCAGGCGCTTCGTCCTCGAGGCGCCCTCCCCTACGCTCGAGATCTCTCCAGCATGGTTTCGCATCCTCGTCTTCGCCGGTCGGTATCTGGGCGCGCACGCGCATGAGCTTTGCCGCCAACCAGGCCCGCACGTTTCTCCGTCTGCTCGCGCCCCTCCGCGCGCGCTGGCGGACAGATCAGGCATTGCCCGCCTTTATCCAACGCTCGCTGTCCGCCGAGCGCTCCTTCGGCTCGCGCGACCGCCGGCTCTACCGCGAGCTGATCTACACCGCCATCCGCTACCTGCCCTGGCTCGAGCCGCATCTCGACGCGCGACCGGACGAGGCGATCCGCCGGCTCGCCTGGCTCTGCGCGGATATCCCGGCCACGCGAGCCTTTCGCGCCGCCTTTGCCACGGGCGAAGCGCCCGGCGGCGACAAGGCCGAGCTTTTCCCCGGGTGGTTCCGCGAGCACTGCGCGGAACTCTTCACGCCCGCCGAGCTCGAAGCCCAGCTCCGTCGCGCGCCGCTGTGGCTACGCCTCCAGACCGACGACATGGAGATGGTGCGCTCCGAGTTTGAATCGCGCGAGTGGCGCACCCGCCTGTCGGCACTCCTGCCCGGCGCACTCGAGGTGCTCGACGAAGCCGATATCACCAAGACCGATGCCTGGCAGCTCGGCCGCGTCGAAGTGCAGGATCTGGGCTCGCAACTCCTGCTGGAAACCATCGGTATCGCCCCCGGCGGCAAATGGCTCGATGCCTGCGCCGGTGCAGGCGGCAAGTCCCTCCAACTCGCCCTCCTCCTTGGCGCCAAAGGCACGGTCGACGCCCACGATATCCGCCCGGCAGCCCTCGCCGAGTTGCGCGACCGCGCGGAGCGCGCAGGTATCCAGAACATCCATACGCTCGCTCCGCTGGGCCCGCTCGCCTCGGCCGCCTACGACGGCGTGCTGGTGGATGCCCCGTGCAGCGGCTCCGGCACCTGGCGGCGCTCGCCCCACCTGAAGTGGACGACCACGCCCGGCCTCATCGCCGAGCGCAGCCGGCTCCAGGGCGAGTTGCTCGCCCGCTTCTCCGCCGCCGTGAAGCCCGGCGGCCGCCTCGTCTACGCCACCTGCTCCCTCAGCTCCGAGGAAAACGAGCAAGTCGTCGCCCGCTTCCTCGCGGCGCACCCCGAGTTCAAACCCGCCCCGTTTGCGCGCACCTTCGACGCGCTCCCCCGCGGCGCAGGCCTCCTCATTTTGCCCTCGCGGCACGACACCGATGGCTTCTACGTTGCCTCCCTTGTGAGAGATTAGAGCCAGGACGAATACCCAGCGCCCGAGCACGATAGCCCTCGTGCGGGCCTCGCTACGCATGCTCATGGCCGCCCAGCGCAGGCCATTTTCGCCCTTCCCTCGTCCCTCATTCCCTTATTCCCTTTTCCTTTCCATGTCTCCTGCCCAAGAAATCGCCCGCCGCCGCACCTTTGCGATCATCTCGCATCCTGACGCGGGCAAGACCACGTTGACCGAGAAGTTCCTCCTCTACGGCAACGCCATCCACCTCGCCGGCTCCGTCACCGCGCGCAAGAATCAGCGCGCCACCGCCTCCGACTGGATGGAGCTCGAAAAGCAGCGCGGTATCTCGATCAGCTCCACTGTCCTTCAGTTCGACTACACGGGCTACGCCGTCAACCTGCTCGATACTCCCGGCCACA
>CAYZPV010000066.1:0-34272 GCA_964480585.1 uncultured Opitutus sp. | reverse complement strand
GAGGTGAAGGACGAAGTGAGCCCCGGCGTCTTCAAGACGCTCGAGAGCTTTGTCTGCGTGATCATGCCTGTACGGCTGAGCTGAGCCGTTTAAACGGTTTTGCCGGCAAGTGGGGTGGCACGGTCGTCGGCAGGGTGCGGCGGCCCTTTAAAGGCAACGCAGCATCATTTGCCGAACGTTCCGGCTCGTTTCGGCGTCTAACTGACGCCAGTTTCTTTCCTCGTTCTTCTTTTCGGTGCAGCTTTCCTTTTTCATCATCGGTGGCGTCCTCCTTTCGCTGATCCTGATGCAGGTCAATCAACGGCGGGCATCGCCGGTGCTGTCGATCGCCGATCGCTGGCTGCGCTGGTTTGTCTTTGCGTTTGGCGGGGCGCACCTGTGCGTGGAGTATGAGCTGATCGAGCGGCCCTTTTGGGTGCTGGCTGCAGCGTTTTTCATCGTCTGGTTTCTGATCGAGACGCTGTACAACTGGCTGGCGATCACGGCGCACAGTCTGAGCCCGCTGCCGCTATTCCCCCGCTATGCGGTGAACTCGAGCGGAGAAGAGTGGCCGGTGCAGCCGCGCCTCCTGAAGCCGCGGGAGTGGCTGCGCGCGCAGGGCTTTCGGCAGGTGCAGGCGCTCAAGGCGGAGATAGGAGGCGGGGTCTACCTGCGCATCTCGGTCTATCAGGACGCGCAGGCAATGCTCCGGGTGCAAGTGACCTTTATCCCGCAGGCGAGCGGTGCGATCTCCGTGTGCTATGCAGTGTCCTCGGTGGGCGCGGATGGGAGCCGCTACCTGACCGATAATCTCTACATTCCCTTTGCGGGCTTTTATCCGGAAAACTGGTTTGTGGAGCGGCTGCCGTGGCGGCGTTCGCTGCCAAGTTTGATCGCGCGGCATCGGGCTCGTTTGCTCAAGGCGGGGGTGCAGCCGGCAGCGTTTGAAGCGGAGCCCATCACCGATCTCAACGCGGTGCAGCACGAACTCGACCGGCTCAACACCGAGCTGGGATTTCTTTACCCGCATGCCGAGCGCGAGGACTACGGCAAGTTTACCCAGGAGGGGCGCTATCGCGTGTGGAAGGAAATCTGGATGCTCAACTACCTCGGACGTTCGGCACGGTATTGATGGGCTAGGCGGGGCGTGCCCGTCCGCGTACGAGAAGCTATTACTTGGCGAGTTTCAGGCCGGGCCGGGTCGCTTGATCGAGCACGTAGGTAAAGCTGGTCGCGGTCCAAGTCCGCCCTTTTTGCAGGAGCTTGGTGGACTGCGGGATCTCGATGGTGTGGGTGGCTCCATCGTACACGGCGCGGTCGGAGAAGGCCTCGTCGGCCAGATGCTTGCCAGCGGCGCCGGGCTTTACCTTTACATGCAGATTGCCGAAGGCTTCACAGCGCTTCACATCGCGCACACGCACGTTGCTCTCCTCCTGGCCAGCTTGCTCGAGCACGAGATCGATAGAGGCCCGGTCGCTCGTGAGATCGATCTCCGCGGTGCTCATCGAGAACTGGCGGTGGATTTCCACCTGGGAGCGAGGGAGGGTGAAGAGAAAGCCCTCGCCGCTCAGGCGGTTTACGTCCGTCTCGATCACGATCGCACTATCGCCGGCGAGGGTCTGCCGGGCTTCATTCCAGGTGGCTTCGGGGGTGGTGAGCCGCTGAGTCACGCGTTTCGTATCGCCGGCTGCGAAGTACTCAACGAGCACGCCGCTCAGCTTGCGTTGCTCGCCGGTCTTGGTGGCGGAGGCGGCATTGATGCGGTGCGTAAGCTGGCCGGCCTCATTGAAAAACGGGTAGGAGACACCGCGCAGCACCAGCTCAGCGGCCGGAGCGGGCAGGAGGAAAGCGAGGCTGCAGACGAGGGGGGCGAGTTTCGCAAGCATGGGCCGAGTGACGACAGCACGGAGTGGGAGATGTGCCAGGCGGCCCGCTTTCTCGGGAGGCTTGGGCTCAGCCGCCGATGTAGCTCATCTCCACCTTGGCCCGCGGCTCGCCGGTGGCGAGCACCTCGGCGCGCTCATCGCTGTAGCGATCAAGGCGGCCCTGCCAGATGCGACGGAGATACGCTTCGAGGCCGGCATCGTCCGCGCCGGCGCGGAGTGCGCCGAGCACGTCCCAGCCCAGCGAGGCGAAGAGGCAGGTGTAGAGCTTGCCATCGGCGGAGAGGCGGGCGCGGTGGCAGTCGCGGCAAAAGGGCTCCGTGACAGAGCTGATGAGGCCGATCTCGCCGCGTCCATCCTGGTAGCGGTAGCGCGAGGCGACCTCGCCGCGGTAGGCGGGGCCCACCGGCTCGAGCGGCCAGAGCGCGGCGACGCGATCGACGATCTCCCGGGCTGGGACGACGCGCTCGCGCTGCCAATGGTTGGTATTGCCGACATCCATGAACTCGATGAACCGCAGGGTGTTCCCACGCGCGCGGAAGTACTCGCAAAGGGAGGGCAGCTCGTGGTCGTTTACGCCGCGCTGCACCACGCAGTTGATCTTGATGGTGAAGCCCAGCGCGGCGGCGGCGTCGATACCGCGCAGCACGCGGCCGACCTTGAAGCCGAGGCCATTCATGCGGCCTGCGGTGGCATCTTCGAGGGAATCGACGGAGACATTGATGCGATCGAGGCCGGCGGCCTTGAGCGCGGGCGCCTGCTTCTCAAGCAGCCAGCCATTGGTGGTGAGCGCCACGTCGGCGATGCCGAGATCGGTTTTCAGGGCGCGGATGAGATCGGGCACATCCTGGCGAAGGAGCGGCTCGCCGCCGGTGAGCCGCACTTTCTGCACGCCGAGAGCCCGGAAGGCCCGCACGATCCGCGTGAGCTCGGTGAGCGTCATCAACTGGGGATCGCGCAGAAAGGCATGGCCCGGCCCGAAGATCTCCGCTGGCATGCAGTACGGGCAACGGAAATTGCAGCGATCGGTGACCGAGATGCGCAGATCGCGCAGCGGCCGGAAGAATTGATCGGTGACGGGCGAGGACATGTGGGCGCCCGAACAAAGACACAGCCGGGGCGGACTGGCAAAAACAGAGTGCTTTTCGCTGTGCACAAGGCGTTTCCGTGCCTTTACTGACGCGCCAATGCTGACCCCCGCCGAGGCCGAGAAGCTCATCCTCGATCACATCGCGCCCTTTCCCCGCGAGGATTGCCCGCTCGTGGCTGCGCACGGCCGCGTGCTGCGGCACGATTTGCGCGCGGATCGCGATCTGCCGCCGTTTGACCGGGTGACGATGGATGGCTTTGCGCTGCGCTCGGCGGCGCTCGCGGCGGGCACGCGCACCTTTCGTATCGAGGGGGTGCAGGCGGCTGGGATGAGGGCCTTCAAGCTCGGCAAGGAGCCCTCCGCCTGCGTGGAGGTGATGACGGGCGCGGTGCTGCCCGACGGCGCGGACTGCATCGTGCCCTACGAAGAGACGAGGCGCGAGGGTACGACGATGACGGTCGCGGCCGACGCCGCGATCGCCAAGGGCCATGCGATCCATGCGCGAGGCAGCGATCATAAAAAGGATGCCACCATCGTGCGGGCGGGGACGCGCCTCACTGGCCGCGAGATCGCCGTGGCCGCCGCCTGCGGCTACGCCACACTCACCGTGAGCCATCTGCCCAAGATCGCGCTCGTGGCCACGGGCGACGAGCTCGTGGAAGTCGATGCCGCGGTAGGCCCGCACCAGATCCGCCGGAGCAACGACCATGCCCTGAGCGCTGCGCTGCAGATGGCCGGCTACCCCTCGGTGGCGCGCTTTCACCTGCGCGATATCCGCCACGAGATCGAGCACCTGCTCTGGCATCTCATCGCGGAGTACGACGTGGTGGTGCTGACTGGCGGCGTGTCGAAGGGCAAGTTCGACTACCTGCCTGCCGAGCTCGACCGGCAGGGAGTAAAAAAGATCTTTCACGGCGTCGCGCAGCGGCCGGGCAAGCCGATGTGGTTTGGCGTGAGCGCCCGAAAGACGCCGCTCTTCGCGCTGCCGGGCAATCCGGTCGCAGCCTACACCTGCCTGCATCGCTACATCCTGCCTGCGCTCGCCCGGGCCAGCGGCCTCGCGCCTGCGCCGGTGCGGATGGCGGCGCTCGCCTCGCCCGTCACCTTCAAGCCGCCCCTGGCCTACTTCCTGCCGGTAAGGCTCTCCAGCGGCCCGCGCGCGGAGCTGCTGGCGATCCCGGAAGCGAGCAATACCTCGGGCGACTTTGCGGGGCTGATCGGCACGGAGGGCTTCGTGGAATTGCCGGCCGAGGCGAGCGAGTTTGCCGCCGGCACGCTCGCGCCATTTCGGGCGTGGGTGTGAGGCGCGCCGAGCGATTATTTCGCCGCTTCCAACTTCTTCGCGTGCTCGCGCAGGTGCAGCACGCGATTCCCGGGATGCGGATGCGTCTGCATCCAGCTCAGCCACATGGGCTGGCGCTGACGTTGCTCAAGCCAGGTGAAGAGTTTTTCTGCGCCCTCGCTCTTGCCGTAGAGGCCGTGCACGAGCTCAAGGCCAAATAAATCCGCGCCATTTTCCTGATGCCGCGAGTGTGCGAGATCGAGCAGCGTGGCGGAGTGCTGGCTGAGGCTTTCTCCCGTATCGCCAAAAAATATCGCCCACACGAGCGCGCGCCCCAGGGCGCGGCCGATGCCGCGCAGGTGGTCGCGTTGCGCAAAGTGCCCCAGCTCGTGGCCCAGCACGAAAGCCACCGCGAGCTCGTCATCGAGCACTTCCAACATACCGCGGGTGATACCGATGGTGCCACCGGGAAAGGCAAAGGCGTTGGGCTGCTTCTCCGCGATGAAGACCAGCTTGTAGTCGAGCGCGGGCACGCCGGGCCGCGCGGCCAGTTTCTGGAGAATCTCCTGGGCGTGACCAAAACGCTCGGCTTCGACGCGGTTGGACGGCGCGGCGATCTTCTCATTCAACGCGAACGTGCTGAACCACGCGCGCTCGCGCTCCACGGAGATGCGAGGCAGGGCCAGCTCCACCGCCCAGCCGATGGCGAAGTAGGCCGCGACGAAGAGCGCGGCCGTGGCGACCAGGAGAAAGACGATCTCGCGCCGCATGCCGGCCGCCCCTGGGTTGCTCGCCTCGGCAGCGTCGCCGAGCTCGCGGTGGACGTACTTCATGAGAGCGGCGCTGGCGCGCTCAGGCGTAGCGGATCGCCGTGCCGTAGGCGACGATGGAGACGCCCACCACGGCGTTCTTCGTCTGCGTGGAGATGCAGACCGTCTCGAGCCGCAGATTGGCGATGATGCTGGCGCCGGGGCTCTGCTCCTTGAGCCGCAGGAGCGCCTCGCGGCGCGCACGATCCATCAAGGTATCGTAGGAGCGGATACGACCGCCGAAGAAATTGCGGAGCTGCGCGAGGTAGCGCTTGAAGTAGTCGTGCGAGATCATGACCTCGGCGACGACGAGGCGGGCATCGGCCACGGGCCGATCGGCCTCGAGCGTGCGCGCAGCCATGAGGGGGAGCGCGGCCGTGGCCGCTTCGCGAGCGCGGATGGAGGCATAGTGCTTCTTCTCCACGTAGGCACCGATGAAGCCGAAGAAGATCAGGCCGATGACCGGCAGCAGGTAAATGAGGAGTCCGAAGACCCACGCGTGATTTTCCGGGTGGTCCATGGCCGTCAGGCGAGCTTCACCGCGGTGCCGTAAGCGTAGATCTCGGCCGCGCCCTGGGCGACGGACGAAGTGGAGTAGCGGACATTGACGACTGCATTGGCCCCGAGGGCGCGGGCCTGCGCGACCATGCGATCGGTGGCTTCCTTGCGCGCCTCCTGGAGGAGCTCGGTGTAGCCGCGGAGCTCGCCGCCGACGAGATTCTTGAGGCTCGCGGCGATATCGCGGCCGACATGTTTCGCGCGCACGGTGCTGCCCGAGACGAGGCCGTAGTGCTCGAGGATCTGGCGGCCGGGGACAGTTTCGAGATTGGAGAGGACGAGGTCGTTGAGGGCGGGAGGAATCATGATGGGAAGGTGGGCGGGAGGGACGGAGGATGGCTGCCGAAAATCGGGTTGCGACTCTATAACGTGTGGCGAAGGGGATTTTGGTTGGTCAACGGCCGAGGAGCCGTGCGAGGATGCGCGCCATGTTTTCGCACGTCGATGCGCAGAATCGCCCCGCGATGGTGAATGTCGGTGACAAGCCCGTCACCCGCCGCACGGCGCATGCGGTGGCCATCGTCACGCTGCCGGAGGCGCTGGCCGGGCTGCTCCGCGACGGCGAGATCGCCACGAAGAAGGGGCCGATCTTCCAGACGGCAATCATCGCTGGCGTGATGGGCGCCAAGAAGACCGCCGACCTCATTCCGCTGTGCCACCCGCTCGGGTTGGACGATTGCCAGATCGAGATCACGGCCGATGCGCAGCGCCGCGAGATCGAGGTGCATTGCCGCGCCCAAGTGCATGGGCGGACGGGCGTGGAGATGGAGGCGCTCACAGGTGCGACTGTCGCCGCGCTCACCATCTATGACATGGCCAAGGCGGTCTCGCACGGCATCGTCATCAAAGAGGTGCGCCTGCTGGAAAAAACCGGCGGCAAGAGCGACTATCGCGCCTCGTGAAGCCACAGACGATCATCGTACAGTACTTTGCCATCCTCCGCGAACAGCGGGGGATCGGCCAGGAGACGCTCACCACCGCCGCAGCTACGCCAGCGGCGCTCTACGAGGAGCTGCGTGCGCGGCACCCGTTTACGCTGCCCGGGGATAGGATCCGCGCGGCGGTGAACGATGCGTTTGTCGATGCATCGTCCCCGTTGCGCGAGGGCGACCGGGTGGTGTTCATCCCGCCGGTGGCGGGTGGGTGAAACCTTTCGGGGTAAATAATTGAGGCTCACCGGCTGGTGGGTATAGAACGCTTTATTGTGTAACATAGAGTTGCATGCAGCGGAGGGGAACTGAGACGCTATCGTATCCAGTCTCCCATGCTTCGCTTTTTCCTGTCCGTGTTCTGGGCGGTGGCTTTGTGCGCGCCCCTCCTTGCCCAATCTGTCGCGCCCACGATCGCCAGCGTGTCCAGCAGCCGGACGGTGACGGAGGGCGAGCGCGTCGAGCTCACGGTCTCCGTAAACGGCACCACGCCCTTTACCTACCAGTGGAAGAAGGGCACCACCAACATCCCCAACGCGACGCTGAACACGTTGGTCTTCGATCCCATCCGGCGGACCGACGACGGTTCCTACACGGTCACCATCACCAATAGCGCGGGCAGCGTCACCAGCCTCCCCATCACACTCGCGGTGACGGCCGCCACCGCACCGAGCAGCGTGTATGTTTCCGGCGGTTCCAGCACCATCTACGTGGGCCAGACGCTGAGCCTTTCCTGCTACGCATCAGGCACGTCGCCAATGACTTATCAGTGGAAGAAGAATGACGTCAACATTCCCGGCGCCACCTCCAGCTACTACACCAAGGCCAACGTCACCATGGCGGATATCGGCCGGTACTCCGTGACGGTGACCAACATCGCCGGCACGGCGACCAGCACGGGCGTGAATATCGCGGTGTATGCGGTTTCGGCGCCCACCATCAGCGGCCTCTACGATGTTTCGGTGGCGGCAGGGGATTATTTTTCCTTTTCGCCCTCGGTGAGCTCCAATGGCGCGACGCCCACGTATCAGTGGAAGAAGGACGGCGTGGATATCCCCAATGCTACCTCTTCCTACTACAGTCGCAGCAGCGCGACGACGGCGGATGCCGGCGTGTACACGCTGACGGCGACCAACTCTGCGGGCTCGACGACGAGCACTGGCGCGCGGCTGACCATCCGCGCGGCCACCGCGCCGACGATCTCGTCGATCTCTTCACCGGTCTCGGTGACAGTCGGCGGCTCTTTCAGCCTCTATGTCTATGTCAATGGCACCGAGCCCTACACCTATCAGTGGCGCAAGGACGGGGTAAACATCCCAAGCGCGACTTCCTACTCGTTTTCAAAATCGTCGGCCACGATCGCCGATGCGGGCACTTACTCCGTGACGGTGACCAATTCGGTCGGCTCTGTGACGAGCACGGGGGTCAGCGTCTCCGTCTCGGGGGCGCAGCCGCCCGTCATCACCTACCACCCGCCCTCGCGTGCGCTGGTGCCAGGCGGGTATATCGGCTACTTGTATGTGGGTGTCAGTGGCACGGGCCCGATGACGTACCAGTGGAAGAAGGATGGCGTGGCGACCGGTAGCTCGAGCAGCGACTTGTACCTTGGCTACTCCGCCACCAGTGCGATGGCTGGCACGTATACAGTGACGGTGACCAATTCCCAAGGCTCCGTCACGTCCGAGCCGTGTGTCGTGACTGTGCTGCCGGCGACGGGACCGACGATCCGCAGCCAGCCTTTGGGCTACTCGGTGTTTCAGGGGGAGTCCTTCTCCCTCTCCGCCGACGTAAGCTCCTCGACGAGCGTCACCTACCAGTGGCGTAAGGATGGAGTCGCGATCGTGGGCGCGACCAGCTCGTACTATGGCAAGAGCAATGTGGCCTCGAGCGACGCTGGGAGCTACTCCTTCGTCGCGACCAACTCGGTGGGCAGTGTGACGAGCGAGGCCGCCGTCATCACGGTAGTCGCGCCGCCCGCGCCGGCCATCATCGCTCATCCGGCGAGCGTGAGCCTGCTGCCGGGTGATTATTTTTCGGGGCTATATGTGGAGGCCGCCGCGGGCTCCAATGTACGGTACCAGTGGAAGAAGGATGGAGTGGATATTTCCGGCGCCACGAGCAGCTATTACTCCATTTACAATGCTCAGCCTTCATCGGCGGGTTCGTACACGGTGGTGCTCACCAATGCTTCCGGCTCCGTGACGAGCCGGGAGGGCGTGGTGACGGTGGATTCGTTTTCCACCCGCCCCGTTATCACCTACGTGCCAGGCGGGCGGTCTGTGACTGGAGGCAGCTCCGTGGAGCTCTCCATCAGCACTTCCAGCTCAGGCGAGACGGTGCAGTGGTACAAGGACGGCGTGATCATCGCCAATGCCACCTCCAAGCAGTATTATTTCTCAAATTTCGGCGCGTCATCGGTGGGCTCGTACACCGCGCAGGTCACCACGACGGCGGGCACGTTTACCAGCCGCGCGATCGCGCTGGAGATGCGTGAGGCAGGCGTGTCGCCGCGCATCTTGCAGCAGCCCGTGGGACGAAGCGTGACGGTCGACACGAGCGCCAGTTTTTCGGTCTCCGCCGCAGGCGAGCAGCCGCTCACGTATCAGTGGCGCAAGGACGGCGTCAATATCCCCGGCGCCAGTTACAGCTATTACTACCCTTCCACCTCCACGGCAGGAGAGGCCAAGTACAGCGTGGTCATCACCAACCGGCTGGGGAGTGTAACGAGCGCCGATGCCACGCTGAAGGTCGTCGCCCGCACCGTCACGGCACCGGTGATCCTCGCCCACCCCGCTTCGCAGACCTACACCCAAGGCAGCGGCAGCCTGTCGCTAAACGTCTCCCTGCTGGACTACACCGGGGTGACCTACCAGTGGCGCCGTGATGGCACCGCGATCTCGGGGGCGACCGGGGGCGATCTGTACCTCTACGGCAGCAATATCGTGGCCGGCCGCTACTCGGTCGTCGTCACCAACTCCGCAGGCACCGCCACGAGCCAGGACGCCGTGATCGCCACTACCACGCTGGCTACCGCTCCCGTCTTCTCGACGCAGCCCCAGAACAAGACGGGCTACACGGGCGGCTCCGTCACCCTGACGGGCGTCGTCACGGGCACGGCGCCGATCACGTATCAGTGGCGCAAGGACGGCACGATCGTCGCCAATGCGACGAGCAACTCCCTCACGCTCAATTCCCTCACTTCGAGCGACGCCGGCTCCTATACCCTCACGGCGACGGATGTGAATGGCTCCACCCCGAGCAACCCAGCCACGGTGACGGTAGTCGCAGGCGCGGTGCCCTTCTTCACCCGGCATCCGGAGACGATCAGCGTCCTTGGCGGCACGAGCGCCACTTTCACCGTGCTGGTGGGAGGCGATCCTGCGCCTACGGTACAGTGGCAGCGCAATGGCAGCGATATCCCCGGCGCGGCGAGCGCGAGCTACACGATCTCCTCGGTGACGATGGCGCATGCCGGCATCTATACCGCGGTAGCGCGCAATGCGGTAGGCGTGACGAACAGCGCGAGTGCCGCGCTGAACGTTTACTACTCGCCGCCGACGATCCAGCAGCAGCCGGCCAACCTCAGCGTGCAGCCCGGCGCTCAGGCTAGTTTCTCGGTGACCGCCACCGCGCTGCCCGAGGCCTCTTATCAATGGCGCAAGGACGGCGTGAATATCCCAGGGGCCAATCAGAGCACACTCAGTCTCGGCGCAGTCACGTCGAGCCAGGCGGGCCGGTACTCCGTGGTGATCACGACGGCTTTCGGCTCGGTGACGAGCGTCGAGGCCGTGCTCACGGTGGGCAGCCCGATCTCGGCGTCGATCGCGCCCACGACGCGCGTGCAGAGCGGCGCTACTGTCACGCTCGCGCCGCAGATCTCGAGCGCCGATCCCGTGCTACTGCGGTGGGCCTTCAATGGCTCCGTGCTTCCCGGGGAGACTTCGCCCACGCTCACGTTGCGCTCCGTCACGCCCGCAAATGCCGGCGTGTACACGATCGAGATTCGCCGCTCGGATGGCACCGTGGTATTTCCGCTGACGGGCTCCGCCGCTGTGGCGACGACTTTGATCGTCACCGTGCCCTCCGCCCCGGTATTCAGCATCCAGCCGGAGAGCGTGACGATCGATATCGGCGGCACCGCCACGCTGACGACCCAGGTGCATATCGGCGGTAATACCACCGCGAGCAACTTCACCTACCGCTGGGAGAAGGACGGCGCGACGCTGCCCGGCCGCACGACCGCCAATCTCACCGTGGCCAATGCGCAGCCTGCGGATGCCGGCGACTACCGGGCCATCGTGACCGCTTTCAACGGCACCACGGCGATGTCCAACATCGCGCGGGTGACGGTGCGCGGCTCTGCCACGGCGGGGACGTACTTCGGCACCTTTGAAAATGGCGATGCGTGGGCGCTCCATGTGCGGGCGGATGGCTCGGCGGTGTTTGTCGCCATGCTCGGAGCACGCAATCAGGCGATCGTCTGGCGCGGCCTCACCGTGTCGCCCTCGGGCACGTTTACATTTGGCCGCCCGCGCGCGGCAGCGGCGGCAGATGCCCCGGCGCTGACGGCGCGCTACTATGATGGGGAGGGCTCGGCGGAAATCTCTCCCACGGGCAGCCTGACAGGCCGCGTACCCGGCTTGAACCTCAACTTCACGGGCGAGCGCATGGCAGCAGCCGCTGGCGGCGCCACGCCCGCCGGCCACTTCGAGGCGGTGCCTGTCGCCAGCGAAGCCGGGCAGATCGATGCGATCGCCGGCCCCGACGGCTCGCTGCTGCTTGTCGCCGTGGATGCCGCCGCGGTGCGCGGCGGGCGCGGTCAGGTGACCTCAAGCGGCGTATTTTCCGTCGCGAACCAGCGGGACACCTTTACCGGGAAGATCCTCCCGGGCAACGGCGGCCTGCAGGGTGACTACCAGGGCGCCAATGGCGCTGCGACCTCGTTTGTGACGCCTGCTTCCACTGCGGGGGTAGAGCGGCTCGCCAATGTCGCCACGCGCGGTGTGGCTGGCGCCGGCGCGCGCACATTGACTGCGGGATTTGTCATCTCGGGCAGCGGTGGCAAGGACGTGCTGGTGCGCGCGGTCGGCCCGGCGCTGAGTGCATTTGGGGTGCCGGGATTGCTCGGCAACCCCCGCCTGCGCCTCTTCAAGGACGGCGCGCCGGTGATTGAAAATGACGATTGGGGCCTCGGCGGCTTCGCCACCCAGATATCCGATGCGGCGGTGCGAGTGGGCGCATTTGCCCTGCCGGCGGGGAGTGCGGATGCGGCCGTGCTGCTGCGCCTGGACGCTGGCGCATACACGGCGCAGGTTTCCGGGGCCAGCGACGCCACCGGCGTGGTGCTGGTGGAGGTCTACGATGCGTCGCCGAGCCAGACGGGGGGCGCCAAGCTCATCAATCTCTCCACTCGCGGCGAAGTAGGTCGCAATGACGACATCCTTATCGTGGGCGTGGTCGTCTCCGGCGATCGCGCGAAGCGGCTGCTCATCCGTGGCATCGGGCCCGGGCTCGGCGCTTTTGGCGTCGAGGGGGCGCTCGCAGATCCCCAGCTCCAGCTCTACCAAGGGAACACGGTAGTGCGGCAAAACGACAATTGGTCTGAGTCAGCCGATGCCGGGTCGCTGGAGGAGAGCGCGCGGTTGGTCGGCGCCTTCAAGTTGACTGAAGGCAGCAAGGATGCCGCTCTGCTCGTCTATCTCGCACCCGGCAGCTACACCGCTCACATCCGTGGCGCGGGGGCTACGACCGGCGTCGCGCTCGTGGAAGTGTACGAGGTGCCGTGACAGGGGGCGGCCGACACGCTAGGGTCTGCCGCCATGAGTTTCCAGATCTCCGTCACCCCCATCGACGCTGCCGCCCTGCAACGCTCGCTCGCTGACGACCGCGCCGGCGCGTGCGTGACCTTTGAGGGCTGGGTGCGCAATCGCAACGAGGGCCAGCCCGTGCAGTCGCTCGAGTACGAGGCCTACGTGCCGCTTGCGACCACGGAGGGCGAGAAGGTGCTCGCCGAAGCGCGGGAGAAGTTTACCCTCCTCGGGGCGGTGGCGGTGCATCGAGTGGGCCATCTGCAGCTCGGTGAGATGGCGGTGTGGGTCGGCGTGACGGCGGAGCACCGGGGCGCGGCATTTGAGGCATGCCGCTACATCATCGACGAGGCGAAGGCGCGGCTCCCGATCTGGAAAAAGGAGCACTATACCACCGGGGCGACGGCGTGGATCAACTGCGCCACCCGCGGCGAGCATGCTGGGGCGCAGCGCTAGCCGCGTGGTAGCGAGGCGGCGTGGTAGCGGACACCTGTCCGTTTAACGACTGGACGCGCGTGCGTTCCTTTGCATGGTAGGAGGCATCCCCGCCGGGCGGGCGCACTGACCGCGCTCGCCCTCCCCTACCCCCCACCCTTTCTCCCCTCGTCATGAACGTTTTCGGTTCATCCCGACTTCGCGTGCGCGCGTCCGCCGCGGTCACGCTGGTCCTTTCGCCTTTCGTCTTTGGGCAGGCGCCCGCGCTCGACCCCCTCGAGCTGGCGCGGTACGACACCAACAAGAATGGCCGGCTCGATCCCGAGGAGATCGCCGCGCGGGATGCCGGGCGGCGGCCCACGGCCCCGGCGGCCGCGGCCGGCGGCGAGCCGCCGCGCGAGGAGCCGGTGCTGCTCTCGCCCTTTGAGGTGATGTCGCAGGATCGCGGCTATTATGCCTCGAGCACAATGTCGGGCACGCGCCTCAACTCCCGCGTGGAGGATCTTGCCTCCTCGATCAGCGTGGTGACGAAGGAGCAGATGAGCGACTTTGCGATGCTCGATATCAACGACATCTTCCTGTACGAGGCGGGCACCGAGGGCATCGGCACGTACACCGAATTTTCCGTCGACCGCAACGGCAGCCCAGTCGACAACTCGCTCAATCCCAATACCGCCAACCGGGTGCGCGGAGTGGGCGCGGCCAATCTCTCCTTCGCCAATTTCGAGCTGAGCGGCCGGATGCCGATAGACCCGCTCCTCATCGACGCGGTCGAGATCAGCCGCGGGCCCAACTCCACGGTCTTCGGCCTCGGCAACGCCGCCGGCACGGTGAACATGCAGCCCGCCACGGCCAATCTCAGCCGCAATCGCTCACGCCTCGACATGCGCGTCGACAGCTATGGCGGCTACCGCACCAGCCTCGATCTCAATCGTATCCTGGTAAAGGATACGCTAGCCCTGCGCGGCAGCGCCGCCTTCATGCACGAGGGCTACGAGCGCAAGCCCTCCGGCACCAATACCAAGCGGCTCAACGGCATGGTGCGCTACCGCCCCTTCCGCAACACGACGCTCACCGCCTCGCATTTCTACTATCACATCACCGGCAACCGGCCCAACACCACCACGCCGCGCGACGCCATCACCGGCTGGATCAATGCGGGCAAGCCCACGTGGGATCCCTACGTGCTCGCGGCCAACGCCGTGAAGATCGACGGCATCGTGCGGCCCGGGAACTACACGGCGACCACGCTGCCGACGTTTTTCGCCAACGCCAACTTCCGCGCGCAGTCGACGCTCTTCATCGATAACGACGGCTCCATCGGCTACTGGGGGCCGAGCCGCACGACCAATACCAACACGCCCAACACGCCCAACGAGAACTACGTCATCGTCAACTCGGTGCCCGACCAGATCCGCGCCACGCAGCCACTCTTCGCGAGCGACCCCGCCGTCTCCAGCCGCGCGATCTACGACTGGTCGGAGATCAATCTCGCGGCGATGAACCGGCTCAATGAGACGACGCACGTCACGCACCTCCAGGCCGAGCAGATCCTGCTCGATACCCCGCGCCACATGCTCGCGGTGCAGGGCGCGTACTTCCGCGAGACGGGCAAGCGCGACAACCGGAGCCTATACGGCACGGCGGGCAGCTCGGGAGCGACGGGCTTCCTCCACATCGACGTCAATGAGCGCATGCTGGATGGCAGCCCCAATCCGTTTTTTCTGCGGCCCTTTGTGGGCTTCTTCAACACCAAGGGCATCGTGCGCAATCCTTACGAGCGCGAGACGTACCGCGCTCAGCTCGCCTACCGCCTGGATCTCCGCCGTGAGCAAAACGCGCTGCGCTGGCTCGGCATGCAGCAGGTGGTGGGCTACGGCGAGTTCAAGGACAACCGCTCGCGCACCGACACCTTCCGCGATGTGATCCTCTCGAGCCACTCGTGGTATCCGCAGGCTACCGGCGCCGCAGCGGATTTCCCGCGTCCCGAAGTCGCGCTCAATTACTACCGGTACTACGTGGGCGACAATGTGGGCTTCAATGCGGACCAGGCCCCGAGGGACTTCGCGCCGGGCGTGTACAATTATCGGTGGGGCAGCGGCGGCGCAAACGGGCGATTCCAGACGGAGCAGGCTCGGCTGGGCTCGGGCTATTGGTACGACTCCACCAACACGTGGGACCGCTCGCTGCTCAAGACTAGGGGCGGCGTGCTCCAGAGCCACCTGCTCGGGGGCCGCGTCGTATCCACGTTTGGACTACGCAAGGACGAGCGCAGCAACCGCCAGCGCGGCACCCCGCTCTTCGTCGCCACGCCCGACGGCATCGTGCTGGACTACGCTTCCACGCATGTGCTGCACCCTTCCGACTGGGTGCGCGCCGCGGGCGATACCCGCACGGCCGGCGTCGTCGTGAAGCCCACCTCGTGGCTCAACCTGCACTACAACAAGTCCGACAGCTTCCAACCTGCCGGCGTGGCTGTGGGCCTATACCTCCAGCCGCTCCCCGACCCCACCGGCAGCGGCAAGGATTACGGATTTTCGCTGAATCTCTTCAACGGCAAGGTCATGCTCCGAGCCAACAAGTACGAGACGGTGCAGATCGATACGCGCAACGGCAGCATGCGCACGATCGCACAGCGCGTGCGCAATCTCGACTTCGACTCTCCCAATGGCAACGCGGTCTTCAATCTCCAGACGCTGTCGCGCCGCTGGGAAGAGACGCGCCTCGGCCGCCCCATCACCGATGCCGAGGCCGCTGCGGCGGCCGCCCGCATCACCGGCCTCGATATCGCCTACTATACGCGCCCGGAGACCCGGGGAGAGCAAAACGAGCTCGTGGCCGAGACGCAGGATGTGACCGCCAAGGGCACGGAGATCGAGCTGCACTTCAATCCCACGAGCTCTTGGACCAACAAGATCAACGTCACCGAGCAGCAATCGATCGATTCCAAGCTCGCTCCGGGCGCTTCCCAGTGGATTGCCGAGCGCCTGCCAGCGTGGCAGCGCATCATCGACCCCGAGACCGGGCGGCCCTGGTTTACCGAGCGCTACAATAACAGCAATTCCGCGTCGCAGTATCTCGCGGCCAACGTCACCTCGCAGCTCAACATCGCCACGGCTACGCAGGGCAAGAGCCGGCCGCAGATCCGCAAGTACCGGGTGAACTACAGCACCAGCTACCGCCTCGCGGGCCTCACGGATAATCCGTGGCTGAAGAAATTCACCGTCGGCGGCGCGGTGCGCTGGGAAGACAAGGGCGCGATCGGCTACTATGGCGTGCAGTCGCTCCCCGCGATCATCACCGAGCTGGACCCGGCGCGGCCGGTCTACGACAAGGCCCGCACGTACTTCGACGCCTTTTTCACCTATCGCACCAAGCTCTCGCCGGGCATCAACGCGAGCTTCCAGCTCAATGTGCGGAACATTCAGGAGAACGGCCGGCTCCAGCCCATCAGCGCCCTGCCCGATGGCACGGCCAATGGGTACCGCATCGTCGATCCGCGCCAGTTCATCTTCACGGCAAGCTTCGACATATGAGACAGCCCGGTCGCCGGGGGGTGGTATCAAAACGTCGGATACCGCGGCCCCCGGCGCGGTCGGGTCACACTCTCACCTTCTCTAAAAACCTGCGAATCGCCGCGCCTGGCCGCTTCGCGCTTTTCCCTGGCGGGCTATCCGCTATAAGGGGTGTCCACGATGGATATCCTCGCTGCCGCCACCTCGCCTGCGCCGGCTAGTCCGGCGGCCCCGCACACGGCTGCCGAGCGGCTGGGCGAGATACCCATGGAGTTTTGGGTAAAGCTCGGCATCGGCGTCTTTGGGCTGATTGCGATCGTGCTCTTATTGCGTAAAGTAGCCAAGATCAACAAGGTGGTGCTGGGCGTAGGCACCTTGATCGTCGTCTCCAGTGTCGGCTTCTACTGGATCTACGAGCGCAGCGAGCCGGCTTGGGCGACGCCAGTGGTGGAGTGGCTGGCAGGCTTTTTTCCGACCAAGGGACGCCGGTTTTGAGGGGGCGGCCCCCCGGGACGGACACGTGTCGTCGGACGGGCCGGATGTAATTTTTATGACGTCGCGGTGGAATGGGTTTGGTTTTCCGGACAGTTAAGGTAAGCCTCCGCTTCCCTTACTTTCGCCATGGCCAAACAATCCGACATCGGACTCATCGGGCTCGCCGTGATGGGTCAGAACCTCGCGCTCAACATCGCCGACCACGGCTTCCAGATCTCGGTGTATAACCGCACGGTCGAGAAGACGGACAAGTTCGTCGCCGAAAACCCCAATACGCCCGGCGGTCTCGTCGGCACCAAGACGCTGGAGGAGTTCGTCAAGTCGCTCGCGCGCCCGCGCAAGGCCATCATCCTCGTGCAGGCCGGCAAGGCCACCGATGCCGTGATCGACAGCCTCGTGCCCCTCTTTGAGAAGGGCGACATCATCATCGACGGCGGAAATGCGCTCTGGACGGACACGATCCGGCGCGAGAAGGCGCTGAGCGAGAAGGGTCTCAATTTTGTGGGTTCCGGCGTCTCCGGCGGCGAAGAAGGCGCGCGCTTCGGCCCGGCCCTCATGCCCGGCGGCAACAAGGAGGTCTTCAAGAAGCACCTCGAGCCCATCTGGAATGCCGTCGCCGCGAAGGTCGACGCCAAGACGGGCAAGCCCCTCACGGGCGCGGCTCCCGGCAAGCCCATCGTGGGCGGCGTGCCGTGCTCCACGTACATCGGTGAGAATGGCGCAGGCCACTACGTGAAGATGGTCCACAACGGCATCGAGTACGGCGACATGCAGATGATCTGCGAGGCCTATGCGCTGATGAAGGGCCTGCTCAATCTGAAGCCGAAGGAGATGGGCGAGATCTTCTCCGAGTGGAACGAGGGCCAGCTCGGCTCCTTCCTCATCGAGATCACCGCCGACATCCTCAAGCAGAAAGATCCCGTCACGAAGAAGCCCTTCGTCGACATCGTCCTCGACACGGCTGGCCAGAAGGGCACGGGCAAGTGGACCTCGGTCAACGCGCTCGACATGGGCGTGCCGGCTCCGACGATCGCCGAGTCCGTCTTCGCCCGCTGCATCAGCGCGATCAAGGAAGAGCGCGTCGCCGCCTCCAAGATCCTGAAGGGCCCCAAGAAGAAGTACAAGGGCTCCAAGAAGGCTCTCATCGAGGCCATCCGCGATGCGCTCTACTGCTCCAAGATCTGCTCCTACGCCCAGGGCTTCCAGCTCATGCGCGAGGCGCAGAAGGAGTACAAGTGGACGCTCAACTTCGGCGAGATCGCCCAGATCTGGCGTGGCGGCTGCATCATCCGCGCGGTCTTCCTCCAGAAGATCACCGAGGCCTACTCCCGCAAGCCCGACCTCGCCAATCTCCTCCTCGATCCGTATTTCAACAAGACGGTGCAGAAGGCCCAGGAGAACTGGCGCAAGGTCGTCTCGATCGCCAGCGAGTGCGGCGTGCCGATCCCGACTTTCAGCTCGGCGCTGAGCTACTACGACAGCTACCGCTCGGCCCGCCTCCCGGCCAACCTGCTGCAGGGCCAGCGCGACTTCTTCGGCGCGCACACCTACGAGCGCACGGACAAGCCCCGCGGCAAGTTCTACCACATCGACTGGCCTGAGAAAGGCCGCCCGCAGCTCGAGGCGTAAAGCCGCCGAGCTTGGGACACAGCTCTGCTTGACGATGCGGGCCGCTGGTCGCGATGCGACCGGGGCCCGCATTTTTCTTTCCCGGTTGGAAACAAGAGCGTCCCTTACGCGGGAGCACGTAAGGACACTTTGGTAGCGATTGGTATAGAATCCATCGCGATGAGACTCGCTTCACTCTTCGCTTCCCTTTGCGCCCTCGTGGCGACTGCTCCCCATCTGGTGGCGCAGTCATTGCCCACGTGGCGCGAGACCACACCCACTGCCGCGCTCGGCTCCGCCAGAGTCCAAGGCCTGGCCTATGGCGCGGGCACGTTTGTCCTCACGGCATCGTCCAATAGCCCCGTGCTCGATTTCGTGCTGACCTCCCCGGATGGCACGGAGTGGACGCGGCGCGATCTGCCTGCAGGCATCTCGGGCATCCGGCAGGTGCGCTATCTGAATGATCGTTTCTGGACGGTCGGCGGTAACGGCGCCGGCCGCTCTACAGTCTATACCTCCACCGATGGAGCGACGTGGACAGCGGGCCAGACGGTGACCTTCGGGGGCATCCCCTCGGGCGGCGGCCTCATCGACCTCGCGTATGGCAATGGCATGTACGTCGCGCCGCTAGAACTCGGATGGATGACCTCGCCGGATGGCGTGACGTGGACGGCCCGCCCGGCACCCACGCCGGTGGGCGCCAGCCTCACCGCGGCGACTGGCGTGGCATTTGCCAACGGGGTGTTTGTCGCGGCCTTCGGGAGCGTCTCGACGACGACCTCCGTGTTTCGCAGCGCCGACGGCATCAACTGGACGCCCGTGCCCTCGCTGACGGCGTTTGGCGGCTACACGCGCGTGGTGGTCTTCAATAACCAGTTCGTCCTATACGAGCGCTCCAACACCAATGTCGCCACCTTCGGCCAGGCACTCGTGAGCAGCGATGGCCTGACGTGGACTCGTGCCGGCGCGACCAACAACGCGACAGCCTCCTCGGGCGTGACAGCTGTGGGCCCGGGCTATCGAGTGACGGCTGCGGGCGTTTCCGGCCTGGGCACCTTTCGGATCGCAACGACGGCCAACAACACCGCCTTTACCGAGATCGGGGCGATGCCCATCGCGCGCAATGTCGATCGCGGCTTCGCGGTGGGCGAGACCACCATCGTGGGCTATACTTCCACCTCGCAAGTCGTGGTGGGCGATGCGCCCGCGGCTGCGCCGGTGGCGCCCAGCATCGCCACGCATCCAGCGACGCAATCCGCGCCGGCAGGCACGGCGGTGACTTTTACCGTCGCGGCAAGCGGTGGCGGCCTGAGCTACCAATGGTTGTTCAACAACAGCGCGATCGCCGGCGCGACGTCGGCATCGTACACGATCGCCTCGGTCGCGGCGGCCAATGCCGGAGCGTACAGTGTGCGCATCAGCAACTCCGCGGGGTCGCGGACGAGCAATGCCGCGATCCTCACCGTCACGGCGGCGCAGCCTTCCAGCGCGTATCTCTCCAACCTCTCGATCCGCTCTGTGGCCGGCGCGGGCGATCGCACGCTCATCGTGGGTTTTGCGATTGGAGGAGCGGGGACGAGCGGCACCAAGAACCTGCTCATCCGCGGGGTGGGGCCCACGCTGGGCACGCTCGGGGTGGCGGGTACGCTGCCGGACCCCAAGCTCGAGCTATTCTCAGGCCAGACGGTGCTGGTGGGCAACGATAACTGGGATCCTGCCGCCACGCCAGTCGCGGCGCAGTCGGCGGTGGGCGCGTTTGCGCTTGGCAGCGGCTCGCGCGATGCCGCGCTTATCCGCAATGCGATGGCCGCGGGCAGCTACACGGTGCAACTCGTCGATGCCGGAGGGAGCTCCGGGGTGGCGCTCGCCGAGCTCTACGATCTCACGCCCGCGGGCTCCGTCACGGCGGCAACGCCTCGCTTCATCAATGTCTCGGCCCGCACGCAGGTGGGTACTGGCGGCGACATCCTGATTGCCGGCTTTAACATCGGGGGCTCGGGCGCGCGGCGCGTATTGATCCGCGCTGTCGGGCCCACGCTCGGGGCCTTTGGCGTCGGTGGCACACTGGCCGATCCCCGGCTCGAGGTGTACTCGGGGCAGACGGTGGTGGCCGCCAATGATAACTGGGAGGCAGCAGCCACGCCGGTAGCGACGCAGTCGGGCGTGGGCGCGTTTCAGCTCACTGCCGGCTCGCGCGACGCCGCCCTTATCATCGCCCTGCAGCCCGGCGCTTACACGGCACAGGTAAGCGGAGTCGGCGGTGCCACAGGCGTGGCCCTCATCGAGGTCTACGAGTTGCCCTGAGGCTGTGGCGGGTGCCGTGCGCACCCGGTGGCAAAAGGCGCGACCAAGGGGCCGCGCCTTTTGTATACAGATTTAGTAATGAAATGCGTTGCCTCAGGTAATTTTGTATACATATTAGAGGGATGTTGCCTCGTGTTTTGTCGGTTGGGCCCCGTGGGAGCGTGTGTCTTTGGTGGGCCCTCGCCGCGGTGGGGGCGGCCTTGCGGCTGGTGGGGGCGGATGCCGCCACGGCATCTGGGCGGCCCAATATCCTCTTCATCCTGATCGACGATCACGCGGCGCATATGACCAGTGTGCTGCGAGAGTCGGTGGTGCGTACGCCCCATATCGAGCGACTGGCGGCGCGCAGCTCATGGTTTACGCGGGCCTACGCCGAAGTGCCCTCCTGCGCGCCGGCACGCACGGCCTTCCTTACCGGCGTGCATGCCTACAAGTCGGGCGTGTACTACAACAGCCAGGGATCGCGCCGCACCAAGGCCGCGATCGCACAGGCCGTGACGATGCAGCGACACTTTCTGGAAAACGGCTATCTCACAGCCGGCTACGGCAAGATCATGCACACGGGGTATCAGGAGGACTATGTGGCCGATTATACGCCGGGCTACTTCAAGGGGCACGGGCTCAAAAAGTACGTCACGCACACCGATGCCTCTCTCATCCCCCACATCATCCCGGAGACGTTGCGCATCCCCGATCCGAGCTACTTGCCCACGCGCTTTGGGGCGCTGCCCGATGACTGGGATCGCGACGACCCCACGAAACTCCAGCAGGATACGGAGCAGGCCAATCGCGCGATCGCTTTTCTCAACCGAGCGCACGACCGCCCGTTTTTTCTCTCGGTGGGCTTCTGGCGGCCGCACTCCGAGCGCATCGTGCCCAAGCGTTACTACGACATGTACCCGCTCGATGAGATCGAGATACCGCCGAGCTATCGCGCCGACGACCTCGAGGATGTGCCCGCCCCCGGCCGGCGGCAGGCGACGCACCAGGGCACCCACGCCGCGGTCGTCAATGCCGGCCTCTGGCGGGAGTATCTCCGCTCCTACTACGCCGCCACGACCTACATCGACGAGCAGATCGGGCGCGTACTCGGCGCGCTCGCGGAGAGCGCCTATGCGCGCAATACGATCGTCGTCTTCACCAGCGACAACGGCTACAATGCCGGTGAGAAAAACATGTGGGCCAAGTACGCGCTATGGGAGCAGACCTGCCGGGTGGTCTTTGCGGTCCACATGCCCGGCCAGCCCCAGCAGATCGTCGCCACGCCCGTGAGCCATCTCGATATCTACCCCACGCTCGTCGCCCTCTGCGGACTGCCGCAGCCCAAAAGCCACACGCTGGATGGGATCGACCTCTCGCCGATCCTCCGGGGTCAGCGGCGCGAGCGCGGCGCGCCGGTGCTCACGACCTTTGGCCTGGGCAATCACTCGATCACCGACGGCCGCCACCGCTACATCCGCTACCGCAACGGCGACGAGGAGCTCTACGACCACGCCACGGATCCGCACGAGTGGGCCAACCTCGTGCGCCGGCCGGAGAGTGTCGAAATCAAGGCGGCGCTGGCCGCGCGGCTCCCTATCGCCGATGCCCCCGAGATCGAGCCCGCGCGCCCATGGGATGGCTCGGAGCTCAACGAGGATGTCTACCGCACGCTTGCAGCGCCGCTGCGCACCGGCCGGGGCGCGGCCAAATAACTGCCAGTCGCGCGGCGCAGCCGCGCGCGTTTGCCTGCGGTACAGGCCCGTTGCGCTGGCGTGCGGGGGCAGGGAGGCGAAACATCGCAGCCCTCATGCCGCACGTCCCTGGTCTCCGGAGTTGTTACACGAAAGTCGGTCGCTTGGTCTATTTCGGGCGCATGCTCGACAAGATCCGGCTGCATGCGGCGGGCGCGCTCCCGGCGGACTATGTGGGGAATCTCGGCGACGGGCAAAAGATGGTGCTCGATGGGCGATGCTGCCGCTTCCTCGGTGTGCCGTATGCGGCCGTGCGCGAGCGCGTGCTCGCGGGCGAGAGCGACGAAGCGGTGCTCGCCTGGGCGCACGCGCACGGCACACCGCGCTCGGACGAGGATTGCCACATGTGGAATCGCTTCCTGCTCAAGCTCGGTTGGCGCGATGAGCGCTCCGCGGTGCTGCCGCAGCGCATTCGCGATGCGGGGCTCGAGGGCAAGCCGATCGAGACCATCCTCGATCACATCGAGTACGACGAGGGTCGCGACCCGGTGGGCACGCGCGCGTGGGAGGCGGTATAGGCGGGGCAGCCCTCCCATTTTTGTCCGGTTGAGGGCGGTCCGTTCGTTGGAGAAATGAACAGAGTCCAATAACCTCAATTCCGAACGACGATGCGTGTGATGGTCATGATCAAGGCGACGAAGAACTCCGAAGCGGGCGTGCTGCCCAGCGAGGAGCTCCTCGCGGAGATGGGAAAATTCAACGAGGCGCTCGTGCAGGCAGGCATCCTGCTCGCAGGCGATGGCCTCCAGCCGAGTCGAAAGGGCAAGCGCGTGCGACTTGCCGGGGGCCGGCGCACGATCGTCGACGGGCCCTTTGCGGAGACCAAGGAGCTGCTCGCGGGCTTCTGGATATGGAAAGTGAAATCGCTGGAGGAAGCGCTCGAGTGGCTGCAGCGGTGTCCGGATCCCATGCCGGGTGAGGACTCGGAAATCGAGGTGAGGCCGCTCTACGAGATGGAAGACTTCGGCGCAGCGGCGACGCCAGAGCAGCGGTGACTGGCGGTGGAGATCGATCGGCAGTACAGCCGCGCCCGCCAGCTGGGCTTCAGACCTACCGCACCATCCGATGCGGCGGCTGACTGTGGGAGCATGAACTTACTCCTCATCGTTCTCCTCCTTCTGATCCTCTTCGGCGGCGGCGGCTTCTACCTCGGCGGGCCAGTGGTCGGTGGCAGCGCGCTCGGCCTCATCCTTCTCATCTGCCTCATCATTTTCCTGATGGGCGGTTTCAATCGCCGGTTGTAAGCACAATCGGAATGTAGGGAATGGCGGCGGCCTACTGGGCCGTCGCCATCTTCCCTCGATTCTTTGTGAGGCGCTCGATCCCGTATCGGACATCTCCAAAAAAAACGGCAGGCCCCTTAGGCCTGCCGCTTTTTTTGTGCTAAATTTTCCGACCAGTGCTTAGCGCCAGTTAAATACGAGACGGGCGAAGTAGGAGGTATCCATCTTCTCAACCCCTACGCCAGGCTGGCTGTTGTAGTCGTTGGCTACGCCGAAGCGGATCTTCCAGTTGGGTGCGGTGAGCGGAACTTCGAGATACGACTCGTGGTTGGCGCGATAGTTGGCGAAGTCCTCAAAGGCTGGCACGTAGGAAAGTCGGTTAACGAGCTTCCAATTGTCGCGGGTGAGTTCGTGCATCAGACCGAAATCGAGACCAGCGCTCTTCACATCCTCGGTGAGAGGATTCTTGTAGCCTTCATAGCGGTACGAGAGACCGGCGCGGGTCGTCAGCACTTGCTTGGCCTGCTTGATCAAGTCGTAGCCGAAACCGGCGCCGGCTACGTTGTAAAGTTCGATGTCCTTCACGCGATCAAAGCCGCCTTCATCGCGCACGTACCAAGAGGAACGGCCCTTGAAGTTGTTCTGGTAGTCGACGCCGGCCTTGAATTGATCGGCCGACTTGAGGCCATCGGTCTCTTGACGATCATATGCGGAGTAGAACTGGAGGGTATCCTGCGAGGTCTTTAGCACGGCGCGAATGGAAGCCGCGGTCCCCAATTGGTCCTTGTTGCCATTCTTGCCGGTCACGTCGACGGCAGCTTCATAGGCCCAGCTGCGCTCCAGGGCGGTGACTTCGGGATCCTTGCCGCCAGCCGTCCAAGACGCGGCGACCTTGGCGACTGTGGTGGTGATGGTGCCATCGGAGCCGGCGATCTGGAGGCTGCCGTCGGGGCCACCCGAGATTTTGCCGTCCATGCGGGTGCCGCTGGCGAGGCGGACAGCCACAGGGGTATCGGTCGTTAGTGTTGAGACTTCGGACTGCTTGATGGCCAACGTGCCGGCGTAGGTGGTCTCGATGGCGATGGCACCTTCGGAGATACGGAGGACTTTGCCGACGATGCGGGCGCCATTCTTGGTCTCGACGACGTCGGCCGAGAGGTTGGCGGCGAGCAGAGTCGCACAGACGAGGGCCAAGAGGCCACGCTTGATGGGATTTGGGCTCATAGTAATTGCAGGAACCTTTCATTCTTAAGGGAAAAAGTAAGCTAAAGTCAACCCCATGATAGGGTAATCACCCTAAGGTAGGGTTGTGTACAGATAACCTGTGTCTCGACACGTGCGGGCGGGAGGCCTTCCCTCCCCCGACTACTCGCTCATGTCGGATACCATTCAACGCCCTGCCCTCATTGTCGCCGACCGCTGGCGCGACTACCAGCTCCTTGATTGCGGCGATGGGATGAAGCAGGAGCGCTGGGGTGAGTACACGCTGGTGAGACCAGACCCACAGATCATCTGGCCGCGCCATGGCGCGGAACCCGGCGCAAAGTGGCAGGGCTGGGATGGCTTCTACCATCGCAGCGAGCAGGGCGGCGGCAAGTGGGAGTATCGGCGCGCGCTGCCCGATGCGTGGAAGATCGGATACCAATCGCTAGGACTGACGTTTAAGATCCATCCTACCTCGTTCAAGCACACCGGACTCTTCCCGGAGCAGGCCGTAAACTGGGAGTGGTTCAGCGCCAAGATCGCCGAGCGCAAGAAAGCCGGGCGCGAGGTGAGCGTGCTCAATCTCTTCGGTTACACCGGCGCCGCCACCGTCGCCGCAGCCAAGGCCGGCGCCTCCGTGTGCCACGTCGATGCCGCCGAGGGCATGGTGAAGTGGTGCCGCGAAAATGCCGCGCTGAGCGGCCTCGCCGAGGCGCCCATCCGCTACATCGTCGATGACTGCCTCAAGTTTGCCCGGCGCGAGCTGAAGCGCGGCCGCACCTACGATGCGATCATCATGGATCCGCCGACGTACGGGCGGGGCAGCACGGGCGAGATGTGGAAGCTGGAGGATCACCTCTGGTCGCTCCTCAACGAGTGCCGCGCGCTGCTCAGCGAGCAGCCGCTCTTCTTCCTCATCAACGCCTATACCGCGCGCCTCTCGCCCACGGTCGTCGCCAATCTCCTCGCCGAGCTCATGCACAAGCGCGGCGGCAGGATCACCGCCGGCGAAGTCGGCCTCCCCATCCAACGCGACGGCAAGGTACTTCCCTGCGGCATCTACGGGCGCTGGGAGGCGTGAGCCGAGGCGCGGAGTTTCTTCCGCGCCGCTAGTTCGACGCAGATTTCGCCGTCAGGTGCGCGCTGAGGAAAAGCTCGATACGCCGATACAGATCGGCGCGGGCTTTTTGTTGCGCCATGGGGTCGGAATCAGCGGTGAGCGACACGAACTCGTGCGGCTTTTTCGCGGTTTCGAGTGCTTTCACCAGGCGAGTCGCCTGATCATAGGGAATGACGGCGGTGTCCTTGCGGTGGACGACTAGCACCGGGACCGACACTCTGTCCGCCAAGTAAGCGGGCGAGAGCGCACGTAGACTGGCCTTGTCTTTCTGCGGATCGCCGAAGCGCCGTTGGTTTACTTCCTGGCTTGCGGGCGACAGTTCAGCGAAATTCTCCAGGACCGCAGGGATATCCGATACTCCGGAGATCGTGATCGCGCAGCGGTAAAGGCCCGGAGATTGGATCACCCCCATGACGGCGGCGTAGCCTCCGTAGCCGATGCCCATGATTGCCAATCGGTCGGACGTCGTCAGCCCCGAGCGGATCGCCCAGCGGGAGGCATCCTCGATATCGCGTTGGATGCCTTGTCCCATCTCACGATAGCCCTTCTCCTCAAACTCCCGACCATAGCCCGACGAGCCGCGGTGGTTGATCTGGAGGACGGCGTAGCCGCACCCTGCGAGAAACTGCACTGCCGGATCGAAGCCAAAGCCATCGCGGCTGCCCAGGGCTCCATGCGGCATCACGACCGTCGGCAGATTCCTGGGTTTGCTGCCAGCAGGTACTGTCAGATAACGATGCGCTCCTTTCCTTAGCAGCGACCGTACCTCTTGCGGGTATGCTAGCCGGAGGTAAGCGGGTGTGGAATGCCATCGATAATCTCACGGGCTCCGCAAAATCCTTGTCGAAATCAATTCCAGATGTGGATCTCCCTAAATTTACATTCCGCGGTGACACACGCGGGCCGACGGAGATATTCGAGAAGGGGTTCGAAGCCCGCGGCACCAGCACTGATCTGATGAAGCATGCATTGGACAACACGTCCCCGCCGAGCGCTTTCATTCCGACGTCCCGGTCGGCGGACGTAGCCAGTGGCTTCGCAGAAAATATGTATGTGGTTCGGCCGCGAAACGGAATCGACGTAAACGAAGTTCTAGGCGCAAACAGTCCGTTCCGCCACGAATTGGAGATTGCCGTGCCGTTTCGGATTGAACCTAGCGATATCAGGGCGGTAACTTTGAAGTCGCAAGGCATGTCGATACTGAATCCCAACTGGAGACCATGAGTGAAGACATCTCCTTAGCAGTGCGCCTCCCGAATCAGAAGATTCAAGATTGCACTTTGGCAATTCAAGGAGGTCCTCCATGGAGTTTGAAGCTCCATGGACTAGGACTGGAAATGTCAGCCTTCACCGGCTCCGATTTATTCGAAGCCCTCTGCGATTTGCGCCAAGCACTAGAGGGAATGAGGATTCAGGCGTTATGTGCGGGAGCCCAAGTAAACGTCTATCCCTCGGGCATGTCTCGAAGTATGAGCGGTGGTCGCAAGGCGTACGTGCTAAAGGAAGGCGTACGGTCTTCGGATTTGGTGGATATTTTCGAGAGAGGCGACGCGCTTTTTTGCGGCAGTGTCGCCGATCAAAAGGCATTCTATCAAACTTGGGTTAGATCCCTTTCGCGGTGAACACAGAAGAGATCACGCCGCTGCACGGCGAAATTCAGGAAGCAATCAAAAACCCGAACGGATGGGTATATCGGATTGAAGGTCAGTTCGGGCCTACTCAAGCTATTCCGCCCGAGGCCATCGTAGGGGCATGGCGGGTTGATGCAACGGGCGCTATTATTGGCCCCTTCATGCATAATCCTAAATTCAGAAATGGTGGCGGATGAGTTGTCTGCGAGGAATATCGTGTGTGAGTGGGACGGTACAATTCTCCGGGGGTAAGGGGTAAAATTCGAGCAGGAGGGTTTTGCTTTCTTCAAGTATTGTCCGGGTGATTCCGCCGCGCCTCGTGGCACCGCCAAGAGCTGAATGCGCTGACCCGTTTCGGCGCTATTTCGTCCGAACCCGAGCAACAGCGCCAAACTGGCCCTGGAACTCCGCTTCCATCAGCCGCCGAACCTCCGCCGCAAACTGGCGCTGGCAGAGAATAGCATCGTGGATCGTCACCGGCCGACACTCGGGCAGCTCCCGCCGAAGCGCCGTCACGACCCCGCCCAGCATCAGCTCCGCCTCGTATCGCTGGAGCTGCACCCCAAGCGCCGACGCTCCCATTTTGTTCGCACGCTGCATCGCCAGCTCCGCGGCCAGCCAAGGAAACGCCTCGGCGAACGCGGTAAACACTGCCCGCGGCTTCTCCTTGATCGTGTCGTACAACACATGCTGGAGCACATGCTTCTTGAAGCGTTCCCGGTGCGTGCTGCCGGGCGTAGACCAAGCTGACATCTCGTAGCCCCAAGGCTTTCTACTCGCCATCGGCATTCGCTCGAAGAGCCAGGCGTAGAAGTCTTCCGTCGTCACTGCAGCTCACCCTAGCGTAATCCTTAGGTATGAGCATTCGGGGAGACGCGCGGATTTATCCTTTATCGCCGCATTGAGGGGAGGGACCAGAGCCCCTACTCTCGTTCCGACAAGCATCTTATTCTTTTTGTCCCATTCGATTCCAATGCCCACTAGGCGGTAGCCTACCGTCTCACGCTGTGCCCAAACGCCCCCGCCGCTAATTCCGAAAGGTTCAGGAGCGGTGATTCTGGTCGCGAAATCCGTTGTCATTTCTTCCCGGTCGAACACCCCGCCAAGATGCAGCGCGGGTAGCCGTGCAGCGTGAGTCCATCGCGGGAGGCGACTTTGATGGGATACATCGGGGCTAGCTTCATTGCTTCCAGCCAGGGGCGGACGTCGGCGAATTTGGCGAGTGAGCCTTTGGCTCGATCGAAAAGGTAATAGCTCCCGGCATGCTGGGCGGCGGAGGAGTGAAACAACAACGATTGGAGGTCGTCGCTGAAATTGATCACTTGGTTGACTCGCTCGGGCAGCGCGGCGTCGACGGCCTTCTGGATCGATTCGAGCCCAGCATCCTGCCAGAAAGTGCGGGGTATTTCCGCCGTGTACGTCATGCCTAGAAACTGCCGGTCGCGAGTCATCAGCGTGCGGCCTTGGACATCGTAAAGCGTGTGGCTGACGATCTCCTTTGGTGGGCTCTTGCCGTCTAAATCGAAAAGAAAAAGACCGCGCCGCCCCTCCGCCGTGAGGCGCGTGGCAAACATCTGCTTCCCTGCGCCATCCAAGGCCAGTGGCATGAGCCCAGGCTCTTCGCCCAGGCTTGGAATCGGGTGCCAGGACTCCTCTTCTTGCTCGCGATAGACGATGCGGCCGCGCGTGCCGTCGCTGATCGCGCCGACGCGAGCAAGGCCGTTGGCGTCGACTAGCCAGCGATATACGTTGCCCGGGTTTTCCACGACGCGCGAGGCGTGGCCGGTGCGGGTATTCAGCCGCGACAAGTTGGGGTACGCGTGCATCGCCCAGCCGGAGGTGGTTTCGCCCGCAGCGCGGCCGAATTCTTCGATCAGCACCCAATCGCGGTCGAGCCCGCCGAACGTATGCACGACCAAGCGCGCGTTGATGTAGCGATTATCTTTAAGCTGCCGTGCGTAGCCTGTGAGCGGGATAAAATCCTTCCCATCCACATCCACGGCCCAATAGCCGCCGGCGCTGCGAAACATCATACGGCGCTCGTTTACCCAAGTCAGGCCACCCCAATCGCTGCCGACGGCGTCCAAGCTGTGATTGGGGGAGAGCTCAATCGCTTGCTGGCGCTGGGTCGCCAAGTCGCGAAATACCAGCGCGGCTTCCCCCCCGGCCGAGATCACCACATACGCGAGATATTTTCCGTCCGGTGAAAGCTGCATCTGCGGATACGCCGGCAGGCGGCTGAGGCTTTCGGCATACGCCGGATCGGTACCCGCGGCCGCCGTGGCGATCCCTCCCAGAACGACGAGGAGGCGGCAAAGCGAAAGAAGGCGAAGTGATACGAAAATGCGCGTCGTGAATCGGGGTAGTAGGGGAAAAGCAGGGATCATCGATATTCAGCGAGTTCTAGAATCACGCCGTCAGGGTCGTAAAAATAGACGAGCGTTTTATCGGCACCGGCAAATTTGACGACACTCCCAGGCACCTTCACCGGCTCGCCGAAGAGCTTTACTCCCGCAGCGCGGAGCTTGGCTGTCATCGTGGCGATGTCGTCGACGCGGAAGGCCACATGGCGCAGGCCGTGGGTATTGGGCCTGGAGTTGTCCGGCACGACTGCGCCCGCGGGCACGACATACTCCAGCAGCTCGAAGCGTGGGCCGCCGCCGGGGAGCTCGACGAAAGCGACCTTGCCCTTCACGCCTTTCAGGCCGACGAGCGCCTCGATCCAGTCACCCTCCATGTACACGTCGCGCGTGCGCACAAAGCCCAGCACATCGCAGTAAAATCGCACCGAGCGCTCGAGGTCCTGCACGACGATATTGATATGATCTACGGCGCGAAGCATCGCGGGCACGTTGCGCGGCGCGCGAGGCGGCGGCAAGCCTCGCGCGCCGTTTCCCTCTTCCCCTTGCGCGCGGAGTCGGCTACCGTGCGCCTTTCCCATGCTCTCACCACTCGCCGAAGCCTACTACGCTCGTGCCAACGAAATGCTCGCGACCGCCCGCGAGAAAAACGCGCCCGTCATCGCAAAGCTCGCGCCCCTCATCGGCGCTTCGCTCGCCAAGGGCGATATCGTGCACACCTTTGGCAGCGGCCACAGCGAGATCATCGCGCGCGAGATCGTGGGCCGCGCCGGCGGTCTCGTGGCGATCACGAGCATTCCCGATCCCACCGCGGGCTTTATCGAAAACCTCGTGGGCTTCGGCACCGCGCTCGTGCAGCGCTATGATCGGCAGTACGAGCTGCGCGCGGGCGAGGTGATCATCGTCATCTCCAACTCGGGCAAGAACTCCTCCCCCATCGAGGTCGCGCTGCACGCCAAATCCAAGGGCTGCATCGTCGTCGGCCTCACCTCCGTCGCGATGTCGACCGCCGCCAAGACCGTCCATCCCAGCGGCAAGAAGCTCCACGAGCTCTCCGACTACGTGCTCGATAATGGCGGCGTGCCCGGCGACACGGTGATGAAGCTCACCGACGACATCATGACGGGACCGACGAGCACCTTCATCGGCGCGTCGATCCTCAACTGGCTGATGCTCTCCGTGATGGAGTGGATGCGCGATAATGGCCATCCCCTGCCCGTCCTCCGCAGCCAGAACATCCCGGGAGCCATCGAGCACAACCGCCAGGTCGGCGCGAAGTACAAGACCCGCCTCACCAAGCAGCTCGCCTGAGCCGGGGTGGTTGAGCGAGGGTCGTTGAGGGTTGAGAGATCGATCCTCCGGGCTGTTTTCTCTCAACGCCTAGCACTCAACTCTGAACCGCACGGGTATTTCTTTCATGACCTATCGCATCGGCATCGATGGCGGCGGCACCAAGACCGAGTGCATCCTCCTCGACGAGGCGGGCGCGATCGTCGCCCGCCATCTCGCGCTGGGGTGCAATCCGAGCGTGGTCGGCCCCGAGCAGGCGAGGCTGATCGTCACCGATGCGCTCTGCCAGCTCGTCGCCGGCGCAGGGCCCGCGCCCGCGATCACGCACACGCATATCTACGCCGCGGGCAACCGGGCGTTTTGGAAGGAAACAGGTGCGGCGCTCACGGGCTTTGGGCGGGTTTTCACGGCCGACGATTCGTGGCCGGTGCTCGAGCTGGCGACGGTGGGCCGGCCAGGCCTGGTGCTGCACGGCGGCACCGGCTCCTTCGTGGCGGCGCGCGCGCCGGATGGCGCGGTGCACTACGCGGGCGGCATCGGCTGGCGCTTTGGCGATCCCGGCAGCGGGTACGACCTCGGGAGGCGCGCCATCTCGCGCGCGCTGCTGGAGCTGCAGGGCTGGGCGACGCCCTCGCGGCTTGGCCCCACGGTGCGCGATCACACGCAGCTCGGTGAGGCGGCCGATGCCGCAGCGGTAACGCGTTTCTTTTACTATCACGCGGAGCCCAATCGACAGATCGCGGGACTCGCGCCCGCCATCCTCCGGCTCGCCGAGGAGGGCGATCATACCGCGCACCAGCTCGTGCTCGACTCGCTCGACGAGTTGCTCGGGCTCGCCAATCGCGTCGCGGCCAAGCTCTTTCCGGGCGTGGCGCTCGATAGCCTGCCTGCCGGGCTGAGCGGCCCCATCCTGACCCATCCGCTGGCGCGCACGGCGATGGCGACGCGTTCGCCGCTGCCGCTCACGCCGGTCGAGGGCTCGCCCATCGATGGCGTGCGCCGGCTGGTGCTGCGGGCGTGAGAACTGCTTGCCACCCCGTCATGCTGCCCCGCCTCCTGCTCGTCGTCATGCTGATTGCCAGCGCTAGTTTGAGCGGTGCGGAAAGCGCCGCAGCCCGGTTTGGCACGGATCGCTTCGTCGAGTATGCGACGGGCGATCTGCCCATTGTGATCACTTCGCCGCACGGCGGCGACCTCAATCCGCAGAGCATCCCCAATCGCACCGTCGGCTCCGTCGAACGCGACTTCAATTCCCTGCTGCTCGCGCGGGCGCTCGTGGATGCGCTGGAAAAAACCTCCGGCCACCGCCCGCACCTGATCGCGAGCCATCTTCATCGCCGCAAGCTGGATCCTAATCGCGAAATAAAGGAGGCCGCCGCCGGCAACCCGCAGGCGGAGCGCGCCTGGCGGGAGTTTCACGACTTTATCCGGGCCGCCACGGCGGCCGCGGTGGCCCGGCATGGCTTTGCCTTTCTGATCGATGTGCACGGCCACGCGCATCCGCTGCCGCGGCTCGAGCTCGGCTACGGGCTCAATGGGGCGCAGCTCAACCAAGGGGACGCGGCGTTCGACAAGTCCGACTTTGCCACCCTCAGCACCCTGCGCGACCTGCATGCGAAGCTCGGCGGCAGCGGGGCGGAGCTCATCCGTGGGCCGCGCAGCCTCGGCACGCTCTTCACGGAGCGAGGGATCCGCGCCGTGCCGAGCGCGCAGGAACCGGGCCCCGGCCCGGGGCCGTTTTTTTCCGGCGGCTACATCGTGCATACGCACGCGCGGGACACGGCCAAGGTGGATGGCGTGCAATTCGAGGCGTGGCGCAATGGCATCCGCGACACGGAGGAAAACCGCCGGCGCTTCGCGCAAATCGCCGCGGAGGTGCTGGGCGTATTTTTGCGCGAGCGGTACGACTACGGGCTTTCCAAAGACCCGTCGGCGGGTAGATAGTACCGTTTTGCACGTAAGCGCCCCATGCTTGTCCGCTTCACCAAAGGCCTCCCCGCCACGTCCTCCGACCGGCTGACCTGTGTGCGCACCGATGGCTCCACGACGAGCGCCGAGATGCCCCGCCAGGGCATCCTGCCGCACCTTGCGTTTCACTTCGTGATCGAGAGCGCCATGGGCTGGCACGATTCCCTCTTTGGCCGCGTGGCGGATGGGCTCTCGCTCGACCGGCTGACTGAGCGGATGCACGCGCCGGATATCGAGCGGCGCAAGAACACGCAGGCCTTCCAGTGCGAGGCGCTCATCGAGTGTCTGGAGGCGGAGCAGTGGGGCGGAGCGAGCGACCCCGCGGAGTTTGCCCTGCGGCTGCTGCGCATCTGCCGGCACCGCGCGGTGGCTCCGCCCGATATCATGGCGGAGGAGCTGGAGCGCATCCGGCTGGCGTTGAGGGAGTTTGGCGCCGCGTGGCGGCCGCTTGCGCCCGGGGCCTCTCTTGAGCGAATATTCGGGACGTGATCGCGTCCGTCTCCGCCCCCGCTCTCCTTCATGAGGCCGACTGGCTCGCCCGCCAGGGCGCCCACGAGGCGCGCGTGCGGGCTTGGACCGACCCCCACCAAGCGCGAGGCGCGCGGGGTGAGAAGCACCCGGTCTACGATTTCCTCTTCACCTACTATGCCTTCCGCCCGGCGTGGCTGCGGCGGTGGCACCCGGGCCCGGATGTGACGCTGGCGGGCGCGGCGGCGCGAGAGTTCCTCCGTTGGCCCGAGTATCGTGAGGTCGAAGGCGGAGTGGCGCTCGACCCGGCGCGGCTGCCCCCGCACCGACGCGAGTTTGTGGGCTGGCTGCGTGGCATGCTGGCGGCGATGCAGGGAAGGCCGGCGTTTTTCGGCTGCTTCGGCCTGCACGAGTGGGCGATGGTTTACCGGCAGACGCCCGAGGAGGTGCGGCACAATGCGTATCCGCTGCGCTTTGCCCCGGAGGCCCTGGCCGGGATCGTGGAGGGGGCGGCGGTGACGTGCACGCACTTCGATGCGTTTCGCTTTTTCACCGCACCCGCCCGGCCACTCAACAAGCCCC
>CAYZPV010000065.1:0-35104 GCA_964480585.1 uncultured Opitutus sp. | reverse complement strand
GAGGCGTGGCGTGTGCCGGGCTCGCTACCGCCAAGCGTGTGAGCGCGTCGCGCTGGCGCGCAATCCTCGAATGGTCCCTGCCCGGTGGGTCTGCACCCCATGCCCGGGGCGACGGGTTTTTATCGACGCCCGGCCCCCGGCTCCGACTACCTTCTTCCATGTTGACCGAATTCTTCATGGTGGTGTACGCCGGCTTCTGGCTGTTTGTGGCGAGTTTTCTCCTCGCGATGGCTTACCGCTTCGTCAAAGCACACGAGCGCATGGCCGACTTCTTGGAGAAAATGACGCGCACCCCGGTCCGCGACGTGCGCGATCCACTGCCCTGAGCCGCGTGCGCGGCCGCTTCCGCTCGGCGCGCGAGTTGCCGCCGCATGCGGTCTTGGCTGGCTGCTGGCGACGACGACACCTTGATGCAGATCGCCATCAGCCGGGTGATGGAGACCACGCCCCGGGCGGATCGGGATGCGGTGGCGCATGTCGCCTGCCAGTGCTGGCGTAGCTGGGTTGCCGCGCCGCCCATGGCGACGCTCCGGCTGCGCAAGGCGCGCTGGGCTGGAAGGGTGTGGCTGCCCGTGCTTCCGACTCTTCGGAGTGTGGACCGCCCGCGAGCCGCCGGAACGATCTTTGTGTCCGGCAAATGGGCTGTGCGGAGCCCTTGCCCGCGCGACCAGTGCCGCCGCGTTGCGGAATAGGGCGCGCAGTTGCTTCTTACAAAAGACCGTTTCCTAATCTGCGGACGCTCGCCTTTTCCCTCGTCCCACTTTCCCGCGATCAACACGCTCCCTGATGCACGGCATACTTCTCAAGTTTGGCTGCTGGCTGCTGCAAAAGCTCGCCGTGGCCGCCGTGATCGCCGCCGTCGCGCTCCTCGCCTATGGGCTTTGGCTCTATGTGCAGGAGGAGGGGTTCTTGGAGCAGGGCCGCGTGGAGAGGCTCCAGCGCGCCGTCGCCGAGCGCGACGTGCTCCTCGAAGCGCAGAAGGCCGTCGAGCAAAAGCTCGCCAAGGCCCGGGCCGACGTCGAGGAGCAGAAGACGCGCGCGAAAAAAGCCGCCGAGATCGTCGCCAAGCTTCGCGCGCTCGAGAGCTGGTGGGACCGCCTCGTGGGCAATCGCGAACAGCAGGCCGCCAACGCCGAGCAGATCAAGAAAATGGAGGCGCTGAAGACCGATGCCACCGCCCGTCTCGCCGAGTTGCAAGGCATCGTCACCGCAGCGATCTTAGAGAAAGGCGGCATCGATGCCGCGCTGGCGCGCGCCAATGCCGAGGTGGGAGGGCTCCAGGCGGCCGAGTCCGAGACTCGCCGCTACCTCCGCGAGGCGTGGGAGAAGACGCGCTGGTGGATAGCCATCGCGCTCGCGAGCTGGTTTCTCGGCCCCACGCTGTGGGCGCTAGCGATGTACTATGGGTTTGCGCGTCTGCTCGCCGCCGGCCGTCCCATCCGGCTCGGGCCCGATCCCGCTACGCTGCCTGTCGTGCGCGAGAGCCGCGTCTCGATCGAGGGCGCGCTGCGCCCCGGCGAGGTACTGCGGATCAAGGAAAAATACCTCCAAGCCTCCGACGAGGGCATCGCGAAGAGCACGCGTTTTGTATTGGATTGGTCGATACCGTTTACGAGCCTGGCCTGCGGCCTCGTCGAGCTGGTGCAGATGCGGCATCCGGCCAAGGCAGGGGAGCCCGGCGGCGAGTATCGCGTGACGCTCTCCAACGGCGAGGACCCGCATATCGAGATGGCCCTCGTGGAGGTTCCCGCTGGCGCCTCCCTCGTGCTGCGCCCGAGCTTCCTCGCCGGCGTGCTCCAGCGGGAGGCCGACACGCTGCAGATCCGCCGCCACTGGCGCCTCTTTCGCTGGCAGTCGTGGATCACGGGCCAGTTTCGCTTCTTCGAATTCGTCGGCCCCTGCCGCCTCATCGTCGCCGGCAGCCGCGGCGTGCGCGCCGAGGTGCTCGCCGACCGCGAGGGCCAGGCCGCGCCCGCCCGCCGCACCAATCAGGATGCGACCATCGGCTTTACGCCCAATCTGGAGTACAGCCCCGTGCGCGCCGAGACCTTCTGGAGCTATTATCGCGGGATGAACCCGCTCTTCGACGACCGCTTCGCCGGCCGAGGCCTCTTCGTCCTTCAGGAAACCCACACCGAAGGCGGCGCCGCCAAGGCCGGAAAATTCTGGGCCAGCGTATGGAGCGGGATGCTCAAGGTCTTTGGGCTGTAACTTCTCGCGAATCCTTCACGAAAATGACGATGAAATGCCTGGCCTGCGGTGCGAGGAAGTATCCCGGTGCGAGGGAGGTGTATCCGTATTCCGGTGACGGCATCGTCATCGACGCGCCTGTTTTTTAGATGCCTCATCCGCCGCTCATGCCATGAAACCGAAGTACGCGCTCCTGTACTGTGTCACGATCGTGCTGGTCGAGTACGCGCTCCTCCTGCTGGGCCTGATCGCGTATACGCTCATCACTCGCGGTTCGACGTACCTTCAGCCTGGAGCACTCTATGGGCCAGGCTCGCTCGTGACGTCGTATGCGCTTTTGGCCATGATCTCCACCGCCTGCCGCGCGATCTTTGGCCAGATTCCGCTCAATACGGTGCTTCAGCTTTTCCCCCTGGGTCGTCTCCGGGGTTGCGCGGAGGTCGTGTGGGGCAGCACCGTTGTAAATGTGGGCACATGCCTCGTTTTTAACGGTATCGTGATGGCGGTCGTGCCCTATAGCGGAGACATCCTCGGGTTGATGACGGCGATGATCGGCGCTTCGCTCGTCGCCCCCATCATCGCGCTGCGCTTCTGGCGGCGGGCCTTGCTCTCGATCCCTGCCGCGGCCGCCTGACTTCTGAGGGCCTCCGCGTTATTTCCCGGCGGCCTGTCTCCGCACGCACCTGCAAAGCCTACTCGGCCGCATGGCACTGCTGCAAAGATAAATCACGGCCCTCAAGCGCGAGGTGCGGGGCGCGGAGCCGCAGAGTGGGGAGGCTTCGATGCATCGCTCGCCGCCCCCGCCCCTGGCGCCGGCGCGCGCGTGCGATGCACCGAAAGTAGCTCCGCTGGCGCACCGCGCCGGCCCTCGCGGAATTCCTGTTCGGTTTCTTCAGCCGCACCCATTATAGGGTGTTCCTGATGCTCCCCGATACCGCACTGCTTTCCGCGTACGCCCAGCGCTCTGACCAGGCCGCCTTCGCCGAGTTTGTGCGCCGCCATCTTGGGCTCGTATACTTTGCCGCGCTGCGCCGCACGGGCGGCCAGGCCACGCTGGCCGAGGAGATCGCTCAGCGGGTCTTTGTGCAGGCGGGGCTCAAGGCCGCCGCGCTCGCCGGCCACGCCACCGTCGCGGGTTGGCTCTACACCACCACGCGCAATCTCGCCACCGATGCACTGCGGAGCGAGGCCGCCCGAGCCCGCCGCGAGCAGGAGGCGCACCGCAGACTCGATCTTATGGCTGGCGAAATAGACACCCACTGGGAGCAGGTCCGCCCCCTCATCGACCGCGAGCTGGATGCGCTCGGCGCGGCCGACCGCGAGGCGATCCTCCTACGCTTTTTCTCCGGGCTGCCCTTCGCCGCCATCGGCGAGGCGCTGCACACCTCGGAGGACGCAGCCCGTGTGCGCGTCAATCGCGCGCTGGAAAAACTGCGCGTCCGTCTGCGCGGCCGGGGCTTCGCCTCCACCGCCGCCGCCCTCGGCGCGGCGCTCGGTCAGCAGGCCCTCGCGGCCCCGCCGGCGCATCTCGCCGCCGCCACGTGCAGCGCCGCCTTTGGCGCGGCGGCCACGGGCACGACTGCGATCGCCGGCACGGCGGCGGCCGCCGCGAGCTGGTTTGGAATTATGAGCATGACTAAAATCGTCACCGGAGCCGCCGTCGTGATCGCGGCGGGCTGCCTCGGCTTCGCCGTCTTCAAAACTCACGAGGCCGACCGCGCTATCGCTGCGCTCTCGGCCGAACGCGACCTTGCCCAGGCTAGGGCTTCCAGCCTCGAGCAACGCCTCGCAACCGCCAGTGCGGCGCCGGTCGTGCCGCCGGCCGCTGTCGTCGCTCCGCAATCAGCCGCCGCCACGACACCTCTTGGGGGCGCTCCGGCTGCTGCCGCGCTAGGGAAAGCTCCTGCTTCGCCAGATGAACTTGCTGAGCGGGCCAAGCTTCATCGCCGCTATGACCCCTTTCTCCAAAAACACGGGCTCAACGCGCAGCAGGCCGAGCGCTTCGTTGAGCTGATGCTCAAAAAGGCCCAAGCCCGAGCCGATGTGCAGGCCGCGGTCGCGCAAATGGGCGTCCGCGGTGACGACCCTCGAATACTCGAGCTGCGGAAAAAGCTCGATGGCCCCCTGTGGAACGAGATCGATATACTTCTCGGCCCCACGGCCCGCGCCGCCTTTTCCGACTATGAATTTACCTCCGCTTACCGCGTGGGCATGATCGACCCCATTATTCCTGAGTTTGCCCAAGCCGGGGTTGGTCTTAGCGGCGACCAGGCGGACCAACTCGCGCGCCTCCTAGGAGGCAATGTGCAACTCTACCGAGCGAGTCCCACCGACATCGGTCAGCAACGGCGCCACGACTGGGATGCCATCGCCACCCAGGCCGCCGCCGTGCTCACCCCCGCGCAGCAGCAGATCTTCCAGGCCCAAGTCGCCCGCTGGAAGTCCTCCGACGCCCGCCGCACCGAAGCCGCTGCCGCGGGAGGAAAGCGCTGACTCCGCCGACACCGGTCCAGTGTGGAGTTCGCGCTCTGCTCTCCGCGCGCCTAGGCTACCCGGACAGGGGTAGTAGCTCCTTCCGCCGCAGCAGAACTAATTTGCGGACGCCGGATAGGCGGGCCTTCAACCCGCCTGGTAAACCTAATCCATGGAACTCGAAGTCACCTGGCAGAGAGCGTTGCTCGTCTGATGGTCGTACCTGTGCGCAATCTCACGGTGGTCTGCCCCGCGTTCGCGGAAAATCTTCAGTGCATCTACCAACGGCGCGGCCCGCCCCCGCGCGCTCCCGCTTCTCTGCCTGCTTCTCACACTCGCGTGCCCGGCTGGCGCCACCGCGCCCATCTTCGCCATTCTCGATGCTGGCGAATATCGCGGCAAACGCTACGTTTCCTGCACCGGTCGACCCGGGGCCATAACGTCCGGCCCTCATTCCGCATGAGGAGTCGCAGCCTCCAAAATCCTCCATCCGCGGCTTGGCTTACTACGTGCGGCGGCTTGATCGCGTTGTGTTAACGGCTCACCCTGAGACGCGGCAATGATACGCCCCATCACCTTTATATTTATCCTGCTCACCGGCATACTGCTGGTGCTGGCACTGCACGCCGTCACGTTCGGCGGTGTGAAGAACTCGTTGGGGCTTCTTATGTTGCTGCTCTTCGCCGGCCTGTGGTTGTTCACCCTTGGCCGCGAAGACAGATTTACGGCCTCTGCCGAGTATCGCGCTCACCAAGCGGCCATCCTGCGGGCGTTCCCGGTTGATCAGGAGCCAGAGCCACATGGCGGCGACCTCCCTTGGGATTTCGTGATGGGAGCGCCCGTCACCCAGTATGGAGTCACGCGCCGAGGCCTGGGCAATTTCCAGCGCACCTCCTTCTGGAGCCAGCAGATGCACGGCCATATCGACAGTGTGGAGGGGAAAACAACCGCTGTTGATATCCGCCCCAATGTGGGTCGTTGGAAAGCCTCCGCCGAGGACATCGTTGGCCCCGCTGCCGCAAGAAGCCGGGGTGCGCAGTAGGCGGGGTGCGTCGTGCAGCGCGCGCCGGGCGACTGGGCCAGCCCGCTGACACCTTTTGTCAGGAGCCCGGCTCGTCCCCGCCCCGCGCCCTCGGCTGCCTCTTGCGAAAAATCCGCGCCTGCGCCTTGTTTGCGGGATGCAGTTTAAGCTCAATTCCGAGTACACCCCCATGGGCGACCAGCCGCAGGCGATCGAGAAGCTCTCCGCTTCCGTGCTCGCGGGCAATCGGCACCAGACCCTCCTCGGCGTCACGGGCTCGGGCAAGACCTTCACGATGGCCAATGTCATCGCCAATGTGCAGAAGCCCACGCTCATCATTTCGCACAACAAGACGCTCGCCGCCCAGCTCTATTCGGAGTTCAAGAATTTCTTCCCGGAAAACGCCGTCGAGTACTTCGTCAGCTACTACGACTACTACCAGCCCGAGGCGTACATCCCCTCCAGCGATACTTTCATCGAGAAGGATTCGTCGATCAACGAGGAGATCGAGCGCCTGCGCATCGCGGCGACCAGCTCCCTCGTCTCCCGGCGCGATGTGATCGTGGTGGCGAGCGTGTCGTGCATCTACGGCCTCGGCTCGCCGCAGGAGTTTTCCGACCTGCGCATCCCCCTGAGCGTGGGCAAGGTGATGCCGCGCAACTTCCTCCTCGAGCGCCTCGTCGACAACATCTACGAGCGTAACGACTACGAGCTGAAGCCAGGGCGCTTCCGCGTGCGCGGCGATGTCGTCGATATCATGCCCGCCTACATGGAGCAGGGGCTGCGCGTCGAATTTTTCGGCAACGAGATCGAGTCCCTCGCCAAGTTCGACTCCACCACGGGCGAGGTGATCGAGAAGCTCCAGCAATTCGACGTGTATCCGGCCAATCAGTACGTCACCAGTCGCGGCAAGCTCGAGCCCGCCATCATGGCCATCAAGCGCGAGCTTGATGAGCGCGTGGCGTACTTCGAGGGCAAGGGCCAGTACCTCGAAGCGCAGCGCATCCGCATGCGCACCAACTACGATCTGGAGATGCTCCAGGAGATGGGCTTTTGCAACGGCATCGAAAACTACTCGCGCCATCTCACAGCCCGCGAGCCGGGCGAGCGGCCGTTTTGCCTCATAGACTTTTTCCCGAAGGATTTCCTGCTCATCATCGACGAGAGCCACGCCACCGTGCCGCAGATCGGGGGCATGTTCAATGGCGATCGTGCGCGCAAGCAGACGCTCGTCGACTTCGGCTTTCGACTGCCCTCCGCGCTCGATAATCGGCCGCAGAGCTTCGAGGAGTTCGAGTCCGTCACCCACCAGACGGTTTACGTCTCGGCCACGCCTGCCGAGTTTGAGCTCAAGCGCTCGGCGGTGGTCGCCGAGCAGTTGATCCGCCCCACGGGCCTCCTCGATCCGGAGATCACTATCCGCCCCACCAAGGGCCAGGTCGAGAATCTCATTGGCGAGATCAAGGCCGCCGCCAGCGCCGGCGAGCGCGTGCTCGTCACCACGCTCACCAAGCGCCTCTCCGAAGACCTCACCAGCTACCTGCGCGAGGCCAAGATCCGCGTGGAGTACCTCCACTCCGACATCGATGCCATCGAGCGTGTCGAGATCCTGCGCAACCTGCGCCTGGGCAATTTCGATGTCCTCATCGGCATCAATCTCCTGCGTGAGGGGCTCGACCTTCCCGAGGTCGCGCTCGTCGCCATTCTCGATGCGGACAAGGAGGGCTTCCTCCGCAGCGAGACCTCGCTCATCCAGACCGCCGGCCGCGCCGCGCGCCACGAGAAGGGCCGCGTCATCTTCTACGCCGACCAGATCACCGACTCGATCAAGCGCACGCAGGAGGCGGTAAACTACCGCCGCCAGAAGCAGCTCGCCTACAATCAGGAGCACGGCATCACGCCGCGCAGCGTGAAGCGTGCCGCCCAGGCCAGCCTCCACGTCTACGATGGCAGCGGCCGGCAGGATGAAGCGATCGCCGTGGCTGAAAGCGGCGACGATGTGGCTGCCGTCATCGCCGAGCTCGAAGAGGAGATGCAGGGCGCCGCCGGCCGCCTGGAGTTCGAGCGCGCCGCCGTGTTGCGCGACCAGATCAATGCGCTGAAATCTGGCGACTACCGCAAGACCGCCCAAAAGCCCGTGAAGGAGTATCCCAAGGCCAAGCGTGCGGCCGCCGCCGTCCGGGGCCGCCGCCGCTAGCACTGGGAGCGGACGCGCTGCGGAGGGGATTCTCCTCCTGGTTATCGATGCAGGCGGTGGGGCCGCCAGTCCGAGGCGGACGTGGCGGTGAGCAGCGATGCTCGCTGGACTCCGCGACGCGTTGCCCCCGTCTCAGATGTATCCGTCTTTCTTGTACTGATCGAAGCTCCGCTTCGTCAGTGCCGCCAGCTCTTTCAGCAGCGGCGCTTCGACCTTGGCGAAATTGAAGCACGACTTGCCCTGCATCCGCGCCTGCAGCTCCGGCGAGATGCCCTCGAGCAGCTCGGGGTGCAGGTAGACGGGCATCAGATGGTAGCTCACGAACTTGGCCTTCGTCTGCACTGCGCCGAAGAAGAGCGCCTTTTTGTTTTTTTGCACATGGCGCGTATCGACGTAGAAATCGCCGGCGGCGTCGCGCTTCGTATCCAGCTTGGCGCCGTAGGGAGCCATGATGCCGCGCAGCTCGGCAAAGACGGGGTCCAGGGAAGGGGTGGGCATGGGAGGTGAGTCCGAGCTTCGCGTGAGCCTGGCACTTGTCACCGCTTTTTGCCGCACAGGGCGCTGGGCTGAAGGACGATGCTAAGGAAGCGTAGCGGTGTTACGTTTCTGTGCCCGATGGCGGCCGCCGCGCTTTCGGCTCGTGTTTGCCGCGTCGTTACTCACGTTGCCTCTCTCGTGAGCGTGACCACACCTGCCCAGCCGACGACTGCCCGGCCCGAGCCTGCCCAGTGGTTTGCCGACGAGGTCTATCCCCACGACGGCCAGCTCAAGGCCTACCTCCGTGGGCAGTTTCCCGCCGAGCGCGATATCGACGACGTCGTGCAGGAGTCCTTCGTGCGCCTTTGGAAAGCCCGCGCCACCACGCCCATCTACTCCGTGAAGGCCTTTCTCTTCCGCGTGGCGCGCAATGTCGCCCTCGATCGCCGTCGGCGGAGCCAGGGCGGGGTGGAGGTCGCGGCCTTCGAGATTGCCACGCACGAGGTCGTCGATGAGCGCGCCGATATCCCCGCTTCGATCCGGGCCAATGAGAAGGAGCGGCTCCTAGCCGAGGCGCTCGCCACGCTCCCGGAGCGCGCTCATGAAGTCGTCGTCCTCTGCAAGATCGACGGGCTTTCCCATGCCGAGGCCGCCGAGCGGCTCGGCATCTCCCGGCGCACGGTCGACGAGCACCTGCGCCGCGGCCTCAAGCGGCTCGGCCTCGAGCTGCGCAAGCGCGGCGTGGAGGGCCTCTACGAGTCATGAGCGAGCGCGATACGAGTTCCACCTCCCCGGATCGCGATGCTCTTGCGGGCGAGGCTGCGCTGCGCTGGGCGCGCGCGGCGGGCTCTGGCGCGCGCATCGCCGAGCGCTCACGCACCGAGCGCCGCCGGCGGCGCCATATCCGGCAGCTCTGCGCGGCTGGCGCGTGCGCGCTGCTCCTGGTGGTGGGCATCCAGTTTTGGCAGCCTGCCGCGAGCACGGCCCTGCAGGTGGCGCAGTCGGTCGCGCCCTCTTCGCTCGTGATCTCGGCTCCCGTTCGGCAGGAGCTGCCGGATGGCTCCATCGTCGAGCTCAAGGAGGGCGCGCGCATCTCCATCCTCTTCGAGCCCCAGCTACGCCGTGTCCGCCTGGAGCGCGGCGAGGCGCACTTCAAGGTCGCCAAAGATCCGCAGCGTCCCTTTGTCGTCCGCGCCGGCGGCGTCGATGTGCGCGCCGTCGGCACGGAGTTTTCCGTCGACTTGGGCGAGCAGCGCGTCGGCGTGCTGGTCACCGAGGGCCGCGTGGCCGTCGAGCGCGATGCGCTCGCGCCGTTGGCCCTCCTCGATGCCGGGCAGGCGACCGCAGTCGCCTTCCATGAGGTCGCGGCTCCAGCGGTGCTCCCCGCGCCCCCGGAGGAGCAGCGTGCCCGTCTCGCCTGGCGCGTCCCCCGTCTCGAGCTTTCCAGCACTCCTCTGGCCGAGGTGGTCGCGTGCTTCAATCGCCACGGTGCCGTGCGCCTAGAGCTGGCCGATCCCTCGCTGGGCTCGCTCCAGCTCAGTGGGGTTCTCCGCGCCGATAGTCCCTACGCCCTCCTGCATGTGCTCAGAAACGACTTTGGCCTTCACGAGGAGCATCGGGCGGATGGCACGATCGTGTTACGAAAGCCGTAGTCCGAAGATCGGTGTAGGTATTTCGCGCGTGCTCCTCGTCTCTAAGGCATGCGCCCACTGGCTTCATCTCGTTTCCCCTCCGCCACCGTAGCCGCCATCGTCTGCTCCGTGCTCTCAGCCGCTTCGGCGGCCGAGGCTGCGCGTTCCTTCGATATCGGGGCCGGCCCCGCCGAGCAGGCTCTCAAGGCCTACGCTACCCAGTCCGGCCAGGAGGTCGTCTTTGCGACTGCCACCGTGAGCCAGGTGCGGACCAATTCCGTGCAGGGCTCGCTCACCCCTGCCGTCGCCCTCGATCGGCTCCTCCAAGGCACCGGCCTTGTTGCCACGCGCGATGCCGCCAGTGGCACGCTCAGCGTCACGCGCGGGGCAGCCGCCCCAAACGCCCAAAGGGCGGTGCAAACTCCCGGCGCTGACCGCCCCAGCGCACCCGCCGCTCCCGCCTTGCCTGGCAAGGATGTCATCGAGATGAGCCCCTTCGTCGTCGATATGGGCCGCGACACCGGCTACCACGCCGAAAATACCCTCGCCGGCAGCCGCCTCAACACGTCGCTGCGCGACACCGCCAGCTCCGTCTCCGTCTTCACCCGGGAGTTTCTCGACGACGTGGCGATCACCGATGTGAGCGAGTTGCTCAAATACTCGGTCAACGGCGAGATGTTTACCAACGACAACCAGCCCGGCTTTGAGCAAAACCCGGTGGTCAACGCTCAGAGCCTCACGCCCGGCGTCCTCATCCGCGGCCAGACTGCCAGCCTCGGCATGGACTATTTCACCAGCATCATGCCGACCGATCCGTATCGCGCGGCGCGCTTCGAGGATAGCCGCGGCCCCAATAGCATCCTCTTCGGTATCGGTGCGCCCGGCGGCATCATCAACCAGACCTCCAAGATTGCGCAGACCAATCGCGACACCGCGCAGGCCCGCTACGGCCTCGGCTCGTGGGATCGCAGCCGCGCCGAGTTCGACGCCAACAAGGTCCTCATCAAGGGCAAGGCCGCCATCTCCATCGCCGCCCTCGATCAGGAGAACGGGGGCTGGCGCGACTGGGATTTCCAGGACAAGGAGCGCATTTTCGGCTCTTTCACGCTACGCCCCACGCGCAACCTTACCTTCACCGCCATGGGCGAGACCGGCCGCGATATCGGCGCCGTCATCCGCTCCACCGTCGACTCCGATGCGGCCCTCGCCTGGTATGATAATCGCGAGGCCCGCGGCGTCGGCGCCGTCACCTTCACGCCTAACAACACCGTGCCCACCGCCGCCATGCAGGCCCTCGGCGTGACGGCGCGCGAGGTCGCCGCCACGGGCAACAACCGCCGCGTCACCTTCATCGAGAATGACGGCACGATCTTCGATGCGCGCGGCACCTTCCTCACCGGCAGCTATAACAACGCCGCCGTGCGCCACCCCGATGGCACCCCCGGGGTCACCGCCTCCACGCTGCGCATCCACGATCCGCGCATGTTCCCCCTGCATCTCAATGCCGCCGGCCCCGGCATGAATCGCGAGCAGAGCATCCGCAACATGACCCTCAGCCTCGACTGGCAGGTCACGCGCGAGCTCTCGCTCAACCTCGCGCACAACTACCAGCGCACGCGCGCCCTCGTCACGCTCATCTCCGGCTCCGAGCCCTTTCTCCGCGGCGATCCCAACCGCACCCTCGGCGTCAATGGCGCGGCCAATCCCTACGCCGGCCGCCTCTACTACGAGGGCACCTGGCGCCAGGATGACCACGTTGGCGAGGTCCGCGAGACGCGCGTCTCCGCTTCGTATAACTTCGATACCAAGTCCAAGTGGCTCGGCCGCCATCGCCTCGCTGCCATGGCCTCCATGCAGGATACTTACGACGCGCGGGTGAGCTCCATCCTCGCGATGGCCGGCCGCCCCTTCAACAACACGCCCAACAATGCCAACAACCTTGTCGCCGTCCGCTACTACCTCACCGAGGGTGATTACGGCACGTACCGCATGGGCGATCACCGCAAGGTTCCCTCGACTATCACGTTCGAGGGCCGCAGCTACCCGCTGATTTTCGCCAACGCCGTCGCCGGCGGCAACAATAGCGGTGGCGAGCAGGAGGCCGTATCCGCGCTGGGTGTGCTCCAGAGCTATTTTCTCGATGATAAGATCGTCACCACTCTCGGCTTTCGCCGCGACCGCGCCGACATCATTGAGCTCGGCTATTACAGCGATCCCATCCAGGGCGACGTGATCGACCGCGATCGCCGCAAGGCCACCGTCAGCTCCGCCACCGCAGATACCGGCTCAGCCGGCATCGTGGTGCACGCTTTGCCGTGGGTCTCCCTCGTGGCCAATTACTCCACGAACAAGGGCCTGCCCTCCTTCTCCCGCAAGGTGCTCCCCGATGGCAGGGTAGGCTCGCCCTCCGAGGGCGAGGGCTCCGACTACGGCCTCAATTTCGAGTTGCTCGAGGGCCGCGTGAATGCGCGCCTCGTCTACTTCACCGCTACGGAGATGGGCCGCCTCACCACGATCGGCTTCAGCGGCACGCCGGGCCGCAATACCCGCGTCTCCGATGCCCTCGCCAGCGTCCTCGTCGGCGCTGGCCGCCCGTACTCGGCCGCCGAGTGGGCCCCGATCTACGCCTCGCTCAATCCGCAGGCCACCAACGCCGCCCACGATCTCGAGTCCGAGGGCTACGAGGCCCGCATCACCGCCAATCTCACGAAGAACTGGCGCCTCATCGCCAACTATTCGTACACCGATACGCGCCGCACCAATATCGGCCGCGAGGTCGCCGCGTGGTATGGCCTCACCGGCACGGGCAGCCGCTACACGCAGGGCGTGCGGCAGGATTCCACCGGCCGCTTCGTCGTCGACCCCGCTGCGTACGCTGCCGAGGGCACCGTCGCCCGCTGGATCGCGCTCGGCGCGCAGCGCCCCGAGGCCAATGTGGGCACCCTCACCACTTCCAATGGCCTCACCGTCGCGCAGGAGATCTTCGAACTCGTCGAGACGCAGAATGAGACCAACGAGGAAAACGAGCAGCGCTGGGGCCTCCGCCCGCACAAGATCAGTCTCTTCTCCGCCTACGATTTCAAGGAGGGCTGGCTCAATGGCTTCACTGCCGGCGGTGGCTGGCGCTGGCGCAGCGCCAATATCATCGGCCGCACCGCTGGCGGCGGCGAGATGACGGGCCGCTCCATCGTCGAGACCGATCTCCTCCTCGCGTACTCCACCAAGATCGCCCGCATCCCTGGTCGCTTCCGCTTCCAGGTCAATGTGAGCAACCTCCTCGATAAGACCGACATCATCCCCGTGCGCCTCGCCTCGTCCGACGCCGCCCCTTACGGCTTCACGGTCCCTGGCGGCCGCGGTCTGGCGTACAGCCGGTACGACCTCGTCACCCCGCGCGAGATCCGCTTCACCACGACCTGGAGCTACTGAGCCGGGCTGGCAGGCGAGGGTAGTGCGCATCGTTCCCGTAACGCCCAAGGCACCCGGTTGCCTTGGGCGGCGTGGGCCGCAGCGGCTCAATCCGCCTCGCGAGGAGCCCGCGGCGCCGCCTGAAGTTGAAAGTCAGGTGTGCGCGTCTCCTCCGTCATCGGTGTGTGATAGACCTCCGTGGTCGCGGGCGAGAGAGGTGGCACGATCCAGTCCCAGCGTGCGGAGAGCGTGCGGCCCTCCCGAGTCTCGCGGGCGGAGAAGCGCATGAATTCCTCCGCGGCCGTGTGGTGGTCGACGATCTTTACCCCGCGCTCCGCAAAGGAGTGCAGCACCGCGCGGTTGAGTTCCACGAGCGCTCGGTCTTTCCACAGCGATTGTGGCTTGCGGGTATCGAGGCCCAGGCGCGCCGCGATTTTCGGCAGTTGGTTATACCGGCCCTCGTCAGCCAGGTTGCGTGCGCCGATCTCCGTGCCCATGTACCAGCCGTTGAAGGGCGCCGCGCAGTAGTCTGTCCCCGCGGCGTGGAAGTGCATGTCGGTGATCATCGGCAGCGTGTACCAACGCAGCCCCAGCTCGGAAAACCAGGCATGCTCGGGGTGCGTGATTGCCACCTCCTGTGCCAGCTGCGGCGGCAGCTCGAAGAGCTTGGGCCGGCCGTCCCGGCCGGAGATGATCAGCGGCAGGAGGTCGAAGGCGGTGCGTGCCGCGGGCCGGTTCCAGCCCAGCGCGAGCGCCAGCTCGGTAAACGCGGCGTTCTTCGGGTCGCCGAGCACGCTCCCATCCCTCGAGCGATAGCCCGCGTAGCCGAAGAGCTGGTGATTCCATATCCTTGGGCCTCCCGCCGAGCGCTCCGCGGGCGCAAAGACCGTGAGCGCCGCGCGGATCGCGCCGCCATGGTAGGCCTCTTCGTGATGCGCGAGCAACTCGTCGAAAATCCTTTGCGGCTCCGCCACGTCGCGCCGGTCGCGGGTCTGCAGGCTTCGCCAGTGGAGGCGGCCGATACAGCGCGCGTGGTTGCGCCACGCCAGCCGCGCGGCCCACGTCAGCTCCGCCGTGCTGAGGGGCGCCGCGTCGCCAGCCTCCAGCGCCCGTGCACAGAGGGTCTGCCGGGCGCTCCGTTCCTCTGCCGAGCCCGGCGCGCCAGCCTCGCTCAGAAAAGCCAGCTCCTCCGCGATCGTAAAGCGGGCGCGCTGCGCGGCAGGGGTTGTCTGGGGTGTGCCTGCTCCCTGCGCAAATGGGCATGAAGGTTTCGCCATCTCACCACCCTAGGCGTCCGCTGGCGCGCATCGCAATACTCTGACGGCCACGGATTTCGCGGCGTGTCTTAGCCTCGCGCTGTCAGGGGCCGTGCGCGCACCCAGCGGGGCCCGAAGAGATTGATCGCGAGCCCCGCGATCACGAGTCCCGCGGCCTGCAGCTTCCAGCCCGGCAGGCTCTCGCCTAGCAGCAGCGCCGCGCTCAACATGCCGAAGATCGGCACCAGCAGCGTGAAGGGCGCGATCGCCGAGGCCGCATGCCGGCTCAGCAGCCAGCTCCAGAGAGAGTACGCCACCAGGGTCGAGCCGTACACGATGTAGGCCACGCTCCCCCAGGCCTGCGCTCCCATGTGCGTGAGGCTGTGTGCGATCGAGGCTGGCCCCTCTAGCGCCAGCGAAGCCAGCAGCATCGGCGCCGGCACCACCACGCTGCCCCAGACTACCAGCCCGAGCGGATTCACCGGCCCCAGTCGCTTCGAATAGAAGTTGGCAAAGCCCCACGACGTCGCGCCGAGCAGCGTGCACGCCAGCCCTGCGAGGGTCACGTCGCCTCCGGTGTGCAGGGCCACCAAGGCAAACCCCGCTCCTGCCGTCGCCGTCCCCGCCACCTGCACCGGCAGTATCCGCTCTTTCAATACGAGTGCCGCCAGGGTGAGCGTCACAAATACCTGGAATTGCAGCGTCAGCGACGCCAGCCCCGCCGACATCCCGAGCTTCATCCCCAGGAAGAGAAAGCCGAAGTGTAGCGCAAACATCGTCAATCCGTACGCCCCGAGCTGCCTCCACGTCACCGCCGGCCTCGGCACGAAGAACACCATCGGCACCGCTACCAGGGTGAAGCGCACGGCGCATAGCAGCAGCGGCGGCAGGTCTCGCAGCGCCGTCTTGATCGCCACGAAATTGGTCCCCCAGATAGCGACCACGAGGAGCGCCAGGAGCAGGTGTCGGAGCGGCAGAGCGGCAGCCATGTGCCCCGACACTGAAAACCCGTTCGGTACACTCAAGGAGCAACCCATCCGCCGAGGGGTACAGCGCCCTACGCCGACCGCCGGTGTAGCGACCGCGTGCGTGCGGCGCCGCGCTTTGCTGGGCGGGCGCTCCCTCCGGCGGGGGAGCGCCAGCTCGTCCCTACTGCTTGACGAATTCGCCGTCCGCCTTCACCATCACCTCGTCTGCGATCATCGGCGGCGCAAACTTCGGTCCCACCCCGAAGTCAGAGCGCTTCAGCGTCGCCGTGAGCTGAAAGCCTGCGATCGCCTTCCCTTGGTTGTTGGTCGTGCCGCGGTGCCACAGCTCTGCTGTGATCGGCTTCGTCACGCCGTGGAGGGTGAGTTCACCCGTGAGTTTGTAGCGATTCTTGCCCGAGGGAGAGATGCCGGTGCTCTTGAAGGTCATCGTCGGGTGCTTCGCCACCTCGAAGAAGTCCGCGCTGCGCAGGTGGTCGTCGCGCTTTTGTACCGCCGTGTCGATCGAGCCTACGTCCACGTTGAGTGCGAATACCGCGTCGCTGAAGTCGGCCTTGGCGCTGGTGATCGTCACCTCGAAGGTGTTGAATGCGCCTGTGATCTCGGAGATCCCGAGATGCCCGATGGCAAAGCCGAGCCGCGAGTGTGCCGGGTCGGCCTTCCACGTTTGGGCAAACGCGCTCACGTGCAGAAGCGCCGCGGCGGCGAGGGAGAGTAGAAGCTTTTTCATGCCCCGCGAGGATAGCGCGCTTCGTCTCGGGCACAAGCAGCCGATCAAAATGTGCCTTTGCCGCCCCTCGGCGCTTCTTTTTCAGCCAGCCAGCCATTCCGCCCGCTGTGGCAGGCAGCCGAGGAAGGGGCTCTCCCTCGGCCGCAGGCCAGGCAGCGCGTGTCCGAGCCGCACGGACCCAGCCCGCCGCAGTGCGGCTGCGTGGGGACTGTCTTACGCGGCGAAATTCAAGCGCCACTCTACCGCCCCCAGTGCGTCGCCAGATGGCCCACCCTTGTGTCGGAGTCCAGGTGCTCTCCCTGTGCTGCCCGGCCGTTGGCGGGCCAGCGGCAGTCCGCGCTTTTCCTCGCGCCGATCGGCTGCGCGGCACGGCGCTGCCGAGCCGGAGGTGCTCCCGCTCTTTCGTTGCTGGCGTCTGCTTGCGGCGCGTCCGTGCGTCTTTTTAGCCCGCTAGCCTCAGCCCGACGCCCAAGGCTGTGCCACCTGCTTCTCCTTCTTCAGGACGCCGATGCCCGGGATATTGCGGTACTTCTCCGCGAAATCCAAACCGTACCCCACGACAAACTTGTCCGGGATCTCGAAGCCCACGAAGTCCGCCTCGATCGCCACTTCGCGCCGCGCCTTCTTGTCGAGCAGCACGCAGGTGCGCAGGCTCAGCGGCTTGAGATCAAGGATGAGGTCGGAGACCAGCTTCAGCGTCTTCCCCGTGTCGAGGATGTCGTCGATCAGCAGCACATGGCGCTTCGCGATGTCGAGCGTCAGGCTATGGATGATCTGCGGTGTGCCGATCGACTTTGTCTTTGTCCCATAGCTCGAGACGCGGATGCAGTCGAGTCGCACGGGATTGTCGATCTCGCGCATCAGGTCGGCGGTAAACATCACCGCGCCATTGATCAATGCGATGATCGTGAATTCCTCATCGTGGTAGACCGCCTTGATTTCTTTGGCGATGGATTTGACGCGCTCCTTGATCTGGTCGCCCGTGAGCAGCACTTCAGCGAGGTCAGGGTGCAGCGGTTTCTTGGAATTCGGCATGAGTGGTCTTCCCAGCCAAGCGCACCCTCCAGGCCGACGCAACTCGTTACGCGCAACCCATCGCGAAGGCTTTTGGCGTATTCCTTTGACTCAGGGATGGCCCAAAACTTGCCTTTGGCGGCTCTGCGCCCCGCATGATTTCCATCGAGATTCAGCAACTTACGAAGCGCTTCGGCAGCGTCACCGCACTCCAGCAGCTCAATATGAAGATCGAGCCGGGCGAGCTCTTCTTCCTGCTCGGCCCCAGCGGCTGCGGCAAGACCACGCTCCTGCGCAGCATGGCCGGCTTCTACATCCCGGAGGAGGGCAAGATCCTCTTCGGCCCGGAAGACGTCACCCGCCTCGAGCCTCACAAGCGCAATACCGGCATGATGTTTCAGAGCTACGCGCTCTGGCCCCACATGAGCGTGGCGCAAAATGTCGCTTTCGGCCTCGAGGAGCGCAAAGTGCCCAAGGAGGAAATCAAGCGCCGCGTCGGCGAGGCTCTCGAGTCCGTCCGCATGGGCCAGTACGCCGAGCGCAAGCCCAACCAGCTCTCCGGTGGCCAGCAGCAGCGCGTCGCACTTGCCCGCGCGCTTGTCATCCGCCCGCGCTGCCTCCTTCTCGATGAGCCTCTTTCCAATCTGGATGCCAAGCTCCGCCTTGAGATGCGCACCGAGATCCGACGCGTCTGCAAGGAGTTCAAGCTTACCACCGTCTACGTCACGCACGATCAGAAGGAGGCGCTCTCCATCTCCGATCGCATGGCGATCCTCGATAAGGGCCACGTCCTCCAAGTCGGCGCGCCTCGCGAGGTCTACCGCCGGCCCACCTCCAAGGTCGTCGCCGACTTCATCGGCGAGACCGACTTCATCCCGGGCAAGCTCCTCGCGCTCGGGCCCGGCGGCGCTGCCACCGTGCAGACCCATATTGGCCGCTTCGAGGGTGTGCTCGGCGATTCCGCGGCGCAGCCTGCGCTCGGCTCCGCCGTCACCCTCTCCGTCCGTCCCGAGTGCTGGGTGCTGAGCCGCGAGGCTGCCCCGGTCAATGCCGTGCGCGGCAGGATTGGCGAGGCCATCTATCTCGGCGAGCTCGCCCAATACCGGCTCAACGTGGGCGAGATCCATCTCAAGATCCTGGAGATGAATCCTCGCTTCCTCGATCAGTCCACGCGCGGCGAGGTCTATGCCAGCGCTGCGCCGGATGATGTCGTGGTGTTGACGGAGTGAGCCCCGCGCCAGGCCCATGAAGCGCTGGATTATCGTTCTTATCCTCGTAGCGGTGGTCGCGCTGCCCTTCGCGCTGCGCCCCAAGCGCGTCGCCGTCGCGCAGGCTGATGATACCATCGCAGTCGTCACTCCCCACAATGAGGCGATCCGCTACGAGTTCTCCCGCGGCTTTGCCGAGTGGTACCAGAAGCGTACCGGCCGCACCGTCGCGATCGACTGGCGCGTCCTTGGCGGCACCAGCGATATCGCGCGCTTCCTCGAGGGCGAGTACACCGCCGCCTTTGAGCGCTATTGGACGGGCAAGCTCCGCAAGCCATGGAGCAGCGAGATCCAGGCCGGCTTTCAGGCCGCGCGCCTCGCTCCCGATGCCTCTGCGATCGTGAAGGAGGCGCATGCCGCCTTCCGCGCCTCCGATGTCGGCTGCGGCATCGATCTCTTCTTCGGCGGCGGCACCTACGACTTCGAGCGGCAGGCCGGGGCAGGTCGCTTCATCGACTCCGGCATCATCCAGTCCAAGCCCGAGTGGTTTACCGAGTCCACCATCCCCAGCCGCTTCGGCGGTGAGGATTACCGCCACAAGGATGGCCTCTGGATCGGCACCGTCCTCAGCGCCTATGGCATGATCTACAACCGCGACGCACTCAAGCGCCTCGGCATCACCAAGGAGCCCGCGCAGTGGACCGACCTCGCCGATCCCCGCCTCGTCGGCGAAGTGGCGCTTGCCGATCCCACCAAGAGCGGCTCCGTGGCCAAGGCCTTCGAAAATATCATCCAGCAGCAGATGCAGCGCCGTCTCCAGGCCCTCCAAGCCGCCGAGCCCGACGGCGATGTCGCCAAGATCGAGGCCCGCGCCGTCCGCGAAGGCTGGGAAGAGGGGATGAAGCTCCTCCAGCGTATCGGTGCCAATGCCCGTTACTTCACCGATACCTCGCAGAAGCCGCCGATCGACGTCGCTAGCGGCAACTGCGCCGCCGGCCTCTGCATCGACTTTTACGGCCGCCAGCAGCAGGAGGCCGTGCGTCGTCGCGACTCCTCCGATCGCATCGGCTACATCACACCCTCCGGCGGCTCTGTCGCCTCCGTCGACCCCGTCGCGCTCCTCCGCGGCGCTCCCCACCGCAAGGTCGCCGAGCTCTTTATCGAGTACGTGCTCTCCATGGATGGCCAGAAGCTCTGGAACTTCAAACCCGATGCGCCCGGCGGCCCCCAGCGCTTTGTCCTGCGTCGTATGCCCGTCCGCCGCGATTACTACGCGCAGACGGACTGGAAAGTCCACCAGACCGATCCCGAGGAGCAGCCCTTCACCCAGAGCAACCCGCTCATTTACCGCGATGCCTGGACTGGCCGCTACTTCCGCGAGATGGCGCTCATCATCCGTATCATGTGCCAGGATACGCACGGCGAACTGAAGCAAGCCTGGCGCGCTATCCTCGCCGCCCCCGAAGACCGCCGCGCCCGAGCCCTCGCCGCCATGCAGGAGATGTCCGCCGTCAGCTACGACCGCACCCTCGGCGAAATCCGCACCCGCCTCGGCTCCAAGAACAAAGTCGAGGAAGTCCGCCTCGCCAAGGAGCTCGCCGATTTCTTCCGCGCCAACTACGCCAAGGCCGAAGCCATCGCTCACGGGAGAGAGTGAAAAGGCGGGATGGGCTTGGTGGCTGGGCCACGAGGCTCGCGATACGGTCGAGGTTGGCGCCCTTGCTTAGACGCGGCTAGCTCCTTCGTACTCGGGGTGCTCAGGGACGCTCCATTGCTGCTCCGCCATCAACTGGCTTGGAGTATCGCGCTCCTATCCGGCCTAAGCTCTGGGTGGGAAGAATCCGGCCGTTTATATCGACAGGAGGTACTTCCGAGCCCGCCCAATATTCTACGATCGATTGCATCCGTCGTTCGAGCTCAGGCTGTCCCATCGGCTTAATGTGGTAGGCGCTCGCGCCCAGCATGTAAGCCGTGCGGACATCGTCATCGTTGGCCGAGTTGGAAAACATCAACCGGGGCACGACGTTCCACGCTGGGTTGTTTTGAAGAAATTCGAGTACATTGAAGCCGTCACCATCCTGCATCTTCAAGTCGGTGATGACGAGGGACGGAAACGGATACGATTGCCGATCCGCATATTTTCCTTCGCCGATCATGTAAGAGATCGCGGCGTTTCCGCTATGCACGACTTGGACAGTGCTCAGGCGGGCGAGGGCCTTTTCGAGGGCTAGCCGCGAGAGGAACTGCTCGTCGATATCGTCTCGATCAAAAGAACTCTTAGCCCGTGCGTAATCAAAGAATGGGCGGCCATGACGAAATAATGCCGACGCGCCCAGCCAATAGCAATGTCGCTGATCTACTATCGCCAGGCGCAGCCTGTGGTCGGCCGTCCGCTTCGACGAAGCTAGGGCTCGCGCGCTCCCGCAATGCTCAATCCTTCGCGTCTTGCACATCCTGTGATCTGCTCAAGGCCCTGTGCTCGCGCTCACGCGCCAGTTCGCGCTCGGCCGCCTGCCAGTTGTCCTTAGCCGTGCCCGGCCTGCGGCCCGTTTCTTGCCATATCTGGAAAGCTCGGCGGCTGATTTCTTCGTGAGTAGGGGGCGTGGAGGGAGTGGGCATGGAGGAAGCGGGCGTTGTTGACAGGGTTCCTCTCCCTGACACTGCCGCAGAGCGAGGGTAGCTGCACCACGATACGATTGCGAAAGAAAGGCTGCGAACGAGCGACTGGCCCTTCGCCGCCGCCAGCCTCCTCGATGGGCACTTGTTATCGCCCCGGCTCCGCGCTCACGCGCTGCGCAAACCACACGCAGACCAGCACCGTCTGCAAAAACAGCACCGACTCCGTAAACCCGCCCGCCGCGATCAGTGCGCGCACCTGCGCAGGCGGCAGCACCGCCACGTCGCGCTGGAAGCCCTCCCGAGCCGGGTCAAATTGCTCGCGCGCCAGCCCGGCCTCCTGCTTCAGCCGCAGCCACACGTCCATGAGACTCTGGCTCTGCGCCGTCGCGAGATCGACCGCGAGGTCCGCGCTGACGACATACCCGCCCGGACTCAGTCGCGCCGCGATCGTGCGGAAAAATTCCGTGCGAGCCGCCGTATTCATGATAAATTGCGAGACCAGCAGCGTCGTCGCCGCCTCGTACGGCTCCGAGGGCGGCAGCGCGTCGAGATACCCCTCGTGAAAGACGCACCGCCCCGTGAGCCCTGCCTCCTCGGCCTTCCGGCGGGAAACAGCGAGTATAGCGCGCCTTCGCCGGCAAGTCGGCGAGCACGCCGCTCGTCGGCAGGTGCAGCGTATCGACTATCGCGCCAGCTTGGCGTAGCGCTGGTCATACTGCACGGCATGTTCCAGGTCGAAGGTCACGAGCCAGCTGAGTTTGCCGCAGTGGTCGTGGAAGCCTAAGCCAGCGCGCCCGGCAGAGCCAGCGGTTACGGCCCTTTCCTTCGGTGAGTGCTGCGTCAACCGCTCGGTCAGCGAAGAAAACCGCACGGCAGGTCGCAACGCTCCACGGTCTTTGCCCACGTAGCCGGGCCGTATAGCGCTCTTTTTGGGCCCTCGCAAACTCATCTCGGCAGCGCGTCGTACGCTGCGCGCAACTGTGCCCCCCGCGCCGGGTTCACCATCTTCACGTACGCGATCATTCCCACCACCCAGCCCTCGAAGTGCGGATGATTTTCCCGGTTCTGCGCCGGGAGGCCTTCGGTCTTGGCGCGATGCAGGATCGCCCGCAATCGCCGTATCACGTCGCGCGGGATATTGGGGTGCTGGTTCACGACTAAGCCTGTCACCGTTTGCTGGGTGTTGGGCCGCTGCACGCGGGTCTTCTTTTCGTTAACGGTGAAGTTCTCCTCCGACACGATGTGCCGCAGCCGAGCCAGCAGCCACCCGATCTTGGTCGTCGCTTCTCCATCAGCGGAAAACGTGAGGTCGTCCGCATAGCGCGTGTAGGTCCAGCCGTGCTTCCGTGCCATCCCGGAGATGCGAGAGTCGAGGCCGCGTGCCACCAGGTTGCTCAGCGCAGGGCTCGTGCACGCGCCCTGCGGCAATCCGCGGCGGCCCACCGCCACCCAGAGTTCGCGGCTCTCGAAGGTCACGCGCGAGCGTGGGCACTCCGTGCACAGCAGCGCGAGCACCGTCGCCGCTGCCGGTGAGTAGCCGAGTTGCTGGAAGACGCCCTTTACGCGCGGAAACGTGATGGTGGGGAAAAAGTCCTTCAGGTCGGCATTGACCACGACCGCGCGCTTCAGGTGAGGCGTGGCATTGGTGACGGTGTTGCGCCGGGCCACGAAGCCATGCGCCGCGTCGTGCAGCGGCACGCGGTCGAGGATGTTAAGGCGGATCCACTCCTGGCAGCGCGCCATGTCGCGATGCGGCGCCGCAAGCTCGCGCGTGCCGCCGCTCTTCTTCGGCACCTGGAAGCGCACGTAGTGCGTCACGGCGCTCGCTTCGCTGTGAAAGGCCAGCCACCGCAGCCGCGAGGTTTCCAGCCCGAGCGCCTTCGCCACGTCGGCCGGCGTCGCGAGGAGCGGCAGCCCTTGCGTCTGCAGGCGCTCGATATTGGCCCGCCGATCCGCCAGCCCGCCCGAGACTCCGCGACCGAGGAAAATGATATCGGTCGCGCGGCGCTTCGCGACCGCTTCGGCGTGCTCGCGCCTGCGCTGTTCGGCTTCGGCCTTCTTCTGCGCCCGCCGGGCGGCGCGCTCCGCCGCATCGGCGGCCACGGCGTTTTGCGCGATGACGTGCAGGTTTTTCAGCTCTGGTCGCAGCTCGGCCATCGTCGCGCCGACCTCGTGGATTTCCACGAGCTGCTCCGGCGTGAGGAGGCCCTGCGCGACCAGCGCGCGATCGATGAGCGCCGCGCGCGGATCGCTCGCCGGCGGGATCTGGTCCTGCCGGTCAAAGTTCACCGACGCCCAGTTCCACGTCAGAGTCTTCGCCTGCTGCTTGACGTCCTTCTCCGGCAGCGGGGTGAACTGTCCCGGATCGAGATTGAGCTTCTGCGCCACCGGCCGCTGCGGCGGCAGGCGGGGCGGCGCGGGCTGGCCTGGCCGTGGAAGGCCCGGCGCGGCATAAGGCCGATCCTGCGACTGGGGTTGGGCCTGTCGCCCGGCTGCGCCCGAGCCCGCCGGCGGCTGCTGCGACGGCTTCATCCATCCGAAAAGTTTTTCCCAGAGTCCCATGCGGCGTTTCGCGGCGGTGAGAGAAGAGAGTGGCGGGCGGTCACGTTGACTACTCGCTCAGGACCGAGACCGTTAACCAAGGCACCGGCGACACTCACTGCCGGCGGGACCCTTGGGTCGAATTAGCCGACGGCAGTGAGTGTCGCCGGTGCTAAACGAACAACGGTCTTGGGGATGCATGGCTAGGCAAACGCAGCCGCGGCGGAACGCCGCAGCGTGTTGGTCTCAACGGGAGCGCGCCCGCCACTCTCAAAGTGTTATCTCACGCGCCTCCTTTCCGTCCCGCTTGCGCGAGCAGTCGCGACCACCAGTCGGTCGGCGCGGCCGGTTTCGGCGCGCCCGGCGGAGTGGGTGGGGGAGTCGGGTTGAAGGCCAGCCAGCGCAGCGCCAGCAAGTGCCGACATGGGCCCATCCGCAGCCCGGCCTTCTGAAAATGTCCGCACAGGCAGCGCCCGCGCTTGATCCGCCCATCGGGGTCGATCAGCAGCTCGACGGGCTTCGACGCCGCCTCCCCGACATAGATCGTTCCGCCGCCGGGCGCGCCGACGCGCGACGTGAGGGTGGCGTAGCCTTTTCGCACGATCTCGCGCGAGGCTGCCAGCTCCTCGTTTTCCGGCCCCAGCTCCGCCTCGCCGAGCGCGCGCGACATGATCTGCCGCCAGCGGTACACGCCCGCGTCGAGATCGTGGATCACCTGCCCGGTGTGCGCGAGATGGTTGAGCGCCGCCGCGGTGATGCTGGGCGAGCGTGCCCCTGCCGCGTCGATCTCAGCCAGCGTCGCCGCGCGTTTTTCCTTCAGGAAGGTCGCGACCGCTTCGATCTGCAGCGCACTCGCGGGCGTCGGCGGCGCGAGCAGGTCGAGCGAGGAGCCCTTGGTCCAGTCGTTGGCCGTCCAGCCGGAGAGGCCGAGCGTTAGCCGCATGTCGCCCATCTTCGCGACCCAGAAGCTCGGAAATCCGGTGCCTAGCAGATACACATCCACCGAGTCCACCAGCGGCAGCAGCCGCGCGAGCGCGAGCAGTCGCTGGCGGCCCCAGATCCGGATCGGCTCGTGCCATGCCCCGTCGACGGCTCCGCCGTGCACGGGGATCTTTTGCTCCCACGGCTCGATCACGAGCGTCAACGGCTGCCCCGGCGCCTGCTCGAAGCGCAGCGCGCGCGGGCTCGTGCGCGCCTTATGCCGCTTCAGCCACGCGAGCAGCGAGTACACCGCTTCGCGGGTGAGCGTCGCCTTTCGCATCGGCAACGCCATCGCCGCCTGCAATTGCATGAAGCCACGCAGCCAGCCGGCCGGGAGGTCGATCTTCTCCTCGCGATAGCCGGCTTCACCGCCGGTCGCCACGTCAAAGCCCGCCGGATCGATCTGGAAACGGGTTTCGCGATACGAGCGCAGCGACTGAAAGTGGTCGTACAGGTCCCGCGAGTAGTCGACGTTGGTCGTGCCACGCTGGAAAACGGTGGCTGGCCCAAACGTCTCTTCACGCTTCACCGTCAGGCAGCCATAGCTCGATTCGTCGGCCGAGAAGCACTCGAAGAACACCACGTCATCCGCCACGGTGATCACGGGGTCGCATGGCATCAACTGCCGCCACAGCTCCATGTCGTGCGCGCGCAGATGATCGGCGTAGCGCTTGCGCGCGCCCCAATACGTTTTGCACGCCCAGTGGAATTTTTTATCGAGGTCTTTCGGCAGCGGCTGGGCGCGCTTGGCCTCGATGTCGGCCCGCGCCTGCTTCATGGCGTCCGCCCGCACGGTCTGCACGCGCGCCGCCTCGTGCTTCTTCCATTCGAGGTATGAGGTCTTGTCGCGCTTCTTGTGCCGCAGGTCGCTGATTACCACATGGTGCAGGGCCGAGATCGCCTCGCGGAAACGCTCCGGCCGCTTCAGCACCGCGTCGAAGGCCACGGGCTCCCGCGCCAGGTTTGGCGCGAGATGGAGCAGGGGCCCATCGGCCGCGCTCCGGCCGCGGTAGGCGAATTTCTCGTTCATGCGGCGGCCTCCGGGTTGGCAAACTTCAGCTCTGGCAGCCGCGCGCGAACCGCCTCGCCTAGCTCCGGTCGCCGCGCCACCAGGCTCATCACCGCGCCCAGCCCGGCCCTCATCTCGGGCCCGCGCACCGAGCGCACGGCAACGGCCAGCACCGGCAGTAGCTCCTCCACGCTCTCCGGCGCCGCGGCCACGGCGTCCGCGATCGCGTGCACCGCCTTCACTTTCTGCCGCCCGCCTCGATGTACGCCGAGCAGTACTGCACACCAGACGGGCGCGAGCTTGTCCGCCGACATCGCGGGCGCATCCACTCGCACTGCCAGGTGGTCGACGAGCTTTAGCTTGAGTTCGTCGAAAGGCGTTTCCGCCAGCCGGCTCCACAGCACGGGATCGTTGTAGGCCGCCGCGGCTGGCTCGCCTGAAAGCAGCCAGGCCCACGCCGCCTCTCGCGTCTCCACCACCAGGCTGTCGAAAAAGCGCGACACCACGTTTACTTCGTACCACTCGCGCGTGCCGACCAGCAAAAGGGTCCAGGTTGCCAGTTCGCCTGCCACGCTGGCGCAGCGGGCGTTGGCCAGCCCTCCCAGCGCGGGCAATTCCTGCGGGGTGATCCTGCGTGCGCTCAGTAGCTCCCGGCCCAGTCGAGCCACGGGCACGGACCTCGCCACCGCTAGTGCGATGCATTGCTCGAGCGACAGCCGCTCGGGTGTGACATGCTTCTTGAAAGCCGTCGTGAGCGTCGCGAGCGCCGTGAGATTTCTCGTCTCCAGCAGCTGCAGCCACGTCGCCACGGGGAGCTTCTCGATTCCCGGCATCGACTCGAACAGCGCCGCGCCAAATTGCTGCACCCGCTCGTCGTCATGGTCGAGCAGCGCGCGAATCTGATCCGTGCCCATTTCGATCGAGACTTTTGCCTGCACCGTGCGAAAGAGCTCGATGGCCCATAGGCGCACGAGTTGGGCTTGCCCCTGTGCGACCAGATCGAGCAGAAGTCGCGCCCCCTCCGGCGTTGTCCATGCCTCCGCGAAGCGTGGTGCCGCATGCAACTCCGCCAGGGCGCGTCCCTCCTTCAGCCGGACGTGTACAGGCGTGAACTCCAAGGCGTCGCTCCCTTCGAAGCAGATGTGCAGCAGCGCCCAGCTATCGAGGATGTTTTCGCCCGTCGCCAGATCCGCATCGCGATACCGCTTCAGAGCCGTCGCGACAGCTTGGGGGTACGCTGCAGGCGAGCGATACGCCAGCCACCGGAAATAGCGCCAGGCCCGGCGACGCAGATAGTAGCGCGTCCGATAGGTGAAAAGTCGTCCGCGCTGGATGCGCTGTCCGTTTGCTCCCACCGTGACGCGCGAGCCATCCGGTCGGAAGAAGGAGCTTCTGGGCTCCCGTGGTAGCACGTCGCGCGGGGTGGCGAGATACTCCACCTCATACCCGCTGCGCGCCCCAAGGTCGTATCGCCAGGTCTTCCGACGTGTACGACGCACAAGCGTATCGAAGGCCACGAGAAACGCCGCCACCACCTCGTGGTCGGCCTTTGCCTCCGCCTCCTTGTAGAGCCGCTTCACCAGCGGCTGATGCCCTGGCACATCGAGCGGTTGCTCGAGATACGCGAGCAACTGCGCTCGCGCCCATGGCCGAGCATCCTTTTTCCACCGCTCCGCCAGCCCCGCGAGGAACTTGGGCGACTCCACCCGCCGCAGCGTCTCGACAAACCGCTCATCCGCCTGCACGAAACACTCGTCCAACAAAAGGAGCGAGACTTGGTCGGCGGGGGGTGGCTGGGGCATTGCGGCTGGGAACCGAAGTGAATTTTTCCGCGAGCACTCAGAACGACGCAGCAGTCACCGTCAAATCCTATCGATTTTTTCGAAGACCGCACTCGTATTTCGGTTGCGGTGAGATGCGGAGCACCTTGGGGGACTCGCCTCCAGGCCTTCGTCGGCTTTCTATCGGCGCGCCAGGCCCGTCACGCCTCCTTACTTCGTGCGGTACCCTTCCACTGAGTTCTGATTCACCTGCCTCTGATACTGCTGGTCGCGCTGCTCGGGGGTGAGTTCGTAGTGCTGGCGCTCTTTGAGCGGGGTAGTTGTCTTCGTGAGGGGATTGGCCTCTTGCACTGAGTGGCAGCCAGAAAACCCGATCGCGCACGTGGTCGCAAGGAAAGCCGTGAGCCATCGTTGGGTTTTCATGGATACACCTGTAAAGCGGTGGACTGGCCTGTCAACCCCGCTTGGCCTCCGGTGGGAGGGACTGCTGGAACGTCCATCCCTTAAGGCCGAGTGCGCCCGGTGCGATCCCACCACACGCGGCCGTCGTAGAGCGTGAAACCCATGCCGGTCACCGTGGTGTTTTCGAGACCCACGCTTGCGACGGGGATTTCGAGGCGCACCCACTGCCCTCCAGGCGGCAGGTCGCCGAGGCGGCGGCGGCTGGCGGTGCCATTCGTGCCTTCCTCAGTGAGCGTATCCTCGCCCCAGTACGCGCGGTGCTCCCAGTCGCCGGCGAGCCAGGTAAGCATCAGCGTGCGCGGCGGATTGGCGGGATCGAGATAGACATAGGTGTAGAGAAAATCGCCCGAGCGCAGCGTCAGCGGCGCGGCCTCCGAGAAATAGTGATGATGCCGGCCCGGCGCATTCTCGGCCTGGTGCGAGAGCATGCCGGAGTACGAGCCGGGTGTGGAAACCCACGTCCAGCTATCGCGCTCGGCATGGCCTTTTGCGCCCGTGGGCAGATCATCCTCTATCCAGACAAAATCCCCCGGCGACTCGCTCCCTCCGGCCACGGGCGAGGCAGGGACACTCCCGTCGCCACCGGTATTTGCCTGCGCGCTGCCCGCCACGGCGTAAACGCCCTGGCTGGCGTTGTAGAAACTGCCGCTCGGCCCAAGCGAGAGCGTGACGGCGCGCACCTGGTAGATCGCGCCCGCGGGCGGCGCGCTGTCGACGAAGCGCCCGTCGCCCACGAGCGTGGGCGTGAGCCGGGCGAAGGGCCCCGCGGGATCGGTCGCGCGATAAACGTGATAGCCAAAGACGGTATCCTCGGAGCCCTGCCACGAAATCACATTGGCACCGCCCTCGGTGGCGAGCGTGACGACCTTGGGCGGGGCGACGGCGTAGAGGCGCAGGGTGGGATCGCCGAGGAGCGCGATATGGACGCCGCGGAGCTGGCGCTGCACCTGGTTGCTGTACAGGCCCTCGTTGTTCTGCGTGAGCCGGATGCCGTAGCCGATCGTCTCGCCCACACCCATGTGGTGGTAAAAATGATGAGGCCGACCCGTCCAGGCGGCGGCGAGGCCGCGATCGGGGGCGGCGAGGGCGGTGCGCAGGATATTGTCGGACTTGCTCCAATCCGACATCCAGCTGCCGAACATCAGGTAGAAGGTGACCTTGGCCTTGCGCTCAATGAGATCGCTCGCCCACAGGTCGTTGTAGATGCCGTGCTCGCCGAGGCTGCCGATGGTGAAATCGCTGCCTGCGCCCGCGCCGAAAGCCCACAGGTACTCGTCGCGGGTGATGCGGGCGAGCCAGCGATTCTCCGCCGGCGTGGATATCTCGGTATCCACGATCGTGATCTGGTTGTTGCCGGCGAGGGCGGAGAAATTACGAAAGGCGGTGGCAGCATAGGCCTGGCCGCGCGCGTCGTTGAGGCCGCCGATGAGTGCCTTGAGCGGCGGGCGCACGCGGGCGTGGCGGTAGGCGTGGTTCTTATCCAGGTAGCGGCGGGTGAGCTCAATCTCGTCGCCGTATCGGATCGGCGAATACCGACCCGGCAGATCGGCGAAGTCGATGCGACCCACCTGAAGCTCGAGCGAGGAAGGAATCTGGCTCGGATCATACACGCCGTCGCCATCGGCATCGGGCCAGTCGCCATCCATCTCACCGTAGAAGACGTCGGCGGGCATGGGGCGCGCGCCATGGCCGTCGACATTGAGGTTACCGGCCTTGGCGATCGGGATGCGGCCGAGCAGGATTACGGCCTGCGTGTTGCGCGGGTCGGCGGTATAGTGGGCCTTGATGAGCGCCTTGGCATCGGCGGGGGAGGCATCGCGCGAGACATCATGACGGAGCACCGTCCAGCCATCGCCTGCGAGGTCGCTCTGGAAGCGGGCGAGCTCAGGCGCGAGGGGGGCGGCAAGGGAGCTTTCAACGAGAAGCACAACCCGCCCGCGCGTATCGACTAGCGAGGCATTTACGCCCACGGCGATGTAGCCGTAGCCGGTGTAAGCCTCGGCGTGCTTGACGATCTGGTATTCGTAGCGGTTGCCCAGGGTGACTTCCCGGTCGAGGTAGGAGGTCGCATTGCCGGGCAGGGTGATGCCCTCGCCCCAGGTGGCATCGCCAGGCGCCTTGCGATGGACGGTGTACTCGCGGATGGGAAAGGCATCCGTGGGCCAGGATAACTCGATCTGCGCAGGGTCGACTGCGACAGTGGCGCTAGCCTGCACGGCAAATGTCCAAGTCTGGTCGGCGGCTCGAGCGAGGGGGCCGGCGAGCAGAAGCGCGAGCGCAGCGACGCGGCGCGCGGGGGAGGGTAGGAGAGACATAGATAGGCGACGGAGGGAGACGGAGCGCTGGTGCTGCCATGTACCTCGCCGAGGCTGATGAGTTCCCGGAGAGCGGGGTAGGTGGATCCCGCAAAAAAAACGCCGCGGGGGCCGGAGCCCGCCGCGGCGGTGGGTGGAAAATCCAGGGGAGGCTTACAGGCCGCCGATGGGCACATTCACGCCCGCCCGAGCACCCTGATCGCTGACGGCGCGAGCGCCCTCGTTGATGCCGATGACGCGCACGAAGGTGGTGAGGATGGTATCGACGTAGCGAGTGAGCACGCGGTAAGGGGAGTGCGGGACGTACACGATATCCTGCGGCTCGAGCATGATATCGGGCGCCTTGCCATCGAGGATATCGAGCATGTTGATGATGGCGACCTTGGGCTCGGTGAGCGAGCCGCGGACGACGGCGACTTCCGACGGATAGGACTCGCGGATGAGCGTGCCGCCGGCCTGGGCTACGGCTTGGAGGAGGGAAAGACGGTTGGTGAACTCAACCGCGCGCGGAGTATTGACCGCGCCGAGCACGTGCACACTGCCGACGGTGGACGAAGGCAGGTAGACGAAATCGCCGGGCTGGAGGTAGATATTCTGCGAGAGATCGCCCTCGCGGAGGAGCGCCTCGAAGTTGACGCGGAGGAGCTTGCCATCGCGCAGCACGAAGGCGCGGCCGAGATCGCCGGCCTCATCGGTGGCGGCGGAGGAAGCGGCCATGCTCATGGTGCCGCCGGTACGGGTGGCAAAGGCGGTGGCGGGAGCGGGACCGCCGGCGGAGGCGATGGCCTCGAGGAGCGTCATGGGGCCGGAGAGCGAATACGCGCCCGGCTTGTTGAGCCGGCCGAGGACCCAGACCTTCTGGCTTTCGGCGGTGGCGAGGGAAAGGGAGATGGGCTGCTCCTCCCGGATGAAGCGCTTCATCTCCTGAACCATGCGGGAGCGGGCCTCGCCGAGCGTCATGCCCCAGACATCGATGCCGGGAAGCATATTGAAGTAGATCTTGCCATCGGGGCCGACGACGGTGCGGACGCGGGTGGACAGATCGCCGACAATCTCGATATCGAGGACGTCGCCCGGCCCGAGGCGGTACTCGGCCTCGGGGCGCTGGAGGAGCGCAGGATCGAGGGCCGGGAGCGTGGAGACGGCTTGCGGCGTGAAGGAGGCGGAGGCGGGGAGCGTCGTGGGCGGATTCTTGCCGACCCGGCGGGCGGGGATCGACTGACAACCAGCGGAGAACACGGCGGCGGCGAGGCCGGCCACGAGCGCGACGCGAGGCAGGGAAGAGTTCATATCGTGATACGAGGGATCGTACGAAAAAGAAAGAGCGGGGGGTTATTCGCGGGTGACCTTTTCGCCGGTCCACGTGACGACAGCGGCGGTGACGAAGGCATCGGCGGCAGCATCGAGGAGTTGCTCGGCGTAGATCCAGGGGCGATCGGCGACGTAGACGATATCGCGCGGCTTGAGCTGGATATCGGGCTTCTTGCCGGAGAGGACATCGAAGGCATCGATCTCGATGGTCTCGGGGCGGCCGAGGCCGCCGCGGATGACGAGGAGCTTGGACTGCCAGGCGCGCTCATTGAAGCCGCCGCGGCCGGCGATGGCGCCGATCACGCCGATGGACGTGTGGTAGGTGTGCGCGCCGGGGAGGCGGACGGCGCCGAGCACGAAGACCTCCTTCTCACTGCCGCCGGGGAAGTAGATATAGTCGTTGGGCTCGAGGGGAATGTTTTGAGAGAGATCGCCCTCGAGGAAGAGTTTTTCGAAATTGACGGGCAGGCGCTTGTTGTCGCGGGCGATGAAGCTGCGGGAGAGATCGGCAAGCTCAACGAGGCTGCGATCGGCCGCCATGCCGGTCTCAAGGCCGCCGGCGCGGGCGACGGCCTCGACGAGGGTGAGGGGTCGATCCAGAGGAAAGGCACCGCGCTGGGCGACGCGGCCGAGGACGAAATACTTTTTGCTATTATACGATACAGGAACGACGAAAACCTGAGGAGCACGACGGTACTTGGAGAGCTCCTTGTTCATCTCCTCGCGGAACTCGTCGACAGTGAGGCCCGCGGCGCGGACGCCTTGCGCCTCGAGGTAGCTGACGCGGCCATCGGGCCCGATGCGCACATCCTGACGAAGGGCCTCGGGGTTGCCGAAGAGATTGAAGCTGAGAACATCGCCGGGGCCGAGGGTGAGCTTCTGCTGCCACTTGGCGCGCTGAGCAGGGCTGGAGACGCTGAACGCGGCGGGGCCCGAAGCCTCGGGCGAAGCGGCGGGCGCGGGTGCGGCAGCCTGGGCAAAGGCAGTGCTCTCGAGGCCGCCCGCGAGGTGCAGCGCGGCGAGGGTGGCGAACGTGGCGACCCAGCGGGAGAACTTGCCCTCGGCGACGGGCTTGAGCGCGCGATTGATGACGGCACCGACGATATTGCAGCGCGCGTTGCGGAGCGTCTCGAGCTGGGCGCGCGTGGTGGCGGCCTCGGATTTGCCGCTCTCGGCGACCCAGACGAGGTTGGGGAGATTGGAGGCGAGGAGGACGGATTCGGGCATGGAAGCGGGGGGCAGCTCGACGAGGATCACGACGTTGTCGATCTTGCGCCAGACGTTGAGGGCGCCCTGCCATTGCTTGCGGCGCTCGAGATTCCACGTCCAACCGGGGAGGGGTATGTGGACGAGCGGATCACTCTCGGGGCCGGTGAGCTTCTCGGTGACGACGGCGGGCGTGAACAGCGCGCTGGCGGTGAGAGCGGTGAAATCGGAGTTGGTGCCGAAGGAGCGGGAGGCCGCGCCGAACTCATCGGGATGCGTGAGCATCGTGGACGTGCGACCGGTGCCGGGCTCGGCGACGGCGGTGACGCCGCCCTCGTGCTTGTGGCCATTCACGGCCGCCACGCGGGCTTCGCTGGTGCGGGCGGCACCGGCAAGCTCAGCCTCCTGAGCGACTTGTTTCTCAAGCTCCTCGGCGGAGGCCACGCCCTCGGCGCTACGTGTGGCGATGGTGAGGACGCGGAAGCCGTACTTGCGCGCCGCACCGGCGAGCAGGCCAATCCAGGTGCTGCGACCCTCGCCCTCGTTGGACGAAGTGAAGCCGCAGATGAGGCCGTGATTGGGCGAGTAGGCGAGGCGGTTTTGGAGGGAGATCCACGTGCGGAAGGCCCAGTCGTCGCGCTCCTCCTGGGACATCTTCTTTACATCGCCGAGGGTGGCGATGATGGGGAGGCGGGTGACACGAGCGACGTCGTCTTCCGTCTTGAGGCGAGAATCGAGCAGCTCGCGACCGAGGGCGGCGGCGATGGCAAGGAAGAGACCGACCATGCCGAAGAAGGCGGAGAGCACGCCGATCTTCATGGTGGGGCTCTGGCGGCCAACGGTGCTGGACGAGGCGGGCTGAATGACGCGGAAATTGCCCGGGGGATTATTCTTGAAGATCTCGATGGTCCGCTGGCGCGCGATGAGCTGATTTTTCAGAAGCTCGAAGGTGCGCACATTGACGAGGGCGATCTCGGCCTCCTCGCGGCTGGGGCCGGTGGGCGCGAGCGCGACCGCGGGGTCGGACGACGAGGCATCGCCGCCGGACGCGCCGACGCGCGCGCGGGCTGCGGCGAGGGCACCCTCGTACGACCAATCCTCGGGGAGGCCAGCCCGGAGCTGCGCGACGCGCATGCGCTTGGTCTTCACATCGGGGTGATTTTCGGTGTACTGCACGAGCGCCTCGGCGAGCTCTTCCTCGGCCTTCTGGATCTGCTCGAGGCGGCGGGCGGAGAGGGTAACAGGAGCGCTGGCACCATCGGCGGAGGGAGCGGGCGTCGTGGTGGTGACGAGGCTGGAGGCCTGCACGCCGCTGGGCAGGAGCTTGCGGGCGGCGGCGAGATCGGCCTCGTTGTCGGCGAGGTATTGACGATTGTTCTTATCGGCGACCGTGGCCTCTTGACGCTGATTTTCCTGCGTCCAGCCAATGAAGGCCTCGGTGTAGCCATTGGCGAGGGCGATGGCGGCCTCGGGAGTCTTGGCCACGGCGTGGACATTGACGATGTCGCTCTGACGCTCGAAGGCGGCATTGACGCCGCCGAGGAGGTGCTCGGGCATTTTCGAATTTTCAACGGCCTTGCGCAGGACCTCGGGGGACTTGGAAACACCGAGGAGCGTCTCACCGCGGATAAGTTGCGGGCGATAGGCATCGCCGGTGACCTGGGCCTCATAGCGTACGAGCTGGGCGGAGGCGGAGTAGGTGGCGCTCCAGAGCTTCTTGCCGAGCATCCAGCCGCCAACGATGCCGGCAGCGACGCCCAGCACGAGCCAGTACCAGCGGCGGCTGGCAGGGCGGAGGATCGACGCGGCATCCAAAGCGAAGAGGGGCGCCTTGGTCGGACGAAGGGGGGTGACGGAGTGGGGGGTGCCGGTGGCCGCGCTGCGGCGGCGTGACGTGGGACCGCCGCGACCGCGATCGTAGTCGCGATTCGCGCCGGCTAGACCATCAGCATCAGGGTAGTTACCCGAGGGACCGTTGTGACCGTTCATTGGCAAGGTATTGAGGAAATGGATCGAGAGACGCTCGTTGGAGAAATCCTACGGTCCTGCCGCGCGCCGACATAGTAGGTGGGCACCTACATCGGGCTGGGGTAAGTAATGCACTTCGCACGCACCAGTGGGGCGCGAGCACGCGGAACGGTGCGCCAACTCGTCCGAAAAGGCGGGCCGGGAGATAAACGGGCACTTTGCTCCTAGCGGCCCAGAGGCGAGAATGGGACTAGGGGAGGCTTTCCGACGGGGGAGAAGAAAAACCGGGAGTATAAGGGCGGGGAGGAGCGGAATAGCGCG
>CAYZPV010000064.1:0-35322 GCA_964480585.1 uncultured Opitutus sp. | reverse complement strand
GGTCGCCGCCCTCGTGATTGCAGATGAGGCCGATGTACACAGATGTGAGTAGCGTGAAGACGAGCGCCTGGATGATGCCGACCAGCAGCTCCATGAAATAGAACACGAAGATGAAGCCCGTACCGTGGAGCAGATTTTCACCGCCGAAGACATTGCCGAAGAGGCGGACGGAGAGAGTGAAGGGCCGGAGAGCGATCGAGAAGACCTCGATGAGACCGACGACGAGAAACACGAGCGAGAGGATCGGGTAGAGCCAGCCGGGCGTCTCAGCTTTTTCCGCCTTGTTGCCGAAGAGATCTTTAAAGAGGAGACCGGGGCCGGCGATCTTGAAGACGATGATGGCCCACGCGCCGAAGGAGATGAGGGCGAGCGCGATGGTGCTATTGAAATCCGCGTTGTGCGGGCGGATGAGTGGGCGCGTAAGGTGGAAATGTCCGTCGACTTCGTAGCCCCAGCCCATGGTGCCGACGCCAGGCAAGAGGCCCATCCAGTTGTGGAAAAGGATGAAGATGAAGAACGTGATCAGCAGCGGAAACGCGGACGGAAAAGCAGCCTTGCCGACGATGGGCTCGAAGATACCGCGCAGTCCCTCAATGAGCGACTCGACGACCGCCTGGCCCTTGGACGGGATGATCGAGGGTTTGCCGATGAGCCAGAGGACGAGCGTCACCAGCAGCAGCGAAACAATCCAACCCGTGAGCATGGAGTTGGTGATCGGAATCCCGGGGATGATCTCCACCGCCTTGGGGGCGACGCCCTCGGCCGCCGCCGGCGAAACGCCGAAAGCGAGGAAGAGGAGGAAAGTGACGAGCTGTGTGACTCGGGACATACGCGCGCGGTGTATTAACAAGAAAAGAGAAGCGGTGACTAGAAACCGCCACCCTACCCTGCGTCAACGGCTGAAATTAAGGGGTGAACGACCTCTCGCTTACAATTAGCCGCGCCTGCGTTTTCGGTAGAGTCGGCTAATGATCGCGCGAAAAACGGAGCTGCGGTGAACGGCGTTTTTCCGGGCCATGGGCCAGCGAGGCGTCAAATATGGAGCTATAGAAGCCTAGATGGCGTGGCTAAGACTCAAGCTAAGTATATTATCTACAGATGTTTGTGACGATGAACCCCCCAAAGCTATCTGGGGCTATTTTTGCCCATTTTTGGCTTAAATCAGCGGCGAAGGGCGGTGAATGAGTAATGCCGCTCGGCGCGGCTTTGAAAAACGGTCTCGTACTCAAACGGCCAAGGGGCCTCGACCACTTGCCAGTGCGAGGACTGGCGAGCGGTGGCTTCGGCATCGAGAAAGTAGGGGTGATAGTCGGTGCGAAAGTAGAGGCGGCAGTCGGGCAGCGCCTTTGCGGCAACCTCGGCAAGGAATTCCAGTTGCAGCACGCGGTGTTTGTGATGACGCGACTTTGGCCAGGGATCGGGAAAGAGGATGAAGACCTCGCCGATACGGGCCTGCGGCGGCACGGCCTCAAGAAACAGACGGGCCTCGGTGCGGATGAAGCTGAGGTTGGCGAGCTGGGCGCGGTCACGTTTCTTGGTCGCGCGCGCGATGCGATCGCTGGCGATATCGACGCCGACGCAGATCTTCTCGGGATGTGCCTGGGCGTAGGCCGTGAGGAAGTGGCCATGGCCGCAGCCTACCTCCCAAAGAAAGCGGGACTCGCCCGGCGGAAGGATGGCCGCGAGCTGCCGGCGCACATCGTCGCGGCGCTCAGTGAGCACGGCGAGGCGGGCCTCGGGGATGGCTGGGAGGGCGTCGGGGAAGGCCTCCCCGTCGGGCTGCTCCGCGTGGTGGGCGTCCTTATTCATGAGAGTCTCCTTGGGAAGCGACGGCCCCCCTCCCCTGCCCTCGCCCGGCCTCGATCCAGATCAGCAAGACACTGATATCAGCCGGGTTTACGCCGCTGATGCGGCTGGCCTGGCCCAGCGTCTGCGGGCGGATTTCGGCCAACTTTACGGCGCTTTCTTTGCGCAAGCCGCGAAGGGTTTGGTAGTTAATATCGGCCGGGATGCGTACATTGTCGATCTGCGCGAGCTTCTCGACTTGGCGCTCCTCGCGAGCCAGATAACCCTGGTAAGCGACGCGATAGAGCACCTCATCGCGGAGGCCAGGTGGCAGCGTAGCAAAGTCTTCCGGCAAACGGGCTGCCTGGCGGTCGCGGCGAATAGCCTCCGCGCAAGTCCCCTGCTGGCCCTCAAGTCGCGTGGTTTCCAAGCGGGAGATCCACCGCAGGAGATCGGCGCGCTTGGCCTCGATGCGGGCGGCGCGGGCGGCGGAAATCAAGCCGTGCTCGCGGGCATGGTGCAACAGGCGGAACTCGGCGCTGCCGTGATTAAAGAGCAGCCGGTGCTCCGCGCGGCTGGTAAACATGCGGTACGGCTCATTGGTGCCCTTGGTGACGAGATCGTCGATGAGCACGCCTATGTAGGCCTCGTGGCGCTTGAGCACGAGGGGTGCCCTCCCCCTGACCTTCTCCACCGCATTTACGCCCGCCAAGAGGCCCTGCGCGGCGGCCTCTTCGTAGCCTGAGGTACCATTGATCTGGCCGGCGAAGAACAGATTTTCGACCTTCTTGGACTCGAGAGATGGGTAGAGCTGGGTGGGCGGCGCAAAGTCATACTCCACCGCGTAGGCCGGGCGCAGCAGGTGGACATTCTCCAATCCCGGCACACTACGCACCATGCGGAGCTGCACGTCGTAAGGCAGACTTGTTGACAAGCCATTCACATAAAATTCGTTGGTCGCCCTACCCTCTGGCTCGAGGAAAAGCAGGTGCCGCGGCTTATCCGCAAACCGCACAAACTTATCCTCAATACTTGGGCAATATCTTGGCCCTACGCCCTCTATCTCTCCTGAGTACATGGCCGACTTGTGAAGGTTGTCGCGAACGATGGCGGCCGTCTCTGCGGTGGTGTAGGTCATCCAACACGAAACTTGTTCACAACCGGGCTGCCATCCTAAGCGGCGCTCGCCGGATTGTTCCACGTGGAACAAATCCGCCTGCTCCCGAGTGTCGTGGAACGCAAAGAAGGTCGGCTGTGGGTCGCCCTTCTGCTCCTCCATCTTGGTGAAATCGATGCTCCGCCCGAGCAAACGCGGGGGCGTACCGGTCTTGAGGCGGCGAAGCTCGATACCCGCCTCAAGGAAGCTCGCCGAGAGAGTCTTGGCGCTAAAGTCCCCTAGCCTGCCCCCTTCGTTTTTGTTCTGACCGATATGCATGAGGCCGCGCAGAAAGGTGCCAGTGGTGACCACGACGGCTTGGCCGCGAAACTCAATATCGAGATTGGTGCGGCAACCGACGACCCGGCCGGCCTCGAAGATCAGCCCCGTCACGGTAGCCTGAAAAACATCCAAATTGGCCTGCAGCTCGAGCGTATGCTTGAGACGGAACTGGTAGGCTTTCTTGTCGCACTGGGCGCGGGGCGACTGTACGGCCGGCCCCTTGGACTCATTGAGCAGGCGGAACTGGATGCCGGTGACATCAGTGTTGAGTGCCATCTCGCCACCCAAGGCGTCGATCTCGCGCACCATCTGGCCCTTGGCCTGGCCGCCGATGGCGGGGTTGCAGCTCATCTGGGCGATGGTATCGATATTGCCGGTGAGCATGAGCGTCGAGGCACCCATGCGGGCGGCGGCCAGCGCAGCTTCGACGCCGGCATGGCCGGCGCCGCAGACAATGACATCGTAGACTTTCCCGTCGTGAAACATGGCGGAGCGGAGAGGGGTTAACCAATCGCGCCGCCGGGGTCGCCGCAAGCGCGCTATTTCCCGATGCAGAACGTCGCGAAGAGCTGGTCGAGCATCCGCTCGTTGTCGATCCGGCCCGTGATTTCGCCGAAGGCGGCGAGCACCGAGCGCAAGTCGCTCGCGACCAGCTCGACCGGCCCAGCGGACTGAAGTTTGGCCAAGGCCTCGCGCAGACCCTCCCGAGCCAGGGCGAGGGCGTGGGCGTGGCGGGCATTGATCGCCACCCCGTCGCTGGCGATGCCAGCAAATGCATCCGCCCGGGCAGCGATGGCCGCCCGCAGCTCAGGCAAGCCGGCCCCCGTCAAGGCGGAGACGTTTAACGCAGGCACGGCCGACAACGAGGGGAGGGGAGGGAGCGCGGCGGGAAGATCGGACTTATTCAGCACCACCAATGCGTTGGCAGGGGTGAGCGAGGCCAAGATCGCCTCAGGAAGGGCAGGGGAGCGGGGCTGACTGGCGTCGAGGACCACCAAAAAGAGATCCGCCTCCGCAGCGCGCTCGAGAGTCTTTGCCATGCCGAGACGCTCGAGCGGGGCAGGGGAGGGATTGAGGCCGGCAGTGTCGATCAAGCGCAGGCAATGCGGCCCGACCACGAGGCGCTCTTCGATGAAATCGCGCGTAGTGCCAGGCTCGGGACTCACCAAAGCACGCTCGCGGCCCACCAAGGCGTTGAGCAGACTGCTTTTTCCGGCATTGGGCGCGCCCACAATCACGGTTTTCACACCATCGCGTAGCATCTCGCCGTAGCGAGAAGTAGCCATCAACTCATTGATGGATAACGATATATCACCACACTGTTGCGTAACGATCGCCCGATCTTCGGGTGGCAGATCTTCATCGGGAAAGTCGATGTAGGCCTCTATGCGCGCGAGGGTATTGAGCAGGGTCGCGATGAGTTCCTCCATCCGCCGACCGAGCGCGCCCCGGAGTTGGGCATTGGCGGCGGCGAGCGCGCGCTCGCTACGCGCATGGATCAAATCCATCACGGCCTCGGCCTGGCTGAGGTCCATCCGGCCATTGAGAAAGGCTCGCTGCGTGAACTCACCGGGCTCAGCCGGTCGGCAACCGCGGGCCAAGAGATCCTCAAGGACTTTTTGCGCGATGAAGGGATTGCCGTGCGTCGAGACCTCCAGCGAATCCTCGCCGGTGTAGGAGTGCGGGCCCTTAAAAAAGGTCACGAGCACATCGTCGATCAGCCGGCCATCCATCCCGCGATAATCGAGATGCACCACCCTACGCGGCTCGGGAGGCTGGCCGCAAAGCGCGGCCGCGACAGCCTGCGTATCCGATCCGCTGATACGCAATACCGCGATGGCGGAGACGCCCGCGGGCGTGGCGAGGGCGGCGATGGTATCGAGAGGGCGCGGCATGGTCGTGGCGGACGCTCCGACGCCGGACGGCTCAAGTCAAACGCAGGCAGAAGCGGGTGCTGCGGGATGGAGGCGCAGTGTTTCCATCAGGCAGAGGTTTCAGCGGCGGCCTACATCCAGCGCTTTCACCCGCGCGCCGTCGCGGACCTTGTCCCCTGGATAAACGACCACGCGATCCTGCTCGGCGAGGCCGTCGAGGATCTCCGTCTCCACGCCATTGCTGCGCCCCACGCGCACCGTGCGCAGGTGGGCGCGGCCGCCCTCGACTACAAACGTCTGCCACGCGCCGCCCCGCTGGAAGAGAGCCCCGGCCGGAGCGCGCAAGGCGGCGTAATTTTCCCATACGACGATGCGCGCCTCGACCCGGTAGCTGTCGCCCAGGGTGGGGCGGCGCTCCACCGGATCGACGAAGTCGGCGATGGCGTAAACGCGCTGCTCCTCGACGCCGAGCGCCGAGATCTTGGTGAAGGCCGAGGGCTCGACGAGGCGGATGCGTGCGGCCAGCGGCTGCGCGCCGCCCCACTGCTCGAGCAGCACCTTTGCACCAGGGACGATCGCCACGCCATCGCGCGACAACACCTCGATACGCACCTCTAAATCGGTAGGGTCGCCAATCTCCATGAGCGCGAAGCCCGCAGGCACGACGCGGGCGCTCTCCTGAAACACCCGAAGAATCTTGCCGCTCACGGGCGAAGTGAGCGTCAGCGGCTCCACCTTGCCGCCACCCTGAGCCGTCACCCCGCGGGAAACGACGACGCGCGCCTGCTGCAGCTCATACTCCGCAACGCGCAGGCCAAACTCCGCCGCCCGCAGATCCTGCTCGGCGGTGGCGGCTCGCATCTGCGCGACATCGTACTCCTGCGCGGAGGAGACATTGTCGGACCGCAGGCGCTTCACGCGCTCAAAGTCGGTCGCAAACATGGTCTGCGCCGCCTCCGCGCGCTGGCGCTGGGCGGCAGCCGCCTCGCGAGCCGCCTCGGCAGCCCGCACCCGAGCCTCCGCCTGAGCCTGCGAGCGGGCATCGAGAAAATCGGAATCGCTGGCCTCGATGACTGCGAGGGGCGTCTTGCCGGCCTCCACCTCCGCGCCCGGCTTCCAGTCGATGCGACGCAACTGGCCGCCCACGGGAGCGGAGATAGTGTAGCGGCGCTTGAGCCGCGTCATGCCCTCCTCGTCGACGGTGACGATCATCGGGCCGCGCACGACGGTCGTACTTTCCACCGGCTGAGGCTGCGGCCACAGGCCCCAGACGATGGCCGCGACGAGCAGGGCCCCGCCGAGCCAGGGGAGGCGGCGGCGCCACGCAGAGGAGCGCGGCTTGCGATTCGCAGGAGAGGGGGCGGGAGCGGGTTTCATCGGGAAATTTCTTCAGAGGAGAGAACCACGAATTCACACGTCTGACCACAGGCACGCCTGAAGCGCCTGGCCACCTGCATCGCGTGTTTCTGCATCGTGTTCATTCGGGTGGATACCTAGTTCCTGTTACGCTCAGTCGAGCGCCTTGAGGGCGCTCACGAGATTGATCGAGGCCACCTTGCGTGCGGCAAAGAGCGCGGAAGCCGCCGACGCGAGCGAGACGACCAGGACGGCAAAGGCATAATTGGACGGCGTGAGAACAAGCGGAAGCCGGACGGTCTCGGTATTGACCGCGCTCAGGATCCCGCGCGCGAAGCCGGAGCCGATCACGAGCCCGATCGGCAGCGCCACGGCGGTAAGCAGCACGAGCTCGCCGACGAGCACCGCGCCTACCTCGCCGCGACTGAAGCCGAGCACGCGCAACGTTGCGAGCTCACGCGCGCGCTCCGAGAGGGAGATGCGCGCGCTATTGTAGATGATGCCAAACGCGACGACGGTCGCGAAAAACATGTAGATCTTCTGGAGCAGCCCGATGCTCTCGGCAGTAGTCTTGCGAAACCCCTCGCGCAGGGAATCCTTGATGATGCAGCCGCCGATCATGGGCGTCTCCTTCACCGCGCGGAGAAACTCGCGCCAGCGGCTCTTATCCACGACCACATGCGCGCCACTGATCGTGTCGCCCTCGAGGAGCAGGCGATTGAGTGCGTGCAGCTCCATGTAGGCAGCCATGCCGGCGAAGTCCTCCGCGAGCCCCGCGACCGGCACACGAATCTCCCGCTCGCGGCCCTCGAGCGTACGCACGACGATCTCCTCGCCGGGCCGCACCTGGAGGACATCGGCGAGCTTGGCCGACATCACGATGCCACGATCCGGCAGCGTGAGCTGCTGCGGCGTGCCATCGATCACGCGGCTCAATGTGCCTGCGGAGGGCAGACCCTGCACTGCGAGCCGTCGCACGATCGGCCCGGCGCGCAGCTCCACCGGCACAAAGCGGTAAGGCTCCGCCCATATCACGCCGGGCATGTGCTTGAAATCAGACAGTGCGCGCGAGGGCCCGGGCTCGACGAGCGAAAGCGTAACCGTCTGCCGCTGCACAATGTCCCACTGAAAATCGATGACGTACGCGACGCCGTCGCGAAATGAATTGGGCACGATGAGGATGGCGGTGGCAAGCGAGAGCGCGAAGCAAGTGAGCCCGCTACGGATCGGCCGCCGCTGGATATTGCGCAGCGCCATGCGAAACGACGCGCTAAACCAGCGCGCGATGCCCAACCGCTCCACAAGCGCGGGGCGGAAACTCGCGGGCGCCTCCGGCCGCATCGCCTCGGCGGGGGGCAGCTGCACCGCGCGGCGCACCGCGCCCGCCACACCGACAAAGGCGGCGAGCGCGGACACCGCCACCGCGGCGAGAAGCACGCGCGTATCGAGGATAAACTCCAGCACCGGAAACCGGAAGAAAAGGTGATACATCCCCACGAGCCGGTGCCCGAGCAGCACGCCGCCGACCGCGCCGAAAGCCACGCCCACCACGACAATCGCGAGCGAGAACTTGAAATAGTGCCAGCCCACCTGGCGGTTGGCAAAACCACACGCCTTGAGCATTGCGATCTGCTCCCGTTGGAGCGCGATCTGCCGGCTCATGATGGAATTGGTCATGAACGCCGCCACCCCGAGGAACACCAAGGGAAAGGCGACGGAGAGCCCCTGCAGCACGCGGATCTCGTCGTCGACACGGCGATTGGACGGGTGATCGATGCGCCCATACGCGCCGCGGCAGCCGTAGGGCGCGAGCACCCGATCGACCGCTGAAATCACCGCGCGCTCCGACGCGCCCGGAGCGAGCGTGAGCGCCACGGAGTTGAACGCACCGTACATTTGAAACGCGGTCGCGAGCTCCTTGTAGGGCATCCAGAAGACGCCGTACGTCTTGTTGTCGGGCAAGGCGGAGTTGGGCGGCGCCTCGAAGACAAACTCCGGCGAGAGTACGATGCCCGAGAGACGAAAGCGCTCCTTGGCGCCATTGAGCACGGCCGAGATCTCGGCGCCGGGCTTGAGCTGGTGGGCATCGGCAAAGGCCTCGCCGACGGCGAGCTCGCCGAGCGAGGTCGCGGCCGCGGGCAGCTTACCCGATCGGAGGTAGAGCCGGTTGAGCTGCTGCTCGCCGCGCTCGGGCAGCGAATTGACGAGCCCCACCGCAGGCTCCGCGAGCCCCGGGAGATCAAGCGTGACCTGGATGGCGATGCTCGTCTGCACGGCCGCAACACCAGGGATGGAAGCCAGCTCGGCCTGCACGGAATTGGGCGCACGCTTCAGCCGCGCAAACACCTCCGCAAAACGGTGCTCGTCGTAGTAGGCATCGCGCGTCGTGGTGAGCGAGAGGATCAGCGACCGCGTCATCACCATCATCGCGAGCCCGCACGCCATCACCAGAGCCACGGCGATGGCCTGGGACTTCAGCGCACCGAGGTCGCGCAAGAGCTTACGATCAAGCAGGCTCATCGGGGCAGTCTCCGACCGGGAGCGACGGCAGAAAGGCCTGAAAAACGAGGCTTGCAGCTCACGACGCGCAGAACGCCCCTGAGCGCACGCCCGCTTTCAAGCGGCCCCCGATCCTTGTGACTTTCTGGGTCCGTTGCCATGACTTGGTCTTCACCACGCGAGGGAGCTCACTGGCGCGCGTTGCTTGTTTTCCCGCGCGTTGACGATGCGACCATCGGACAGGGTAAAGACGCGGTCGGCCATGTCGGCCAGGATGGCGTTGTGCGTGATGATGACGGCGAGCGTGCCGAGCTCGCGATTGATGCGCTCGATGGCCTCGAGGACCGTCATGCCGGTGCGTACATCGAGCGCGCCGGTGGGCTCATCGCAGAGAAGCACCTCGGGGCGCTTGGCGATGGCGCGAGCGATGGCTACGCGCTGTTGTTCCCCACCGGAGAGCTGGGCAGGAAAATGATCCATGCGATCGGCCATATCGACGAGCGCGAGCGCATCCTCCGGGCGCATGGGATCGCGGCATATCTCGGTGATCAGCGCCACATTCTCCCGCGCAGTGAGGCTCGGGATGAGGTTGTAGGCCTGAAAGACAAAGCCCACCGCATCGCGTCGGAAATTCGTGAGCTCCGCCTCCTCGAAGGCGGCGAGATTTTCCCCGCGATACAGGAGGGTGCCCTGCGAGGGGGTGTCGAGGCCACCGAGTTGATTGAGCAGCGTCGACTTGCCGCTGCCCGAAGCGCCGAGCAGCACGATCAACTCACCGGCATAAAGATCGAGATCGACGCCGGCAAGGGCCGTCACTGTCGCCGTGCCCTCGCCATACACGCGAGCGAGCCCGCGCACGTGAAACAGGGGTTCGCGCGCAGCAGCAGAGTGAGCGGACGAGGGCATGGCAGCCCAGCCAACAGGCTCAGGCCGCTTACGGCAATGGAGGAGAGCGACTAGCGCACGCGCTTCACCCAATTATTAGAATGGCAGACGGCACGCGGGAGCGGGCGAGACGAACGCGCCGAGGAGGCCTGCACCCAGCCCGACCGCACCGGGCGGCAGAAATCGAGCTCTACTTGATCTCCAAGCGAGGGAGCTCGGCCCCCAAGGTGGGGCGGAGAGAGTCGTAAGGCTCGCCGCGGATGGGGATGTCGCGACCATGCAGCGGCGGCGGGAGAAAATCGGTGACCTTCCGCCCCTTCAGCGCGTCCGCGATCTCGTGAGATCGACGCTCGCCGCGCGCGATCCAGGCGGGCGCCGCCTTCATGCCCCGGCGCAAGTCGATCTCGACCGGGAGCGGCTCCTTATCCTTCCGCGCCAAGATGAACCAGGCGAGCGCCTCGCCGTAATCGCGCTTCACCCCGCGGCCGCTGGCGTAGGCGGCGCCGAGATTGTAGAGCGCCTGCTTGTCACCCGCGACGGCGGCGGCGCGAAAGTAATCGATCGCCCGCGCTGGGTCTTTCTCCAGTCCGCCTTTGCCCTCCGTCAGCAAGAGCCCGATGCGATAGGCAGCGCCCCAGCGGCCGGCGCGGGCGGCACGCTCCAGCAACTCCACGGCGCGAAACTCGTCTTTCTTCACCTCACCGTCGCCACGCAGGAGCATCTCCCCGTACTGCTCCTGCGCCTCGGGCTCGCCCTTTTCCGCCGCCGCGCGGAGCTCGTCGACATCGAGGTAGCGCTCCTCAAGTGAGGCGATCGTGCGCTCGGGGATGGAAGGCGGCGAATCCGCCGCCGCGCGCGCAGCGGCCAGGCTGGAGAAGACGAACACAAGCGCAGCCAGCAGCAAGGGCAGCGTGCGCAAACGGGTGAAGCAGGAAAGGCTCATGCGAGACGCTGCGACACCGTGCCAACCCTCGCGCGAAGAGCGAGCCCCAATCCGCACTTTACTTTATTTGCGGTGGAGGCAGGGCAGGAAGCGCCGGCTTGAAGGCATCGGCCGGCGGGCCCACGGGCTTGAGGGACTCGTTGGCAGGCCGCGGCTCTGCCGCCGCTTTCTTTTCCGCAGGCTTCGCGCCAGGGAGAAAATCCTGCAGCGTCTTCTCCGCAAACTCGGCCTCGATCTCCTGGGCGCGGCGCTCGCCTCGGGCGATCCATTGCGGGACGGTCTTGATGCGCTCGCGCAGTTGCGCCTCGGTGCTGCCATCGGCGCCACGCTGGCGCGCGACAATCAGCCAGCCTAGCGCCTCCCCGTAATCGCGCTTCACGCCTTTGCCGTTGGCGTAGGCCGCGCCGACATTGAAAAAGCCCTCGCTTTCGCCACCCGCCGCGGCGGCGCGGAAATAATCGAGGCCCTTCGCCGTGTCCGCAGGCACGCCAAACTCGCCATTGGTGAGCGTCATCCCGAGGCGGAAAGCTGCCTTGGCATTGCCGGCCTTGGCGGCCTTTTCGAGCAACGTGAGCGCGCGCGCCGCATCCTGCTTCACACCCTCGCCACGCAACAGGTACTCGCCAAGCTGGGCCTCGGCGGCGGGATTACCTTTGGCGACGGCCTCCTCGAGCTGCTTCATATTGGACCAGCCGCCGCCCCCGGTGCGCGACATGAGCACGGGGCCCGAGTCGGACTCCCCGGCTTTTTTCGCTTTTGAGGATTGCGCCAGCAGCGGCGAGGCCCCCGCCCAGCCGAGGGCAAACACACACGCGAAAACGAACTGGCGAAAAACAGGCCGACGAGGGAGAGGGGTGCGCGTGCTCATGGTGACGGTAGTGCTTCGACCAAAGAACCCTGCGGTGCGTTCCGCGAGGATTAGTTACGTGGAATATGAGGAGGGGCGTGTAATCGCGAGGCTCAATGAGGAACAGGACGGGCAACGCCCTCTGAGACGTGCGACGCGAGCGGGATATTCTGCTCCTATCGCGGGGGCAGCATGGCAGAGCGTGGCGGCTCGCATGACGCCCTCGATTTGTGCCGCGAAAAACTCACTGCGTTCACCCCTGCAATTCGCAAACGGCCGACCGGCCCGGGCGGCCCTACCCGCACACAAAAAAGCCGCGCACCCGAAGGTCGCGGCTGGTGGAAAAAGGCCGGAAGGGGCGCGAGGGCCTACTCCTTGTCGCTCGCCTCGCCGGTCACAGTCGTGCCGCCCACGATATTCACCTTTTCGAGGATCGCCTTGTTGATCTTCTCGGCGAGCTCGGGCTTGTCCTTGAGCGCCTGCTTGGCGGCGTCACGGCCCTGGCCGACGAGATTGCCCTCGTACGCGATCCACGCGCCCTTCTTTTCGAGGATCTTGTGCTCGAGGCCGAGATCGAGGAGCGAGCCCATCTTGGAGATGCCCTCGTCGTACATGATGTCAAACTCCACCTCGGTAAACGGCGGCGCCACCTTGTTCTTCACGACCTTGATCTTGGTGCGATTGCCCACGACCTTGCCCTCGGGAGTCTTGATCTGATCCTTACGGCGGATGTCGATGCGCACGCTGGCGAAGAACTTGAGCGCGCGACCGCCGGAGGTGGTCTCGGGGTTGCCAAACATCACGCCGATCTTTTCGCGAATCTGGTTGGTGAAAATGCAGATGCAGTTGGTCTTGCTCACCACGGCGGTGAGGCGGCGCATCGCCTGGCTCATGAGGCGGGCCTGCGCACCCATCGTCATGTCGCCCATCTGGCCATCGAGCTCGGCCTTGGTGGTAAGCGCGGCGACAGAGTCGAGGATGATGACGTCGATCGAGTTGGAGCGGATCAGCGTCTCCATGATGTTGAGCGCGTCTTCACCGGAGTCGGGCTGGGAGACAAGGAGGTCATCGAGATTCACGCCGACGACGCGGGCGTACTTGGGATCGAGCGCGTGCTCGACGTCGATGAAGGCGGCGAGGCCGCCGCGCTTCTGGGCCTCAGCGATCACGCTTAAGCAGAAAGTGGTCTTACCCGACGATTCCGGGCCGTAGATCTCCACGATGCGGCCCTTGGGCAGGCCGCCGACGCCGAGAGCGAGGTCGACGGCGAGCGAGCCGGTCGTGAGCGTCTCGATCTTCATCTTGGCATTGTCGCCGAGCCGCATGATCGAGCCCTCGCCAAACTGCTTTGTAATCGAGGAGACAGCGAGCTCCACATTCTTGTCGCGCGCGGCATTCGCGGCGGCGAGCGCCGCATTGGCGGCGCTGGTAGCGACGGGTTTCTCGGACTTGGAGGGAGCGGGAGCGGCTTTGGACATGACGGGTATTTGGGTCTGAGGACGTTTTATTGTGTGTAGAGAGAAAAATTGACCGCCAGCGCTAAACCACCGATGGCAAGGGGCAGATCAGTGAGAAAACGACGTGACGTGTTCAGGTGAACACGTCAAGCTCAAAGGCGCTTTTTATGCGCGCGGCAGGCCGTTTTACGCATCTGTTTTTGCGGCCCAGCCTCAGTGGCCGGTCGGTGCGGAGGCGGGTTTGAATGCCACCGCAAAATAAACCGCACCGAGGATGAAAAGGAAGCTCACCGCGTAGTTCCACGTGAGCTTCTCGCCGAGAACGAGCCAGGCAAATATCACGAAGACCCCGAGGGTGATCACTTCCTGCGCGATCTTGAGCTGGTAGCCCGACATGCCGCTGGCGTAGCCGATGCGATTGGCGGGGACCATCAGCATGTACTCAAAAAATGCGATGCCCCACGACATGAGAATGACCACCCAGATGGATTTGCCCTCGAAGATCTTGAACTTGAGCTGACCATACCAAGCGATGGTCATGAAGATATTGGAAGCGAAGAGCAGAAGGAGCGTTTTCATGGACACGGGCCACCAGTGACAGCAAAACGCGCCCGCGTTGCCAATCTGGTTTGGGCGCCAGCACCGGAGGAGCACGGCGCGGCGCGCCTACTTCTTATAGTAGCCGCGAAACCACTCGACGAAGCGACGCAGGCCATCCTCGAGTGAAACCTTGGGGGAGAACTGGATGGCGGCCTGGATGCGGGTAAGATCGGCGCAAGTCTCGAACATATCGCCGGGCTGCGGAGGCAGGAGCTCGATGGCGGCCTTCTTGCCGAGCAACTCCTCCAGCATGCGGACGAAGAGCACGGTCTCGACCGGGCGATGGTGCCCGATATTGAAGAGCCGCAGGGGCCGCGGCGAGCCCGGGGCGGGGCGCTCGTCGGCGTAGGCCGTGGGCAAAGGGTAGAGGAGGAGCTTCACCACGCCATCGACGATATCGTCGATATAAGTGAAATCGCGGAGGTTCTTACCGCCGTTGAAGAGCTTGAGCGGTTTGCCGTCGAGGATGGCGTCGGCAAACAGCGTCGGGGCCATGTCGGGGCGGCCCCAGGGGCCATAGACCGTGAAGAAGCGCAGGCCGGTGATATTGAGCCCATGATTGTGCGCGTAGCTGTGGGCCATCATCTCATTGGCCTTCTTGGTCGCGCCGTAGTAGGAGACAGGCTGGTCGGTATTGTCGTCCTCCCGGAAGGGGGATTTCGCACCGGCGCCGTAGACGCTGCTGCTGGAAGCAAAGACGAGGTGCTTGGGCGGCACACGGCGGCACGCCTCGAGCACGCTGGCAAAGCCATCGAGGTTGTTGCGCGTGTAGGCGCCGGGATTTTCCATGCTGAAGCGCACGCCCGGCTGGGCGCCGAGGTGCACCACGTACGCGGGTTTGAAATAGGCCACGAGCCCCGCGAACTTCTCCGCGTCGGCGAAGTCAGCCTGAAGGAAGCGAAACGTCTCGAAGGCCTTGGCCTTTTCGTCGTCGGGCTCCACCCGCTCCGTGACACTGGCCAGCTCGGCGATGCGGGCGCGCTTCAGCTCCACATCGTAGTAGTCGCTCAGCACGTCGACGCCGAGCACTTCGCAACGCTTGGTCGCGGCCAGCCGGCGGCAGACATGGTAACCGATGAAGCCGGCGGCGCCGGTCACGAGGACTTTCATTTGGCGACCGCTAACACCCGCCGCCAGCGGCGGGAAGCACCAAAATTGCCGAGGGCGGCCCGCCCCGGGCATTACGCCACCGCCAAATCCACGATCACGAGCTCCCGCGGTGCCCGCCAGCGCAGGGGCAGGGTGTCGCCGAGGCCCCGCGACACGATCAGCGGTACACCGCCGATCCAGGCACGCTCCGGCACCCACCTATATAATAGAGAGGCGGGCTGCGGCCGCTCCCGCCGATCGCGCCACAGCACGATCTGGCCCCCGTGCAGGTGCCCGGCCAGCAGGAGCGCACAAGGACGCTGCGCTACTAGATGCGCCTCGGCCTGAGCCGGATCATGCAGCAGCACAATGGCTCGCGCGGAGTCAGCGGCAGGCAGGCCTTCGCGCCGAAAGCGCTGCCACGATACAAAGCGGTAGCGCCGCCCGCTCCGCCCGGCGATCCACGCATCGCTCCGATCGAGCGCGTGGGCGCAGGGCAGGGCGGTGAGTTTCCCGAGAAACCCACCGCCCCACCAGCGATCGTGATTGCCCGCGATCCAGCAGACGGGGTACGCGCCGCCCAGCTGCTCCATCCAGCGCAAGATGCTGCGCTGCCCCCACGGTGTATCGGCGTAGTCGCCGGTGAGCGCGAGCACATCGGGCTGCCAGCGCGCCAGCTCGAGTTCGATCTGGCGCAGCGGGCGATCGCCCCACCAAAGATGGATATCGCTCAGATGTGCGATGCGCAGGCGATCGAGCCCAGGCCCGACCGAGGCGGGTGCCGGGCCCACGAGCTCATGGCGCACCATAAGTCTCATGGCCACACATCCGCCAGGCCCATCGTCGAGACCCCCACGAGGAGCACGCCCAAGCGCCAGCCCCGGAAGACCACGAGTGCCGCAGGGCGCTGTTCCGGGTGGCGAAAGCGGAAGATCGCGCACGAAAGCGCACCCCCGACCAGGCCTGCGAGCACATCGGCGGCGTCGGCGCGCCCATCCGTCCACCCCAGGCCTTGCACCGCCTCCCACAGCGCATTGAGCGAGGGAAACAGCCACGCGAGCCCCATCTCGCGAGCTTTGCCGAAGCGCACCCGCCAGCCACTGCAGAGGCAGCTCCCCACAAAACACCACAGCCCACTCGGCATGCAGCCCAGCAAGACCGGAGGCAGCGCGAGCCCGTGCCGAAGGGCATCCTTCACCACGGGGTAGCGCTCACCCCAGAGGCCGGCGACGAGGCGATTGCCCAGCGTCTGGTCGCAGCGGAAGGCGACGTAGAAGAGCAGCCCCAAGATCAATCCCGCGATCGCAGCCAGGAGACGGGCGGCGCTCATTTCTCGAGCAGATGCGCGCGCATCAGACCCCCGCAGCCCGAGATCGGCAGTCGCACGCACCGGAAGCGCGCGAGGCCAGCCACCTCCCGGAGGCGAAACCACGCGCGAAACCGCAGCCAGCGCGCCACCGGCTCAGCCAGCCGCTCGACGTGCCGCCAGGGCCCGGCGGGCGTCTCATGATTGAGCACAAAGGCGCGCCCGCCCGGGCGGAGCACGCGATGGACTTCGCGCAGCAGGCGCGCGGCATCCGTGGTGACCGATAGCACGTGGCACAGCACCACATAATCAAAAAACCCTGCGGGAAAGGCCAGCTGCTCGCCATCCATCACCCACGCCTCCACCTCCGGCGCGACGCGCCGACACGAGGAGATCATCGCCGGCGAACAATCCACCACCGCCACGGTATGCCCGCGGTAGAGAGGGAGGTGCTGCCCGAGGCCGACGCCGATCTCGAGCAAGCGCCCCGGCGGGTGCCGGTTGATCGCGGCGATCAAGCGCCGCCGACCGCCGGCGCAAAAGAGGTCCACCAAAGGGTAGAGCGGATGCGCCCAATCATAGAAGCGAGCCACCCGCCGATTGCGGGGCTGGATACGCGCAGGCGGCAGCACAGGAGCGGAAAGCGAATCATGCATGCCCCAGATTGGCTGCAGCGTATGAATCCAGCATGAAATGCCGATGAAATCGGCGCGAAACCCGCTCCCTGCGGCCTAAAACGGCCCGATCTCCGCATCAGTTCGCGCAACGGCTATGACAAAATTGTTATCAACTTTCTAAAAACGGCGCTTGATCGGGAAATTCCCGGTCCTTTACCTTGCACCGTTTCTCTCGACGCACACGTTGACCGCATGAACATCAAAGCCTATCTCAAGCCGCATTGTGGCTGGTCCAATGGCGTGCGCGCCATTCTGCGGAAGCACAATCTGCCGTTTGAGGACATCGACATCATCAACAACCGCGCCAATTACGCGGAGATGGTGCAAAAGTCCGGCCAGCCCCTCTCCCCCTGCGTGGAGATCGATGGCGTGATGCTCGCCGATGTCTCGGGCGAGGAAGTCGAAAACTATCTTCTCAGCAACGACTTGGTTAAAGCGACCGAAGCCAAAACGGACGTCCCGACAAACGCGGGTTGCTCCGATGAAGAGCACGCCAAAATGGCCACCAAAACGATCCGCTTCTTTTAACCACAGCTGAGAGCTCACCAGAAATAACTCTCCGGGCCGCTCTCGCGAAAACGAGACGGCCCTTTTTTACGCCTACACCAAGCCTCCCAACCGCCGCTGGCCCGATTAACGCTAATCCACCAGCCCTCAGGCACCTCCCGATTTTTCCCGAACCCGAACATGCAACCGCAAACCGCTAAGAATACCACCTCCCGCGCCTCTGCGTCCGCCGCTCCTGCTGCCGCCGCCAAGAAGGCACGTCGTCTCGGTTTGCCGCCGAAACAGGGCCTGTACGACCCCGCCTTCGAGCATGAGAACTGCGGTGTCGGCTTCATCGTCGATATGCACGGGCGCAAGTCGCATAAGATCGTCAGCGACGCCCTGCAGATCCTCCGCAATCTCGATCACCGCGGCGCCTCCGGCGCCGAGATCAATACGGGCGACGGCGCCGGCATCCTCGTGCAGATGCCGCACAAGTTCCTCGCCGAGGTCACCAAGCCCCTGCGTTTCACCCTCCCCGCCGCCGGTCAGTACGGTTGCGGCCTCGTCTTCCTCCCGCGCAACGCCACCGTCCGCCGCAAGGTGGAGGAGCGTTTCGAGCAGACCGTCCAATCGGAGGGCCTCGTCTTCCTCGGCTGGCGCACTGTCAAGACCGACAACTCCATGCTCGGCGACACCGCCAAGTCGGCGGAGCCATTCATGCGCCAGTGCTTCATCGGCCGCCCCGAGGGCATGACGGACGACAATCTCTTCGAGCGTAAGCTCTACGTCGTCCGCAAGCGCGCGTACAACGACATCCGCGCCAGCACGCTCTCCGGCGCCGAGTACTGGTACGTCGCCAGCCTGTCCTACAAGACCCTCGTCTACAAGGGCATGCTCACGACCGACCAGGTCGACCAGTATTTCCCCGACCTGAAGCACCCGTCGTTCGAGTCCGCCATCGGCCTCGTGCACTCCCGCTTCTCGACCAATACCTTCCCGAGCTGGGAGCGCGCCCACCCGTACCGCTACCTCGCCCACAACGGCGAGATCAACACGCTCCGCGGCAACATGAACTGGATGCACGCCCGCCAGGCGCTGTTTGCCAGCGAGGTCTTCGGCGACGACATCAAGAAGATCCTCCCCATCATCAATCCCAACGGCTCGGACTCCGCGATGTTCGACAACACGCTCGAGCTGCTCGTGCTCGCCGGCCGCCCGCTCGCCCACGCGATGATGATGATGATCCCCGAGCCGTGGTCCAACCACGAGTCGATGGATGACGATCGTCGCGCCTTCTACCAGTACCACTCCTGCCTGATGGAGCCGTGGGATGGCCCCGCCTCCGTGGCTTTCACCGATGGCAAGCAGATGGGCGCGATCCTCGATCGCAACGGACTCCGCCCCTCGCGCTACTACGTCACCAAGGATGGCGTGGTCGTGATGGCTTCCGAGGCCGGCGTGCTCAATTTCGAACCCGAGGACGTCGTCCGCAAGGGCCGCCTCCAGCCCGGCCGTATGTTTTTGGTGGATACGGAGCAGGGCCGCATCATCGAGGACGAGGAGATCAAGCGCGAGGTCTGCAAGGCGCAGCCCTACCGCCAGTGGCTCAATGAGCACCTCGTGCACCTCAGCGACCTACCCGAAGCGCCGAAGGTCGAGACGCCCGACCACGAGACGCTGCTCCAGCGCCAGATCGCCTTTGGCTACACCTTCGAGGATGAGCGCGTCATCATCGCGCCCATGGCGAAGGATGGCGTCGAGGCCATCGGTGCGATGGGCAACGATGCCGCGCTCGCGGTGCTCTCCAACAAGCCCCGCCTCCTCTACGACTACTTCAAGCAGCTCTTCGCGCAGGTGACGAATCCGCCGATCGACTCGATCCGCGAGGAGATCGTCACCTCCGCCGAGTCGCGCCTCGGCTCCGAGGGCAACCTGCTCGATCCGCAGCCCAGCGCCTGCCGCCGCGTCGAGCTAAAGTGGCCGATCCTCACCAACGAGGAATTCGCCAAGATCCGCCGCACCCATCTCCCCGGCCTCAATACCGGCGTGCTGCCCATCCTCTTCCGCGTCTCGCGCGGCGAGAAGGGCCTCGCCAAGTCGATGGAGGAGCTCTGCGTGATGGCCCGCCGCATGATCGAGGAGGAAGAGGTCAACGTGATCATCCTCTCCGACCGCGGTGTCACGCGCGACTTCGCGCCCATCCCGTCGCTGCTCGCCGTCGCCGGCCTGCACCACTACCTCATCCGCGAAGGCCTCCGCACCAAGATCTCCATCGTCCTCGAGACGGGTGAGGCGCGCGAGGTGCACCACTTCGCGCTGCTCATCGGCTACGGCGTCACGGCGATCAACCCGTACGTCGCGTTCGAGACCATCGACGACATGATCCGCGAGGGCATGCTTCCCGGCCTCGATCACAAGAAGGCGTGCGCCAACTTCGTGAAGGCCGGCTCCAAGGGCGTCGTGAAGGTCATGTCCAAGATGGGCATCTCCGCCATCCAGTCGTACCGCGGCGCGCAGGTCTTCGAAGCGCTCGGCCTTCGCCAGGATGTCATCGATCAGTATTTCACCTGGACGCCCTCCCGCGTCGGCGGCATCGGCCTCGATGTCATCGCGCAGGAAGTCCTCCTCCGTCACCGCGCCGCTTATCCCGAGCGCAAGGTCGATGGCCACGTGCTCCCCGTCGGCGGCCTCTTCCAGTGGCGCGCCAATGGCGAAGCCCATCTCTTCACGCCCGAGTCCGTGCACGCCCTCCAGAAGGCCGTGCGCCAGAATAATCGCGGCGCCTACAACGCGTACGCCAAGCTCATCAACGAGCAGGGCCGCAATCTCTGCACGCTCCGCTCGCTCCTCGAGTTCAAGGGCGGCTCCACCGCGATCCCGCTCGAGGAAGTCGAGCCGATCGAGGCGATCATGAAGCGCTTCAAGACGGGCGCCATGTCGTACGGCTCCATCTCGCAGGAGGCGCACGAGACGCTCGCCATCGCGATGAATCGCATCGGCGGCAAGTCCAACACCGGCGAAGGCGGCGAAGATCCCGCGCGCTTCACCTGGACCAACGAGAAGGGCGACTCCAAGAACTCCGCCATCAAGCAGGTCGCCTCCGGCCGCTTCGGCGTCACAAGCGAGTACCTCGTTAACGCCCGCGAAATCCAGATCAAGATGGCGCAGGGCGCCAAGCCCGGCGAGGGCGGCCAGCTCCCTGGCTCGAAGGTCTACCCGTGGGTGGCCAAGACTCGCGGCACGACCGCCGGCGTGGGCCTCATCTCCCCGCCGCCGCACCACGACATCTACTCGATCGAGGATCTCGCCGAGCTCATCCACGACCTCAAGAACTCCAACAAGGATGCGCGCATCTCCGTGAAGCTCGTCTCCGAGGTCGGCGTCGGCACCATCGCGGCCGGCGTGGCCAAGGCCCACGCCGACGTCGTGCTCATCTCGGGCTACGATGGCGGCACCGGCGCTTCGCCGATGACCTCCCTGCACCACGCCGGCCTCCCCTGGGAGCTCGGCCTCGCCGAGACGCACCAGACGCTCGTGCTCAACAATCTCCGCTCCCGCATCGCAGTCGAGACGGATGGCCAGCTCAAGACCGGCCGCGACGTCGTGATCGCCGCGCTGCTCGGCGCCGAGGAGTTTGGCTTCGCCACCGCTCCGCTCGTCGCCACGGGCTGCATCATGATGCGTGTCTGCCATCTCAACACCTGCCCCGTGGGTGTCGCGACGCAGGATCCGCGCCTCCGCGCCAAGTATACCGGCAAGCCCGAGGACGTGGTGAACTTCATGCGCTTCGTCGCTGAAGAGATCCGCGAGCTCATGGCCCAGCTCGGCTTCCGCACCATCGAGGAGATGATCGGCCGTACCGATCGCCTCGAGCCCAAGAAGGCTGTCGATCACTGGAAGGCCAAGGGCGTCGACCTCACCAACATCCTCTATCAGCCGGATGTAGGCCCCGAGGTGGGCCGCTTCTGCCAGATGAAGCAGGATCACGGCATCGACCGCTCCCTCGATATGACCAAGCTCATCTCGCTCGCGCAGCCCGCGCTCGAGAAGGGCGAGAAGGTCGTCGCCGAGCTCCCGATCCGCAACGTCAACCGCGTCACCGGTACGATCACCTCGAGCATGGTGACGAAGAAGTACGGCGCAAAGGGCCTCCCGGAGGACACCATCAAGTTCAAGTTCACCGGCTCCGCCGGCCAGAGCTTCGGCGCCTTCGTGACTCGCGGCATGACGCTCGAGATCGAGGGCGACGCCAACGACTACTTCGGCAAGGGCCTCTCCGGCGGCAAGCTGATCGTCTATCCCTCGTCCAAGGCCACCTTCAAGGCCGAGGAAAACATGATCATCGGCAACGTCGCCTTCTACGGCGCCAGCGCTGGCGAGGCGTACATCCGCGGTCTCGCGGGCGAGCGCTTCGCGGTGCGCAACTCCGGCGTCTCCGTCGTGGTCGAGGGCGTCGGCGACAATGGCTGCGAATACATGACTGGCGGTAACGTCGTCGTGATCGGCCGCGCCGGCCGCAACTTCGGCGCCGGTATGTCCGGCGGCGTCGGCTATGTCCTCGACGAGTCGGGCGACTTCGCCAAGCGCGTCAACATGCAGATGGTCGAAGTCGAGAAGCTCAGCGAAGCCAAGGACATCGCCACCGTCCGCGCGATGATCCAGAAGCACCTCGACTACACCAAGAGCGAGCGCGCCAAGACGATCCTTGAAAACTGGGATTCGTACGTCGGCAAGTTCCTCCGCGTCATGCCCAAGGACTACAAGCGCATGCTCGCCTGCATCGAGCGCGCCCAGGCCCAGGGCCTCACTGGCGACGAGGCCATCATGGCCGCGTTCGAAGAGAATGCCCGCGACACCTCCCGTGTGGGAGGAAACTAAAAAAAGGCTGAAGGGCTGAATGACTGAAAGGCTGAACCAAGCCACGGTCCCAAAGCTCTTCACCGATTTACACAACCTCACCCTCCTTCAGCCTTTCAGCCCTTTAGTCCTTCAGCCCTTTCACCTCCATGGGTAAACCAACTGGATTCATCGAGTACCTGCGCGAACTTCCCGTCGATCGCACGCCGTCCGAGCGTGTGAAGGACTGGAAAGAGTTTCACCACCACATGGAGGAGAAGAAACTCCGTACGCAGGGCGCCCGCTGCATGGATTGCGGCATCCCCTTCTGCCATACGGGCAAGCTGATCAGTGGCATGGCCAGCGGCTGCCCGATCAACAATCTCATCCCCGAGTGGAACGACCTCGTCTATCGCGGTCTCTGGAAGGAAGCGCTCGATCGCCTGCACAAGACGAACAACTTCCCCGAGTTCACGGGCCGTGTGTGCCCCGCCCCGTGCGAAGGCTCCTGCGTGCTCGGTCTCAATAATCCCCCCGTCACGATCAAGAACATCGAGGTCTCGATCATCGACAAGGGCTGGGAAGAGGGTTGGGTCGTGCCACAGGCTCCGGCCACCCGCACGGGCAAGAAAGTCGCCGTGATCGGCTCCGGCCCCGCGGGCCTCTCCGCCGCCGCGCAGCTCAATCGCGCCGGCCACAGCGTCACGGTCTTCGAGCGTGCCGATCGCCCGGGCGGCCTCCTCATGTACGGCATCCCGAACATGAAGCTCGACAAGAAGGAAGTCGTGCTGCGCCGCATCAAGCTCATGGAGCAGGAGGGCATAAAGTTCATCTGCAACGCCAACGTGGGCGACAACGTCGAGCCCCAGATCTTCCTCAAGGAGTACGACGCCACCGTCATCTGCACCGGCGCCACCCAGCCCCGCGATCTCCCGATCGAGGGCCGCAATCTCAAGGGCGTGCACTTCGCGATGGAGCTCCTCACGGCCAACACCAAGGCCGTCCTCGCCGGCGAGCAGTCGCCGATCAATGCCAAGGACAAGGACGTCGTCGTCATCGGCGGTGGCGATACCGGCACCGACTGCGTCGGCACCTCCGTGCGCCACGGCTGCAAGAGCATCGTCCAGATCGAGATTCTCCCCAAGCCGCCGCTCGAGCGCGCCGCCGACAATCCCTGGCCCGAGTGGCCCAAGACCTACAAGATGGACTACGGCCAGGAAGAGGCCGCCGCCAAGTTCGGCGCCGACCCCCGCGTCTATCTCACCACGGTGAAGAAATTCGTCGGCGACGAAAACGGCAATGTGAAGGAACTCATCACCGTCCAGATCAAGTGGGGCAAGAACGACAAGGGTCAGTTCGTGCCGCAGGAGATCCCGGGCACGGAGAAGACCGTCCCCGCCCAGCTCGTGCTCCTCGCCCTCGGCTTCCTCGGGCCGGAACAGGCCCTCGTGAAGGACCTCAACCTCGAGACCGATCCCCGCTCCAACATCAAGGCGGAGCACGAGAAGTACACGACAAGTATCAAGGGCGTCTTCGCCGCCGGCGACTGCCGCCGCGGCCAGAGCCTCATCGTCTGGGCCATCAATGAGGGCCGCGGCGCCGCGCGCGAGTGCGATCGCTACCTCATGGGCTACACCGATCTGCCGTAAGGCGCGTCGCAGTATTCAGTATACGGATACGCTAAAGGCGGGCTGCGAAGCCCGCCTTTTTTCTGCCCGCCACTGGCGCTCTCCCGGCGCGATCTCCGCCCGCAGATACGGAAAAGGCGGGCCTCAAGGGGGCCCGCCTCGCATCAGTGCGCCGCTACGACGCTCCATCCCGGGGTACCCCGAGCGCTCACGGATCGAGATCGTACACTTCCACGAGAGCGCGCCCGGTGGCGCCGCCCACACCAGTCGCCACGGCGGTGTAGCCACCAGGGGGCAGCCGCACGAGCACCGCGGCATCCTTGCTCCCCGCAGTCAGCGCAAAGGCTCCGCTGGCGGCAAAGGCGGCCTCGAGCGCGGCCCGGTTGCTCTCCGCCCAGTCGTTGTTGGTCGCGATGGAGTAGCTCTTCCCCAGGGGGATGATCGTCAGCGTCGGATCGGAGAGGGTATCGGGAACATTGAAGGCGCCCAGCCCGGGGCCCACCACTCGGATGAGCAACTGCTTCGGCGCGGTGCCGCCGATCACGAAGCCCGGCGTCAGGCCATCGCTCGTCACGGAGCCAAGGGTGGAAACATTGACGAGCCGGGAAGGGGAAGTGAGCGCGTCGGCGTCGTACACCTCGGCGAGCGTGACGCCGCCGGCCGTGCTGCCAGAGGGAGAGATGCTCACCGTATAGCCGCTGCCGGTACCGGAGGCAGGCAGCGCGGCCAGCGCCGCGGCATCCTTTGAACCCGGCTGCAGCGCGAAGGCGCCCACTGCGCCGCTCCGCGCGGTAAGCTCCGCCACCTGCTGCGCGGAGCCGGAGCCCCAGTCATCGTTGCTCACGACCGCCGTGCTTTGGCCGGCTGCGATAAGATCCATCTTGGGATCGCTCAATACCCCGGGCACGCCGAAGGTGCTCAGGCCGGGCCCGACCGCGCGCACCACGAGGTTCTTGGCCCCGCTGCCACGCAGCACGAAGCCCGGAGTCAAAGGCGCTCCACCCGTCGCCGTGCCGCGCGTGGAAACATTAATCAGCCGGCTCGTGCCGGGCACCGCCACCGTCACGATGGCGTAGCTGCTCGTCAGCGTGGTATCGCCACTCGTCACTCGGGCAGCGTAGAAGCCCGCGGTATCCGCCGCAGCGCCGGGAATCGTGTAGGTGGCGCTGGTGGCGCCGGCGATCGGCGTGCCATCCTTGAGCCACTGGTACGAGATCGCCCCGCCACTTTCTGCACCGACATTGAGCGTCACTGCGCCGCCCAACGGCACATGCTGCGATTGCGGATGCCGGTTGATGATCACGCTGGCCGCGACCGTGACATCGAAAGAGGTTTCCACCGTCGCACCATGAGTATCGGTCGCCCGTACCGTCACGGTGGCAGTACCGGTCGCGCCGGGCACGATGGAGAGACTGCTCCCATTCACCAAGACGCCCGCGACATTCGGATTGGAGCTCTCAGCGGCAAAAGCGAGCACCGAGACGCCGCTGCCGGTGGGATGGATCGAGATCACACGCACGGTGTTCACGGTGATAAAATTAGCGACGAGGATCTGCGATTGCCCCGACTGAATATTGCGCAGGGGAAAATCCGTGTAGCGACCGTTGTCGAGGTTATAGGTCGGCACATTCGCGATCCCATCCACCACATTCATTCCGTTGCCCAGCACACGGGCAAAGACGGTGAAGCCGCCATTCTGATTATCGAGGTTGGCGCTGTTGTTGGCCAGGTTCACAAACCACTGGCTCGTGGCACTATCGGGATTGTTGGCCTGCTTGGCCATCGCGAGGGTGCCGCGCAGGTTGGAGCGGCGATACTCATTGCGCACCGGCGCCCGCGTCTGCACCTCCCCGATCGGGATGGACGAGACGAAGCCGCCACCCTGGATGACGAAGTCCTTGATCGAGCGGTGGATGATCGTGTTGTTGTACTGGCCCGCCTCGATATAGGCGAGGAAGTTGGCCTTGGTGAGCGGCGTATCGTCGAAGAGTTCGATGTTGTACTTGCCCAAGACGGTATCGAATTGCACCACCGTGCCCGTCACATCCCCCAAGCCGAAATGAGAGCGCAGATCGATCGAGGCGGCCGCTGCGCCAAAGATGAAGGAGCGGGCCGGGATGGCTTGGGTGAGCGACGGTTGCGTCTGGGCGAGAGCGAGTTGCACGCCGGCCAGCAGCGCGGCGAGTGAGACGAGGCGACGGAGGGAGATCACAGTAAAAAAATGCGGAAGGGAGGCCCAGCGACGGGCGATTGACGGTATTTGTTCCGGGTAAGTGCGCGAGCTTCAGATTTCGATCACCGGCCCCTCCCCAGCAGCGCCGCGCGGCTTCACCCCCCAGCGCTCGCTGGGACTGACAACACCGCAATGCACGCAAGGGATTACCGGCTGCATGGTATTGCAGTGCGGGCAGATAGCTTGAGTGGAAAAGGGGTCGAAACGATTGCCACAACTCCCACACACATAGAGCGGGCCACCCGGTGGCAACTCGTGGCATGAGGGACAGGCCACAGAGGGGTGACGCGGCATGGCCGCCAGTTGTTTCAAAACCTGCGCATGCTTGTACGAGCGCCAGCACTCCATCGCCAGGAACAGCGCGATCATCGCGGAGAAGAGCGATTGATTGATCACCGCCCGCACGACCAAGCCAGCTACCCCGAAGAAGCCGATGATCGTAGCGATACGAAGACTTTGCGCCCGCCCTAGCTTAAACCACAGCAATGCGCGAAGGATCTGGCCACCATCGAGCGGGTAGATGGGAAGCAGGTTGAAAATAAGCAGCCACTTATTGAGCGTAAAGATGGTGGCGATGTAGCCAAACAGGGCGGGCGAGCTGCGATAGAGCTCATTGCTCTCGGCGAGGGCTAGGATCACATATAATATCGGATAAAGCACCACATTCACGAGCGGTCCGGCCGCCACAGCCCACAGCTCTGCGCCCGGTCGCGGCGGCACCTTGGCAAATGCGATGCCGCCAAAGGGCCACAAAATGATCTCCTTCGACTCCCCTCCCACCTGACGCGCCGCCAGCGCATGCCCGTATTCGTGGATCAAAACGATCACGAACAAGGTGATGTACGCGGCGACGCTCCAGATGAACCGCTCGCCGCTCAAATCTCCTCCACCCAAAAACCAGATTGCGGCAAGAAACCAGCTCCAGTGGAGAAACACGTCCACCCCCGCCAAGCGGAAAAGTCGGATCGAGCCTGAATTAGAGGGCAGCATCCTCTCCAGAAGGACGAAAAACCCCACCGAGTAACCCAAAAAATCCCGAAGACAGGCACTATCGGACTGGCGGGATTGTTTGGCCACGAAAACCAAGTAGGTTTTCCCCATGAGCCGAGCCTTCGTACGCGAATCGGATGTGCCCCAGTTGCCGGAGCTGCCCCCGCTAGCCTCGCCGCTTCCCCCCGGCGCGAAAAACTACGTCACGCCAGCGGGAGCGCGGCGCTTGCGCGAAGAGCTGGGCCGCCTGTTGGAGGTCGAGCGGCCACGGCTCGCTAGCGCGCCGGCCGATGACACCGACGCCAAGCGCGAGCTGCAGATCCTCGATCAACGTATCCGGTACCTTCAGGAGAGCCTCCGCACCGCCGAAGTGGCGGAAAATCCGCCCGGCCCCACCGAGATCGTGCGCTTTGGCACGACTGTCACCGTACGCGAAGCCAGCGGGACAGAGACAGTCTACCGCATCGTCGGCGTCGATGAGACTGATCTCGAGCGCAACCATGTGAGCTGGCTGTCGCCGATCGCCCGCGCGCTGATCAACGCCAAGCGTGGCGACCGCATCGCGTTCAAGGCACCGCGCGGAGTGCGCGAGCTCGAGATCGTAAGCATCGCGTATATGGAGGATTGAGCCTCGCGCGTGAGCGCTGGGAAGGCCTTGCACCTCGCCAAGCCAAAACGATGCAGTCCCGCGCCCCACGGGGCGGGCTACTCGCTCACTTCTTCTCCACCGCGAGCTGGAACTTCCCGTACTGCACCATCGTGCCTGGCGTCGCGACGAGGTAAGTGCCGCGGTAGTCCACACTATTGAGCGCACCGCGAAACTGGATCGTGGAGCCCTCGCTGAGTTTGCCCGAGAGTTCGAGCCAGCCATTGCGAAAGCGGCCCTCCAGCGCCCCGCTGCCCGAGAGCGGCGCCTCCGTACCGAGCGTGCCTGTCGCCTTCTCGCCCTGGATCGTGAGGGCGATGCGCGCCCTGGCCTCCACCTCGCCCGTCGTGTTGGTGATCGCGCCATACAGCGAGAGCACTCGCGCGGCCGGCGCAGGCGCGGCCGCCAGGCCCGCCGCACAGAGCAGGATCATTGCAAGGTGGCGCTTCATCGGAGCCGCGCTGCCTTCTTTGGCTCGATCGTTTTCTTTGCCTCGGCGGGCTTGGGCTTCTTTACCTGCTCCTCGACCTTGCGCATCAGAAAGCCCCACGTCCCCTTCGAGCCCAGCACCGCCTTGGCGAGGAGATCGTAGAGCGGCCGCGTGTCTGGATCGCCAGCCTTGCCACGCATCTCGAATTTCTCCTTGAGCGCGCGGTAGCCATCCGCGCGCGGCGTCTTCTCGATCAGGCTCATGCCACCGAGGATCACCGCCATCTCGTCTCTGGCGGCGAGATCGACCGTGAGGTAAAGCGGGCAATTCAAGAGCGGCTCATTCTCCACCGCCGGGATGGAGCCCTGCGCGAGCAGCCGGGCCTGCGGCGAATCGAGGCGAAACTCGCTCAGCTCCACCGTGCCACCCTCGTAGCGCACGCCGGAAATCTTGAGCTGATCCACAGGCATCTCGGCAAATTTCTGCAAGAGCCGGCCAAGCGCGCGCAACTCCGGCGAGAGCAGCAGCGTACCGCCGAGGAGCGCGGCGCTTGCGGCGAATTCTTGCTTGGGCACCGCCAGCCGCACCACGCCCTGCCGGCTTTCCGCCGAAAAATCCACCTCGGCCCGACCGATCAATTGCGGGAGCGCGTTTCCTCGGCCGCGAAATGTCGCCTGCACGTCGATCTTGGCCTCCACCGAGGCGAGCTCTGTCGGAAACACCGCCTGCACCACGCGAGCGGAGTCGAACTGCTCGATCTTGAAATCGCCCCCAAGCGTGTGGTCGGCCTGAGTATCCTCGGGTTGGTAGTCGATGCGCGCCTGCCCCGACCAGCGGCCCGCAAACATCTCGCCGCTGAGATTGCTCAGGGTGAGCTCGCGCTCCTTCAGCTCCAGCCGGCCCTTCACCCGCTCCACGCGATAGGGCCCATACCCCACCACCCCAAGATCCAGCTCGAAGCGGCCGCGCAGGCCGGCCCACACCGGCTGTCCTACCTGCGGATAGGTATCGAGCTGATTATCCTCCGGCCTGCCCACCTGCACCGCCCGCCGCCCCTGCGCCGCGTCGACAAAGGCCATCACTTCCGCCGCGTCGATAAATTCGCTCTTCAGCCGCGAGGCGACCTCGAGCTGGCCCGAGGCCAGATCGATCCGCGCGTCGAACTGCGCGTCGGAGGCGCGCGGTTGCGTCTCCAGGCGCACCGAGGTGCGCGCCAGGAGCCTCCGCTGCTCCGACAGGCGGCCGCGGGCGGAAAATTCGAGCGCAGGCAGGGTGCGCGTATCCTTGTCGTCGGGCAGATCCTCCAGGCGCATCCAGAGCTCGAGCGGCGTCTTGCCGAGCATGTCGCCGTTGGCACGCAGCACCACGCTGCCCCGCGCCGGCAGGCCTGTGCCCGCGAGCGCCGGCACCCGGCTCAGCTCCGCGAAATCGGCGCGCGAGGTATATTCCAATCCGCTCGGCAGCACCCGCTCCGCATCGCCCACGAAGGCGAGGGACGCATCGAGATCCACGGCTCGCCGCCCACCCACATCCACCGCCCCGTGGGTGAGATGGGCGGCCCCGCTGAAGGCAAACTGGAACTTCGGCTCCAGCACGCAGATCGCCGTGAGATCGAGCCCAGGGTAGAAGCTGAACTCCATCTCGCTCGCTATCGGGCGGCCCGCAAATGTAGCCGAGAAGTCGCGCACCTGCACCGGCCGTACGGGCCGCACGAGAAACTTCGTCCCCTGTGCGGAAAGCAGAAACTCGGTCGGCTGCGCGACGCCCGCGAGCGTCATCGTCGGCAGCCAGGGTTGGAGCCAGGCGAGCGGGATCTCCCCGGTCACGAGCTTCAGCGCCGCAAGCGTGCCGAAATTGACGGCGCCGCTTGCGGACAAGCCCACAAAAAAAGGCTCCGGCGCGATCAGCGCGAAGAGTTCGCGGTCGGCCGCCCTCACTTGCAGCGCAAATTCATCCACCACCATCACCCGGTCGCTCTCGTTGTGCGAGGTCGCGCGCAGCGAAGCCTGCACCGTGCCGAAAGTGCCGGCGGCGTGAAGGAGGGCAGGGAGCTCGGCATCGAGCGAGAGCGTCGTCCTGGCCCGGCGATCTCCGCTCGTAGCCTCCGCCGTAATGCTGCCTTGGATACGGCTTCCGTTCCTGTCCCTGGCCGCGATCTCTCGCACCGCGGCCGTGTAGCGGCCGGCTTGCACGGTCGCTTCCGGCGCGATGCTGGCCATGCCCGAGAAAAAGGCCTTTCCGCCCACAATCACGGCCGCGTCGTTTACCGTCCATGGCTGGGTGGTCGAAAAGGAGAGCAATCCATCGGGCGTCGAGCGCAGCATCGATTCGCCCTCCGCCACGGTACCGGCGATCTCGCGCCCCGGCGTCCAGCGCGAGAGCCAGCCGAGGGGCAGGCCGGAGAAGCGCAGGCGGGCCCAGTCGGTCTGCGCGAGCGCAGGCGGCGCCGCCAGCCTCGTGAGATCGAGCGCGATGGGACGGAGCAGCTCGAGGCTGAAGCTGGGCGCCGCCGCGGGGGCGGGGCGCGCCGTGATCTCGAGCGCCTTGGCCCTCAGCTCGGAGCCCGCGAGTGCCAGATCCCAGCGCGCGGCGAGCGCAAAGGGCAGCGGCCGCTCCGGCCCGGAAAGTAGCGTAGGCACCTCACCCATGAGTTCGCCCGCGAGCGCGATAGTGGCGGCGCGGTCGCAGGTCGCCGAGAAGCTCGCCGCTACCCGGTCTCCGCGCTCGGTCGTCACCAGGAGATCGCCTGCCTCCACCGAGAGGCCCGCCTTCGAGAGCGCGATTTTTGGCGAGAGCGCGATCATGAGGGGCAGGAAGCGTGGCAGCCGCGGCCCCGTCGCCTCCAGCGGCCCGAGGCTCAGGGGCTGGCTCGGCGTCAGCCGCACTTCACCGACGCCGGGCAGGAGCGCGATCTGCCAGGCGCCCTGGAGTGTCGCCGACTTTAGCGCGATCTCCGAACCCGCGAGCCAGGGATTGACCCAGGCCAGGGGAATCTTCTCGAGCGCGAGCGTGGCCACCGGCGTCGCGGGAAGCGCCAGCGGGTCGATGGGCTGCGCCAGCGCCACCCGCAGCTCAGCCCCTGCCTCGCCCCGCAGCGCCGCCTCGCCGGTCTGCACGGAGAGCTTTCCCCCGCGCCGGGCGAGCGCCGCTTTCAGCGTGCCCGTAAATGGCCCCAGCACCGCGAGCTGCGGCGCGACGCGGCTCCACTCCTTGGCCGTGAGCTCGCCCTCCAGCGCCACGTCAAGATCGCCTTGCCTGGCGTCAAATGAGATATCCGCCGCTCCCGCGGCGAGGGCCTCCGGCACTTTGCCGCCCGCGAGGCTGGCCACCAATGCCGCCTCCAGCCTCGCCGTGGCCCGGCCCGCGAGTCGTGCTCGCGCCTCGTCGAAGCCGCCGCTGAACTCCAGCACGCCGGCCTCGCCCAGCGCCCAGCGCACACGATAGTCCTCACCTTTTTCCGTGTCGGAGATCACCACTGAGAATTTCCCCGGTGGCAGCGCGAGCGCCCCATAGCGCGGCAGCTCGAAATCCCCGGCGATCTCGAGCCGTGCGACGCCATTGTCGGTCGCCTGGTTCAGCCGGATCGTGCCCCGGCTGCGCACCTTGTTTCCCGGCCCCTGCGGCAGCAGCGAGGAATCGATCTCTAGCTCGTAGCGGAACTCACCCTGGCTCTCCGCCGAGAGCCCGCCGCCGCGCACGGAAAATGCCCCCACTACCAAGGTCGCCGCGCCCTCGCGCACGGCGATCTCGCCATCGATGCTGGCATCGTCCAACGCCCAGCGCAGCGGAAGCTGGAGCGTCTTCAGCACGCCCGAAAAGCGCTCCGGCGACTCCGCGGCCGTGGCGAGCTCCGCCGGCGTCAGCGTGACGAGCAGCTTGCTCGCCTCTATGCGCTCCACCCGCAGCTCCCGCCGATTGAGCAGCCGCCCCGGCGCGAGCCGCACCACGATCGGCGCCGAGCGGGCGCTGATGCCAGGCATGTTGAAATCCAGCCCCTCCACCTCCAAGCCACCGAGCCGCGCGCCAAACTTGGCGAAACTCACCCGCCAGCCCGGCTGCATCTCCACCGCTTTGCGGACGAGCCACCCCTGCACCGAGGGCACATGCAGCACCCCCACTGTGAGAATAAAGCCCATGCAGCAGCAGCCCAGGAAGATCCAGGCCCAGCGACGTCGGGGTCGCGGCGGTTTCGCGGCGTCTGGCACGGCGGCCCGAGTCTGCGCGCCCGACCCCGCCCGCCAAGGGCAAAGGCATCGATCGATATACGTAAAAAAGCGAAGGCGAGCCCCATCTCGGGCCCGCCTTCCTGAGCGTTTATCGATCTCCTTGGATCAGAGGGCGCTTACCAACGCCCGATGGCGATCTCGTAGGCGGGGACCTCCTTCAGGCGGGAGTGCAGGCCGTTGAGCCAGCCGCCGCGTTGCGTCACGTAGTCGGAGGTAGGCAGGCTCCAGGTCACGGCGACGATCTCGGAGTTCGCGTTGACGAGCACGCCGATGGTGCCGGTGCCGATACCGGGGATGTGGGTATCGACGCCGTTGACCGGCACGAGGCGCGAGTCGCTGGTGTGCAGGCTGCTGGAGCTATCGAGCACCTCGACCTCATAGTAGGTCGTGCCGGCGTAAGCGGCTTTGGAGTTGGCGTGGTTGGTCGGATAGGCCTTGGCAGACTCGGCCTTCACCTGCACGACGATCATCGCGTGATCCTTGTCATCGGTGCCTACCTGCCACCAAAAGAGCATGTCCCCGGGCAGCACCTGATCGAGGCGGGTGACCTGCGAGGCAAAGCCCTTGCCGGCCTTTAGCAGCGCAATGTACTGGTAAGGCGCGGGGCTGGCGCTGGTCTTGGTGACCTTCAGGATCGGGTCGTAGAACGAGTGGCTGCTCCAGCTCCAGTTGTAGACAGACTTGAGCAAGTGGGTGACGAGCGGGGCGCACTTCGTGTTGTTGGCTGCAAGCACACCCGCCGGGAGATCGGCAAAGCGGATAAACGAGGGGTCGCTCGCGCTGCTCCAGCTGCCGCCGTAGCGATTGAGCGGCACGCCGGCCGTGTCGGCATAGACGCCGGCGTCCTGAGCCGCGCCGATCTCATCGGCGAGTTGCAGGCCCCTGGCGAGGTGCTGCGGCTGGGCCGCAAAGGCGGCAACCGAGAGAAAGGCGACGATGACGCCGACGGAGAGCGTGGCGAAAAAGCGAATCCACGTGGGACGGCTGTAGGAGTGGGTGAGGTTTGAGACGAGTTGCATGACGCCGCCCAGCATGCCCGAAAACACGTCGTCGCGGTATTGCCCGATCGCCGGGGGCCGAAAGGCGTAGGCACGCAGGGGCGCCGCGGCCTACTTGGGTCCAAAGCGCGTGCCGAAGAAATCGTTGGGCAGCCACGCGGGGGCCTTGGGCTCATTGGCGACGGTGCGGATCAGCTCCTCCGCCACCTCGGCAAAGGCCACCACTGTCGGCCAGTGGATCTCGCGCGTGTGATCGTCGGAAGGCTTGTGGTAGTGCGTACGGCGGAACTCCGCCTGCAGCGCGGCCAGGTCGATCGCCGGATCCGAGGATTTCTCGCCGATCTTGAGCGCGAGCGCGGGGATGCCGGCGCGTACAAACGGATACTGGTCGCTGCGCACGAAAAAGACCTCGTCGGGCAGGGGATCGGGGATGATCGAAAAGCCCGTACGCTCCGCCGCGCCCACCATGCTCGCGCCAAGCGTGGAGTGCTCCGCGCCGAGCGCGATCAACTGGCGCGTGGGGCCGAGGATGAGCGGCATGTCGATGTTCACATTGGCCGCAAAGCGCTTTACGCGCGGCGGCGCATGGCGCGAGAGATGATATGCGCCCAGCAGGCCTTTCTCTTCAGCCGTCAGCGCGGCGAAGAGGATGGGGCGGCGCATTCGCGGCGCGGCCGCGAGCCGCTCGGCGACCTCCAGGATCACAGCAGTGCCGAGCGCATTATCGAGCACGCCATTGTAGATCGCGTCGCCATTCACGGCCTGGCCGATGCCGAGATGGTCGAGATGACCGGTGACGACGACGGGCTCGCCCGCGAGTGCGGGGTCGGTGCCGGGGAGCCAGGCCAGCACATTGGCGGAGGCCGCATCGGCGACGGCTGCGCGGCCGGAGAGCGCGAGGTCGATCCCCAGGGGAAAGGCCTGCGCCTCACCCCGCGCCCCACGCGCAAAGACCTCGTCGATCGCCACGCCGGAGTGCTTGAAGAGCGCGGCGGCGGCGGGCCGGCTCACGCTCGCGGTGGCACGGATCTCGGGAAAAGCCTCGAAGAGCGAGCCATTGGGCTCCACGAGCCGCATCGTCGGGAAGCGATTGCGATTGGCGCTGATGGCCCAAGGGGTGCGCTTCTCCTCGCTCGGCGTCTCGACCGTCACGATCGCGATCGCGCCGCGTCGCGCGAGCTCGGCGACCTTGTTGCGCGCATAGTGTGCCCGCGCCGTGGCGGGCAGCTGCGTGGGCGAGCCGGCCAGGATCACCGCGACCTTGCCCCGCACATCCACGCCCTTTGCAAAGTCGTCGTACTTGAATTCCGGTGCGGCTATGCCGAAACCCACGAAGACCGCGGCGGCGGAGACATCTCCCTCGGCGACGGCGGCCCCGGGTCGCACGATGGCTTCGTTGAGCGGCGCGAGCGACACGTCGCCGCTCGCGTGCTTGATTGTGAAGCGGCCCGCCTCGATATCGAGTTTCGACTCGCGGAATTTCATCGGCTGGAGGTAGCCCTGCGTGCCGGCGGGCTCCAGGCCCAGCCGCGAGTGCTGGGCGACGACGTAGGCCATGGCGAGCGCATGACCGCGCGTACCCGCGCCGCGGCCCTCGAGCAGATCGTCGGCGAGGAAGGAGACATGGGCGCGCATCCGGCGCTCATTGGCCGGAGGGAGATCGGAGGCAAAGGCGGAGCTGGCGAGGGCCAGCATGAGGAGCGTGCGGATCATGGGGAGGAGAGGAGTCGGTCGCAGACGTGGATGAGGCGGGCGCGCAGCGGCTCGCCGCGCGCGGCAAAGGCGCGCTGGCAGCGCTCGTACTCCGCGCGGCCGGCGACCGTCTCGATGGCGATGGGCTCGAAGCCGAGCGAGCGCAGGTCGTACGGGCTCGCGCGCATATCGATCTCGCGCACATCGCGCGCCAGCTCGAAACAGTCAGCGATCAGCTCGGCGGGGGTGAAGGGCGCCAGCTTGAAGGCCCACTTGTAGAGATCCATGTTGGCATGCAGGCAGCCGCGCTGCTCGACTTGGACCGCATCGGCGCGCGTCGGCTGCAGGCGGTTGAGCGGCCGGGCGGGTGCCGTGAAGAAGCGAAACGCGTCGAAATG
>CAYZPV010000063.1:0-36686 GCA_964480585.1 uncultured Opitutus sp. | reverse complement strand
GCAGTACTATATGATTGCTGTGGGCAAGCTCGGCCTGCTCAAGATGGACTTCCTCGGGCTCAAGACGCTCACCGTCATCTCGGATGCCGTGGAGAACGTGCGCCGTACCGTGAAGCCCGACTTCGACATCGAGACCATCCCGCTCGACGACCCAAAGACCTACTCGATCCTCAATATCGGCAAGACGGTCGGCGTGTTTCAGCTCGAATCCGCCGGCATGCAGAGCGCGTGCAAACAGGTGGGCGTCTCCAATATCGACGACATCAACGCCATCTGCGCGCTCTACCGACCGGGCCCGATGGCCTTCATCCCCGACTACGCGCGCGGCAAAAAGGATCCCTCCTCCGTCGTCTACCCGCACAAGCTCCTCGAGCAATCGCTGCAGGAGACGTACGGCATCATCGTCTATCAGGAGCAGGTGATGGAGTGCGCCAAGATCATCGCCGGCTACACGCTCGGCGGCGCCGACATGCTACGGCGCGCGATGGGCAAGAAGGACGAAAAGGCGATGGCTGCCGAGCGCATCAAGTTCGTCGAAGGCGCCGCCCGGGTGAACAATATCGGCGAAAAGCAGGCCAACGAAATCTTCGACCTGCTCAACAAGTTCGCCAGCTACGGCTTCAATAAATCGCACTCTGCCGCGTACGCGCTCGTCAGCTACCAGACAGCCTACCTCAAGGCCAACTACCCCGTGCAGTTCATGGCCGCGGTGCTCACCGCTGAGCTCGGCAACGCGGAAAAGGTGTCGCACTTCATCGCCGAGGCCGAGGCCATGGGCATCACTGTGCTCGGGCCCGATGTGAATGAGTCGCGCGGCACCTTCACCCCCGTCTTTCGCGGCGATAAGGGGGAGATCCGCTTCGGGCTCGCCGGCATCAAAGGCGTCGGCGAGCAGGCCGGCGCCAAGATCCTCGAAGAGCGGGAGCAAAATGGCCCCTACGTCGACTACCGCGACTTCATCCTCAGGTCCGATTCTCGCGCGATCAACAAGCGCGTGCTCGAAAATCTGGTCGCCACCGGCGCCTTCGATTTTTGCGGCGCGGCGCGCGAAGAGCTCTTCAGCCAGATCGACGACACGTTGAGCGCACTGAGCGAGCTGCAGCGCAAGTACCCCGCGCTCAAGAAGGACGCTCCCGCAGCTGCCAAAGTGGAAGAGCCTGCCGAGTCGATGCTCTTCGACATGGCGATGACTTCCGCGCCTGTGGCGCTGCCTCCACGCAAGGAGCTGCTCGCCGAGTTTGCCAATATCCTGAAGCATACGCGCCGCGCTCCCGCCTCCGCGGGCCCTGCCGGCCCTGGCAGTGGCGGCAATGGCCACGCGCTCGACGACGGCATGTTTGCCCTGGATGCAGCGCCCAAGGCCAAAGGCGGCGCCGCCGCCAATCCCAAAGCCGCCGCGCCGGAGCGCAAGCTCACTGCCGACAATGTCCTCCAGTTTGAGAAGGAGCTCCTCGGCTTCTACGTCTCCGGCCACCCGCTGAATGCCTACGAAGGCCTCACCGACGCGATCAACACCTACGCCATCGATGAGTTGCTGGAGCAGGGCGACCGGGTGGAATTCCGCCTCTGTGGCATCGCCGGCACCATCGTCAAGCGCCTCTCCAAAAAAGACAATCGGCCGTGGGCGATGTTTACCCTCGCCACCAAAAAGGGCGCCATCGGGCTGAATCTCTTCGCCGACGGCTACGAAAACTACGGTCACGTGCTGAAGGAAAATGCCCTTGTGCTGGTGCAGGGCAACATCATCCACGGCACCGAAGGCCCGCGCATCAACCTGAAGGAAATCTATCCGCTCGACGGCCAGGTCGCCGGTATCGTGAAGCGCGTCACCTGGCTCGTGAAGCCCACGCACCCCAAGACGCCCGAATTTCTTCAAAAACTTCGCGAGACGCTCAATCGCCAGTCGGGCGATACGAAGGTGCAGTTTGGCTTCGTCTTTGAGGACCGCATCGCCCCCATCGCAGAGGCCAGCACCGCGCTCTCTTGGAAGCTGAATGCGCCATCGTTTCAGGCGCTCCGCCAGCACCCGGCGGTCTCAGGCGTCCAGATCGAGACCCGCGCGGTGGAGCTGAAGGAAGATCGGAAATGGAAGAAGCGCGCCTGACGTAGCTCGCGGCCTTCCGCAGGATTTTCTTTGGCGTTTACGCATTTGGCGTTTGGGATTCTCCCATGCGCCCCTTAGCCCTCGCCCTTGCCCTGCTCGTCGCCGCTCCGGCCTTGACGGCCCAGACGCCCCCTCCGCCCGCCAAGCGGCTGCCGCCAGCGGGAGTGGCCATCCCCGATGCCGCTCGCAGAGAACTTACGGCGGCAGCGGAAGCTCTGCGCAAGGATATCGATACACTCGCCACGGAGCTCGCGGCACCGGGCAAGACTCGATGGGCCATGCTGCTACCCGACGTGGAGGTGTATCACAAAGCCGTCGACTGGTCGCTGCGCTACGATGAGTTTTTCGATGTGAAGCACGTCGAGGTGGCGAAGCGCCTACTCAAAACGGGCCACGAGCGCGCCGCCCAGCTTCGCGAGGGCAAGGCACCGTGGACCGAGTCGACGGGCACCGTTATCCGCGGCTATCGCTCCAAACTCGACAACTCCATCCAGCCCTACGCGCTCACGCTGCCGCCGGATTGGAAACGCACCGGCCAGCCACCGCGCCGGCTCGATGTCGTGCTGCTCGGCCGCGGTGAAAAGCGAACTGAACTCGCGTTTATATTAGAGCGGGAGCGCCCCGCGCGCGAAAACGATATCGTGCCCGAAGGGGCGATCATCCTCACACCCTACGGCCGTTTTTGCAATGCCACCAAATTTGCCGGGGAGGTAGATGTTTTCGAGGCGATGCAGGCCGTGCGCCGCGCGTGCCGCGTCGACGAGAGCCGCATCGTGGTGCGGGGCTTCTCCATGGGCGGTGCAAGCACGTGGCACCTCGCCACCCACTACCCCGAGATCTGGGCGGCTGCAGCGCCGGGAGCAGGCTTCGCCGAGACCGCGGTGTATGCCAAGGTCTTTGCACCCAACAAGCCCGAGCGCACGCCCTGGGAGCAGACCCTCTGGCGCTGGTACGATGCCACCGGCTACGCAGGTAATTTCTTCAATCTTCCGGTAGTCGCTTACAGCGGCGAGATCGACCCCCAGAAGCAGGCAGCCGACATCATGAGTGCGGCCATGGCCAAAGAAGGCCTCACGCTCGAGCACCTGATCGGCCCCAAGACCGCGCACAAGTACCATCCCGAGACCAAAGCTCAGCTCACCAAGCGCCTTGCCGAGATCGTCGCGCCCGGCCGAAAGAAGTGGCCCGATGAGGATCGCTTCACCACGTATACGCTCCGCTACAACACCTCGGGCCGCATCAAGATCATGGAGCAAGAGACGCCGTGGGAGCGCACGGATGTGCACTACAAGTTCGTCACACCCGACAAGCTCGAAGCCACGACGAAGAATGTCGGCGTCTTCACGCTCACGCTCGACAAGATCGAGGGCCTCGCGCTCACGATCGACGGCCAGCCCGTCGCGCTCGCGGCCAATCTCGACCCCGGCTACTATTGGCTCGTGAAGGAAAACGGCCGCTGGAGCGACAAGGACAAGACCTTCACCGGCCAGCGCTGGCGCGGTCGCGAACCCCGAAAGATGCCGGGCATGAGCGGACCGGTGATGGATGCATTCATGGAGCCCTTCATCTTCGTGCGTCCGACGGGCCAGCCGCTCCATGCGCAAGTCGGCACGTGGGCCGATGCCGAGCTCAAGCACGCAATCAAGATGTGGCGCGATATCTTCCGCGGCGACGTGATCGTGAAGGATGACACCGCTGTCACCGAGGAAGACCTCGAAAACAAGCACGTGGTCGTCTGGGGCGATGCCGCCTCCAACAATCTCCTGGCTAGGATGCTGGCGACGAAGAAGCTGCCGCTCACCTGGGATGCGAAGCAACTCGCCTTCCGCGGCCAAAGTTACGACGCCGCGAATCACGCGCCAGTGTTGATCTTTCCCAATCCGCTCAGCACGCAGCAGCGCTATGTGGTGATCAACAGTGGCATCGACTTCCGCGACGAGGCCTACGGCACCAACTCGCTCCAGACCGCCAAGCTTCCCGACTATGCGATCATCGACCTTCGTACGCCCCCGGGACCACGTTGGCCCGGCAAGATTGTGACGGCCGGTTTCTTTGACGCGGCGTGGAAGTAATCCCAGCGACAAAAAAGGCGGGCTTAGCAGCCCGCCCTTTTGCTTTTTACGGTACCGCCGCAGCGATCGCTTCCTTCACCGATTTCGTGCCGAGCATCGGCACATTTTTAGGCGCATCGACGCCGTCGCGCGGGATCTGGTCGGCAAACTGGCCAGTGTCGCCGAGTTGCTTTTGCAGACGCCCGATCTCTGCCTTGAGTTCGGCGATCTTCGCCTTTTGCGAGGGGTCGTCGATGAGGTTCCTCTGCTCCTTTGGGTCCTTGGAGAGGTCGTAGAGCTCCCACATATCCTTCTTCCAATAGTGGATCAATTTGTGCGTCGCGGTACGGACGCCGTAGTGGGCGCGGGTGTTGTGGTGACCTGGGTCGTGATAATAACGGTAGTAAATCGAGTCGCGCCAGCCAGCGGGCTTTTCGCCGCGTAGGATCGGCACGAGCGATTTGCCGTGCATCTCAGCCGGCACGGGAAGGCCGGCGAGATCTAGGAAAGTGGGTGCGAAATCGGCGTTGAGCGCGAAGAGCTTGGTGGCCGAGCCGGCCTTGATGCCCGGGCCGCGCGCGATCAGGGGAATGTGCAGCCCCGGCTCGTACATGAAGCGCTTGTCGTACATGCCGAGGTCGCCGAGGTACCAGCCGTTGTCGGAGCTGTAAATGACGATGGTATTCTTTGCGAGGTCGTGCTTGTCGAGATAGTCGAGCACCTCGCCGACGGAGTCGTCGACACCCTGCACACAGGCGAGGTAATCCTGCATGTAGCGCTGATACTTCCACTTCACCAGATCCTTGCCGGTGAGCAGCTTCTTCGTGCCGTCCTTCAGCGTCACTTCCAGTTCCATCGGCTTCTCATTGTTCCATTTCTGGAGCGCAGGGCCCTTGAGATCAGCCGGGGGCGTGAGCTTGAGATCGCGGCGGGTGAGGTCTCGCGCGATCGTCTGCTGATTCTCAGGGAGTGCGGCTGGGCGGGTGGCATAGTCATCCCACAGGGTATCGGGCTCGGGTATGACCTTATCCTTGAAGAGGGCCTTGTTTTTTTCGTCAGGATCCCACGCACGGTGCGGGGCCTTCTGATGGAGCATCAGGAAGAATGGTTTATCCCTCGGGCGCGTATCGAGAAACTCGATACCAAGCTGCGTCGTGATCGGCGTACAGTGGCCCTGGATCGTCACGCGGCCCTTCGGCGTGAGGAAGGCAGGATCATTGTAAACACCCTGTCCGGGCAGCACGATCCAACGGTCGAAACCCGTCGGGTCGCTGCCGAGGTGCCACTTTCCGATCATGCCGGTATGGTAGCCTGCGGCCTGAAGCAGCTTGGCGACATGGGCTTGCGCGCCGTCGAAGACATTGAAGACGGGAACGCCGTTGGCGTGTGAGTATTTGCCTGTCAGCAGCGTGGCACGGCTCGGCGTGCAGATGGAATTGGTGACAAAGGCATGGTCAAAGCGGATGCCACCCTTGGCCATGCGATCGAGATGCGGCGTCTGGTTTACTTTCGAGCCATAGACGCCGATCGCGTGTTGCGCGTGGTCATCTGAAAAGATGAAGAGAATGTTGGGCCGCGACGCGGGCGCGGCGCGAGCCGGAAGGAGCGAGAGACAAGTGGCGATGAGGAGCGCAGACAGGGTTCTCATAAGGGTAGGACCGACAAAGGTGTCGGCGGATAACGGAAGTGCCTCAAAACCAGGCAGGCTGCGAGCCGTAACGGGCCGTTGCTTTGCGAGCCGTTGAGCAGGGGGCGGCACAGCTCTGACAGAAGTGTCAGGGACCGCCGTTTGCGCCCAAAAGCCCAGTTGATACGATCATATTACTTTCGACTGCTCACCCGCTGGGGCTGGGGGAACATGCCGCTGTCTCAGACTCAGCACCCGGTCGCATCCGCTCCCCTGCAACGGATATCAACCCAACTCGCTTATGTGGCAAAAAACCAAGGAACAGATCCCGGCGATCCTCATCACCGCCATCCTCGTCATCGCCGCCGCTGCGGTGATGGTGCGCCAGATCACCCAGCGCCAGCAGGCCCAGCTCGAGCCCCTGCGCGCAGAAAACGCATCCCTCGCCGCCCAGGCTGAGGAGAACCGCAGGCAGATCGCAGCCACCACCCAAATGCTTCGTGAGGCGCTTGCGCAGCACGGTGGCATCGTCCGGTCGGAGGCCGCCATCGAGAAGCTCAACGAGGAGCGGCTGGCGCGTCTCGCCGATGTGATCGCGCGCCGGGTCATCCCCGCCATTCCTCAGCCAAAGTCCGCTTCCGAAATCGAGGCCGCGCAAAACGACCAAGTCGACAAGGTCGCAGACCGTCTCGCGGAAAACATCAAACCGGTGCTAACGGATGCGCTCGCCGAGCAGAAGGCGGCAAATCTCGAGCTCACAGACGAAGCCAACCGCCGGATCAACCAGCTCAACATCGGCCTCCTCGCCACCCAAGCCGCCGCTCAAGATGCCCTCAAGCTTTCACGTGAGGTGCAAGCGCTCTACTCCGATTCCGCCAAGGATGAGGGAGTTCTCGTCCGTCTCGCTTCTCTCCCTGCCGGCCTTCTGATGGACGCCGCTCGCCTGGATTTTGTCGGCAGCGAGCGCTCGCGCGTGCAGCGCGAGCTCGCGGCGAAATCCGTCGAAATCGAGAGGCGTCTCGCTGAAGTGCGCGCCATCGCCTCCGACAGCGCACCCGCCACCGCCACGCCCTCCCAATCTGCGCCAGCGTCGGCACCTGGTCGCGGTATTTAAGAAGAGCATCGGGATCATCTAAAATTATTCGGGCGCACCTGCTTAGGTGCGCCCGAGTTTGTGTTAGGCGTAGTACTGACTTCCACTCCGACAGAGATACATCGATGGAGGGACGGGCGCACCCCTCCCGATTTCGGCGCGTTACCGCCCAAGAAAAAGCGACAGCACCATCATCCCGAGCACCACAGCGATCAGGCCGCGTTGCAGCCAAGGAGAGGCGAGCGGTGAGCGCCGCGTCCGGTAAGAGCGGCCGGAAGCGGCAGAGGCGACGGAAAGGGTGGACGTAGCGTGGTTCGTTTTCACGCCGTCACTCTCGCAGAAAAATCACCGCGGGGGAACGGACGGCCAGTCAGGACGGACAGGCGGGGGCCGACGCTGTCCGGGGGAGTACGGGCCGGCGCTTCAGCGCTCCTCGACCTTCTTGCGGCGTGTCTGCTTCGCGCGAAAGCTGAGGCCGATGCGGTTGGCTAGCTTTCGAATGCGCTCATCCCAGTGGGCGCCGGCGATGTTCTTATTCTCCGCAAAAAACGGCGCGAGCGCGCGCGAGACTTCACCGATGCTTCTCAGCTCGGAAATCTCCGGCCAGTAAAACCAAAGCACCAAGTAAATGCCGGTGGCGTCCGTGGTGCCGCGCTTTGCCTGGAAGTCGAGCAGCTCGGGCAAACGGTGGCCGATCGCCAGCCCCTCGACAAAGGCTTGTCGCACCGCAGGGTCGGGTGAAAAGAGCCTTTGCATCACTTGCGCTTGCAGCGCCTCGGACGCGTGAAATGTACCCGCCTCCACCTGCGCCGCCACCTCCTGCGAATCGGGGTCCATCGCGAGGCGACCTGCGAGTTGCCGGGCAAAGAGCCCGCCGCCGCTCACCGAGCCCGAGCGCCGGACATCGCGCGCCTTTGCCGCGAGTGACACGGCCACGCCCTCGGCAAAGATCGATTGATCCGCCCCGAGCAGAAAGGCGAATTCGCGCGGCACAAGTTGTTCCTTCAGGATGCGCATCACCCTCTGCGTCCACGTCGGGAAGCGTTTGAGTGTCTCTGGCTCGCGTGCTACCGTCATCGCCTCGGCTATGCGCTCGACAAGGCGATCAGGTGAAAAGTCCGGCAACGGTGCTGGCTGCGCGCGTGGCACGCGCGGACGCTGGGAATATGCGGCCCATATTTCAAACGTAAAGCGCCGGACAACCATCTCGGACGCTCGTCCCTCCCTGTCTACTTAGCCGGGGGCATGGCTCTCATGAACGCGAGTACCTTGGCCCTTATCTCCGGCGCGTCGAAGGCTTTGCCTCCGTGCCCTGCGCCTGGGAGTACGATCAACTCACTGGGCACGCCCGCCTCCTTGAGCTTGGCGTGCAGGCGGCGGCTTTGCTCGAGCGGCACCTGGGGATCTTTATCGCCGTGCAGGATCAAGAAGGGCGGGTCGTCGTGGGAAACCTGATACAGCGCGCTGGCTTCCTTCGCTTTCTCCGGGCGGTCGCGCACGATGCCGCCCAGGAGGCGCGCACCATTGGCACGGGCAAGAGCAGCCTCGGTCTTCCCAGGTCCCGGCACGTTGGGCGGCATCGTCAGGAGGTCGGCGGGTCCGTACAGATCGATCACCGCCTGCACCCGGCTGGAGGTGCGCTCTTCCAGCGGGGGCGGGGTGGTGCCGACCACGGCGGCCACGTGGCCGCCGGAGGAGCCGCCTGCGATGGCGATCCGCTGCGGATCGAGGCCGTGCGCGGCGGCATTCTCGCGCAGCCAACGGATGGCCGCGCGAGGATCATCGATTTGCGCCGGCCACTGCGCCGCGTGCAGCAGTCGCACATCGATCGTGGCAACGGCGAAGCCCTCGCCGGCAAGCCAGAGGTACGGGCAATTATGGCGGCTGCCGCTCTTCCAGCCGCCGCCATGCACCCAGACGAGCACGGGGAGCGGCTGTGCCGCGGGCTTTGCCGGAAGATACAGATCGAGATCGAGCGCGCCGGAGGAAGTGCGCGAATAGGTGAGATTGGCGACACGTTTCACGCCGGCCGGGACTGGGGGCCGAGCATCGCCGACCGGGCGGGTATGGGCGGATTTTACCCCGGTGAGCGCGTCGCCCAGCTCGGCGCGCGCCGCGGCGACTTCCTGCTGAAGCCGAGCGACAATCTCCGGATGCGCCGCAGCAAGGTCACGCGTCTCGCCGGGATCATCCTTGAGATTATAGAGTGCCGTACCGATACGGCCAAATTTATAGCCATGCCGGCTGGCGATACCGCTCAGGCCGGAGTTGGTAATGGTGCCCGTGGTACCCGGTTGAAAGTTGCCAAAGTTGGAGGGCTTGCCGCCCGAGCCTGGCTGGGCGGCGAGGGTGAGGTGCTCATGCGGCACGTGCAGCTTCCAATCCCCTCGCCGCACCGCTTGGAGTTCATCGGTAGAGTAATACCAAAAAGCATCGCGCCCCTTGGCGCCTGCTTCGCCGAGCAGCAAGGGTCGAAGGTCGAGCCCGTCGTATCCTTTTGCCGGCAGCGGTGCGCCCACTAGCGCGGTGAGTGTGGCGTGCACATCCATGGCGGCGATCATTTCGTCGGTGGTGCGCCCGGCAGGGATGCGGCCCGGCCACCGTGCGATGAAGGGCACCCTGTGGCCACCTTCAAAGGTCGTGAGCTTCCCCTCGCGAAAAGGCCCCGGTGATCCCGCGTGATCGCCATAGGAGTGCCACGGGCCGTTGTCGGAGGCGAAGAGCACGAGTGTCTTTTCATCGAGCTCCAGCCGGCGCAACGCGGCGAAGATGTCGCCTATGGAAGAGTCGAGCTCCTCGATCACGTCACCGTAGAGGCCTGCGGCGCTTTTCCCCCGAAACTTTTCCGAGGCAAAGATCGGCACGTGCGGCATCACATGCGGTAGATAAACGAGAAAGGGCTTATCCCGGTTTGTCTCGATGAAGGAGATCGCCGCCTCGGTAAAACGCTTGGTGAACAGAGCCTGATCAGGATCCGCCTCCACGATCTCATCACCTCGGTAGAGCGGCAGCGGCGGCAGGCCGGGGGTGACTGGATGCAGCGGCCCGAGGTCATTGGAATACGGGATGCCAAGAAACTCATCGAAGCCTCGCTGCGTAGGGAGAAACTGCCGATGGTGGCCGAGGTGCCATTTTCCGTAGATCGCAGTCGCATAACCCTTTGCCTTGAAGAGGTCGCTCAGGAGCTTCTCTTTCGGGTGGATGCCGGAGGGGCTCGTGTGATTGAGCGCGCCACCCATCCCAATACGATTGGGGTAAACGCCTGTGAGCAGCGCCGCGCGCGACGCGGTACAGACTGCCTGGGCGACGTAGAAATTGGTAAACCGGGTGCCCTCCGCGGCCATGCGGTCGAGGTGGGGCGTGCGAATACTCTTTGCGCCATAGCTGCCGAGGTCCGCGTAACCCATGTCATCCACGAAAATCAGGATCACATTGGGCGCGGGAGCAGCCGCGGCGGCCGAAAGCGCGATCCAAGCCAGGAGAACGGATGCCGGCCATCGCCAGGAAAGATGCAGGGGTATCATCGCGCACGACCATGGAACTCCTCCTGCAAAATGCGAACCAGGAACAGCACCTCGGCGGGAAAAGCACGATGAGGACTAGGTGATCGCCAGCTCCTGTTCCACGGCCGCAGCGAGTTCTTCCAGGGCAAAAGGCTTGGCCAGGGCACGCCGAGCGCCCAGGAGCGCGGCGGTACGCAGCACGAGAGCCACATCCCCGAGGACTCCACCCGACATCACGATTACCGGCACTCCTGTGCCACGCTGACGCAGCTCCATCATCAGCTCCATGCCATCGCTTTCCGGCATGCAGATATCCGTGACGACGAGGTCGACATCATTTGTCGCCAGCCATTTGGCCGCAGCCTTGCCGTTGCTCGCAGTGTGCACTCGATGACCGCGCGCGTGGAGAAAGCTCTGGATCAGCTCCCGAAACACACTCTCGTCATCGACGATCAATATCCGACCGAGCTTGAGAGCACGGCCCGGAGCGGCCGCAAATGGCGCGGCCGAGTCGGCCGCCGCGCTCATGCACCGACCTCCGCAGACACCCGCGGCAGCGAGCGGACGCGCCTCGCCGGCATCGACTCCTCGATCGCCATGCCCTCGGCGGCCCGCACGCTCTTGGACTCACTGCGGCCGGTGACGATCCCCACCAGTTCGCGCACGGCGGCCTCCATCGTGGCAGCCTGCGCACTGAGTTCCTCCGAAGCGCCCGCGGTCTCCTCAGCCTGCGCCGCGGCCTCCTGCGTGGTCTTGTCCATCTGGCCAAGAGCGGAGTTGATCTGCCCGATGCCCTGGGTCTGTTCTTGCGAAGCAGTCGCGATCTGCCCGACCACGGCGTCGACCTCGCGAGCTTTGGCAACGATGCCGCCAAGCGAGCCGGCGACGCGACCGCTGATCTCGTAGCCGCGATGGCTCATCGCTATAGTCTGCTCGATGGTGGATGCAGTCTCCTTGGCGGCCTCCGCGCTGCGCTGCGCGAGCCGGCGTACTTCCTCCGCGACGACGGCAAAGCCGGCGCCGGCCTCGCCCGCACGCGCGGCTTCCACCGCGGCATTGAGCGCGAGAAGATTGGTCTGAAACGCGATCTCATCGATGGTCTTGACGATCTTGGCGACGCTGGCGCTCGACTCCTTGAGTTCGCTCATCGCGGACGTGAGCGCCTGCATGTCGCCAGTACCGGCCTCTGCGGCGGAGCGTGTCTCCGAAGCGAGATTCCGCGCGGTCGCGGCGTTGTCGGCATTACGTCTAGTCATACCGGCAAGCTCCTCGCAGGCAGCGCTAGTCTCCTCGAGCGAGGAAGCCTGTTCGCTTGAGCCGGAGGCCATCGACTGGCTGGCGGAAGAAACCTGGGTGGCAGCCGAGGCTACCTGCTCGGAGCCCTCGCCAAGCGAGTCGGCGATGCGCTGGATCGGCTTGGCGATCGCGGATGCCAGCCAGAAAACGATGAGCAAGACACCTGCCAGCACCGCGCCTCCCGCAGCAAGCACGAGGTTACGAGTGCTGTTCGCAGTCGCCATGACCTCGCCATCGAGTGCGGTGGCTATCGCCATCCAGGAAACACCGGTGTCGCCCACGGGCACCGGCGCGGCGATCCGATATGCGGTGTCGTTCAGCGTGATGGAAAAACTTTCCGCGACGAATTCTCGTCCGTTGCGGATGTGATCAAGAAACGGCTGCGCCCAGGGATCGCTGTCCGTCAGCGGCTTTCCATTGCGCTCGGTCTTCGGGTGGGCGACGTAGCGGGCGCCATTGGAAACAAGACCCACATATCCAGTCTCTCCAATCCGCAAATTGGCCACGATCTTCGCGAGCACCGCGAGATCGATATCGACACCGACAGCGCCGAGAAACGTGCCGTTACCGGCGCTGTGGACGGGCACGACAAGGCTCGTCATGAGCACCGCGCGCGTGCCCGCCGTGTACACATACGGCTCGAGCACCCACTCCGCATTCTTGGCCTTGGGTATCAGATAATAGTCGCCGGCGCCCGGAGTGGTGTAGTCTTTCAGTGCCTCGCGCTCGATCTTGCCGGCGCTGCGGTGCCAATAGGGCACGAAGCGGCCCGTGGCATCGTGGCCCGCCTGGCGCATGAAGGCCGCGTCCCGCCCATCGAAAGCATCGGGCTCCCACAACGTCCACACACCCAGAAACTCCGGATTCTCCTCCAGGATGCGGCGGAGCATCGTATCGACCAGCGCGCGGTCTCCCTTGGGCCCCTGCTCCACCATGCCCTCCAGCGACTGAGCCAACGTCTCGGCGACTTCGAGCGCTCGCTCGAGTGCTTTGGCCGCCACCTGACCGGCGCCGATGGCTTGCTGGCGCGCAATCGTGAGCGCGTCCTCACGCGCCGAGCGGGTGGTGCGATAGGTGACGAGTGCTGTCAGCGAGGCCAGCCCGACGAAGACCGCCGAACCGATCGCCAACGCCATCCGACCGCGCAAACCGCGAAATAGACTAGTTCTCATGGGCAAATTATAGAGGTGAAGTAGCGCCAAGCGCCCCCTGAGCCGTCCATCGGATGAAAGCAAAAGGCGCAATCGCTCGCGCTACCGTGGGGAAGCGGTGAGAGAGATTGCGCCTTCGACTGACAGGCCCGATGTCCTGCCCGAGAAAGCCGTCCGCACCACCCGAAGGAGGTCGGACCTCGGCAGGGCTGTATTCGACGCGCCCCGTCGGAAACTTGAGTAGAAATACTAGCGATCTCTCGCCGCTCTGGCCAGCAGCTCTTCCAATTGCCGGCGCAACTCCGCCAATTCCTTGCTCTTGAAACTCTGCTTCGTGCGCTCAAGCACCTCGACGGTATGCCGCAGAGCAGCCTCATGCTCGGCGGCTTTGGCGCCAGCGCTGCCTCCGAGCGTGCCTGCCGTCCGCTCGAGATCGGCGAGGGTCGAGATGATCTGCCTCAGACTGGCTTGGAAAAAGCCGCGCATCGTCACGCCCTGTCCCGAGGCGCCTCCTGGCGGGGCCGCCCGCAGTTGAAGCTCGATCGCCTCGAGTTCCCGTTCCCACTCCTGCAGCCGAGTCCGGCCCGATTGGACGGCGCGATAGGTGCGGTAATCCGCGATCGCCGCATCGAGCAGTTGCACCAACTCGGCCATCGCCGGCGGCTTGGTCAAATAAGCGGTCACGGGCAGGCGCACCGAGCGCGCCGCGGTCTCGATCGACGGGCGGCCCGTGAGCAGGATCACCGGCAGAGCCGGAGCCACCCGGCGAATGACCTCGACCGCCTCGAGGTGAACATTGCCCGGCATGTGAATATCAGAGATCAACGCATCGTACGCTGCCGCCTGCAGCGCGGCGAGCATCGCACCGCCCGAGGCGACGCCGGTCGTTGCGTAACCCTCGCGCCGCAACAATTCCTCGATCCCGCCGCGCACGAACTCATCATCGTCGGCGATCAACAGCGTGCCACGGAGCGCGGTTTGGGACATGGTGAAAGCAGTCTAGCCGCTGGGTGCCAGGGCGGCGCTAACCCCTTCTGTGAGCTTGGCGACCGTGAGCGGCTTGGTGATCAAGCCGCGGATACCCACGGCGCGCAGAGCCTCAGGCGTCCACGCTCCAGGCTGGCCGGTAACGAGCAAAACCGGCATCCCCGGTCGGCAGACGGCCACCCTCCGGGCCACTTCGACGCCGTCTAGATGCGGCATCGTAAGATCGGTGACCACGAGGTCGAAATCCTGCGGAGCGGCCGAAAAAGCCTCCAAGGCCCTGCGCGGATCGACATGCGTCACCACACTGAAGCCAAAACGCTGGAGAAATAGCGAGGCCGCTCCGCCGATTACGGCTTCGTCGTCGATAAATAGGATGCGCTGGCCCTTTCCCATATCGCCCATCGGTGCCGCCGGCCGCTCGAGCGGCGCAGCCGAGACATGTTCCGGCAGATAGATTTCGAAGATCGTGCCCTCGCCCAGCCGACTGCGCACGACGATGAGGCCGTCGTGATCTTCCACGATACCGTGCACCACCGAGAGTCCCAGGCCGGTGCCCTCGCCGGGCGCCTTGGTGGTGAAAAAAGGCTCGAAGATACGGGCTCGCGTCGCCTCATCCATCCCTTCGCCGGTATCCGAGACACTGAGTCGCGCATAGCGGCCAGGCTCCAGGCCGAGAGGCAGCTCAGCGTCTCCCGCCGTATGATGCACGCCCTCCAAGCGCACGGTGAGACGCCCGGGCGCGCGGCGCATCGCGTGCGCGGCATTGGTGCACAAGTTCATCGCGATCTGGTGGATCTGCGTGGCCTCGGCCAGCACCACCGGGACATCGCCCGAGATATGCTCGTCGATCTGGATCGTCTTGGGAAGCGTGGAGCGCAGGAGCTTCATGACCTCCCGGATCACCGGCCCGAGCATCACGGGCGAGCGTTCGCGCGCCTGCTTGCGGCTGAAGGTGAGGATCTGTCTTACGAGGTCCGATGCGCGGTCCGCCGCCCGGCGCACGATGGCAAGATGCCGCCGCACAACCTCGGGCCGATCGGCATCCATCCCCGCAAGTTCGCTATAGGCGATGATGCCGGTCAGGATGTTGTTGAAGTCGTGCGCGATGCCGCCGGCGAGCTGCCCGAGCGCCTCGAGCTTCTGGGCCTGCTGGAGCTGGCTCTCGAGCGCCGCGCGCTCCGCCTCCTCGCGCTTGCGCTCCGTGATGTCGTGCAACGCCACGATGAGCTGCTGCCGCCCCATCAGCGGCATCACGCGCGCGCTCAGGAGGCAGGCGATCGGGTGTCCATCGCGATGCCGCGCCGTCACCTCCAGGTCGCGCACCCGGCCCTCGTCGAGCAGCCCCTCGAAAAGCCGCCGCCGGTCGTTTTCATCCACCCAGATGCCGAGCTCCTGCCCGGTGCGGCCCACGATCTCCTCGCGGGCGTAACCCACCAGCGCGCAAAACCCGTCGTTGACCTCGGTGAACTTTCTAGTATCCACGTCACTGATACTCATCGCCCCTGGGCTCCCGCGAAAAGCGAGCGAGAACTTGGCCTCAGACTCTCGCAGCGCCGCCTCCGCCTTCTTCTGCTCCGTGATGTCGTGCGCGATCGAGGCGAGAAGCAGCCGCCCTTCGACTTCAAATGTCTCGCAGCTCACCTGCACGGCCACCCGCGTGCCGTCGCGCCGCCGGCCCGAGACTTCCACATTGCGCAGCGCTCCGCCGTTGACTTTCAAAAGCGACATCAGGTTTTCGCGTCCTCCCTCCTCCGCCCATATCCCCAGCTCGAGAGTGGTCCGGCCGATGCACTCCGCCCGGGTGTACCCGAATATCCGCTCGCAACCCCCGTTGACGTCCACCACTCGGCCCTCCGGCAACTCCGTTATAAAGACCGCGCCTGGCACGGCGCGAAACGCCTTTGCAAACCGCTCCTCCGAGGCGCGCAGCGCAGCCTCGGTGCGCTTGCGATCGGTGACGTCGCTCGATGTGTAAAGGAGGAAGCGGCATGCGCCCATCGCATCGCACACCGGCGAGATCGTCGTCACCCCGTGAAAGGTGCCATTGGGCGTATCGGTGACCTCGTCGTAGTGCTGGCTCTGCCGGGTCTCCACCGCAGCCCGGCACCGGCGCATGACCTGATCCCACGTCGCGTCGGAAAACGAAAACACCGCCCGCAACTGCGCAAACGTAAGCCCCACGAGGTCATCAGCCTGCACGCCGAAGCCCGCCGCGCGCACGACATCGATGTAGCGCCGGTTGACGAGTTGCACTCTGAAAACCGGCCCCGGTTCGACCCGGGCCAGCAGCATCATCTCACGTGCGTTGCGAAAGGCCAGCGAGAGCATGTCATCGTGGGCTCGTAGCAACAGCTCTTCCTGCTTCAGGTCGGTGATGTCGGAGACCAGCCCCACGATCGACTCCAGCGAGCCATCCGCCGCATAGACGCCGCGCCCCTGGTCGGAGACCCATTTCTCGCGACCATCCATCGCGCGCACGCGATAGCGGAGACTGTACCGCTCCCCGGCAGAGAGATGGGCATCGATGCGGCGACGCGCCTCTGCCCGATCGTCGGGATGAACGAGCGATTCAAAACCCATCGCGTAGGTGCCCAACAAGTAGTCAGGAGCGATGCCCAGCAACTCTCTGCAACCCTCGCTTACATACAGGACCGTGCAGCGATCGTCCGCCGCACAGCGGTACGCCATGCCCGGCAGATGCGCCAACAACGTCTCGCTGGCATCGCGCGATGCAGGGGCGCACGACGCGAGCGAGGTAGCCGCTGGGTCGGCGGCCGGGCCCCTGAAGCTGAAGTGAGGCACGAGCTAGTTGAGTACCAGCCGTGGCCGACAAAGCAACGCCGCAATCGCGCGGCTGCTACCCAGGAGCCGTCTCCAAGGATAGCGCCCCACCCGTGCGCAAAGTCAGGCCTTCGCGCCCATCTTGGCGTCGATCGAGAGCTTTCCCGCTCCCGCGATAAATAGCGCCAGGCACGCGCCTAGAAATAGAAACGCCACTTCGCCGTTGCCCTCGCCCGATAGCTTCATCCCGTGCCCGAGCTTAAACGCGACGGCCATCGTAAAACCAAGAATCAACGCCGAGAAACGCGTGAAAAGCCCGAGCGCGATAAACACCGCGCATACCAGCTCGGCAAAGACCACCAAGCCCAGGCTTGCGCTCGGCCCGATGCCAAATGGATCGGCAAACTTCCCGGAATAGGCGGAGAAATTCGTGAGCTTGCCCCAGCCATGCAGGATCGCCATCGAGAGGCCCACCCAAAGGCGAAGAATCAGCAGCCCCGCATCGGCGCTGGCAGGGATAAAGTTGAGTTGGAGGAATTTCATGCGCGGATATCGATAGCGCGATTCCGCGCGCGCGCAACTGCGCGACCCTCCTTGGCTTCCGCACGATCTTGGGCATTATCCGGCCATGCGTTGCGCCCGCCACCTTACCCGCTGGTCTCTTCTCGCCCTCGCCGGTGTGCTCTCCTCGCTCGTTGCCGCCGAGCGCCCGCGGGCCCGCAGTCTTGGCATTCCCTTCGAGGGGACCCCGGGCCCCCACAATGCGATTACCGATGTCGCTGGTGTCGAGGTCGGACACGTCACCCTCATTTCCGGTGAGGGCAAGCTGGAGCCAGGCCGCGGCCCGGTGCGCACCGGAGTCACCGCCATCCTGCCGCGGGGCAAGAGCCCCGATGCCCCACCGGTGCTAGCCGGGTACTTTTCCCTCAATGGCAACGGCGAGATGACGGGCATGGCCTGGCTGGAGGAGTCGGGCTTTCTCGAGGGGCCTATCATGCTCACCAACACGCATAGCGTGGGCGTGGTGCGCGACGCTGTCATCGCCTGGCGCGTGAAACAACTCGGCGCAAAACTACCCAATGTCTACTGGTCGCTCCCCGTCGTGGGAGAGACTTGGGATGGCTGGCTCAACGATATCAACGGCTTTCATGTGAAGCCCGAGCACGTCGCGCGCGCCATCGAAAGTGCCGCATCCGGCCCGGTCGCTGAGGGCTCCGTCGGCGGCGGCACCGGGATGATCGCCTATGAGTACAAGGGCGGCATCGGCACCGCCTCGCGCAAACTCGCTGCCGACCTCGGCGGGTACACCCTCGGGGTGCTTGTGCAGGCCAATCACGGCGTGCGTCGTCAGCTCACGATCGCCGGCGTGCCGGTCGGTCGGGAGATCGGTGGCGGCCAGCGTCGCTTCGCTGGCAGCGATCCGCACAGCATGGCGGGCGTGAGCGTCGGGGAAACTGGCTCCATCCTCATCATCGTCGCGACGGATGCCCCGCTCCTGCCCCACCAGCTCAAGCGCCTCGCCCGCCGCGCTTCGCTCGGCCTCGCTCGCGCCGGCGCGATTTCCGGCAACGGCTCTGGCGATCTCTTCCTCGCCTTTTCCACCGCCAACAGGCCCGCCGCGACACGCGAGGGGAGTGCCGGCGAGGGCGCAGCAGAATTTGCCGCCTCCGACTATCAGGCGCTCACCAATGATGCGATGAACCCTCTCTTCGAAATCACCGTCGCCGCCACGGAGGAGGCCATCATCAACGCACTTGTCGCGGGCGAGACGATGGTGGGCCGCGACGGCCATCGCATCGAGGGCCTGCCTCTCGCCCGCGTGCAGGAAATCCTACGGGCGCACAAGCGCCTCCCCTAGCGCCGTCCCGCCCTACCCCGCCCCATGCACCGCCATCTATCCTCCCGTCGCGCCGCACTCGCCACGCTCTTTCGTCTCTGCGCTCTCGCACTGTCGGCTTCCGCCAGCCATGCGGCCGTCGTCGCCGAGCGCACCTCTTACCACGCGTGGCAGGAAGCTCTGCGCCTGCGCAATCCGCACGTCGAGGTCATCGCCGTCCCGGCCGTCGGCCGCGTGTTGTCGTTTCGTTTTCACGACGGTGAAAATGTGTTCTGGGAAGATTTCTCGCTCCGCGGCAAGCGCGGCGATGCTTCAGGCAAAGAATGGGTCAACTTCGGCGGCGACAAGACCTGGCCCGCTCCCGAAGCCGAGTGGAAAAAATTCACCGGCAGCCCCAAGTGGATGCCACCTGCCGCCTTTGATGCTCTTCCCGTGGAGGGTCGCATCGAGGGAAACACGCTCGTGCTCATCTCACCCAACGACGCCGCCTACCACATCAGGACCATCCGCCGCATCGCGCTCGCGCCCGACACCGCGGAGATGACGATCGAGACCACCTACGAGCGAACTGGCGGCACACCCGCCAAAGTCGCTATCTGGGTGATCTCCCAGTTTACCGATCCGGTCGCCGTGTATGTGCCTGTCGGCTTTCGCTCCCTATTTCCCGCAGGCCACTACGTCTTTGGCGCCACCCCCTGGCCCCAACTCACGGCGACGGAGACCCTCGTCCGCGTCACCCGTGATCCGAAGACTCCACACAAGCTCGGCAGCGATGCCGATCGCATGCTCTGGATCGGCGAAACGGCCCTCTGCCTCGTCTCCACTCCTCGCGTGCGCGGCGTAGAGTACCCAGACCGCGGCGCCAGCGCCGAAGTCTACACCAACCCCGATCCCAAGACCTACGTGGAGCTGGAAACACTCGGCCCGCTTGCGCTCCTCCATCCTGGCGATCGTATCAGCCAAACAAATACGTACCAGCTCCAGCGCCGGCGCCCGGGCGAGACGCCCGAAGCAGCCGCCAAGCGGACGCTGGGCGTGAAGTGAATCGGGAGCCGGCATCCACTGGCGCCGTCAGGCTATCTGCATTCCCGCTCGGTTCGAGTCATCCGCCAACAAAAAAGGGCGGGGCTTCAGCCCCGCCCCTTGCGGTAAAAGTGCGCCGTGCTACCGCGCCTTAGAATCTGCCGGTGATGCCAAACTTCACCGAGCGCGGCGTGATCCACATCGAGCGCGGGCGATCCTCGTTGTAGATATACTCCGTGGGGCCCTCCTGCTCGATGTTGTTGAGGTTCACGAAGAGCGTCGTATTCCGGAACAGATCGTACGTCATACCCGCATTCATGAGCGTGCGCTCGGCGCGGAAGCGATTGCCCACCGCGCCAGCGGAGCTGTACACGACGGGATAGCGTCCGATGTAGTTCATATCGTAGCTGAACGACAGCTTCCCGTAGCGATACAGCAGACCGACGTTGTAACTGCGGGGGATGAAGCCGGCGATCTGGCCATTGTTGAACTGCGTGGCACCGCCGAAGCGCCCCTTGGCCTTCAGGTAGGTGTAGTTGGCGCGAAGCGTGAGGCCGCGCAGTGCGCCCGGCAGGAAGGTCATCCGCTGACGGACCTCAAATTCAAGGCCCTTGTACTCGGCATCGCCGATGTTCTGCGGCTGCACCAGTTCGTAGCCTTCGTAGAGGCCATCGAAGCCATTGTCCACGCCACCCGCGATCAATTCGCCGCTGCGGCTAGAGGCCGTGCTGATGTAGTCCGAGATGTCCTTCTTGTAGCCGCGGAGGGAGACCATACCGGTGCTGTGATAGTAGTACTCGAGCTTCAGATCCAAGTTCTCGCCAAGCTGCGGCCGGAGGTCGGGATTACCCATGGTGACCGTGCGCGCCGTGTCGTTGGCGGTTACGCCACCGATGAGCGAGGCGAGCGGAGCACGCCCATAGCTGGTCGACCAACTGGCGCGGGCCTTCAGATTGTTGGTGATATCGTACGCGAGGTGCAGACTGGGAAACGCCTTCTGGTAGTCGCCATCCTTCGAAAGACGTTGGTAGTCCAGTGCCGCGCGCTTGAAGTGATCGGGCTCGGCCGCGATCGGAGTGGTACGAGCGCGGAAGTACGTGAAGGTATCGGTGGTCACCCACTCGTTGCGTACGCCACCGAGCACGGAGAGGCGGCCCAGCTTCGTCGATGCCTGGATGTAGGCGGCATCTACGCCCTCTTCCATGATGCGGCGATTGGTGTACTGGGAGGTCGCGGTGAAATTTACGTCCTCGTACCAGAAAGCCGAGTCGCCAAGCGTGGTGCTGGCGGCGGCAGGATCGATGATCGGGAGACGGCGACCACCGTGCTGCCGCTCGAACTCGGTGAGGGGCATCCGCCCCGCATCGGGGATCACAGTGCCGGCCACGCCGTACCAGCGGCGCGGGTAGACCTGGCGATTATTGACGCGCCGGTTGATCGTATCGAGGCCCGTCTTGAGCGTGATGGGCAGCGTCGTCGGCAGGGAATACTGGGCATTGAAGGTGGCTGCCACCTCGTTGGTATCCGTCACGGTATCGCGCTTCGTCAGCACCGTGGAAGTGGCGGGGACTGCCTGCGTCGTGGCGTTGGCGGCCGTAATGACGAAAGTGCGATAGCTATTCAGATCGTACACGTCGACCCCTCCAGTCTGGGTAAAGACCTGGCCCCGGGGATTGGAGTAATCGAGGACAAAGCCAACCGGCCCCTGCGTGCGCATCGCGATGGTGCCATTCTCTCGCTCGCGGCCCGCGCCGGAGTTCCAAGCGGTGTTCGACCAGCGATAAGCGTGATCAAGCTTGAGACGGCCCCAGTTGTGCTCGAAAGCCACGGTGCCCGTCGGGTTCTTGCTCGTAAAGGAGTAGCGTTGCGGATTGAGGCGCATCTGGGCGGCGCCCACCGCGACACCGCCGGGCTGGAGCGCCGTGTTGGCGACCGGCAGCACTTCGATGCGGCGATTGGTGTAGCCTGCGCGAATCGCGCCGTTCGGGTTGGTCACCGGATCGTTGATCGTGAGGTTGGTCGATACCCACGGATTGACCGCCGTGTAATTGAAATAGGGCTCATCGCCACCGTTATACTGGAAGCGCACGGAAATGCGCGTTGCCCGCGAAAGCTGATAATCGGCGCGAAGCGAGATCGCCTCCAGGAAACGCTCGTTGGAGCCGCTCATGCGAGTGTAGTCGCGGAGCTGCGCCACGGGGTTGGTGTTGGCCTCCCACAGCAGGATGTCCCAGTCATGGGGGTTGAGCACCTTCTGATAGGATGCGACGACCGAGATGCCGAGATTGCGCGAGCCACCGAAAGCATCGAAGACTTCGGTGTAGCTGGCCTGCACGTCAGGCCGCAGGGGACGCTGCGCAACGAGGTCGCTGCGATCGGACCAAGAGGGGAACCAGCGACCGCTGAGCGTGTAGCCGATGCGGCGCTTTTCCCTCATGCCGAGAGGAGACGCAGACTTCAGGTTGAGCTGGCCGCCGAGCGAGTCGGCGCGTTTGTCAGGCGTCTGGCCGGCGATGATTTCGACCTGCTCGTAGAGCGAGGCGGAGAAGGAGTGCAGCGTCGCCGTGCGGCCGTCGCCACCGACGCCGGTCGAGGACATGCCGTCGATATTGAGACGGGTATAGCTGGCCGGCAGGCCGCCGATGCTGACGTTGTTGATGAGATTGTCCTCGTCGGTGGTGTAGGTGATGCCCGGGAGACGGGAGACGAGCTCGCCCACATTCTGCGTGGGCAGCACGCCCCATTCGTCAAAGGCGGTCACGTTCTTCACGTTGAGCGCATTACGCTGCTCGGTGAGCGCGAGTGCCTGGCCCTCACGGACAGCCTCAACGGTGAATTTCTGCATCGCGACCACGTCGCTCGAGGCGAGCGCGAGATCGACCGTGGCCCCTTGGCCGGCGGCGATAGCCACCTGCTGCGTCGCGGTGGTAAAGCCGGAGTAGCTCACCTCCAGCGTCACGCTGCCAGGCGCGAGATTGCCGATCGTGAAGCGCCCGGCCTCATCGGTGAGCACGGTACGATTGGTGCCCTGTACGGCCACGATCGCACCTTGGAGCGCATTGCGCGTCGCGGCGCTCGTCACCGAGCCCGACACGCTGCCGGTGCCCTGCGCCCACGCGCATAGAGCAGACATCATGAAGACGAAAAGGCCTGTTGCGGATCGCAACAGCCACGCTGAATTTCCGGGCAGGCGCCCGGCACAGAGGTAGTTCATCGGTTTGGTCGGTTCGCGCCGGGTGTTGTGAAGCCGGCGCTGGATTGGTCCCACTGGAGGAGGGAGCCCAAGACATGACACCCGGTGTCATAAAAGTCTACGCCGAAGTCGAGCCACCCGTCCGCCGGGCCTCGGGGCTGGCGATGCGCATAAACATGCCCCGACGGGCTGGTATCCGCGCCTCCCCTACTGCCTACTCCTCCACCCAGACTGGCATGCCTACCCGCACCACGCCGAGAAGCGTCAGCGCATCCCAATTGGCCAGCCGGAAGCAGCCGTGCGACTCGGTGCGCCCCACCTTCTCAGGGTCGGGCGTGCCGTGGATGCCGTAGCCCGGTAGATTCAGCCCTATCCAGGCGCGCCCGACAGGATTGTTGGGGCCGGGCGGGATGAGCAGCCGCCGGCCGAGTTCGCGGCCCTCCGCAGAATCGGTGAAGACCTCGGGGTCGAAGGTGTAATTGGGATTTCCAATCACTACCGTGATGCGCAATTCGCCCTGCGGCCGCTTCTCGACTTTGCGCGCGATGCTCACCGGAAAGTGCCCCACCGTGCGCCCGATATCGTCGACGAGCGTGAGTTCTCGCGCCCCGAGCCGGATGTGCAGGGAGGCCGGCGGGCGGGCGAACAGCGCCTCCTCCACCGCGGGCACCTTCACCACCAGCCCCGGCTGCAGCGCTTCCCAGTCGATCTCCGGATTGATCCTCTGCAAAAACTTCGGGCTCGCCCGCCAGCGCTCAGCCACGCGCTCCAGCACGCTCGCGTAGACGAGCGCCGCCTCTTGCGACTTTCCCAGCCACGTCGTCGGCAGCGGCCTTACCTCCGCGATGTCTGCCTCCGTGATCGCATACTCCATCAGTGCCGGCGCGGTGAGGAGTAGCAGCGCTTCAGTCGCCCTATCCAGCCGGCCCGTCTCCGCAATGCCCAGCCCACGCTGGAAGGCCTTGATCGCCGACTCGGTCTGCGCACCTGGCACTCCGTCGATCGAGCCGCAGGAAAAGCCCCGCCGGTGCAACTCCACCTGCAGCTCAAGCGTGCCTTGGATTTTCCTCGGCACCCACTCCTCCGCGCGCGACGTAGCCGCGAGCACCACCACGAGGAGCAGCAACAATCTAAGGCAATGGCAGACCACGGATATTGTCTGACTGTTTTTTTAGTGCGTGAAAAGCTCGCGCCGCGACGGGCGATCGCTCACCGCGGCGTCGAGACCGCCTCGGCGTACTCCAGCTCGCCCGTGCGGCCGTTGTAAAATTGGAATACCACCTGCGGCTGCGGATACGCCACCCAGCGCTCTTCACCGAGCTTGAGGGGGTTGTTGGCCACGTTGTTCACCTGCACGATGCAGTAGTACGGGTAGAGCCGTTGGGCGCGCGGGATATCGTTGAGCATGAAGCTCGACCACCGGATATCCACCTTCCGGGGGCCGGATTGGTACAGGCCGGTGATCGGCCGGCGGCCCTCGTCGTTGAGCGTGTGATTTACCGAGTTGTGCGGCGAAGAGCAGATCTCCCACACGGTATCGCTTACTTTCACGACCCAGCTATTGTGCAGGTCGGCAGTCAGGACGAAGACCGGTTTGCGGAGACGATCCCATGCCGCTATCAGCTCTTCACGCTCGGCGAGCAGCGCGGTCCACGCCTCGTCCTTGCCCGCGGTCATCTCATGGCCGCCCGATCCATCGTGCGGGATCGCGAAATTGACCGATGATACGATGAAAAAGAAGTCTGCATCGCTCTCCCTCATCGCCCCGAGCAGCCATGCCTTCTGCGCGGCGCCGAGGACAGTCAAACCTCTCTTCATGGGGTCGGCTGGGTCGTGCATCTCCCGATGAGACTTGGTATCGAGAAGAAAGTACTCGCAGTTGCCCACCCGGAAGCTGCCAAAGGAGTGCCGGCCGATCGAGTAGGTGCCCGCGCTATCGGCCACGGCAGCCGGCTGGATGCGCACGTGCTGCTTGTCGATGTACTCACGGATCGCATACACCCCCGCATTCGGATTGCCCGGCTTCTCGGCATCGAGCGCGAGGATATCCTCTCCGGCGGTGGGCTTGCCCCAGTGGACATGCAGGTTGCTCATCTGCCTGAAATTCATCCGCGAGAAATCCGCCTCGGGATCGTAAAGCACATCGCTACCCCTTCTCAGCTCGGCGCGCCCAAAATGCACGGGGCGCGCATTGGCCACAGGATTGGCCCAGCCAAGGTAGTCAAACCATGCCTGCACGCCGACATCGCGAAACACCGCGCGCCTCTCCTTGAAGCCCGTGGAGCCCGCGCCGCGGATATCGTTGACGAGGTCGTGATCGTCAAAGGTAAAGACCGTGGGCACCCGTCGGTGCCACTCCACCAGATTGGGCGCGCGGCGCAGGTAGGTCTTATAGTTCTCCCACATGCCCACGATCGGCGGGGAGAGCTGCACGATGCGCGGCACGTCGCCCGGCGTGGCGCCCACTTGCTGCGCCCATGCCTCCGGCGTGTAGGCACGCGCTTCCTCGTAGAGCCAGTCGCCATTGAGGATCGCGAAGTGCACCTTCTCCGGCACGCGCTCGCGCAGCATCGTGGCAAAGGCCGGCAGGGAGGGCCCGAGGCCGCTCGCGGGATTTTGCGTCTGGCAGCAGCCTAGTTCGAAGCGAAAGTTGAAGAGCCCGCGAGGATTGTGCTTCGCGTCGCGGTGCTGCTCGGCAGAGGGCAGCGTGCGAAAGTCGCCTTTCGGCCCCTGCGCTTGGCCTTCGCCGATCACCTCGATGTGGTAACGAGTATTGGGCTTGAGCCCCTCGATCCGCACCGTGCCGGTCAGATCGTGCGCCAGCGTGGTCGTCACCGCCGCCGAGCGCCCGCTGAGCGCCGCAGGCTGCTCACCATAGCGTACGAAAAACGTGCCGGGCCGCGCGGTGCGCGCCCATACCACGATGCTCGACTCGGTCACCCGTCCGAGCATCGGGCCGAAGGAAATCTCTGTGGCCGCGAGCGCATCGCACGCCACCACGATAGCCGCAATCGCGGCGAGGAGGGTCTTGGGGTACACGCAGCCACCCTGGAGGCGGCGCCTGCCGGTGTAAAGTAGCCCCGGCGCTATGGTCGACCGACTTCACTTCAGCGGCGGCGCCTTCTGGCGGACAAACTCGACTTCGAAGGTCTGCTGCATCTGCGGCTGGGTGTACTGGCCTACGAGGCGGTCGCCTCGGGCATCGTGCGAGAGCACGTACGTCGCGCCAGGGTAACCCACATCGTTAAGCTCGACGGCGACTTGCAGCCCGCCATTGCCCTGCATCCAGATCGCCCGTGAGACCTTGATGGGATTGGGATTGAAATACCCACCCTCCAGCTTGCCGCTGATATCGGGATTGCGCAGTTCGAGCACGTAGCCGCCATCGAGGCGCACCCAGCGCCCCAGCATCTTCGCCACGCCCTCGGGCACGGCGGCTGTAGGGGCCGCGGTCTTTGCCGGCTCAGCCTTGGCAGGCGCGGCGGCGGATGCACTGGCGGTCGGCTCGGCTTTCTTGCAGCCGAAGAGGCCGAGGCCGAGAGCGATCAAGGACGTGCTGAGCAGGGGGCGGGGGCGATACACGCTCGCAGCGAAACACCCGCGCCCCGCCTTGGCAAGGAGCGGGTTTCTCCGCCTGCGCCGCGAGGGCTCAAAACTGCCCTCGTACACCTACCGTCCAGATCGCCCCGTAGTCCGAGTACCTGTTCATGATCGTGGCCTTCCCCGATCCGTAGTAATTGATCTGAGGCCTGTTGAAGATATTCCGCGCCGAGGCGTAGATCGTGGTGTATCGCGAAATACGATACGAGGCCTGCGCATCGTGGGTGAGGCGCTCCCCGTCGAAGACGGCCCACCCATTGGCCGGCGTCACAAGACGGCGGAACTTGGGCACCCATACCACATTCCAACGGAAGGAGAACCCGCGGTAGTCGAAGGACGTGCCGCCATTCGCGATATTCTTGGGCCGGCGGAAATTCTCGTAGTTGTCGAAGTGGAGCCGCGTGTAGTTGGCGAAGATCGACACCCGCTGCCAGAAGCCGGGGAGAAAAACGAGATTCTGCCGGTAGCTGAGTTCGCCTGAGTTCACGTGCGCCTTGCGCACATTGGAGAATGTCGTGATCCGGTATCCGCCGAGATCGAGATCATCGATTTCTCCGAAGCTTTCCCCCGTCGGGACTTCGAAGACATTCTGCTGGATCAGGTCGGTGATGTTCCGCCGCGCCCCTGATAGCGTCAGAAAGCCCGCCCCCTTGGGAAAATAGTACTCCACGCTGCCGAAGAAGTTTCGGCCGTGCTCCGGCTTCAGGTCTGGATTGGAGATCGTCGCAGTCGGTGGGTTGCCGTCGGGATTCAGCGTCACGCCGCCCGCGAGCTGGTTGAGTTCCGGCCGCGTGATGGAGTCATTGAATGAAGCCCGGAAGATCAGCGCCTCGCTCCAGCGATACGTGGCGTGCAGATACTTCAACCAAGTGTGGTAGTCCGACTGGTTGGTGAGTTTCGATCCGTAGCGGGTACGGATGTAGTCCAGGTTGCTCGTCGGCACTGTGCCGGAGGGGCTGCCGGTGAGGATCGTTTGCGCATAGCGATTGCCGCGATCCACGGGCCCCGTCGCGATGCTGCGCGTCTTCTCCATACGCACGCCCGGAGCGATATCGAACTTGGGCGACACCTTGATGATCGTCTGCTGATAAAGAGAGTCTATCTGCTCTTTGATGTCCCAGTTGGTCTGGAGATAGCTCTGCAACAGCGTCGCCGCGCTCGGCTGCGTGAAGCGTTCGGGGTGGGCGCCAAACTCACGCGCCATCGCAAAGCGATCGAGCGCGGGGATGTTCTGGAGATTGCCGCCCGCGAGATTGCGCGTGCGATAATCGGCCTCGATCTGCCAGCGCTCGTCACCCGTATTGGCCACCCCATCGGGCCCGAGGTAGGTGTAGGTGGGGATCGCCGGGCGATTCACATCGCGGATCTGCTCGCTGATATCGCCGCCCCACTTGAAGAGAATGGGCAGCTCCATACGCGTCCAGTTGTAGCGGAAGTCCGCCTTGGCGCTGTAGCGCTGGTCCTTGCTGCTGAAGGGCTGCAGGCGCGCCGCCGGGGCGGGCGCTGCCGTGTAGTTCGCGGGATTGCGCCAGTCTGGGCCGCTCACCTGGATGATGTTGATCGCCGCATCCTCCGGTGAGGCGCGCTCCCAACGAAAGGTGCCCGCTAGCGGACCCGATGTGCCGGTGTGGAAGTACCCATAATCGACATCATGGTAGAAATTTGTGCTGCGCGACATGCTGCCCTGCACATCCGCGCGAAACGCGCCCTTCTTGTAGAAACCGCCCGTGCCAAACGTCGCCGTCGCCCCGTGCTTGTTGAAGGTGTTATTGAACATCAACTGCGCTGTGGCGCTCGTCGCTGTTTGGCTCCTCAGCGAATACTCCGTCCCCGCTTGCACTGGGTCGGTCGCGAGCGGCCCGTTTACCGCGTTGGTAAAGGTAAAACGCGCGTTGCGCTGGAAATTGAGCGCCTCGTAGGTGTTGTAGTCTGCACGCGCCCACACCATCAGATCCTGCGAGATCTTGTAGTCGAGACGCAGGTTGTAGTTCGTGCGATTCGTGACCTTCGGCGCATCGATGAGTTCAAAGACGCTCATGCGCGGAAGCTCCGTCTCGTTGTTGGCCGCGTTCGTATCAAAAGCGTGCGTGTAGCTCGTGATATTCTGCTCCACAAAAGCGCGGGAGAAATTGTAGCCCGCGAGCACGCCCAGCTTTTCGCCAAAGACATCTGAGTACTCGAGAGAGAAATTGGGCTGAAACTTGTAGTTCTTGCCGTCGTAGGGCCCTGGGGTCTTCTCCAGCTTGGTCTGGTGCGAATTAATCTGGGTGCTTGCCGAGTAGCGTACCTGCCGCCCCCTGCGGTCGAACGCGCCCTTGGAGCGCAGGTTGATCACGCCCGCCAGCGCGCTCCCTGCGATATCCGGCGTGGGCGTCTTGCTCATCTCCACCGTCTCGATCGAGGAGATCGAAAGCTGCTCAAATTCGAATGCCCGGCCCGTGGCGATATTCGAGGAGCCTGCACTGGCTACGGGCGCGCCATCCATCATGATCACGGCATACTTAGGATCGAGCCCGCCAATGCTCACCGTCCGCACGTCGGCATCGACATAGTCCATCATCACTCCGGGCATCAGCTTCAGAAACTCGCCGACATTGCCCTCCGATACATCGCCGAAGGCGTCCGACGAGATCACGTTCTTGATCTCGAGTGCCGCCTTCTGCTCCTGGATGGCCTTGAAGTTACCCTCGCGTTCCGTCACGACGCGCACGGCATCGAGCTTTACCAGGCCTGTGCCGGGGTCCGCCTTGTTGGTCATTGCCACATCGTGGGTCACGCTCTGCCCCGCGCCGACTGCCACGGTGGCCTCATAGAGGTCTAGGCCGAGGAAGGAGACCATGATTCTGGCCTGCCCGGCCGGCACTCCGGAGAGGGTGTAGGCGCCACCCGCTTCCGAGACCGTCGTGATATTGGTCCCCACGACCATCACCGTCGCTGCCCGCAAATACTGCCCTGTGCCTTCATTGATGATGCGACCCGAGATCGTGCCGGTGCCACCTTGCGCGCGGAGCAAGGCAGGGAAAACAAACAGGAGCGCACAGCAAAGCGACAGGGTCGCATGCACACTCCGCAGGGGGTTGGACGGACGTACGGTTAATTCCATGGTGTTCGAAATCCATGCGAAACCAATACGCATTGGATTATTGTAACTGAAAAGTTACTCTTCGCGTCCGCGTCAAGCCGCAAACCCTCCCGGGGATGGGGTCTGCACCCCCTTGAAGACGCAAAAAACGGCGCGGTGTATCCGCGCCGTCGGCCAACTCCGTCGGAACTCTCGTGGGAAGCCTACCGGATTGCGGAAAAGTCAGTCGGGGTGAGATACACCGACTCTACCTTCGTCGTCAGCTTGCCGTTCTTCTCCGATTCCGTGCGAGCCTTGGCCCACTCCGGATCCTCCCGAAAACCCTTCCACGCGGCAACTGCCGCCTCCCGGCTCGGATAGGCGAGGAAGTAGATGAGCGTAGTGCCAGCTCCATTCTTTGCATCCATCGGATGGTAGTAGCCCAGATTGGTCATGCCCTGCTTGGCGAAGAGCTTCTGCGTGTGGTCGCGGAAACGCGCGTCGAGGTGCGGCAGCTTCCCTTCCGGCGTCGTATACGTGCGCAACTCGAAAACCCTCGCGGCGCCTCCCGTCTTGAATTCATCGCGCATCGACTTGGAATAGTCGGTCGGGGTAAGAAAGACGGAGTCCACCTTTTCTACGATGGGTCCATTGGCCGTCGTCTTCGTATTTACATCCTTCCACACAGGATCTGCGCTAAACGCCTTCCACGATGCCGCGGCCGCCTCCCGGCTCTTGTGCTCCAGCAGGTAGATGAGCTTGTTGGCGCCATTGTCCTTCGTATCGGCCGGCACCCAGTAGACCACATTTACCATGCCGTGCTTCTCGAAGAGCTTCAGCGTATGCTCGCGAAATCGCGCGAGCAGCGCGTCACGCTTGCCCGGAGGCGAGGTGTAGGTGCGCAGTTCGTAGACCGGCGCGGCGATCGCGGAAACGGCGAGGCTGCCGCAAAGGGCGAGCAACGAAAGGGCGAGGCGGGGCAGTTTCATGGGTCGGGCGAGACTGCGCGCGCGTCGTCGCGGCGTCAATGGCGCTGCCGCTACTGGGAAGGGTGGCAAAACGACGCGGAATCTTCATTTTATTCTTTTCCCCACCGCATCCCCCGGAGCATCCTCCCTACCCTCTGCGCCGCGTCCTCGCGCCCCTAGACTTTTGCCGATGACTCTTCGTCTCCTCTTTTCCGCCGCGCTCACCGCCGCAGCCCACGGGCAGGCCGCCACCGCCTCCTTCAAATTCGCGACGCAGACGCTTACCGTACCCGCAGGCTTTACGGTCGAGCAGGTCGCCGGGCCTCCCCTCGTCGACCGCCCGATCTCCATCGCGTACGATCCGCAGGGCCGGCTCTACGTCACCGACTCCTCGGGCCTCAGTGACCGCGCGCCCGTGCAATTCGAGAAAAAGCCTCATCGTATCGTTCGGCTCGAGGACACCGACGGCGATGGCAAATTCGACAAGCATGTCATCTTCGCCGAAAACATGATGTTCCCCCAGGGCGCGCTCTTCCACGAGGGCTCGCTCTTCGTCGGGGCTCCACCCCACATCTGGAAACTCACCGACAAGGACGGCGACGGTGCCTCCGACGAGCGGACCGTCTGGTACGATGGCAAGACCCTCACCGGTTGCGCCAATGATCTCCACGGTCCCTACCTCGGGCCCGACGGCTGGATTTACTGGACCAAGGGTGCCTTTGCCGAGCAGACGCACACGCTGCCCAACGGCCAGCCCTTCGTCACGCGCGCCGCGCATATCTTCCGCGCGCGAGCAGACGGCACGGGTCTCGAGCCCGTGCTCACCGGCGGCATGGACAACCCCGTGGGCGTCGCCTTCACCTCCACGGGTGAGCGCATCCTGAGCGGCACTTTTTTTCAAGTCGGAGTGCCTGGCAAACGCGACGGCCTCATCCACGCGGTCTACGGCGGCGTCTACGGCAAAGATCAGTCCGCCGTCGCCACCGGCCACATCCGCACCGGCGATCTCATGCCGATCATGACTCACATGGGCGCTGCGGCGCCGTGCGGCTCGATCGCTTACCGCTCCCGCGCTTTCGGCGCCGACTATTTCGACAACCTCTTCGTCTGTTACTTCAACCTCCGCAAAGTCTCGCGCCACCAGCTCGTGCGCGACGGTGCCACCTACAAGACGATCGATACCGACTACGTCACGTCCGACAGCCCCGATTTTCGGCCCACCGACGTCCTGGAGGACGCCGATGGCAGCCTTCTCGTGGTTGATACCGGCGGCTGGTATAAGATCTGTTGCCCCACGTCGCAGCTCGCCAAGCCTGACATCCTCGGCGGCATCTACCGTATCCGAAAAGCGGATGCTCCAGCTGTCGCCGATCCCCGCGGCCTGCGCCTCGCTTGGGACAAGCAATCCCCCGCTGAGCTCGCAAAACTTCTCGCCGACGGCCGTCCCTATGTCGTCGAGCGGGCAGTCCAAGAACTGGGTCGGCGCACCACATCGGCTGCGGCCGCTGCCGCGGTTGCCTCCCCTCACGCCCTCTGGTCGCTCGCCCGGATCGACTCCCCTGAAGCTCGCGCGGCCATTCGCGCCGCGCTCGCCTCGCCGGATGCCGCCACCGCCCACATCGCTCTCCAACTCGTCAGCCTCTCCCGCGATCGCGATGCCGTAGGCTCCCTCAGCCGCATCGTCACGGGCGACGACGCCCTCCTCGCCCGCCTCGCGGCTGAAGCGCTCGGCCGCATCGGCGATGTCCGCGGCGCCGCATCGTTGCTCGCGGCTGCCGCCAGGCTACCCGCCACACCGGCGACCGCCACCGGCACACCCGCAGCTCCCGGCGTCCGTACGCTCGAGCACGCCCTCATCTATGCGTTGATCGAGATCGGCCAGCCTGCCGACCTGCTTGCGGTGCTCTCGCCTGCTCCCGCGCCCCACGTCGCGCGCAGCGCCCTCGTCGCCCTCGATCAGATGCCCCACTCGCCCCTCCAGCCGGCGCACGTGTTGCCGTTTCTCACGTCAGGCGAGCCGCAGCTCCGCCAGACTGCCGGCTGGATCGTGAGCCGCCGCTCCGCCTGGGGCGGCGCTCTCGCCGAGCATTATCGGGCTCAACTCACAAGTCCATCCGCCGCCGCTGCCGATCTCCAACTCCAGCTCGCACAGCTCTCCAGCGCCCCGGAGATCCAGACCTTGCTTGCCGACACTGCCCTCTCCGCTACCGCTGCACCGGCCACGCGCTTGCTCGCGCTCCGCGCCATGGCCGCTGCCCCGCTGAAACAGACGCCCGCGAGCTGGCATGCCGGCCTCACGGCGCTCCTCACCACCGCCGATCCCACGCTGACTCCGCAGCTTGTCGCCACCGCTCGCGCTCTGCCCAAGCCCAAGACGCTCCCGCCTGCCTTCGCCGCTGCGCTGGCCAGCTTCGGCCGCGATCCTCAAAAACCTTCCGCTCTCCGTCTTGAGGCCCTGGCCATCGCGCCCGAGACCCTTGCCGCGCTCGAACCCTCGCTCTTCGACTTCGTTCGCACCCACCTCGCTGCATCGCAGCCGCTAGCCCTGCGCGCGACGGCGGCCTCGGTTCTCGCTCAGGCACCGCTCACTCCCGAGCAGCAACTCGCCCTCGCGGATGCGATGAAGACCGTCGGCGCGCTCGAAGCGCCCAAGCTCCTCCCGGCGTTTCAGAAGCGCCCTACGGATGCCCTCGGCCTCCGGCTCATCGGCGCCCTCCGCGATTCGCCTGCGCAGGCCGGCCTCCGCGGCAATACCCTCAAGCCCACCCTCGCCAAGTACTCTCCTGCCGTGCAAAGCGCCGCCGAGCCCCTTCTCGCTGCGCTCAATTCGAGCGCCGCAAAGGAGGCCGCCCGCGTCGAGGCACTCATCCCCGCGGCCCAGAAGGGCGATATCCGCCGGGGCCAGGAAATCTTCAACAGTGAAAAAACCGCCTGCATCCTCTGTCACACGATGGGGCACCGCGGCGGCAAACTCGGCCCCGACCTCACCCGCATCGGCGCCATCCGCGACGAGCGTGAGTTGCTCGAAGCGATCATGTTCCCCAGTGCGACGTTCGTCCGCGGCTACGAACCGATGCTCGCCACGACCAATTCGGGAGAGACGCACTCCGGCATCGTGCGCAAGGACGCCGCCGACGAGATCGTGCTCGCTACCGGCCCCGAGTCGGAGCAGCGCATCGCCCGCGCGGCTCTCGCCGACTTGCAGCCCAGTGCCTTCTCCCCGATGCCCCCGGGGATGGATGTCGTGCTCACCCCCCAGGAACTCGCCGACCTCACTGCCTTCCTCAAATCACTTAAATGAAGCCGGACTCTTTAATGAGCACTATTCATCACTAGGCGCAAAACGTTTCATCCCCTCTCCCGGCCTCGTGGCGTGAACGCTGCTAATTAAGCAGCGTTCGCGCATGAAACTCTCTCAACTCAAGGACTCCGGGCACTGGCCCACGCTGCTCACGTCGTTTCTCTATTTCGACGTCAGCTTCATGGTGTGGACCATCCTCGGTGCGCTCGGCGCGATGATCGCCCCGTCGCTCAATCTCGATGCCAGCGAGAAATTCTTGATGGTCTCTACTCCCATCCTCTCCGGAGCCTTCCTCCGCATTGCGCTCAGCTTGCTGGTCGATCGCATTGGCACGAAGCGTACCGGTATCATCGCACAGCTCATCGTGATGGCGGGCCTTGCGGTCGCCTGGCACTTCGGCCTCGGCACGCTCGGCCAGGCGCTCGCGCTTGGCTTGGTGCTCGGTCTCGCCGGGGCGAGTTTCGCAGTCGCCCTGCCGCAGTCCGGCCGCTGGTACCCGCCTCACGTGCAGGGCGTCGTGCTGGGTCTCGCTGGCGCAGGCAATGTCGGCGTCGTCATCGACCATCTTCTCGCCCCACGCATCGCAGCCGCCTGGGGCTGGCAGTCCGTCTTCGGCTTTGCGCTTATCCCACTTGCTCTTGTCTTCGTGCTCTACGTCGCTTTCTCCAAGGAGCCGCCTGGGGCCTTCAAGAAAAAGAAGCTCTCCGACTACGTTGACTTGCTCCAGCAGCGCGACGCGCACTGGTTTTGCTTCTTCTATACGATCAGCTTCGGCGGCTTCGTCGGCCTCGCGACTGCATTTGCCATCTACTTCCGCGATGAGTTTGGGCTCCAGCCGGTGCAGGCCGGTGAGATGGCCGCTTTCTGCACGCTCGTCGGCGCGCTCGGCCGCCCCGTGGGCGGCGCCCTCGCCGACCGTCTGGGCGGGATTCGCGCACTCGGCATTTTCTACTCGATCGCAGCCGTGGCGATGGTCGTTGCGGCACTCTCGCACTCGCTGTGGATCTGCGGCGCAGCCTTCTTTTTCGCCTCGGGCGCCTTTGGCATGTGCAATGGCTCGGTCTTCCAGCTCCTGCCGCAGCGCTTCGCCAAGGATGTCGGCGTGATGACCGGCCTTGTCGGTTGCGGCGGCGGCATCGGCGGCTTTATCCTCGGCATGCTCTTCGGCGCTTCGAAAAATCATACCGGCAGCTATCTCGTGGGTATCCTGCTCTTCGCCGGCCTTTGCGTCGTCGCCCTCGTCGGCCTCAAGCTCGTGAAAGTCCGCTGGCGCACGACGTGGGGCGCGATGGCCGCCGCGCGCATTTGATGCTTTCTCTTCCTCGTTCCCGCAATCGTCCTCGCCGACGATCGAGCAAAGATCGCCGATGAATATCCCAGCCTCCGGCCACGCCCTCCCCCGTCGTGCCGGAGCCGCGTGCGACGACGCCTGGTGCCTGCGCCAGCGCGGCGATACGCTCGTCGCTGCCCTCGCTGATGGCATCGGCTCCAGCCGCGAGGGCGGCGCAGCCGCCCGCCGCGCGGTGGAGATGCTCGTCGATTACTGCCTCGCCAGGCCTCGCGCGTGGTCGCCGCGGCGCGCGCTCGCGGAATTTGCCGCTCAGATCAACCGCCACCTTCATTCTGAGTCTCTGGAGCGCCACGGCCAGCCCGAGCTTGCGTGCACGCTTTCAGCCGTGCTCATCGAGAGCGGCCGCCTCTACGGCTGCAATGTAGGCGATTCGCCCATTCTCCACTGGCGGCGCGGCCGCCTGCAGGCGCTCTCCATCGCCCACTCTGTCGCCCAGCCTGGCATGGATCATGTGCTCACCCGCGCCCTCGGCCTAGAGCCGACCGTAGACCCGCATTTTTTCGAGTTGGAGCTGGCCGAGGGCGATCGCGTGCTTCTCTGCTCCGATGGCGTCTCCACCACGCTCTCCACCACGCGCCTCTCCGAATTTCTCTCGCGCCGCTCGACTGCGCGCACGATCGTCACCGTCGCCCGCGCCGTCTCATACGAGCACCCCGCGACTGCCGACGATGCCAGCGCCATCGTGCTCGATATCGTGGAGCGAGGCCCCATCGCCGAAGCCTCGCGCCAGCGCCTCGAGGTGCCGCGCCACCTCTACCCCGGCGATCAGTATGGTGGCTACCGCCTCGAGCGCGCGCTCGCTCCGAGCGACCGAGTGTGGCTCGCCGTCGCCGAAAACGAGCCCGCCAAGCGGGCCGTCCTCAAGTTCCCCCCGGTCGATGCCGCCGTCGTCGAACCGCTCCGCGACGCCTTCATTCGCGAGGCGTGGAATGCCACCCGGCTCACCTCCCCCGAGCTCGTGCGGGCCTGGGTGCCTGAGGGCGATGCGCTCCGTTGCTACGCCATGGAGTTTGTCGATGCTCCCACGCTCGCCTCTCTGCTCCGGCTCGGGCGGCTCGGAGTGGAGCAGGCCTGCGAACTCGGCGCTTTCCTGCTGCGCGTCGGCCAGTTTCTTCTCCAGCACGACCTGGCGCACGGCGATATCAAACCCGATAACATCCTCGTCCTCCACCCGTTGGGCGGCATCCAGTTTCGCCTCCTCGACCTTGGCTGCGCGTCCGAGCTCTTTTCCGTTACTTCGCGCGTCGGCACTCCCACGTACCTCGCGCCCGAGCGCTTCCGCGGCGCGGCGCTTTCGGAGCGCACGGAGATCTTCGCGATCGGTGTCACGCTGTATGAGTCCCTCACGGGTGCCTACCCGTACGGCGAGATTGAGCGGTTTCAGACCCCGCGCTTCGACGCCCACGCCAAGCGCCCCTCGCAGCTCAACCCCGCCGTACCCGACTGGCTCGACTCCATCATCCTGCGGGCGATCGAGCCCGACACGGAGCGGCGGTACCAGAACTTTTCCGAGATGGCGTACGCGCTCGCCCACCCCGCTCGCGTCACTCCACACCATCGCAAAGACTCGCCGCTGCTGGAGCGCAATCCCCTCCTCTTCTACAAGGCGCTCTGCCTCATGCTGCTCGGTCTCGCTGTGTTCCTCATGGCACTCCTCGTCAGGCGCTCGTGAGTCTTCTGCTCTTCACCGCCCGGTGTGTCTTGGAGGCTGATGAATGAATATCACTCATCAATCATCCCAATATAATTCACCCCCTTA
>CAYZPV010000062.1:0-38144 GCA_964480585.1 uncultured Opitutus sp. | reverse complement strand
CACAGGGGAACGTCGGCCACATTCGGCATAAAACGCCATGCGGCATAACGCCGCTCGGATGGTTGTGCGCACACACGACCGCCACCGCCGAGGCCCGCACCGCCGCCCGGAAGACCTCCCGCGGATGCGCCAGCGCCGCCGTGGCGCTCCCGGAGGAGATCTCCACGCACTTGAGCAGCCGATTCTTCCGATTGAGACACAGCACCCAAAACTTCTCCACCATCAGCCCTGCGGCGATCGGCGCGAGATACTCCGCGATCGCATCCGGCCGCGAAAGCAGCGGCGCTTCCGCGACCTTCTGTCCGATGACTCGCCGCGCAATCTCCATCACCGTCACGAGCTGCAGCGACTTCACTTTGCCGATCCCCTTCAAATTCCGAAAGTCCTCCGCCTGCCAGCTCACCAGCGCCGCGAGCGAGCCCGCCTGCGCGATGAGCCGCGAGGCGAGGGTGAGCACATCCACTCCCCGCGTGCCGCTGCGCAGCAGCATCGCCAGCAGCTCCGTGTCGCTCAGCGCATCGGGGCCGAAGCGCTCCAGCCGCTCCTGCGGGCGCTCGGCCACGGCCGTCTCGCGCAAGCGATTGGGTAGGGGGTATTCACCTAGGTCGGACACAAGCATTTCTTTTTGGACAGATTCCGAGCCTGTGCCAGCTTTTCGCATGCAGAGTTCGCAACCGCTTCGCGTCGTCGTCTGGGGGGAAAACGTCCATGAGCAAACCGATGCCGCGGTGAAAGCCGTCTATCCCGATGGCATGCACCACGCCATCGCCGCCGGCCTGCGCGCCAGCCTGCCTGCCGCCCGCATCGAGACGGCCACCCTGCAGGAGCCCGAGCACGGCCTCACCGAGGCGCGGCTCGCCGAGACGGATGTGCTGACCTGGTGGGGCCACCGCGCGCACAAGGAGGTGAGCGACGTCGTCGTCGAGCGCATCCAGAAGCGCGTCCTCGAGGGCATGGGCTTGATCGTGCTGCACTCCGGCCACTACTCGAAGATCTTCAAGCGCCTCCTGGGCACGACGTGCTCGCTGGTCTGGCGCGTCGCGGGCGAGAGGGAGCGGCTCTGGGTGTGCAATCCCGCGCACCCCATCGCGCGCGGCATCGATCGGTACTTCGAGCTGCCGCAGGAGGAGATGTACGGCGAGCCCTTCGGCGTGCCCCCGCCGGAGGAGCAGGTCTTCATCTCGTGGTTCGAGGGCGGCGAGGTCTTTCGCAGCGGCTGTTGCTGGCGTCGCGGCAATGGCCGGATCTTCTATTTCCGGCCCGGCCACGAGATCTATCCCACGTATTTCGATGCCAACGTGCGGCGCGTGATCGCCAACGCCGTCGAGTGGGCGCGCCCCGAGGGGCGCTGGCCCGACGAAGCGCCCAACCGCCCTCAAGCGCTGGAGAAGATCGGCCGCTGAGTCCGCGCCGGTGACCAGGCCTGTTCAGGCCTCGGGTGAATTTCCCGCGCGGTTCGTGTGACTCACCCTATTTTCGGAATATTCAGCTTGGGCTAGGGTAGCGCAAGTGACTCGCTCCAGCCGATCTCACCGCTGCGGCCGCGTTCTTGCCGGTGCCGCGCTCTTGCTCGCGTGCTTCGCTCCGGCGGTGGCCGCGCCCCTGTCGCCCCGCGCCGCCGTGCACTCGCCCGTCCCGGAGGAGGTCGCCCCGCGCGATGCGTGGCGGCTCGCCGAGGCCTACGCGGCCGGTCGCAGCGACTGCGATACCTTGGTGGGGCGGGGTGACTCGATGCTCCCCCTGTACCGCGATCGCACCGTGATCGTGGTGCAGAAGCTCTCGCCCGAGCGCTGGGAGCGGGGCATGACGGTCGTCTACTTTGGCAGCCACGGGCAGATGGTGGCGCACATGCTGGTCGAGCGCACGCCGCGCGGCTGGGTCGCCCAAGGCCTCGGCAACGACCAGCGCGACCGCGCCCTCGTGAAGCACAGCAACTACGTCGGCACGGTCATCAAGGCCTACTCGCCCAATCCGGCGATCAAGTCCGTCCGCGAGGCCTCTCCGCCGGTCGCGACCACCCTGGTCGCCGATACCGCGCCGATCGCCGGCGGCGAGTAGCCGCCGCGCCTCGTCTCGGAGCGGGGGCGGGCCGAGCCCGCCGCGACGGGGCAATAAAAAGGGCGGGCCTCGTGAGCCCGCCCGACGTCCCGCCGCGCTATCGCGCGGGGCTTAGTAGTGCTTGATGTAGCCGTTGCGGCGCAGGCGCTCGAGCCAGCGCTCCTGGTTGGCGCGGCCCATCTGCTGCACGAGCAGGCGCTCGATCATGTCGCGCACCTCGTCGATGGGCTGGATGCCCGCATGGCGGCGATCCTCGGCGAAGAGGATGTAGTAGCCCTCGGGAAGCACGATCGGCTCGGAGGCCTGGCCCTTTTCGAGGGCGAAGGCGACTTTGCTGAACTCCTCGCGGAAATCGGAGCGCTTCAGCCAGCCCCAGTCGCCGCCCTTGGAGCGCTTGGCATCCTTGGAAAACTCCTTCGCGAGCGACTCGAAGCTCTTGCCGGCCTTGAGCTCGGCGTGGATGCGGTTGGAGGTCTGGCGCAGCGACTCGTCGGTGTCGTTTTCCGTGCGGGTGAGCTGGATGAGGCGGAGGTGGACCTCGTCTTCGCGGTAGAAGCGGTCCTTGTTCTCATTGTAGTACGTCTCGATGCGGACGGGGCTCACCACGCTCTGCGATTTGCGCTGCTGGCCCTGCATGTACTGGAAGATGATGTCCTCTTCCTTCTCGCGCTGGTACTCGCGCATCGTCACGCCGCGGGAGCGGAGGTACGCGAGGAACTTGGAGCGGTCGCCCTCGAAGCGCTCGGCGATCTCGTCGGAGATCGCGTTCTCCACGTAGGAGCGCGGGATCTGGCGCTTCTCGTCCTTGCGAAATTCCTTCACGATCAGCACGCGGTCGATGAGATCCTGGATGGCGCTGTCCTGCAGCTGCTCCAGGCGCTCGTAAAACTCCTTCTCATTGCGGGCTTCCGCGCGGAGCTGGGGGAGGAGGGGCCCGATATACTGCATCACGTCGGCGACGGTGATGATCTTTTCCTCGGCGACAGCGACGATGCCATTGGCGAAGCGCTGATTGAGCGTGGCATTGACGTCTCCGCCGGTCTGCTGGGGCGCGGCCTGCGCAAACGCGGAACCGGCCGATCCGACGGCGAACAGGAGGGTAACCAAACTGCGACGAAGCGTCATGGAGTGGGCAAATTGATGAGAAACGAGATAATTTCCCTCAACCGTAGGAGGGGCTTGGGGGCGGTCAACCTTGGAAACCGCGTGCCGACCTGCACCCAATCGTCGCGGCGACCACTGTTGCGCAGGCACTTCAGGCGGCTCGACTCGGTTTCGACGGAAACGATGTTTTTTTGTTCCGCCCGAATACGAATCTCCGTGATGAGCAGGAGGGCCTTCACCTCGTCGCCAAACTTGCCAAAGCGGTCGCGGAGGTCGTTTTCCACCTGCTTGAGTGTGGGTAACCCATCGGCCATGGCCAACTTGCGATAAAAGTCGATTCGCAGCCGCGTCTCGGAGAGGTAGGCAGAGGGGATGCGCGCCTGGATGCGATCGACCTCCACGGCGTGTTTCTCATCCTCGGCATCCTTGATGGCCCGGTAGCCATCGACATGCCGCCCGGCCGCCGCGCCCTCGGGGGCGGCCCCTTCGCCGACGAAGACGAAATCGAGCTTCACATTGGCCCGGATCATCGCGGCGGTCTTCTCGCCCTTGAGCCGCGCCACCGACTGGCGCAGGAGCTGGCAGTACAGCTCGAAGCCCACGCCCACGATATGGCCGCTCTGCTCGGCGCCGAGGAGATTGCCCGCGCCGCGCAGCTCCAGATCGCGCATGGCGATGCGAAAGCCGGCGCCGAGCTGGTTGTGCTGCCGCATGGCGGTCAGCCGCTGGCGGGCGACCTCGAGGAGGCGCGTGTGCCGGTGGAGGAGCAGGTACGCGTAGGCCTGGTGCTTGAAGCGCCCCACGCGGCCGCGGAGCTGGTAGAGCTGTGAGAGGCCGAAGCGATCCGCGCCCTCGATGATCATCGTGTTGGCATTGGGGATATCGAGGCCGCTCTCGATGATCGTCGTCGAGATGAGCACTTGGTAGCGCCCGGCGACAAACTCCGTCATCACTTCCTCGAGGTCGTCGGAGTCCATCTGGCCGTGGCCGACGCCCACCGTGATATCGGGCATCAGCTCGCGCAGCCGGGCCGCGACGAGGTCGATCGTCTGCACCCGGTTGTGCAGGTAGAAGACCTGCCCGCCGCGGCGCAGCTCGTAGCGGATCGCGTCGACCACGACTTTCTCGTCGTAGGTTTTCACGATGGTCTGGATCGGATGGCGATTGGTGGGCGCGGTCTCGATCACGCTGAGATCGCGCGCGCCTGTCATCGCCATGTAGAGGGTGCGCGGGATGGGCGTGGCGCTCATGGAGAGCACGTCGACGGTCGCCCGCATGGCCTTGAAGCGCTCCTTGTGCTTCACGCCGAAGCGCTGCTCCTCGTCGATTATCACCAGGCCGAGATCCTTGAAAACGAGATCCTTTTGCAGCAGCCGGTGCGTGCCGATCAGGATATCGACCTGCCCGGCCGTCGTCGCGGCGGTGATCTTCTGCAACTCGCTGCGCGAGCGGAAGCGGCTGAGCATCTCGATCGCGATGGGGTAGCCCGCCATGCGCTCGCGAAAGGTATTGAGGTGCTGCTGGGCGAGCACAGTCGTCGGCACGAGCAGGGCCACCTGCCGGCCGCCCTGCACCGCCTTGAAAGCTGCGCGGATGGCCACCTCCGTCTTGCCAAAGCCCACGTCGCCGCAGATGAGCCGGTCCATCGGCCGGGTCTTCTCCATGTCGGCCTTGGTGTCCTCGATGGCCTTCAGCTGGTCGCGCGTCTCGGTGTAGGGAAACGACGCTTCAAATTCCTTCTGCCACGTCGTATCCGGGGGGAAGGCATGGCCCGGCTGTGCTTCGCGTGCCGCGTGGATGCGCAGCAGCTCGGCCGCGAGATCCACGGTGGCGCGCTCGGCGGCGAGCCGGGCCTTTTCCCAGCGCCCGGAGCCGATGCGCCCGAGCTGCGGCCGGGCCTTGCTGAGACCCACGTAGCGGCTGATGAGGTGCGACTCCTGCAGCGGCACGTGGAGCGTGACGTGGTCGTCAAACTCGAGCGAGATCACCTCGCGGATGCCCTGCGCCGTATCCAGCTTCGTGAGACCTCGGTAAAGCGCGATGCCGTGCTGGAGGTGCACCACGAAGTCACCCTCCACGAGCTCTGAAAAATCCAATAGCTGGTCGATCTGCGCCCGCTGCGCCAGCGCGCGGGCATTGAGCGAGGGCCGGCGCTGCCGCTGGCGGCCGAAGATCTCCGTCTCGGTCACGACTACGAGGCCGGCCGCCTTCGGGGTCGAGGCGCCGAGCCGCGCCGTATCCCGATACGTGATACGAAAGCCCTCGTTGAGCGTGCCGCGCAGCCACTTGGGCTGGAGCTTCTTCAGTTTCGCATCCTCGGCGAGGATCTCCTGGGTGCGCTGCTCCTCGCCCTCCTTGGAGACGACAAACTGCACCTCGTAGCCGGCCTTCTTCCACTCGGCGACCTGATACAAAAACTCCCGCCGCGCATCCTCCTCCACCGCGAGCCGCTCCTGCGCCACGAGCGCATCGTCGGGGTACCGGCGGTGATGCGCGAGGCTCTCGCTGTCCCAGGTGGCCTCCTGCTCGACGCCGTCGAAGAGGCCCGAAGCCTCGTCGATGTCGCTGATGGCAAAGGCCGCCGCCACGCGAGAGAGCAGGGGATTGAGCCCATCCTCGCCATCGCGCGCCATGGCGCTGAATTCCTCCTCGAGCGCCGCTGGCTCGACAAAAACGAGCTGCGTGCCCGGCGAGAGATAGTCGGCGATACCCGTCTTCGAGGGATCGAGCTTCACGCGCGGCGTGGCCGAGAGCGTGATCGCCTCCACCGTCGCGCCCGAGCGCTGCGTGACGGGATCGAATTCCCGGATCGACTCGATCTCATCGCCGAAGAAATCGAGCCGGTACGGCTTGGTCGCCGTCACGGGGTACACGTCGATGATGCCACCGCGGATCGCGTAGTGCCCCGGCGCTTCGCACACGGCCTCCGAGTCGTAATCGAGCTTCTGGAGCTGCTCGAGCAGTCCTTGAAACGGCTGCGTTTGGCCGCGCGTAAGGGTAAACTCCCGCGTCGCAAACTCCTCCAGTGCCGGCACCGGCTGGAGCAGCGCCGCTGGCGTGGAGACGACCACGAGGGTATCCGGCGTGCTCGTGCGGCTGCGCGTCGCCCGGAGCCGCGAGAGCACGGTGAGCCGGTCGCTCGATGCCGCGAAGGCCTCGCGCATATCGCGCGTATCGGGCATCGACTCGGGGAAAACCAGCGTCTGCTGGATGCGTTTGTCGCCCGCCGCCGCGTGGAAAAACGCGATGTCCTCCGCGAGATGCTCCGCCGCCTTGAGATTCTCCGCGATCACGAGCCAGACTGGCGCGGGGTGCGCACGACAAAGCTCGGCGACGACCGCGCCACGAGCGGGCGGACATACGCCGGTCAGCTTGCTACGCTGGGCGACCGGAATGGGCATGAACGCTCACGATGAAGCGAGGAACCGCCCGACGGCAAATCGGGAGTTTGCGTCGCCCGGCGCCGCTGGCCCCGGGTCTGCCTCACCCTTGCCGCGTCGCCGCTCCCTGCTCGATGTTGAGTCGGATTACCTCGCGCACGTACTGCGGCGCATTTTCGACGTGATCGACGATCACGATGTTCAAGTTGGGCGCCCACCCTGGCAGCCAGGAGATCACTGCCTGGGTGGCCGGAGCGCAAAACGCCTCGAGGTTGTCTACGCCTCCCACGATGCCCGTCGCGATGTCCGAATTGCTGGGCGTGAAGATACCCTGCAGCACAAAGAGCTGGTTGGGAGCGCGGCTTTCGATGTAACTCGCGAGCTTTGTATTCAGCTCCCCCAGGTTGGTCGTGGCCGGCCACTTCTGTGAGCTCATCGGGCCAGGTATCGGCAGAGGGGCGCTTCCCGGGGGCGAAGGGGGCGGATTCTGGTGCTCCTGCCAGATCGCGGGTCCGCCGACGGCGGCGCGCTTGTCGAAATAGTAGGTGAGGACAATGCGGGCCGACGTGCCTAGGAAGGCGCTTACGGTCGAGTCGGGTTGGAAGGTCGCCGACGATGCGAGCCAGGGACCCAGTGCCGCCGTGATCTGGCCGATCAGCGCCTCGTCGTCGGCGGAGGTCATGTCGATCGTGTGGTTGATATCCAGCGTGAGGAGTTCCTGCGTGTTCAGCGTGAGGAAATTTGAGACCGCATCCAGCAGCGCGGCCACCGGCACGGAGTACAACGAGTGTACGATCCAGAATTGTCCGTCGGGATTCTTGCAGACCCGCAAGTCGAAGTGGCGGACGCCCGCGCGAAGTTGCTGGCCGAAGTCCCAGCGCTGGGCGATCGCCCAGTTGACGAAGGTTTGCTTGATCGAATCTGGCGATGCCTTCGCATCGAGAAAGATGCTCGCGAAGACTCCCACCACCGGGATGGCATCCAGCACGGTGTTGCCCGCGATCGCGGCCGCCTCCGCCCCGCCGTCGGCCAGGCCGCTGGAGACCGGAGAATCCGGCGAGTACGACGAGCCGGTATTGATCCCGTAGGTGCCCGAGTCGTGGGTGCCGGGGATGATTAGGCGCGACAGTTTTCGATTCGCGATACTGGGCGCGATATCCTGCATCCAAGTCGGATGGAAAAGTTCGCCGTAATACTGCCAGTTACCGGCGTCGCCCTGCCAGCCCAGGCGCAGAGTATTGCCCGTGGCGCGGCGCAGAATCAGCTGCAGTCGTGAAGCCGTTTGAGCGACGGATGGAAACGCTTGGATTTCGACGAGGTCGGCGGGGAGCTGCTCGCTGGGAAACAGCGGCATTGGCCCGCTCCAGATGCCATTGCCCACGGCCTGCCAGTAGAGGTACGGCTGGCGGGTGTCGCTGGCGAGGAGCACCACCTGCAAGTTGCCCTCGTTGCCTACACCGGAGGCGATCGCGGTGAAGCCTGCGGCGTAGGAGCTCGAAGTAAGCGGGAAAGGGCCCGACCAGACGCCGTTGCCGGCTGCCTGCCAGTAGAGGTAGGGCTGGCCGTCGTCCTTGCCGAGCAGGATGGCCTGGAGATTTCCGCTGTTGCCCGGGCCGAGCGTGAGCGCGGAATACCCTGCGGGGTGCGACGCGGCGGTGAGCGCGATGGGGCCAGTCCAGACACCATTGCCCGCGGCCTGCCAGTAGAGGTACGGCTGGTGGTCGTCGCGGCCCAGCATCACGGCCTGTAAATTGCCGTCATTGCCCACGCCTAGTGCGAGAGAGGAGAAGCCAGCCGGGTGGCTCGAAGCGGTGAGCGGCATGGGCGAACTCCAGATGCCATTGCCCACGGCCTGCCAGTAGAGGTAGGGCTGGCCATCGTCTTTGCCGAGCAGGATTGCCTGCAGGTTCCCGCTGTTGCCTGAGGCCATCGCGACGGCGGAGTAGCCCGCGGGATGGGCGGCGCCCGGGAGCGGCGAGATGCTCGACCAAATGCCATTGCCGACCGCCTGCCAACAGAGGTAGGGCAGATGATCGTCCTCGCCGATCAAGATCGCTTGGAGGTTGCCTTCGTTGCCCTTCCCCGCAGCCAGGGTTGAGTAGCGCTTGCCGGAAGTGTCGAGGGTTTGCCCCGGATTCCACCGGCCAGAAGAATCTTGAAAATCGACACAGGGAAATGCGCCGTAGGCGTCGATGGATAGGAGCTGGCAGGTGTTGTTGTTTCCGCTGCACAGTGCGATCTTGGGCGACATGGGTAGGCCGGGGGAAAGCAGGCTCGGGGGGCGGCCCGCGGACTCAGGAGTGGTGGGGCTGGAAATCACCGGCCGTCTGAAGCAGACCGACCAGCAGGTAGAGTAAGTACCTGCCGAAAAAAGACTTCAAGCCGGAATCGCAACCGGCCTGCGATCAAGGGTGCGGGGCGCCGATCCGCGTGATTTCCTTTTACTCTTCCTTGCCGCGCAACTGCGCCAGCGCCGCGCGCGCCGCGACTTCCTCCGCGACTTTTTTCGAGGGGCCGCGGCCGATGCCCAGCCGGCGATCCACCACAAAAACCGCCACCTCGTACTCGCGCGCGTGGTCCTCGCCGTGGACGGCCGTGACTTCGTAGCGCACGGCGTGGTTGCCGTGGCGGGGCTGCACAAATTCCTGCAGGCGGCCCTTGGGATTTTCGAAATCCTCCACGGTGGCGAGGCGATCCGCGAGCGGGCCGTACAGCTCCCGCACCACGCGCCGCGCGCGGTCGATATCGCTGTCGAGATAGATGGCTCCGATCAGGGCCTCGAAGGCATCGCCGAGCGACGAGGTGCGATTGCGGCCGCCGGTCGTCTCCTCGGATGCGCCGAGCTTGAGGCATTGATCGAGCTGGATCTCGCGTGCGAGCTGCGCGAGGAAGCTGCCATTGACGAGCAGCGCGCGCCGCTTGCTGAGCGGGCCTTCGCGCTCCTTGGGAAAAAGCTCGAAGAGCGCCTCGGCGATCAGGATCTGGAGCACCGCGTCGCCTAAAAATTCCAGCCGCTGGTTGCTCTCGCCCACCTCGGGGTGCTCCGCGAGGTAGGAGAGATGCGTGACCGCGGTATCGAGCAGGGCGCGCTCGCGAAACGTGTAGCCGATGCGCGCCTGGAGTTGATCGAGGGCCGCGCTCATGAGCTCGCGCTCGCGTAGCGCCGGAGGCCGCGATGAAAGACAAAGACCGCGATCGCAAACCAGCCGACCGCCAGCGCCACCACCCAGAGAATGAGGAGGGGATCGAAGCCCTTGAGCAGCGTCTTCGCCGGCACGTAGCTGACGACCACGACCGGCAGGAACCACACGAAGAGGAACTTCGAGACAAAGCCCTTGAAGGCCTCGCGCGGGATGCGGGAGAACTCCGTCGTCGCGAAATACGTGCCCTCGACGCCCTGGGCGCTGGTGAACCAGAACACCATCGAGACCGAGAGCACGAGGATGCTGTAGTGGATGACCACGCCGCAGGCGACGAGCAGCACGTAGAGCGCGATGTCGCCGAGGCTGGGCGAGAGGTGGAGCTCGGTCGCGGCGTAGATCACGATGCCCGTCGCGATGATCGAGTTGGCCATGCTATCGAGGTCGAGCTTTCGCGTCGTGGCCATGAACATCACGTTGCCCGGCTGGGCCAGGAAGAAGTCGAAGTTGCCGTTGCGCACATTGCGCCCCATCTCGAAGATGCTGCTCCAGAAAAAGCCCATCAGGAAGCGCTGGATCAGCAGCGAGGTGCCCACGAGGAGGATCATCTCATGCTTGCTCCAGCCCGCGATGGAGTCGACGTGCTGGTAGATGATGCTCGGGATGAGGATATTGACGCCCATCCAGAAGAGCTCGACGAGCGCCCACACGAAGAAGTCGCCGCGAAACATCAGCGTGCGCGTAAACGAGTACTGCACGCAGGCTAGCCAGATGCGGAGGTAGTGCATCATGGTCGATCAGCCGCCGACGGCGGTGTGACGGCGCAGGCCGCGCGCCCAGAGGAGTTGGTTGATGCCCAGCAGCGCGATCACCCAGAAGGCCTGCATGCCAAAGCCCGCGGCGAGAGCGCCGAGGTTGTCATCCGTCACGGGGATGCGCCCGGAGATGATCGCGGCGGGGAAGTACATCATGTAATAAAACGGCACGCCCTTGGCGATATCGTGCGCCCAGTCCGGCAGCATATCGAGGGGGAGCACCTGGCCGCCGAGGATCGTCTCGATCGCCATCGAGAGGATCACGAAGCCCTGGATCTCGAGGAACCAAAACGTGAGTAGGCCGAAGCAGTACGCGATGCTGAACTGGATCATCGCCGCGCCCGCCATCGCCAGCAGCCCCACCGGGATCACCCAGGCGTTGGCGGGGAAGGTGAGGTTGTCCTTGATGAAGGGAAACGCGAGCAGCAGGGGAATGAAGATCAACACGCCCGAGACCATGCGAGCCGCCACGAAGATGCTGAAGCGGTACAGGAAGTAATTGATCGGCTTGAGGAGGAACTGGTTGATGAGCCCGTTTCGGATTTCCTCGCTGATCTGGTAATCCTCGTTGAAGGCGCCGACAAAAAACTGCAGCGCCATCACGGTGACGAAATAGGTGATCGTCTGATCGAAGGAGAAACCATTGATCGCCGATCTTCCCTCGTGCGCCGCGCCCCAGAGGATGAAGACCGCCGCGAGATGGAAGAGCCCGAAGATGCCGCGCACGCCGAAATTCCAGCGGTACACGAGATTGCTCTGCAGGCCCACGAGGAAGGCCTGGCGGTATTTGTCGAAGCTGGCTAACATCGGAGGCGGGTTACCAAACAGACGGACGGCGCGGACGCAAATCGACGCGAGGCCTTTGGTATCCGGGACTTCGGTGCGTGGAGGAGGCGAGCGGGCGCCAGCTCACTTCGCCAGCCCGAAGCGCTCGATCACTTCCTTGGAGAGGTTGCGATAGGCGGTGGCGCCGGGATTGGTCTGGTCGTAGGCGAAGATCGTCTTGCCAAAGCTGGGGGCCTCGCTGAGGCGCACGGTGCGCGGGATGACGCTGGCGAAGACCTTGTCGGGCAGGTGGGTCTTCACATCGTCGACGACCTGGCGGGAGAGATTGGTGCGCAGGTCGAACATCGTCATCACGATGCCGCCGACCTCGAGGCGGTCGTTGATGTGGGCGGACTTGAGCCGCTCGACGTTGCGCAGGATCTGGCCGAGGCCTTCGAGCGCGAGGTACTCGCACTGGAGGGCGATGAGGAGAAAGTCGGCGCAGGCGAGGCTGTTCATCGAGAGCATGCCGAGGGCAGGGGGGCAGTCGATGATGATGGCGCGGTAGGCGCCGGAGGCGCGGATGGGCTCCAGCACCTCCTTGAGCTTGGCGAGGTAGTTTTCCGTCTGCGCCAGCTCGATCTCGGCCGCCGCGAGGTCTTCCTCGCTGGGGAGCAGGGAGAGATTCTTGTACTGGGTGGGCACGATCATCTCGGCGGCGGTGCCTTCGCCATTGAGGGGGCCGTAGAGGCTCTTGCCGGCCTGCTTTTCCACGCCCACCGCGCTGGTCGCATTGGCCTGCGGATCGAGGTCGATCAGGAGGGTCGTGATGCCCTTCTCGGCAAGCGCGGCGGCGAGGTTGACGGCGGTAGTGGTCTTGCCGACGCCACCCTTTTGGTTGGCGATGGTGAAAATGGTGGTGGGCATGAAAACGGGTGAGGAGGGCTAATTGACGGATGCCACGCCTCCCCGCAAGCGCCGCGTCGCGACGATTTTTTCGGCGGCGGATGAGCGCCCTGCGCCGCGGCGGCGGACCGCGCGGCGCCTTTTGCGCGGGCTGGCACGAATTCGGCTTGCACCGCCGGCGGCTGGTAACTGTATGGTTACAGAACCCCGCCACCCCTTTCTTCCTGCGGAATGCAAACGATCGATTACGTCGTCATCGCCCTGTTTTTTCTCCTTGTCGCCGGCATCGGATGGATGTCCCTGCGCAGGATCAAGGGCTCGAGCGACTACTTCGTGGCAGGCGGGAAGATCCCGTGGTGGCTCGGGGGCATCTCGCACCATGTCTCGGGGCACAGCGGGGTGGTCTTTGTGGCGTACGCGGCGATCGCGTACAACCAGGGCTTTACCATCTATGTGTGGTGGGCCGGCTCGATCACGGTGGCGTGCTTTGTCGGCGCGCGGTGGTTTGCGCCGCGCTGGGCGCGGCTGCGCGCGACGCACAGCATCGAGTCGCCCACCGAGTATCTCTCGCTGCGGTACAATGTCGCGACGCAGCAGCTCATGGCCTGGAGCGGCGTGCTGCTGAAGCTTTTCGATGTGGGCGCGAAGTGGGCATCGATCGGCATCCTGCTCCACGGCTTTACCGGCCTGCCCATCGCGACGGGCATCTGGATCTCCGGCGGCGTCTCGCTTTTCTACATCACCGTAGGCGGGCTGTGGGCCGATCTGTATACGGACCTTTTGCAGTTTGCCGTGCAGGTCATCGCGGGGCTCGTGCTGCTCGTGGCGGTGATGAATCACCTGGGCGGCGTCTCGGCGGTCTGGACGATGTGGGACAAGCTCCCCGATGGCCACGGCCGGATCTTCAATGGCGACTACACGCCGCTCTTCCTGGTGGGCTACCTCGCCGGCTCGATCCTCAGCTACAACGGCGGCACGTGGAATCTCGCCGCCCGCTACATCGGCGCGCCCTCGCCCGAGAGCGCCAGGCGCTCGGCCAAGCTCTCGGGGTGGCTGTACCTGATCTGGCCTTTCTTCATGTTTCTCCCCATGTGGGCCGCGCCGCTGCTGCTGCCCGGCCTCGCCGACCCGAGCCAGTCGTACGTGCTGCTCACGAAGCAGTATCTCCCCGCCGGCCTGATCGGCCTGGTGCTGGCCTCGATGTTTGCCGCGACGATGGCGATGACCACCTCGGATACCAACACGATCTCCTCGGTGATCACGCGCGATATCCTGCCCACGATGTCCGCGCGCTTCCGCGGGCTCGATCAGCGGAAATCGCTCGCGCTGGCGCGCTGGACGACCCTGGGCTTTACCCTGCTCACGCTGATCATCGGCATCGAGTCGGAGCGCTTTGGCGGCGTGGCGGGCCTCATCATCGCGTGGTTTGGCGCCCTGATCGGGCCGATCTCGGTGCCGATGCTCTTCGGCCTCCTGCCGATCTTCCGCACGGCGACGGCGACGGCGGCGATCGCCTCGATCCTGAGCGGTCTGGCCGCCTTTGCCATCGCCAGGCAGGGCTTCGATGCGTCGCTGGGCGTGCGGGCGCTCGCCCCTATCGCCACCTCGGTAATCGTTTACTGCCTCTTCACTTGGCTGAATCGCCACAAGCCGGTGCGCTCCGAGGTCGATGGGCTATTGCGCGGCTTGAGCGATCGAGCCCCTGCTGCGCGGTAAGCCAGCCTGATCTCTCCCTCTCACTCACTCGTGCATTCCGTGGTGTCTACTTCGTCGTCGCCTGTCGCTCCTCGCACCGTGCCAGCTCCCGCCCTGGGCTGGTCCTTGATCGGAGAGGAGGAGGAGGCGCTCGTGCTGGAGGTGCTGCGCAGCAAGGCGCTCTTCCGCTACTACGGGCCCAATCCCAAGGCGCCGCCCGCGATGGTCGCGACGCTCGAGCGCGAGTATGCGGAGTTCGTGGGCGTGCGCTTCGCGCTCGGCGTGACGAGCGGCACGGCGGCGCTGGAGGTGGCGCTCGGCGCGCTGGGCGTAGGGCCGGGGGACGAAGTGATCATCCCCGCGTGGAGCTGGGTCTCATGCTTCACCGCGGTGGTGCGCGTGGGCGGCCGGCCGGTGCTGGCCGAGGTCGATCAGACGCTGTGCCTCGCGCCGGGCGAGATCGCGCGGCTGCGCACGGAGCGCACCAAGGCCGTGCTGGTGGTGCATTTCCAGGGCGTGGCGGCCGATCTCGAGCCGCTGATCGCCGAGGCGAAGGCCGCCGGGATCGCGCTGCTCGAGGACTGCGCCGAAAGCCCCGGCGCGGCGTACCGCGGCAAGCGCGTCGGCGCGTGGGGCGACATCGCGATCTTCAGCTTTCAGCAGCAGAAAACGATCACGAGCGGCGAGGGCGGCCTCGTCGTCACCAATGACCCGCGCCTCTACGAGCGCGCGGTGCGGATGCACGATCTCGGGCAGTATCGCGATTTTCACGCGGGCAGGCAAGCGGCGGCGGAGCCGGCCTTTTGCGGCAGCCAGTTTCGCATGTCGGAGCTCACGGGCGCGGTGGCGCTCGCGCAATTCCGCAAGCTGGAGCGCATCCGGGCGCATTGTCGGCGGATGAGTCTGCGGCTGCGCGATCAGATAGCGAAGCTGCCCGGGCTGTCGCTGCGGTGGATCCCCGACGAGCTAGGCGAGTCGGGCTTTGAGACGTACTTCTGGGTCAAGACGCCGGAACTCCGCGATGCCTTTCGCAACCGGCTGAAGGAGGCGGGCATCCCCTGCGATCAGATGACGGGCACCTACGCGCAATACCGCCGGGCCTACGTCGCCTCGGGCCTCGCGCACGCGCCGGGAGCGACGCCCTTTGCCGTGGGCGCGGGCTGGCCGGAGCCGGGGTATCGGGCGGAGAGCTTCCCGCGGACTGAAGATCTCATCCACCGCTTCGTGGTCATCCCGGTGGGCATCGCGCACACCGAGGCGGACATGGACTACATCGCGGCTGTCATCCGCCAGGCGCACGGGGAATTCTGCGGGTAAGGACGGGCTTGCCCTTGCACCGCCGCGAGCCCGGCCCTGGCCAGTGCAGGGATAAGGCGGGCGGCCTCAGGCGAGCAGCCGCCGGATCGCGCCCATCATGAGGTCGTCGACCTCGTCGCGGCTGAAAGCCACGTCGATCTCGTATCCACCTGCGGGATACTCCTCCTTGGTCGGCACGTACCAGAGCCCGTCGTCGCCGTAGGCCGCGACGAGCACGGGCCGGCCGGGGCGCAGGGCGCGGGCGCGGAGCTGGTACTCGACAAACATCTCGCCGGGCAGGTGCAGCACGGCGGTGTCATTGAGCTGCAGGCGGCTCAGGCAGAGCGGCTCGCCGCGGGCGACGCGCTCGCGCCAGCCGAGTTGGAAGGCCGGGAGCAGGCGCTGCGCGAGGGTGCCGCCGGGGTTGGCGAGCGCAGCCTCCAGGGTGGGCCGGGCGGGCTCCTGGCGCGGGGGCGGGAGGATGCCCTCGCTCGCCCATTCGACAGAGGTGAGGGGCTCGCGCACGAGGCTGGCCTGCGCGGCGACGAGGGCGGTGTGCATCCGCTCGAGGAGCACGCGGCGGGCGGAGGGGCTGCCGTCGTTGTACTTGCCGGCGGAGATATCGCCCGCGCAGCCGGTGAAGTAGAGATGCGTGCAGCCGGGCTCCTGCGCCTGGAGGCGCTTGCGCGCGAGGCCGCAGAAATCGGCGCTCACCTCGCCGTCGTCGTAGAAGCTCATCGGGTGCGTCGCGTAGTAGGAGCACGCGAGGACCTTGCGGCCCTCGGCGTCGAAGTAGGCGAGGGTCTGCAGCAGGGGATCGATCTTGCCCTCGGGCAGTGCGATGAGGGCCGGGTCGTTGCAAAAACTGCGGCGCATCGCGGTGACGCGGCCGGCCTCGTCGCGCGCCACGCGCCGATTTGAGGCGACGCGGTCGACGACGGCCGCTCCGTGCGCGACGTGCGTGATGGTGGTGGCGCGGGGGAGGGCCGCGCGCACCGCCGCGGCGGCGCGCTGGAGGCAGACCTCGAAAAACGCCGCGTCGAACATCGCCGGCAGGTCGCGGTGGCGCGAGGTGAGCGCCTGCGCCTCGGGGCAGACGAAGGGGGTATTGTGCGGGTGCACGCACTGCACCGCCACGCGCTCGGGCGTCGTGCCCGCTGCGGCGGCGAGCGTGCGCCGCCATGTGGCGTGCGCCTCATTCATCAGCCCCGCCCAGTCCAGGGCGCAGACCACGATCGGCTCGCCCGCGCCCAAGAGCACGTAGCCGATCGCCTCCAGCCCGTCCCCGTGGGTGCTCGCCGGCATCACGAGGCCGCCGAGGAGCGCGTGCCGCAGCGGCGGCGTCACATCGAAGCGAAACGGTGCGAGGGAAAAGCGAGTGGAGGGCTTGATCACGAGCGGACGTTGCTCAACTGAAGAAAATGAATTTTCACCGGCGCGCGTGAGACCACAGGCACCGGGACCGGCTTTCTAGGTGGGTGCACGCGACGCGCGAAAGCTAAATCGTAGTACGTTTACCAAGCGTGGGACGTGCCGTCGCCGCGGGCGCGTCGCGCAAGGTGCTCCCGGGCACCCAGTCCATCTCCACCATCTCGATGCGCGGATGCTCCGGGATGCCGAAGTGCCCGTTCATGATGCGGCCCACCACCATCTCCACCGCGCAAGCGCCGACGAGGTGCGGATTGGCCTGGAGCCCGGAGAAGCGCGTGCCATCGAGCGCCTGCGTGACGGCCACCACGCCCACCTGGCGCGGTGCGTCGATGTCGTGGGCGCGGAGCACGCGGTCGAGCTCCGGCAGGGCCTTGTAGTGGTGCGCAAATACGATCACGTCGGGCGCATACTGCCGAAACCATGCCACGAAGCGCTCCTCCTCCACGTTTGTCAGCTGGAGCACCGGGATCGGCGGCGGCGTGCCCAGCTCCACCTGGCACCAGCCGAGATAGACCGAGAGATACGCGTGCGCGCTCCGCGCGCCCTCGTACTCGCCGATCACCACTCCGGGCCGCTGGTAGCCGAGCTCGCGCACCTTGCGCAGCACGCGCCACATGTCGTTGTACGCGTGGCTCGCCACGCGGTGCAGCGGCGTCTTTATGCTCACGCCCTGCGTCACGATCGCGTAGTGATCGAGCTCGGGGGGGATCTCGTCGTGCAGGTGCGGGCTGCCAAAGCAGAGCAGCCCCTGGATGCCGCGCGCATCGAGGATCTTGCGAAAGCGCTGCGGCGTCATCCCCGGCGCCTTGAGCCAGAGCGGCTCGAGGCGGTAGCCAAGCGCCTCCGCGCGCTCCGTCATGCCCGCGTAGATACGGCTCAGGTGTACCGCGCCCTCCCAGGGCCGCAGCGTGTCGTAAAAGGAGAAGACGCCCAGGCACGCCTCGCGCTCGGGCGAGCGCTTGAGGCGCATCTGCGCCATCAGCTCGGCGACCTTGGCATTGGGCCTGTAGTCGAGGCGGCGGGCGATCTTGAGCACGCGCTGCTTGGTGCTCTCGGGGATCTTGGGGCTGTTATGCAGCGACAGCGAGACCGTGCAGGGCGACACCCCCGCGAGCTTGGCGATGCGACGTACGCTCATTCTGGTTAACGTTTACCAAAACCTGCATCGCCTGCAAGTCCCAAGCCTCCTATAAAATCGTAAACGCGGCGCGAAACTCCGCAGGTCGTGCGACGCTCAGGCACCCGGTTTGCGGCTCGCTTGCGGCGGTATTTCGGCTCTCGTCTCCACCTCGTGAAAGGCCTCCTGATGACCCTCCTCGCCACTGCCACGCTGGCCTCTGCCCAGCCCGCCCTCCAGCGCCTGCCCGAGGGCGCGGCAGTGCGCGTGCCCGATGCGCCGCTCGTCTTCACCGATCTCGTGAGCGGCAGCTACCGCGGCAGCGATCCCACGCAGCAGGCTGCGAGCGCCCTCGCGGCCTTGGGCGAAGCGCTGGGCGCCGCGGGCTCCGCGCTCGATCGCGTGGCGCGGCTCACGCTCGTCGTTGCCCCCGGTGGCGATGCGGCCGCGCTCCGCTCCGAGGTGGCGCGGCGACTCCCCGCGCTGCCCGCGCTCACGGTCGTCCACTCGCCGCTTGCGCAGCCGGGGGCCGGCCTCGGGCTCGATGCCGTGGCGCTGGCCACACCGTCGCCGGAGAGCGTGCGGCTCGTCGCGCCCGGCGTCGCGCTCCTGCCGCAGGGCGCCAAGCTCTTCATCTCCGGCCAGGCCGAGCGCGGCGCCGATCTCGCGAGCGCCACGCGGCTCACGATGGCGGGCCTCTTTCGCAGCCTCGAGCACCTCGGGCTCCGGCGCAGCGATGTAGTGCAGGTGCGCGCCTTCATCACGCCCTTTGCCGAGCACGCGGCCGCTTCGCGCGAGATCGCCGCGAGCTTCGGCGGCGAGGCTCCGCCCATGGTGCTCCTGGAGTGGGTGAGCGATCTCCCGGCGGAGATAGAGATCATCGTCTCCGCGCGGGCGCTGGGCCCGGGGCCGGAGGGGGCGATCGCGCACTCCTGGCTGCCGTGGCTCACCCGCTCGCCCCGCTACTGCCACGTCGCGCACGTGAGCGCGGGCACGCCGCTGCTCTTCCTCGCAGGCATCGATGGCGGCGAGACGGGCGATGCGCGCACGCAGATGAAGGCCATCTTCGCCCGCCTCGGCTCCACGCTCTTCGAGGCCGGCAGCAGCTATCGCCACCTCGCCAAGGCCACCTACTACCTCGGTGGCGGCGCCGCGCGCAGCGTGCTCAACGATATCCGCGGCGTGTATTACGATCCGCAGCGCCCGCCGGCCGCCTCCGCGCTCGAGGTGCGGCAAGTCGGATTGCCCGGCCGCACCGCCACGATCGATCTCATCGCCGTCCCGGCGAAGTGAGCCCCTCGGCTAGGCGGGCAGCTTCTCGAGCTTTACCAGTCGCCCATAGGCTACCCACTCGGAGACGAAGATGCTCCCGTCCTGATCGAAGGCGGCATCATGGGGGCATACGAATCGGCCGGGCGTGAAGTGCTCGCTCGGCTTGGTGCGCAGCGCGCGCACCTCTGCCTTGGTCGTCCAGCCGTCGCCGAGATTGGCCACCGTGCGGTAGTGCTCGTCGATCAGCGTCACGCGCGCATCGAGATCGGGGATGACGGCGAGTGAGCCGTGCTGGTCGAAGTGCCGCGGCGAGCGCACCGGCGTCGGCAGGAAGCGCTTGTGCTCGCCCTCCAGACTGAAGGCCTGGAGCCGCCCGGGCTTTTCGCCCTTCGGGTCGTTTTCGCCCACGATCAGCAGCGGCTCGCTCCCGCGGCGATCGACGAAGAGCCCGTGCGGATGCTGCGTCTGCCCCGCCGCCTCGCCCGGGCCGCCAAACGTGCGCACGTACCGGCCGTCCCGGGTGTAGTGGTGGATATGGTACGAGCCGTATCCATCCGCGAAATACACGTCGCCGCCCGGCGCCACCGCCACGTTGGACGGGCGGTACTTGGCCTCGGGATGCGTTTTGTACCACTCGGGCTTTTCCACGTGCCATAGCACCTTGCCGTCGAGCGTCGTCTTGAAGAGCCCCTTTTGGAGATCGGTGATGTACAGCACCTCGCGGCCATCCTCCACCACGAGGTCAAACCCATGCGCCCCGCCAAAAAACTGCTCGCCCCAAGAGCGGAGGAAATTGCCCCGCGCGTCGAAGACCACCACGCAGTCCTTGCTCGCCGACTCCTTCCGCGACGTGTGAAAGACGTGCACGTTGCGCTCGCGATCCACCGCCACCCCATGCGTGAGCCCCCACTGGAGATGCGCCGGCAGCCGGGCCCACCGATCGTTGAAGCGGTAGCGGTGGCGGCCCTCGCCGATGACGATGGCCTCCGGCTCACGCGCCGCAAACAGCCGGGGCGCGATCGAGATCGTGGCAAGCGTGGCGAGAAAACGTCGGCGGGAGTTGGGCATGGCGGAGGAGGCGGCAAGCATCGCGCCAGAGGGCAGGGGAGGAAAGCGGAGAATCTCCCGCCCCGGTCACGTGACGTGATTTCTTTATTTCTGCTTGCCGTTGACTTTTACGCGCGCGTATTAGCTTCCCCTCTGGCCGCCAAGGACTCATCTCCAAGGCGCCCGGCCCTCGCAAGAGAGCCGGCAGCACGACGCAAGTCGCGCTAGGTCAGGAGTAAGGCGCGGTAGCCAAGTGGTAAGGCCGAGGTCTGCAAAACCTCTATGCGTCGGTTCAATTCCGACCCGCGCCTCCAATTTCTTCTCCTTGTGGGGCAGTGAGTTGCGCGATTCGGAAGGGCCACTGTCAATGAAAAGTGTCAATAAGCCTGCCGGGTATTCGGTTACTCGCGTAGAACTCGGCGATACTGCGTTGAAACTCGCCTGCTGCTCGCTAACGCGGGCGGCGTGGATGCCCCTACACTGCGGAACGTCTAAATGAAGCAACGTTTCGCCCTCTTCCGCCGTGGCTCGAAGTTCTACAGCGTGGATACGACCAACGGCAAACAGGTGAGCCGTCAACGGAGTCGCCGAGCGTACGCGTACGAAGCGGCGCTGCGGGGCGGCGAGGTTGGCCGAGGGTGGCTGATGGCATAGCTCTGAGAGCTATGTCCCAGATCGTCGACGCAACTCTCACGCTTACGACCTCGTCAATTCCAGTTCAGGGGCATGTCGTCGGACAGGGCCACTAGACTCATCGCTTTCTGGTGATCGACCACATAACCGCGGTAGCGATCAAGAACCAGAATCCCCGCAAGAGCCAGAAATGGATCGGGTTTGCACTCATTGAGATCCAATTCCCATCGCGCGTTGAGAATCCGCCGCGGCTTATCGACGATAGTGTAAACCATAAAATGAAGGCGACAATCGCCCAGCCTCCACAAATGTACCAGAATCCGTAACCGTCCCTTCCCGATGGACCATTTTGCTTAGCGGCCGACAATCTTCGGCTGGGTAAGCGCTCGTTGGAGGCAGACTCCTCCTTCATTGCACTAAAAAAAGCTGCAAGATCGCGATCTTCGAACGTGATGAAAGCGCGCACCGAAGCCTCGCCCGCTTCTCGGCTGGGAATCGAAAATTGAAAGCACTTAGCGGACACCCAGCTCATTCCGAATAGTCCGTAGCTCCCAGGAATGCAGGCATCGATCTCCAATCCGTTCTGATTCTGCCACGCCGTAATGATCAGGTGATAGGGCTTGACCGTGAAGATGATCTCTACGGCGTTCGCAGCATCGTTACCCTCCGTCGTTCCATACGAATCATCGCGCTTTGCAAGCTCTAGAAATTGCCGGAAGGCGCGCGTAGCTTCTTCGATATCGAGGAAGCCTAGATCGCACTCCTTCCCGCCGGGCAGACACAACCAAGTTTGCGCAAGTTTAGCCATTCATTGTTAGGTTGGATTGCGTCCGTTGGATTACCATCATCGTCATCATCGTCTCGGGGTCTAGGTGGATTTCCATTGCCGCTGGGCCCTCCTGATCCGGGCGTACCCACAGGGTGGAACTGGCCGTCGATTCCGATAGTGGGCACTTCTTCAACGTCCGGATTGAGGACGCCTCGGTCGCCAAACTGCACGGTTGGTGACAAAACCGTACGGATCCGAGCTTTTCGCGCCTGTTGGCAAAATAGCGCGGGAGCGGGTGCGCTCTCACGGCTCCGCACTTCCCTGCTATCCACACCTTGGTATGATTCCGAGGGGAGGGGAGAAAGGCTAAGATGGTCTCGTGCTTTATGGCTGACCGCCTAGGCCTGACCTCACCCGACAACGCTCAATCCCCCTTATTTTCAGTACCCCTTCGCCATGGAAATACGCCTCACCCTTCTCTGTATCGCGCTTTTCGTCGGCTTTCCGCTTCACGCCTCGGAAAGCACGTCCCTGAAAACCGATGTCGCAATCGTGGCCGCAACCCCAAGCGGCATTGCCGCGGCGGTCGCGGCTGCTCGGTCCGGAGCTCATGTCCTCCTGATTGAGGAGAAGGGAAACATCGGGGGAATTCTCGCCGGGGGCCTCGCCAACATCGACAATCATAACCAAGCCGTCATCGGCGGGCTCTACAAAGAGTTCCGGCGGCGTATCGTCGATCACTACGCCAAGACCTATGGTGCAGAGTCCGACCAAGTGAAGGCATGTCGCGACGGGAGAGACTTCGAGCCCCGCGTCGCCGAGGCAATTTTCAACGAGATGATTGCTGCGGAAAAGAACGTCACCCTGAAGCTCCGGCATACTGTGCGCGGATTGCATCGAGACGGCAAACGACTCACGCGCCTGGTGATAAAGGATCTTGCGCGCCCCAAGGACGTTTTCGAGGTCGTCGCCGGCGTCTTCATCGATGCCACCTATGAGGGCGATTTGGCCGCGATGGCAGGTGTGCCCTTTCGAGTGGGCCGGGAATCCCGGGGCGAGTATGGTGAGGAAATCGCGGGAAGGATCTACTCCGACATCGACGCCCGGAAGGTGCTCCCCGGTTCTACGGGGGAGGGCGACCTGGGCATTCAGGCTTATTGTTTTCGGTTTCCCCTAACGAATGATCCCGCGAACCGAATTCCGATAGCCAAGCCCGCAGGTTACAACCGCGACGACTATGTGCATCTCCTAGCGGACGTGAGGGCTGGCCGAATCAAGACGTTGCGTGACGTCATCCAGATGCGGCCGGCTCCCAACAAGAAAGTCATCACCAATAACGATCACACGCACACGGCAAAGGGGCACCCGTCGCAGTCGTTTGACCTTGCGGAGGAGAATTGGGATTGGCCGACGGCCAGCCCCGCGACTCGCGAGCGGATCTTCCAGCGCACATGGACCTACAACGAGGGGATGCTCTGGCTGCTGCAGAATGATCCGGAGGTCCCCGAAACCGTGCGGGCAGAGATCAGCCAGTGGGGGTTGTGCCGCGATGAATTCACGACCAACAACAATCGTCCTTGGCACATCTACGTGCGTGAGGGGCGGCGCATATTTGGCGAGGTCACCGTCACGGCTCGCAATGCTGATCCCGACCCCGCCACGGGCCGCCCGGCGCTGCGCAAAGACTCTATCGCCGTGGCGGAGTATGGTTTCGACTCACATCAGGTGAGTAAGTACGACCCGGACTTCCCGGGGGTGAGAGAGGGCTATGTGCTGGCGAAGCATCGGCCGTTTCAGTTGCCCTACGGCATGGTGGTGCCCGAGCGCGTGGATGGTTTGCTCGTGCCGGTAGCATGCAGCGCGAGTCGCATCGCTTATTCTTCGATCCGGATGGAGCCTGTGTTTATGGCGATAGGCGAAGCGTGCGGCATCGCTGCCCATCGGGCTGTGACCGATGGAGTGGAAGTCCGCGCTATCGACCTATCCGCGGTACAGCGTGAGATCGTCCGCCGGGGAGGCGTCATCAAACCTTGAATCGAGCCCGGCCACGCCCGCGCGGCGGACGAGCGCGGCTCCGCCCGCGACCAAAACTGGGGGCCCTCGATGCGAGGCGATAACAGCCTGCCGGTGCCACGCCGACCATGACTCTGAGGATCCCGACTATGCAAGTGAGCAAAGCCTTTCTCCTTATCCTGATACTCGCGGGTACTGTTTGCCTCGCAGCCGACGCATCCGGAGCGGTGGCCTCGAAAAACCCCGCGCTCACACCCATCACCGAGGAGGCGGGGCTGCCTCGCGTGCTGTTGCTGGGCGATTCGATCTCGATTGGCTACACGCAGCCGGTGCGCGAGGCGCTGCGAGGGCGCGCCAACGTCCATCGGGCACCCGAAAATTGCAGTTCAACCAGCCATGGATTGGCTCGGATCGAGAAATGGCTGGGCGAGAGAAAATGGGATGTGATCCATTTCAACTTTGGGCTTCACGATGCTAAACTTCCTCCGGAGGGCGTGCGGCACGCACCGCTCCCAGTGTACGAAGAGAACTTGCGCCGTCTGGTAGCGCGCCTCAAAGCGACTGGCGCGACATTGATTTGGGCCACGACCACCCCCGTTCCTTATGGCGGAATCCTCGCGCCCGACCGCCGCTTTGGCGACATCGCCGAATATAACGCGGTCGCACTCCGCGTGATGCAAGAACATGGGGTGATGATCAACGACCTCAACGCCGCCGTGTCACCGCATCTCAGTCGTTATCTCCGCCCGCAGGACCTGCACTATACGGCGGAAGGATATCGGTTCCTCGCCGAGCGCGTTGCGCGCTGCCTCGAATCGGCACTCCCGACGAGTCGCGGCAAAAAGAACCCTTAGCGCACGGACACCGCGAGCCGCTTGCGATAGCCTGCGGGCGTTTCGTCGACGCGATTTCTAAAATGCTCGATGAAGCTGCTGGTATCAGAAAACCCAGCACGTTCTGCCACTTCGGAAACGGTGAGCGTGGAATGCTCAAGGAGACGCGCTGCCGAAAGAACACGCGTCTTGAGTAGAAACTCCAACGGGGTTGTGCCAAACGCCGATTGAAAGTGCCGTTGCAGTTGGCGAACCGACTGGCCGCAGCGCCGCGCCACTGTCGCGATACTGATGCGCTCCCCATATTCGTGGCGGATAATGTTCACTGCCTTTGCGACAACCTGGAAAACCGGCAGTTGCTTTTCGTGGTTTTCGGCCACGCGGAGCGCGCCCATCACGCCTTGTGGCGACCCCGCGCGGTCCAAGATAGGGAGTTTGGTGACCACATACCAATCCGGAAGACCCTGGCGGTCCCGCCACAACTCGAGACGTTCGACGTGGCGCTCGGCGCCGGAGAGGATCCGCTGATCGTCAGCCACGTATTCTGACGCCATCAAACGGGGGTTGAGATCGAAATCCGTCTGCCCCAGGATCTCTAACTCGCTCCGCATGTGGTAGCGCTCGAGCAACCCGCGGCTTGCAAACATCAGCCTGCCTCGAGCGTCCTTCGCGAAAAAGTGAATGCCAGGCAGATAGTCGAAGAGTCGATAGAGCAAGGCCGTGGGTTCAAGCTTGGCGACCCACGCTTCACGTTCCGCGCGAAGACGCGCGATCGCTTTCTGAGTGCGCTTAGCCGGCTCGATCCGCGGGTGAAGGGGCGTCGCTGGGGTCGCATGTGACTTCATAACGGGGACTTTGCCCGTCGCGGTCTGTCGCATATCCCGCACCTCGTCAACCGCCATCGCGGTGCGGAGATAGGGTCAACCTGCACTCTGGCTCAGGCATGAAGCCAGGCGAGCCGGGGTGCCTACGACCTGCCAGCGCAGCAGAGCGGCATCAACGTCAGGCGATGTCGCAAAAGGCGTATTCTTTGACGTCACGCAAGGGATGCGTTATCGGCTATACTCTCGCGTCAACCCCCGAGAACGCCGGTTGCGCTGACCCCTCTTGCTTCCGCGCCGCCGCTTCTGCCAAGACCCATGCCAATGACTATTGCTTCATTCCTCCGCCCCTGCCGTCTCTGCATTTCGCTACTGCTAACCGCCCTATTCGCATTCGATGTCTCCGCAGCCGAGGTCGCGAGCGGCACGCTCACGGGTCGCGTCTTCGACGCATCGCGTGGTGAGTTCGTCCGCAACGCTGAGGTTCGGATCGTCGGCAACGACGGGCTGCAGGCGGTATCTGAAGACGGCGGGTACTTCCGAATCCCCGAGATACCTGCGGGCCCGGCTACCGTCGTGGTCACGTTTACTGGATACCCAGCGGTGCGCGAGAGTGTGAACGTAGTTGCCGGACAAGTGACGACCAAGGAGTTTCGCCTAGCCGTCAACACCACCGGCGAAAAGTCGGATGTCATCCAACTCGCAGCCTTCACGGTCAACAGCGAGCGCGAAGGGAATGCCAAGGCGATTATGAGCCAGCGCAACTCGATGAATATCACAAGCGCGGTCGCTTCCGATACGTTTGGTGAAAACGCGGAAGGCAACGTCGGTGAATTCGTCAAGAATCTGCCCGGCGTAGAATTGGAACTCGCTGCAGGCGTGGCGCGCAACTTCCGGCTCCGCGGGCTTGGTTCCGAATATGCCGGGGTAACCATGGACGGCATTACGCTTTCCAGCGCGGATGCCAATCAGGGCAATACCGACAACGCACGGTCTTTCAGTTTTGAGCAAGTGTCGCTCAGCAACCTCGAGTCGATCGAGATTTCGAAAACCATCAGCGCCGACGTGGACGCCAACGCGCCCGCAGGCACCGTGAATTTCCGTACGCGCCGTGCGTTCGACCGCGACGGACGCCGGATTGCGTGGAGTCTCAATTTCACCGGAATGGGCTCCCGGCTGGAGATCGACAAGACCTTCGGCCCGGACGACGTGCGTCGGAGAAAAGTGCTCCCGGGAGGCACCTTTGAATACTCCGACATCTTTTTGAACAAGAGACTAGGCATCATCTTCACCCTGAGCGAGTCGTTGCTGTACTCGGAGGAGAATCGCATCGGCACCGTCTACGACCGCACCCCGAACAATGCCGACCGCCGGCCTATCGTCGTCACGGCCGTCGGAGTGAACCACAACCCTCGCATCAATGAGCGCTTCACCACGTCCTTAACCGCAGATCTGCGCGTGACGCCGCGACTCTCCGTCGGGATGGGGCTCATCTACAACTACTCGGACTTGCTCTTCGTGCAGCACAGCACGCGCATCAATACCGGCGCGCGGGCCGGCACAGGCGCGGGGCCCGATCCGCTGCTCAACTTGAACACAAGCATCAGCAGCGCGGGCAGCGTGCAACTCTCTCATGCCTACATCGCAAAACTCGGGCGCACCATTACAGCTACGCCGCGCTTCGAGTATAAGCACGAGAATGTCACCCTCGAGGGCAAGTTCGGCATCTCGCTGTCTCGCAGTGCGTATGATCCATTCGGAAAGTATGGTGCCGTGCGGAACGTCTCGGTGGGCAATCTCACGGGCATCAGCGTCGCCGCGACCCGCACCCGCCTGGACCGCAACGACTGGAGTATTCGGCAAACGGGCGGGCCGGATTGGGCGGACGGCGTCAATTACCGGAATGCGTCGTTGACCTATAACGAAGGCCGCTTTTCCACGGCGGACACCTTCAGCGGCGACCTCACGGCCACGACCCAGACGAGAGCGCTCTTCCCCGTCACTTGGAAAGCGGGCATCAAGCGTCGGCTGGAGCACCGGAAGTTCGAGAATACCACCTCCAGCATGAACTATCTGTACAACGGCCCCGGCGGCGGGACCACTGGAAGCTGGGGTGCTTTTCCGACATCCTATCGTCGTGATCTCAGTCCGGTCGACGTATCCGTCGCGTCGACGTCCGGGCGCGATATCTTTGGCCCCAACCTCAACGCTATCGGGGAGCTATTCCGCGCGGAACCAAGTCTCTTCACCCCGAGCCTGACGGCCGCGAACTACTACGACGCTTTTATCGCGAACAAAAAGAACTATGAGGAGACGATAGATGCGGCGTTCTTGATGGGCACCACGCGGGTCGGTCGAGCCCAGTTCCGCGCGGGTATTCGCTGGGAGGATACGAAGACCGATGCGCTCGAATTCGATCCGCGTCCCGCGCGCGAGGTCACTGCGGCTGGGTTTCCGGTCACTGCGTCGACGGGGCGTGCTTCGACGATTCCCGGCCTGCAGTATCAGTATTTTACGCGGCCTCGCGTGCATCGTGTCGGCGGCTACGACAACTTTTTCCCGAGCGGCTCCGTGAAATATAACTTCACCCCCAATCTGCAGGCCCACCTCGGCTATAGCACCACGATCCGTCGTCCGACGTTCCGCGATATCGCGGGCGTTTGGGCGATCAACGATGACACGCAGATCGTGAGCGCGCCCAATCCAAACCTCCGGCCCGAGGAGTCCGATAACTTTTCGGCGAGGCTCGCGTATTATTTCGAGCCGGTCGGTCTGCTCGCAGTTAACCTATTTGAAAACCGGATCAGAGGTGCCGCGCTGCAATCGGAGCTTTCGGCCCAGCAATTCGGCTACGCGGGTGGTCCACTCGATACGTACACGTTCGTCACGCGAATCAGCAGCCCGAGTGAGATCGTGGTGCGTGGCATGGAACTGGAATACAGCCAGAGCCTCTCGTTCCTTCCATCCCCCTTCAACGGGCTCAACATTTACGCCAACTACACCCGTAACTACGCGACCCAACTTTATCCGCTGATGATTCCGCATTCGGTGAAAACAGGGTTCAGCTACGCATTCAAGCGCTTCAACATGAATGCTGGCTACACTTGGAATGACGCCTACATCGCCAGCACCAACGGGCGTACATATCGCTGGCCGCGCGCAGTGGTCGATCTGGGGGCCGGCTTTCGCCTCAACGGTAGGGTGAGCCTGTTTGCGACGGCTCAGAATCTTTTGAATGCACCCTATCTGGATGGAGATCGCGTGCCCGGCGAACCAGATCTCGTGGTGAATGATTCTCGGTATGGCACTCTCTGGACCTTGGGTATAAAGGGCCGGTTCTAAATGACACCCGTCAAACGCCACGTCCGACGGCCTGCCGGGCAATCTGCGGCGCGGGCGCCGCGCCGGATCACGTCGCAGGCTGCTTCCGGAGGCCAATGCGAAGCCGACGGCGCCCAAGGTCTCGATAATCGGGCCCTCGAGCCTCTGTTGCTGCAACTCCACGCCTCCACCACGATTGCCCAATTCTGGGTGGCATTGCAGCGATTGCTTAAAGAAGCGGTGCCTCACGACGCGCTGGTGGCCTACTTGAACTTCTTCGATTTCGCGTCGTCGTGGCGAGCCGCGCGAATCCTAGCTACACCCAACGCCCAACGCCCTACGCCCTGGTTCGAGAGCCGCCGCTCCGTCGACATGACGCCCCAGTTCGTTTTGTCGCGGCCCCAGCGCATTAAGGTCTACCGCCTCTCCGATGTCGTTCCCGATCCTCAAGAACTGCGCAACACGTCCTTTTTTAAGGACTATCTGGCCCCGGGCGGATGGGACCATCTCGCTGTCGCTCTCTTCTGGCGGAGGCGGCGCGTGTGGTCCGAGTTCGCGTTGCGCCGTACCGGTGAACAGGGCGATTTTACCGCAATCGAGCTGCGAGTCCTCAGTCGGCTGCACCCCCACATCGACACGGTGTTGGATCGGTTGATCGCTCTCGAGGAGGAGCGCGCTCAAATGCAGTGGTTGAAGGAGTTCAACGACCATCTGCCGTATGCTCTGCTGTTTCTCAACCTGGAGTTGGAGCCCGTGTATATGAACAGGGAGGCGCAGGAGAACTGCGCCGCATGGAATTTCGGTCCCGATAAGACTCGCGCGCTGCAAGTGCGCGAGGTGTTTAGCGTTCCGGAGCCTATCTCAGAAGCATGCCGTTCGCTCAAGCAGCGGTGGCTCGCGCAAAGGACGCAAAGCGATACGGAAGAGGCGCGGTTCAGTTTCCGGCTCGTGCATCCGTTGCACCCCGAGCTGACCGCCAATATCACGCTACGTACAGACACCCCGAGCGAGACGGTCAAACCAGGCTTCGTCATCCATCTTTCCAAGGAGCTTCCAGCCGATGCCGTGACCTCGAACCTGCCGGTGCACTCGCTACTGCACCGGCTCACGCCAGCCGAGCGCGAGATCACGCGCCATGTAGCGCTTGGCGAAAGCAACGACGAGATTGCCGCGCGGCTGCACAAGAGTGTGTTCACCGTGAAGAGCCATCTTACGCGAATTTATGAAAAGCTTCGGGTGCGCGGCCGCAGCCAGTTACTGGTTCTTCTCCGCTGAGAGCCCCCGCGCAATATTTTTGCCGGTAGGCCGCCGTCCGCTGGCTCAAGAAAGGGGAGTTTCCAAGGTTATCAGGCGATCCCGTTACCTGGTCGCCTGCAAGGCCCCCGGGGCCGTTTGCTGCGCGGCCTGGGTTATCAGGGTGCCAGGGCGAGGCGGGCTTCTTCGGGTAGCTCGACGAGAGTGGCGCCGATGTGGCTGAGGGTGACGAAGGTGCGTTGCTGCACGGCGACTTGCACGTGGCCTTTTTCGGAGGCGATGCCGAGGGTGCCGCGCAGATCGGTTTGGTAGCGGCTGGGCAGGCCGCCGCGCAGCCAGATTTTGAAGCTGCCTGCCGCTTTCAGCGGCGTGAGGTGAGACTGGCCGGCGCGCACGAGGAGCAGGCTCGCGCCGAGCTCGGTGAAGGTGCCGGAGATGACGTCGCCCTCGACGTTGAATTCGGCGTGGCTGCTGACGATCACGGCGAGTTCCTCGTGCGGGGGGCTCAGCGCGAGCTGGAGATTGCTGTACGCGCGGGGCTCGCTGGCCTTGGCCGCGCTGCCGGGCGCGGTGAGGATGCGTTTGCCGCCGACCGGCGTGGCTCCGGTGCCGCCGAGGCGCTCGAAGTCGGAGAGCGTTTGCGGCTGGGGCAGGTCGTCTGGCCGCAGCCAGCCGAGCGGGGTGTGGAGGACGCAGGCCGTCGCGCCGTGAAAGATGGCCTCCACCCGGTTGTCGGTCACGTCGCGGCCGAGCCTGCGGCGCACGGCGTTGATCATCGGCATCGTCACGCGGCTGTAGCCAGTGCGATCCGTCTTGCCGTCGATGTCGTAGGTGCGGGCGTCGTCGGTGATGGTCGCCGTCCACGTATAGCCGGATTGGTCGCCCAGCCGCATGATGGCGATGACGGCGTCTTCGGTGGGCCCGGCGCGAAGCGAGGCGGCACCGAGCCAGAGCAGGAGGCACGCTGCGCAGGACCTCTTCATGGCGGCAGGCTCTTTTCAACGCCCGCGCCACTCGGCTCGCAAGGTCGAAAAGCGCCTCGCGCAAAACTCCGCGCGGCGGCTCGATCCGGAGTCGCCGCGGGAGAGTGCCTGGCGCTCAGCGCTTGGGGATCGAAAACTGGATCTTCGGGCCGTCGTCGGCGGGGGCGGGTGAGGGGGCGTCTTTCTTGGCGGGCGTAGGGGCGATCGTGGGCACCGCGGGTGCGCCCCCGCCGATCAGCGGCGGCACGGCGGGGGCCGGGGGGAGGGCGGCAAAGCCCCGCTCGATCAGCTCCGTCACCGCGAGGTCGCGGGCCTTGGAGGATGCGCTGCCCATCGTGACGACGATCACGCGACGGCCATTGCGGGCGGCGGTGGCGGCGATGCAGAAGCCCGCGCCGTTGGTAAAGCCAGTCTTGAGCCCGTCCACGCCCGCCACCTTGCCGAGCAGGTTGTTATGATTGTCCATCTTGAAGGCCTCCTTGCGGAGCGGGCTGGTGAAGTCGCGCTTCTCCACGACGGTGTATTTGAGCGCGTCGGTCTTCTGGATGAGGTAGCGGCTGAGGAGGGCAAAGTCGCGGGGGCTCGTGAGATCGCCTTCCGCCAGCTTGCGGTTGTTGGGCGGCAGGCCGTGCGGCGTGCGGAAGGTGGTGTTTTTCATGCCCAGCTCGCGCGCCTTGGCATTCATGAGCTCCACGAAGGCGCCGCGCGAGCCGGCGGCGGTGCGGGCGAGCGCGAGCGAAGCGTCGTTGGCCGATTGCACCATCATCGCGTAGATGAGGTCCTCCACGGAGATCGTCTCGCGCGGATCGAGGTACACCTGCGTGCCGCCCGCGCCCATGTCTTCCTTGGTGATCTTCACTGGCGTATCGAGCCGGATGGAGCCCTTTTGCAGCGCATCGTATACGACCGCAAAGCTCATGAGCTTCGTCATGCTGGCGGGCGGCGAGACGATGTCGGCGCGGTCCTCGTGGAGGACAGTGCCGGTGGCGGCGTCGACGATGATCGCGCCCTTGTACGCGCTGGCGGTATCGCTGGCGGACTTGGCAGGGCGGGCTTTTTTATCCGCCCCGCTGGCGAGCAGCGGGAGGAGGAGCAGACCGACGGCAAGGAGGCGCGGAAAAATCATGTCGCGCGAGGAAGACGGTTTTCGCGCGCCCGGCGAGTGGGAAATGGCGGCCCGGGCGGCTGGGCGCTGCGGCCAGTTGCCTTACGCCTGCGGCGCGGGCTCGGGGATGGCGTGGGGCAGCTCGATCGTAAAGGTCGAGCCCTCGCCGGGCTGCGACTCCACGACGATGTTGCCGCCATGCTTCCGCACGATCTCCTGGGCGATGGAGAGGCCGAGGCCGTGCGAGGATTCGCCGGCCGTGGGATGATTGGCCAGCCGCTCAAACGGCGCGAAGAGCCGGGCGACATCCTTGGGCTCGATGCCGGCCCCGCGATCGCGGATGGCGAGGCGCACGGCGGCGTCGGTGCGGGTGAGCTCGACGGCGATCGTCTCGCCGGGCGGGCTGAACTTGATGGCATTGCCCAGGAGATTGGCGATGACCTGGCTGAGCCGGGCGGGGTCGGCGACGATGCGGCCGGTGCCCCGCGGCGGCGCGGTAAAGACGATCTTCTGGCGCTTCACCTCAGTCTGCCAGCGCATCCCCTCGATGGCGCTGCGCGCGATATCGGCGAGGTCGGCGGGCACGGGGCGGAGCTCCAGCTTGCCCGATTCGAGCGCGGCGGTGGTGATGAGATCCTCGACGAGCGTGAGCACCCGCTGCGCCTCGGAGCCGATCATGTCGCAGCGCTCGTGTGTCATCTCGAGGTTGGCGGCATTGGCCCGGAGCGAGGCGGTGAGGCTCACGATGTTGCCCAGCGGGCCGCGGATATCGTGGGAGGCGACGCCGAGGAAGCGCGTCTTTACCCGGTCGGCCTGCTCGGCCGTCTCCTTGGCGGCGACGGTCTCGGCGTGGATGCGGCGCTCGGCGCGGAGGCGGATGGCGTAGATGGCGGCGATGGCGGCGAGCACGGCGAGGCCCGAGCCGAGTGCAATGGCGAGTGTGAGGCGCGAGGCCTGGTTTTGCTCGATCTCGGCGCGATTGGCGCGGAGCTCGGCGGCCTGGCGGGCGACTTGGGCCTCCTTCACGCTCAGCTCGGCGCGGCGGCTTTTCTCGGCCTGCTGGAGGCGCGCGATCTCCGCCTCCCGGCGCTCGGCGGCAAAGGCCTCGCGATACTCGGCGGCGCGTGTCTGCGCGGCCTCGCCGAAGAGCTTTTCCGCCTCGGCCTGCCGCGCGCGGAGCGCGGCGAGGGCGGCGGGATAGTCCTTCTGGCTCTCGTACAGGGTGGCAAAGGCATCGAGGACGCCTATCTTGCTCGGCGTGGCCAGCTCCTCGGCATAGCCGGAGGCCTCTTTGAGCAGGGTCTGCGCCTCGTCGTACTTGCCCTGGAGGCGCTGCACCTCCGCGAGATCGACGAGGGTGGTGGTGAGCTTGATGCGGCCGCGCAGCTTGCGGCGGGCGGGGAGCACCTCTTTCAAGATGCGCTCGGCGGAGGCGAGCTTGCCTTCGGCGCGATCTACGCGGGCGAGGAGCACGCGCGAATCATCGGCATCGGTGCGCTGGCCGAGATCGCGGAAGATCGCGAGCGAGCGCTCGTACGCAGCGCGGGCCGCGGGGTACTCCTTGGCCTCGAAGAGGCGGTTGCCGTAGTTGGAGGAGTAGAGCGCGATGCGGCGGGGCTCGCCGGCCTGTTCGGCCAGCTCCAGGGCCGTCTTCATGTGGCGCGCGGCCACTTCCAGGTTGTGGAGATCGACCGCGGTGGCCCCGAGGCCGGCGTGGGCATCGGCCTGGCCGCCGATATCGGCATCCTGCTCGGCCATCCTGAGGGCGCGCTGGAAATGCCCGATCGCCGTGGCGCTGTCGGCGAGCGCCCAATACGTCTGGCCCGCCTCTTTCACGGCGCGGCGCAGCAGCGGCCGGTCGCCGAGCGTCTCGCAGATCTTGAGCGCCTCGTCGATGCGCTGGGTGGCGATGCGGTTGCTGTTTTGCCGCCGCAGGGCCACGGCGAGCTCGATCAGCGCGGCGGCCTCCAGCCGGCGGTCGCTCGCGGTGCGCGCCTCCCCGAGCGCTTCTTCGGAGAGCTGGCGGGAGCGGGTGGAGTTGGTGAGATGCAGGCGGCGCGCCTCGGCGATTTTACCCTCGGTGCTCGGCGCCTGATCGGTCTCCGCGGCCAATGCCCCCGCCGCCGCCCATCCGAGGATCAGCGCCAAGCCGGCGAGTAGACGCAGTAAAGTCATCTCTGCACGCAAGCTGAACTAACCCGCCGCGGTTATGCAACGCTCGTCACACCACTTAGGCAGCACACCCTACGCCTTCCGTGCCTAGCGCAGCCTGCGCCCCTCCGCGCACGCCGCGATCAAAGTAGCTAGCCGCCGCTCGCGCGTCGCCTCCTGCTTTGCGCTGATGACCCACCAGATCAGCTGCCGTCGATAACCGGGCGGCTGCTTTTCCCAATACGCCCAGGCGGCGAGCGCGCTGCGGAAACGTGCGTCGTACGCCGCCGGCAGCGCCTGCGGACGCTGCTCATACGAGTAGATGCCGACCTTGTGGGCCTGCCGGGCCGCAAAGGCGGCGAGGCCGCTGGGCTGCATGCGGCCTGCCTTTTTCAGCCGCGCCACGTGCCCGAGGTTGATCTGGCTCCAGATGCTCCCGGCCTTCCTCGGTGTGTAGCGTTGCATATGGCTCTCCGCGCCCAGCGAGTACAGCACACCGTCGATCCACCCGAAGCACAGCGCCTCGTCGAGCGCTTGGGCATAGGTGATGCCGGGCTTCCCAGAAGCCTTTTTTTGAAAGCCGATGTAGAGCTCCGTCGCCGTGGCGTGATTGGCCTCCAGCCACCGGCGAAACTCCGCGCCATCGGCAAAGAAGAGCGGCTTGGGCAGCGTCTTTACCTTGGCCTTGATGGAGGATTTCGCAGGCATGGCCGGAGCCGCGCACGCGGCGGTGGCTTAAGCGCCGGGCTTGCGGTCGTCGTAGCCCCGGGGGTGGCTCTGGTGCCACTTCCACGCGGTGGCTACGATCGACTCGATGTCGGGAAACTTGATCTGCCAGCCCAGTTCGCGCTGGGCCTTGGTCGAGTCGGCGTACAGCGCCGGCGGGTCGCCGGGGCGACGGGGTTTCTCGATCACTTTCACGGGTTTGCCCACGACCTTCTCCACGGCGCGGATGACCTCGCGGTTGGAGGTGGGCTTGCCGGTGCCGAGGTTGTAGAAGAGTTGCGCGCCCGGCGTGGCGAGCTTGTCAAATACGGCGATGTGCGCCCGGCTCAGGTCGTCGACGTGCACGTAGTCTCGCAGGCAGGAGCCATCCGGGGTGGGGTAGTCGGTGCCGTAGAGCTCCAGGTGCGGCCGCTTGCCCGTGGCGACATCGATGGCGACCGGGATGAGGTGCGTCTCGGGCGAGTGATCCTCGCCGATGGCGGCATCCTCGGAAGCGCCGGCGGCATTGAAGTAGCGGAAGGCCGCGAAGCTCAGCCCCTCCGCGTGCGCGAGCGCCTTGAGGGCGTGCTCGATATCGAGCTTGGTCTGACCGTAGGGATTGATCGGAGCCTGCGGCAGCGTCTCGTGGATCGGCAGCGAGGCTGGTACCCCAAAGGTGGCGCACGTCGAGGAGAACACGAATTTCTTCACCCCATTGGCCAGCATCGCCTTGAGCAGGTGCAGGGTGGCGACAACATTGTTGAAATAGTACTTCAGCGGCGCGGTCACGGATTCGCCGACGTAGCAGAAGGCCGCGAAGTGCATCACCACCTCGATCTTCTCGTCGCGCAGGATCCGGCCCACCAGCGCCTCGTCGCCGAGATCGCCAGCGTAGTGGGCCACGGTGGCCGGGATCGCTCCCTTGTGCCCATAGACCAGGCTATCGAGCACCACGGGCCGATGCCCAGCGGCGATCAGTTGGCGCACACAGTGACTTCCGATGTATCCAGCCCCTCCGACGACGAGAACATTCATGCGTGCGAGGCTTGTATTGCTTTCAGCCACCGTATGGCTAGCGATTTTCCTTTCTACCTGAATGAAGCAGTCCCAGCAGTCGCGCATCGTCATCACCGGAGTCGGCCTGACCGCTCCCAATGGCAACACGCTAGCCGAGTTTCGCCAGAACCTCCTCAATGGCGTCGCCGGCGTGGAGCGGATCGAGATACGCTACATGGGCCAGCAGCTCGCCGGCGTGTGCCACTACGACCCGCTCAAATACCAGAAGAAGAAGGAGGTGCGCGTCGGCACCCGCGCCGGCAGCATCTCGATCTACTGCGCCCGCGAGGCCCTGGCGGACAGCAAGGTCGACTTCGAGGCCCTGCCCAAGGATCGCATCGGCATCTACATCGGGTGCACCGAGCATGGAAACGTCGAGACCGAGAACGAGATCTACAACATCTCCAAGTTCAACTACGACACCAAGTTCTGGTCGCACTACCACAATCCCCGCACCGTCGCCAACAACCCCGCGGGCGAAGCTTCGCTCAATCTCGGCATCACCGGCCCCGCCTACACCATCGGCGCCGCCTGCGCGGCGGGTAATCTCGGCCTCATCCATGCGACGCAGATGCTCCGCCTCGGCGAGGTCGATTTTGCGATCTGCGGTGGCGTGAGCGAGAGCATCCACACCTTTGGCATCTTTGCGGGCTTCAAGTCCCAGAATGCCCTCGCCACGCATGAGGACCCCAAGAAGGCCTCGCGACCCTTCGACAAGGCCCGCAATGGCATCGTGATCTCGGAGGGCGGCTGCCTCTACACCCTGGAGCGCCTCGAAGACGCCCAGGCCCGCGGCGCCAAGATCTACGGCGAGATCGCCGGCTACCACGTCAATAGCGACGCCTCCGACTACGTGCTCCCCAATCCCCAGCGCCAGACCGAGTGCGTCCGCGCGGCGCTCAAGCGCGCCGGCCTCGAGGCCCGCGATATCCATATCGTCAATACCCACGCCACGGCGACGCCGCTCGGCGACATCCAGGAGTGCGAGGCCATCCGGGCGGTGTTCGGCGAAGGCTGCCCCGACACCCATATCAATAACACCAAGAGCTTCATCGGCCACGCCATGGGCGCCGCCGGCGCGCTCGAGCTGGCGGGCAATCTCCCGTCCTTTGACGACCTCACGGTGCACCCCTCGATCAACGTCGATGAGCTCGACCCCGCCTGCGCACTCCCGGGCCTCGTCCTCAATCAGCCGCGCAAGGTTGCGAAAGTGGATACGATCCTCAATAATTCCTTCGGCATGCTGGGGATAAATTCCACGTTGATTGTTCGCCGCTTTGTCCCCTAATTCGCCGCCAACCAGACTATGACAAAAGACGAATGCAAGAAGGTGGTGCTCGATATCGTCGCGGACATCGCGCCCGACGAGGACTTGAGCAACGTCAAGCCCGACGTCCGCCTCCGTGACCAGCTCCAGCTCGATAGCATGGATTTCCTGGATATCGTGATGGAGCTCCGCAAGCGCCACGGCATCGAAGTGCCCGAGGCCGACTACATGCAGCTCGCCTCCTTGGATAGCTGCGCGGAGTACCTCACGCCGAAGTTCAACGCGCTCGCCGCCAAGGGCTGAGCCCCGGGAGATTTTGTTGGAGAGGCCGGGATGATATGTCCCGGCCTTTTTGTTGCCCGCTGCTGATACCCCCTCCGCGATGAATTCCCGCTCTCACTACGACGTCGCCATCATCGGCGCCGGCATGTCGGGCCTCGCGGCCGGCATCCGGCTGGCGCACTTCGGCAAGAAGGTGTGCATCTTCGAGCGGCACAATGCGCCGGGAGGCCTCAATAGCTTTTACTCCATCGCGGGGCGCAAATTCGACGTGGGCCTCCACGCGATGACCAACTACGTGAAGCCCGGCGTCAAGGGCACGCCGCTCACCAAGCTCCTGCGCCAGCTCCGCATCGATCGCGAGGAATTTGCCCTTTGCCCGCAGAAGCGCTCGCGGGTGGCCTTTGGCCCGCGCGGCGAGACGTCGCTCGCGTTTACCAATGAGTTTGCGCTCTTCGAGAGCGAGGTCGCGCGGGTGTTTCCGGCGCAGATCGACGGCTTTCGCCGGCTGGTCGAGCTCGTGAAGACCTACGACGATGTCTCGCTCACCGCCGCGCCCGAGTCGGCCCGCGCCATCGTGCGCCGCCATCTCACCGATCCGCTGCTCGAGGATATGCTCTTCTGCCCGGTGATGTACTACGGCAGCGCGACGGAGCGAGACATGGAGTTTGGCCAGTTTGTGATCATGTTCAAGGCCCTCTTCCTGGAGGGCTTTGCGCGGCCCTTCGAGGGCGTGCGCGTCGTCATCCGCGTGCTGCTCGATAAGTATCGCGCCGCCGGCGGCGAGCGCCGGATGAAGTGCGGCGTGCAGCGCATCGTCTCGAGCGAGGGGAAGGCGACCGCGCTCGTGCTCGATGATGGCGCCGAAGTCACTGCCGATCACATCATCTCCTCCATCGGCGCGCCCGAGACGGCGCGGCTCATCGGC
>CAYZPV010000061.1:0-40156 GCA_964480585.1 uncultured Opitutus sp. | reverse complement strand
TTCCCGACCGACTACACCAAGATCAAGGATCTCGCGAAGTACCCGGAACTGGTGTGGCTCAACCGCTTCGACACGGTGGTGCCAGTCGTATTTGCTTTCGCGGTCTTTGGCTTTGGCGAGGCACTGGCGCACTATGCACCGCAACTCGGCACCAATGGGTGGCAGATGCTGGTCTGGGGCTTTTTCATCAGCACGACGGCACTCTTCCACGGCACCGCCTGCATCAACTCGATGGCGCACCTCATGGGCCGCCGCCGCTTCAAGACGACCGACGACTCGCGCAACAGCTTCATCCTCGCGATGATCACGCTCGGCGAAGGGTGGCACAACAATCACCACCGCTACCAGTCCTCGACCCGCAACGGCTTCTACTGGTGGGAAATCGATATCACCTACTACGGTCTGAAGCTGATGTCGTTTACCCGCTTCATCTGGGGTCTCAAGCCGGTCCCGAAATCGATCATGGAGGAGGCCGCACGCGCCGACCACGCCGCGAGCATCGCCGCTTCACAGAAGGCCGCGCACGTGCACCCGGAATACTCTTCGCTCAAGAAGGTCGTGCCCGCCGCCGCTGCCATCGCCGTGGCTACCGCCACGGCTGCACAGTCGGCGCTCCCGAAGAAGGCCGAGGGACCCGCGATCCACAAGGACGTGACCGAACTCAGCGAGGGCACGGATCGACCGGCCCCAAGAGCGTAAGCAGCAGCCATTTTTCAGCCAAAGCAGGGCGAGTCCGAAAGGCTCGCCCTTTTTCACGCGCACGCGGGGCTTCAGCGATCTTTGCGACGACGAAGGTAAATGAAAAGGGCCGGCAGGGGGAGCAGCACCACCGCGAAAAGGGCGGCCAGCACCTGGCCCGGCCCTTTGGGCACGAGGACCACCAAACCCGCACCGAGCGCGGCACAGAGCACCGCGTAAATCCGTAGCTTCCGGATTTCGGCAGCCGTAAAAGCGAAACGAGGCGGCGGTGTCCCTTGAGGCATGGCACGATAGTCGAGTGCCTGTGCACGAGACGTCAACGAGGCAGCGACCGGAGGCGAACCTCGAACAATCTCATTGCCCGGCAGGCTCCGCGAGCCCAAGCCAGCAGGAACGGCAAACGCCCCCAACGACCCCGGCCTCACTCGCAGCGACCCGCCCTCCATGAAGTTTGAGCATTTCGCCCTGAATGTCCGCGACTGCCGCGCGCAAGCTGCGTGGTACGTGGAGCACCTCGCCCTCACCGTGACGCGTCGACGCGACGACGCGCCGTACACACACTTCCTCGCGGACGAGACCGGCCGCACCATCGTGGAGCTTTACTCCAACCCGGCCGCGCCCATGCCCGACTATGCCGCGGCGCATCCGCTGGTATTTCACATCGCCTTCGTGGCGGCCGATGCGCGTGCGGAGCGTACGCGCTTGGAGAGGGCCGGCGCCACGTTCGTTTTCGAGGACGCGCTCCCCGACGGCTCGAAGCTGGCAATGCTCCGCGATCCCTGGGGCGTAGCGCTGCAACTCTGCCAGAGGGCCGCGCCATTTCCCATGCCCTGAGCGGAGGTGGCCTACGCGTCACTTCCCCCCGCGCCACGCGTCCTTTCTGGCGATGCCTCCCAGCACCCCAAGTACATCCTCGACCCCGTGGTGGTGGATCTTCGATCCCCGGCGGAGCCTCCGCGCCCGCGCGGCGCTGACGGTGGGAGCGGGCTCGCTGCTTTTTTCAGCCGCGCTGACGTGGGCGCTCGGCGCCGTGTACCGCCGCACGCTGGAGGCACAGGCCAGCGCGACCTTCGAGGCCCTGGCCTTTCAACTCGTGGACAAACTCGACCGGACGCTCTACGAACGCTACCGGACTCTCGCGCTCGCCGCTACGCTGACGCCGCTCCGCGACGCCGCCGTGCAGCCAAGCGAACGCCGCCGCGTGCTCGATGCCATCAAGGACTCCGCCCCGGAATTTGCCTGGGTGGGCTTTGCCGAGCGTCCCGGTCGCATCGTCTCAGCAGCAGATGGGGTCTTCGAAAATGAGTCCGCCGAGCGCCGCGGCTGGTATCACCTCGCGCAGCGCAGCGCCCATGCCGGCCCCCTCCGACCCATACCCGAGCTCAACGCCTCCGGCGCCGCGGACAGCACAGCCCGCTACCTCGACCTCGCCGTGCCCGTGCTCAATCGCGATGGCGTCTTCCGCGGTGTGCTAGGCTCGCATATCGGCTGGGCATGGGCTCGCGATGTGCAGCTCTCCGTAATCCCGGAGACGCTCGTCGGCAAACACATCGGCGTGACGCTCTACGCCGACACCGATGTCTTGCTCGACTCCGGAGCCTCCGGATGGACGCATCCACCGGAGCCTCCGGCGGACCTCGACCCCCGGCGCCCCCGCGGCTCGCTCATCGAGAAAACAGCGGTGGGCACCACTTTTGTGAGCGGCTATGCCCGGAGCCGCGGATATCGGGACTATCGAGGCCAGGGCTGGCTAGCCGTAGTGCGCCAGCCAGCAGACCACGCCTTCGCCGGCGTGGCTGAGCTCCGCCGCTCCGTAGGCGTCTGGGCGCTCAGTCTTTCGCTCGCGGCGACGGCAGCGGCGTGGCTACTCGTCGCACCGCACGCGAGGCGGCTCCGCTCCGTACGAGCCTCGGCGGAGCGCATCCACGAGGGCGATGTCCTCACCGTACTGCCCACGCCCCGGGACAAATCCGAATTAGCCCACATGTGCCAAGCGCTCGATACGCTGGTAGAGGACCTTCGCACGAAGAAGAAGTAGACGGTGCGGAAGAGAGCGCGGAGCCCCGCCTATCGCCTGCCACGCACCGCATCAGCGGCGCGTTCAAATTGCTCAAACGCCTCACGATTACGGCCCAGCGCACGCAGCACCTGGCCAAACTGCTCGTGCCACTCCGGTCGCGCCTCCAGCTGAAGCGCCGCCTCGAAGTGGGGCACGGCCTCAGCCAACCGCTGGGAATTGACCAAGGCTATCGCGAGCTGCACGCGCGCGAGCGCAACGCGCGGTTGCAATTCCACAGCCCGCGCAAAGGCGGCCGATGCATCGCTCCATCGCTGGAGGGCGGCCAATGCATTGCCGAGATTGAGATGCCCCGGCGCATAGCCGGGGGCAAGCCGCGTCGCGGCTTCGAAAAACGAAAGCGCAGACTGGGGATCGCCACCTTCCGCCAGGAGCGTGCCAGCATTGAGCCGCGCTTCAAACGACTCGGGATTACGCTCCACGGCCTGGCGCAGGAGCGCCACCGCCTCCGGGCGACGGCCGAGGGCCGCGAGCGCACGGGCTTGATGCCCGTAGGCCGAGACAAGCGTAGGCTTGAGGGCGATGGCGCGCTCGAAAAGCGGCAACGCCTCCAGGGGCGCTCCCTTGGCGAGAAGAGTAAGGGCGAGATTGGCGTGAGCCTCGGCGAAATCAGGCTTCACAGCCAGCGCCTCACGATGGCGGGCGATCGCCTCCTCGAAGCGACCAAGATGGCGGAGCGCGCCGCCGAGATTATCGAGGGTGCCGGCATCGTTGGCCTTGCGCTGAAGGGCAGCTTCAAAGACTTCGAGCGCCTCGGCCGGCCGGCCAGACTCGGCGAGTTCGGCGCCGAGATTGTTGAGCGCAGCCGTGTAGCTGGGCTTCAATTCCAACGCCTTCCGGTAGGCGGCGATGGCCTCGGCGCTGCGCCCCGCGGCGCGCAGCGCGTTGCCGTAATTACTCAGGGCCTCGGGGTGCGCGGGTTTTACCGCGAGCGAGCGCTCGAGGAGGGGTATGGCCTCAGCAACCTGGCCAATGAGGGTCAGCTCGCAGCCGAGGTCGTTGAGGGCATAAGGATCATCGGGATGCAGCGTGAGGGCGTGGCGGAAGGTCTTGATCGCCTCGTCGTGGCGCTGCTGCTGAGCGAGGGTATCCGCAAGATTCAGCCATGCCATGATCGCGGCGGGATTCTTGGCCACAGTGTCGCGCCAGAGCCTTTCGCTGCTTTGGAAGACCGTGGTATGCCTCGCCGTCGCCAGACCGAGCGCCAGCACCAGCGTACTGCCGACCAAGGGCCAGCGGCGCGGCAGCAGGCGCGCAAGGCCCGCGCCCAGCAGCGCAAGCGGCCCCATGCTGGCAAGGTACTGGAAATGATCGCCAACAAACGAGTATCGGAAAAAGTAGACGCTGAAGAAACCCAGCACCGGAAAGAGCAGCGCCACAAAATAAGCCGTCGCGAGCAGCACCGGCCGCAGCCTCCCCGCCCGCCCGCGCCAAAGCAAGAAAGCGCCCAAGGCCAAGGCCGCCGCCGCACCAAGGTAAGCCACGGCGCCCTCAGCCGCGACATCCCAGCGCGGGTAGATGAAGACCAATGGCTCCGGCCACACGAGCTTGCCGAGGTAGAACCAGAGCGCCTTGCCCGCGATGGCGAAACGCTCGGGCAGCGTCTGATCCCACTCAGGGCCGATGGCGCCGGAGTTGAACTTCTGCTCCCAGATCGTCCACCCTGCGGCGGCCGCCGACAAGCTGAAGAAAGGCGCAAGCCGCAAGAGCTCGCTCCACACAAGCCTACCACGCAGCCACCACGCGCAGAGGCCGAGCGCCACAGGCAGCATGACCGTGGAGGGCTTGCTCAGGATCGCCAGTACCGCGCATAGCAGCGCGAGCCAGTAACACTTACCGCGCCGCCCACCGCTCTCCAGCCAGCAGATCCACGCGGAGGCCGCCGTGAGGAAAAAGACGGCTGACTGCGTATTCTTTAACTCGCAGATCCAGGCGACGGACTCGACTTGCACGGGATGGAGCGCCCAGAGCGCCGCGCCCAGCCAAGCGCCGGGCACCCGAAGCTGGCTGAGCACGCGCCACAGCAGAAGAGCGGCGCCAATGTGCCAGGCGAGTGTAACGATCCGATAGCCCATCGGCTCCAATCCCCAGAGTGCGTGCTGCACCCAGAAATTCGTGAGTACCAGAGGGAAATAGAGGGCCTTGGCGCTGGTCCAAATCTCCGTGAGGCCGAGTGGGCCGACGATGGTGGGATTGGCGGTGATATGGAGATCGTCATCCCACAAGAACTCGCCCCGGAGCGACCACGCGTAAGCTGCAGCCAAGCCCGAGATCAGGATCACGGCCAGCAGCGCGGTGCGCATACGGGGTTGAGTCGAAAGCGGCATCGCCAGCCACGCTCCACGGTCGCAGGAGCGACTTCAAGCGCACGCTTGCACACCGTGAGGGTTTCTCTTTCGAGCGATGCGACCGCAAATCCGCTCGACCCAAGCGCCGCGCGCTCCTCAGCATCGCACCCCGTGCCTGGCTTCGCCCGCCTTCTCCGTTCCCCCATCCTGATTTCGCTGCTGCTTCCCCTCATCGGGCTGATCGGCTGCAGCGCGAGCCAGCCGCCCAGGAGCACCACCGCTCCCACCACGCCCCAGAAGCCGCTTTTCACACCACCGCCCGGCATCCTCACGCCTGCGGCGCCGATAAAGCCCGCGCCCTACGCGCCCATCATGCTCGGCATCGATGTACTGGAGGCCGAAGGTTTCGCCGCCGTGAAGGGCAAGCGCATCGGCCTGGTCACCCACCCGGCGGGCGTGAACCGCCGCGGGGTCAGCACGATCGACGTGCTCCGCCGCGCGCCGGGCGTAAAACTCGTGGCGCTCTTCGCGGGCGAACACGGCCTCTATGCGGATCTGCCGGCCGAGGCCAAAGTCGCAAGCGCCAAGGATGCCCGCACGGGGCTCCCCGTGCACTCACTCTACCCGCCGCGCCGCCCGAGCAAAGCGATGCTCAAGGAGCTCGATGCCGTCGTGGTCGACCTGCAGGATATCGGCACGCGGAGCTACACCTTTGCCGCCACCATGCGCTGGGCGATGGAGGGCTGCTTCGAGCACGGGGTGGAAGTGATCATCCTCGACCGGCCCAACCCCCTCGGGGGCCTCAAGGTCGACGGCCCGCCGCTCGACGCCCAGTATTCGAAAAGCAACTACGTCGGGGCGTTTCGCGTGCCTTATGTCCACGGCCTCACGATGGGCGAACTCGCGCGCATGGCCAAGGAGGCCCCGGGCGTGCTAGAGATCCCGGAAGCCGCGCGCGCCAAGGGCAAACTCACCGTCATACCCATGCGGGGCTGGACGCGCGCGATGCGCTGGCCCGAGACCGGCCTCACCTTCATACCCACCTCGAAATATGTGCAAAATTGGGAAGCCGTGCAGGGCTATCCCATGACCGGCCTGGGCGCCTACTGGGACGCAAAGATGAACTTCGACATCGGTTTTCGCACCGGGGTGGGCGTATTTCACCCGTTTCGAGGTATAAACTTCAGTGGCGTGAAAGTGGATCAGCTCGAGAAAGACCTGCGAGAGATCCAACCCTTCCTGCCCGGCATCCGCTTCGTCAAGGTGAGCGTGCCCAACTCCAAAACGGGCCAGGGAGGCGTGGGCATTTATGTGCAGATCGTCGACTACGACGCGTGGCGCCCGTGCGAGTTGAATTTCTGGATGATGTGGCTCGCTTGCAAATACCAGAAGCAAAACCCCTTTGCTCCTGCGCCGGGAAGGAACTTCAGCGGCTTTCTCCGTCACATGGGCTCGCAGGCGTTTTTCAACGACATCGCGACCAAGGGAGCCAAAGTCGATGTGCAAGCCTGGCTGCGCACCTGGCGCGAACAGGCACGAGTATATCAAGAGCAGAGCAAACGGTACTGGTTATACCGCTAAATATGCGGACTGACCGGATGGGTTCGTTCTAATTATTAATTGCCCGGAGCGGCGGAGCCCCTTCGCTTCCCTCCGTGCCCCGCCCCGTCAAGAAAGTGTCGCAGACCCAGCTCGCGCGCGAGCTGGGGATCTCGCAAGCCCTGGTCTCCCTCGTCCTCAACGGACGCAAACAAGGGATCAACGCCGAGACCTATGATCGAATATGGGCGCATGCCGTAAAGCGTGGCTACCATCCGAAAGGCATGCAGCTCGCTGCCTCCCCCGCGGCGCAGGCCCGGCAGGTGGGCATCATCCTACGCGCGCCGCTGCGGCTCAACACGCCCACGATGTATTTCAGCTGCGTACAGCATGGGCTGCATAGCGTGATCGAGACACAGGATTGCGCGACTGTCTTCCTGGGCTCCGAGGATCAGCTCGACGCCGAAAAACTCGGGCGGATCTTTGCGCCCGGCCATGCGTTCAAGGGCATTGTGCTCGTCGGCGAGGTGCAGCAGGCATTTCTGGACCAGTTGCGAAAATACCGGGTGCGCATCGTGGCCGTCTCCGCGCGCTTCCCCGGCCTGTGCCACTCCGTGCTCGGCAATGAGCCGCAAGCGCTGGAGTCGCTGGTAGGCCATCTCCACGAATTGGGCCATCGGCGCTTCGCATGGCTAGGCGGCAATGTAGGCCTAGGCCGGCATGAAGCGCGCCTGCAAGCGCTCGAGCGGGCGCTCGCGCGCTACGACCTGGCACTCGCGCCGCGCTATCGCGTCGCGCTGGCAGAGGCCGACCGCATCGAAGGCGCAGAGGCGGTCCGCACGCTGCTGCCACACGCAGGCCGGCGCGATTTCCCGACGGCCTTCATCACTTACAATTCGCTCATGGCCTCGGGGGCAGTGCGGGAATTCGAACGCGAGGGCCAGGCGGTGCCGGAAGATGTGAGCGTAGCGAGCGCAGATCTCTCACCCGTCGCGACCGAAAACAAGCCGACGATCACCGCCGCCGGCTCCAATCCCCAAAAGCTCGGCGAGGCCGCTGCAAATCTCGTGCTAGCCGCGGAAAACGGCGACAGCTTCACCGATCTCATGCTGCCCGCTCCGCTGTTCGTCGGCCAGACAACAGGGCCAGTGCTGGTAGAGGCCCGCTGAGCGTAACAACCCTGGAGCCCACCGGACTGACGCGCTTCGCCCTTGCCGTTTGATAATTATTATCATCGCGTGGCGGACCCGCCCCCACCCCTATGATGCCCGGCTCCCTGAGTTTTTACGATCACGTGGTGATCGCTTTCTACTTCGTTTTCATGCTGGGCATGGGGTGGCTGGCATCGCGCTTCGTGAAGAACACGAGCGACTACTTCCGGGGTGGAGGGCAGATGCTCTGGTGGTTGGTGGGGAGCTCGGCGTTCATGACGCAGTTCAGCGCCTGGACCTTCACCGGCGCGGCGAGCAAGGCCTACTCCGAAGGCTGGCCGATCCTCGTCATCTTTTTTGGAAACGCGCTGGGCTTCCTGCTCAACTACCTGTACTTCGCGGCGCGTGCGCGCCAGATGCGGGTGGTAACGGCGATCGAGGCGGTGCGGATCCGATTTGGCGCGGGCAACGAACAGGTTTTCACATGGATTCAGATTCCACTGCAGATCGTCTACGCCGGCATCTGGCTCAACGGGCTGTGCGTTTTCGTCTCGGCGGCTTTCGGCTTCGACTTACAGACAACTATCCTCGTCACGGGGCTGGTGGTGCTCGCGATGACCATCGTGGGCGGAAGCTGGGCAGCCGTGGCGGGCGATTTCATCCAGGTGTTGATTCTCATGCCTGTTACGCTGGTCGCGGCGTGGCTCGCGCTCCGTGAAGTCGGCGGGGTGGCCGCTTTTGTGGAGAAGTTGCCGCCTGGCCACCTCGATGTCGCCTCCGTCTTCGATTCCAATCTGATGCTGGTCTGGGTGGGTGCCATCGTCATCAAGCAGTTTTGCACCACGAACAACATGCTCGATTCGTCGCGCTACCTTTGCGTGAAGGACAGCCGCCACGCGCGCTGGGCAGGGATGCTAGGGTGCATCCTTTTCGTGGTGGGGCCGATCGTGTGGTTCATACCGCCAATGGCGGCGCGAATCGTGCATCCGGATCTCGCGGCGGTTTTCCCTGGGCTCAAAAATCCTGCCGAGGGGGCCTTTCTTGCCATGTGCGTCACGGCGATGCCGGCGGGGATGATCGGGCTCCTCTTGAGCGGCATCTTCGCGGCCACGATGTCATCGATGGATAGCGGCCTGAATCGCAACGCCGGCATCTTCGTAAAAAGCTTTTACCACCCGATCCTCCGTCCTCGTGCCAGCGACCGAGAACTCGTACTCACCGGCAAGATTGCCACGACGCTCATGGGGCTGCTCGTGATACTCGCCGGTCTCAATTTCAGTCGACTCGAGCATCTTGGGCTCTTCGACTTAATGCTGCAATTTGGTTCGCTGGTCTCGATTCCCTACATGGTGCCGCTCGTGCTGAGCATGGTCATCAAGCGCACCCCACCCTGGGCGGGCTGGTCCACCATGTTTGTCTGTTTTGCCGCGTCGCTTGTGGCCAGTCGCTACCTCGACGCCGCTTGGCTGGAGCGCACGCTATCGCTCGCCCAACCGTTGAGCAAGACAGAGGCCAGCTACTGGACAGTCGCCTCGGGACTCATCCTCAATCTCAGTCTGGGGTGCGCGTGGTTTTGCGGCACGATGCTCTTTTGGCGCCATTCGTCGCCAGAGTACCGCGCGCGCGTGGAGGCATTTTTCGAGCAGATGCGCACGCCGATCGATTTCAAACGAGAGATCGGCGAGGAATCCGACAGCCAGCAGGCTCTGGTGCTAGGGATGCTGTGTCTCGGGTACGGAGGCTTTATCTCCCTTCTGGCGCTCATTCCCAATCCCCTTGAGGGACGTCTTGGCTTTCTGTTCTGCGGCGGCTTAGTCTTTGCCATCGGGCTATTTTTGCGGCGTGCTGGCCGCGTCCGACGACCCGCCCCTTCCGCTGCATGAACTTTCGCTCGCTCCGGCATTGCGCCCTCGGCCTCGCGGCCTCGGGCAGCCTCGCCGCGCAAACCACGCCTGCCACCCCTCCGCCTGCTTCCGAAAGCGAGGTCGTCACCCTCCAGGAGTTTTCCGTGAGCGGAAGCCCGACCAACGACTATGCCGCCGCTGAATCCGTCACCGGCACGCGCGTGGCGAGCAAACTGGTGGATCTACCCTTCAACGTAAACGTCGTCACCGGCGACTTCATCGAGGACTTCGCTGCGTACGACCTGAAGGATCAGTTTGCCTACGTGAGTTCGTTCTCCCCCAACGAGACACAGGGCGACTACCAACTGAGGGGCTTCACCGCCGGCAACCAGCTCCGCAACGGGTTTCGGCGGCTGGGGCTGATCGACAAGGTCAACGTCGAGCGCGCCGAGGTGATCAAGGGCCCTGCCGCCTCCGTTTATGGAAAGATCCTCCCCGGCGGAGTGATCAACATCGTCACCAAGAAGCCACGTACCAAGCCGCAACAGTCGCTGAGCGTCGCTGCGGGCGCGGACGACTTCTGGCGCGTGCAGGGCTCCTCCACCGGCCCCGTCGGAAGCAGCAAACAGTTCTTTTACCGGCAGGACCTCGCCGCCACTGGGCGCAAGCATACGATGGCCTTCAAGGAGAACGAGCAGTGGACCACAGCCACGCAGCTCCTGTGGAAACCCAATCCCGAAACGGCACTCACCTTCGAGGTCGAATATCTCTACCGCCATGAAAGGCGCGGCAATTCCGTCCCCCCTTTCATCCAGCTCAATGTACCCGATCCGTATCGTGTGGCGTCGCAGAATCGCACCTACAATCGCTGGGCCCGGCTCGCCACGGAGGTCTTCAATTTCAACCACCAAGGCCCCAAGGAGTACAACAACCGCGAAGTCTTCACGCTCACGGGCACGTTTGAGCGCCGGCTGAATCGTAATTGGGTGCTCCGGATAGGGGCCAACTGGTTCGACCGCTCATTCGACCGGATCAACGTCTCTGGCGATGCGTACCGCGCCGATCTCAATGCGATCGTGGCAGGCTCCAGCGCGACGCCCGGGCCGCGCATCCCGGTCTGGAGACCCATCGACGAAGGTGCCACGAGCGTGCAAACCGACCTCGTGGGCTCCGCGACGACCGGGCCGATCGCGCATCGGATGCTCTTCACCATCGACTACAATCGCACGACGGAAGACGCCTACGAGGCACGCATGCCCGCCGCGGTCGCGGCGCTCCCGGGCAACATCTCACCCCGACTCTCCGTGGGGAATCCCGACTACGGCTTCATCTCCTTCATCGACGATCGCACGCTCTACACCGACGAGCGCGAAAACCTCGCCAATCGCGTCGACAACTGGGGTGTATTCATCAGCGAACGCGCCTCGCTGCTCAAGGGCCGCCTCATCGCCCTCATCGGCGGCCGCTACGACCGGGTCGACAACAAAGTCACCGACCGGCTCAACCGCCAGTCTCTCGACTACGCGAAAGATGCGACGACCTACCAACTGGGGCTCAACTTTCACCTCATCCGCGCGCTTACACTCTTCGTCAACTCAAGCACGACCTTCCTCCCGCAGGCGCGTTTCAATATCGATGGCACTCCACTGCCAAACGAAAGGGGCGCCGGCATCGAGGCGGGAGTGAAGTGGCTCGCCTTCCAGGAGAGGATAGGACTCACCGCGACATTCTACGACATCGCCCGCAAAAACATCGCGCGGGAGACGAGCGACCCGGTCACCAGCGCCCGCGCGGTCATCCTCTCGGGCGAGGAAACATCCAAGGGTTTCGAGATCGACTACACGGCTCAGCTCACCGGATCCCTCCAGATCCTTGGCGGCTACGGCTATGCCGACGCCGTCACATCGTCCAACGACGAGTTTCCCTTCCTCGTGGGCACCACCCCTCGTCGCGTCCCGAAGCATACCTTCGGCAGCGCGGCCCGGTACGAGTTTCACGAAGGGCCGCTGAAGGGCCTCTATTTCACTTTTGGGGCCAATTACTACAGCGAGTCGGTGGTCAACCCTGGCTCTGGCCGCACGCTGACCGCATCGGCAAGCAATCCCATCGTAAATAACCGCATGCCTAATGGCCGCCTGCCCTTCCCCAACGCCGCAGAGGGCGCGGTGCTCACCACGGGCTCCGTGCGCGTCGGCGACGGGCGCGAGGCGTTGAAAAACGACGCCTACGATCTCTATGAGGCCGGCGTCGGCTATCGCTGGCGGCCGGGGCGTGCGAGCCATCGGGTGCAGCTCAATGCAAAGAACCTTTTCGACAAGCGCTATACCTGGGGCTCCGCCGCCCAAGGCGATCCCTTCACGCTGATCGGCACGTACACGCTGAGCTTCTAGCCTCGTGCCTGTGAACCATCGCGGCAAACTGCTCCGTCTCCCGCCCAATCGCGTATGGCGCACCTACCCGGGCGGCCGCACGCTCGAGCGCCTGGCTGGCGCTGTCACTCCGGCGGATTCGCATCTCGCGGAGGACTGGATCGCCTCCACCACCCGCGCAATCAACCCTCCGCAAGCCACGCTCTCCGTGATCGATGCAGAGCTGGGCGACACGAAACCGCCGGGTATCTCCGCGGTGCGCATCGGCTCCAGCCCGACCCCGCGCAATTTCGCGGACCTGCTCGCCAGCGACCCGGAATACTTCCTGGGCGAAGCCCATGTGAGAAAATACGGGGCGCAGCCGCAGGTGCTCGTGAAGTATCTCGATAGCGGCACACGCCTGCATTTCCAAGTACACCCCACGCGAGAATTTGCCCGTCGCATACTCGGCGCGCCGAGCGGCAAGACAGAGGCCTACCATGTCCTTGCGACCCGGTCGCCGCACGAAACCGATGGCGGCGAGGACACCGGCTATATTTATGTGGGTTTTCAGCGCCCGCCTATGCCAGCACAGCTCCGAGAGTATATCCTCGCGCAGGATCTGGCGGCCATCGAAGCGTGCTTCGACAAGATCGCGGTGCGGCCGGGCGATACCTTCATCATCCCCGGCGGCACGCCCCACGCTCTCGGCGCCGGTGTGTTCATGGTGGAGATACAGGAACCTAGCGACCTGGTGATCCGCTTCGAATTCGAGCGGGCGGGCTTCGTACTGCCGGAGCCTTCGCGCTTCATGAACCGCGGCATCGATTTTGGGCTCACGGTATTCAACTTTACGCCACTCCCCACTGACGAACTCGAACGCCGCGTGCGCTGCCATCCCAAGCGCCTCCGCGCGCTGGGGGCACACTCGTGGCAGGATGAAGTGATCGGCGCCGCACAGACCGACTGCTTCAGAGTCACGAAAACACACCTCGGAGAGCCGGTGGTTAAGGATGAAAACGTCGCAACCATCGCCATCGTCACCGCAGGCTCCGTGACTGCGGAGGTGGGCGGCGAAGCCCACACGCTTCGCACCTATGACAAAGTCTTCATCCCGGCCGGTCTCGGCCCCGTAAAATTTACTCCGCATCCGACTGCCGCGATTCTGGAGTGCCATCCCCCTTTGTAGGTACGCTGTGCCCAAGCCCGCATCACTTTTAGCCGTCCTTACGCCCACCGAAGTACGCGAATTTCTTCCCGGGCCCATCCTTGAAAAAGTGCGCGTGATGGCGGCCGATTTCCATCTCCTCGATCCCACCGGGATGAGCGACGAATCGTTTCAGCGCGAGCTCGCGCGAGCCAATCCCGAGATATTGCTCGCCTGCTGGAAGACGCCTCCGCTGCCGGACACCCTCACGCCTCGACTCCGCTACGTGTGCTACGTGAGCGGCTCCGTGAAGCGGCTCGTCACCCGCCAGCATCTGGAGCGAGGCCTGCTGGTCACCAACTGGGGCGGCTCCATCAGCCGCACGGTAGCCGAGGCGGCCCTTTTTCACATCCTCGCGGCCTTGCGCAATGCATCGCACTGGGCCATCGCGATGCATCAGCCGGGCAGCGCCGCATGGAAAAATGGAATCACCGATTCCCGCTCTCTTTTCTGCCGCAGCGTGGGCATCCATGGCTTTGGCCCCGTGGCGAGAGAACTCGTAGGCCTGCTCAAGCCATGGGGCTGCCCCATCACCGCCTATGCGCCCGATCTCACCGCCGAACTTGCCCGCGCGTATGGCGTGGAGCGCGCCGCATCGCTCGACGCTCTTTTTTCGCAAAACGAGATCGTCGTCGAACTGGCCCCGCTGATCCCGGCCACGACGGGCATCGTCACCGAAAAGCTGCTACGCTCGATCCGCCCGGGGGGCGTCTTCATCAATGTCGGACGCGGCGCCGTCGTCGATGAAGACGCCCTCGTGCGCGTGGCTCGCGAAGGCAAAATATCCGTCGGCCTCGATGTGTACGTGACAGAGCCGCTGCCCGCCGACCATCCCCTACGAACACTCCCCAGAGTGATGCTGACGCCACACACGGCAGGCCCCACGCTTGATCGCTACCCTGACGCCGGAGCCTTTGCCCTGAAAAATATCCGCGCGTATGCTGAAGATCGCCCTGTCGAAGCGGTGATCACCCCGGAGATTTACGACCAGAGCTCTTGAGGCAAAGCCCTCGCGGAGGGGGCGCGCGCTTCATCCGATCGCGGCGAAGCGCCTCCGCTCTACTTTAGATACTTGGCCAGCCACGCGTGCACCTCGCCGTACCAAAAACGGCTATTTTCGCCCTTGAGCACGTGATGATGTTCATCGGGAAAAACGATCAGCTTGCCGGGTATCTGGAGACGCTGGACGTAGCTCCACGCCTCGTAGGTATTGTTGTCCGGCACGCGGAAGTCTTGCTCGCCGACCGTGAGCAGCACGGGGGTAATCCAGCCGGTTTTCTTCGCATGCTTACCGATATGGCGGATCGGATTCTGCTCCCGCCAAATGGGTCCCTGCTCCCAGATCGGGCCTCCGTTATTGATTTCACGGTGGTAGATCGCGTCGCTGGTGCCCCACTGCGTCTCGAGATTTACCAAGCCAGCGTGCGAGATGAGGCACTTATAGCGCGTGGTCGTAGCCTGCATCCAATTCGCAAGATGGCCGCCATAGCTGGCGCCGCCCGCAGCCTGGCGCGTCTCATCGATAAAGGGGTATCGTCTGATCGCCTCATCGGCCGCTTCGTTAATCTCGTCGGCCGGCCCGCGCAACGGATCGTTTTGCACCGCTTGGCCGAAGGCCTCGCTGTAGCCAGTGGAGCCAGAGTAGTTGGTGAGCAGCACGACATACCCGGGCGCAGCGAAGAGATGGTAGTTCCAGCGTAGCACCCACTGATCCTTGAATTGCGGCGTAGGGCCACCGTGCATCATCACAAAAAGCGGGTATTTCTTAGCGGGGTCGAAACCTGCGGGGCGCACGAGCAGGCTGTGAATTTCGCGGCCATTCCTGGCCTTGAACGTGAAATGCTCCGGCTGCGAGAGATCGAGCTGGGCAATATTTTCCGCATTGAAGCGAGTGAGCACCTCCATCGTGCCGGCCTTGGGATCGAGGCGGGCAACCTCAGGCGGATGAGTGGCTCCGTCGAAATTGGCTACGAGCACATCCCCACCCATCGCGAGACCCGGGAAGCCACCAGTCCTGGCGAGGTCATACGACTTTATCTCGCCGCCGGATACCGGCACAGAAAAGAGGCTCACGCGATGCCCGGCCTCGGCGGTGAAGTAAATCGTGCGGCTGTCGCTCGTGATCGCGGGCTTGATCACAGAAAGGTCGAATGTGTCCGTAAGCACGCGGCGCTGCGTCGCCTCAAATGGCCAAGGGTAAATCGCGATGCGCTGGTGATGGTAGGTCTTGCCGTCGCCGCCCTTGGTGAAGGTGACGACGAAGCCTTTTCCGTCAGGGAGAAACTCGGGCTCGTCATAGCTATCCTTGTCGCTGGTGAGGGCGCGGGGCTCGCCGCCGGCAATCTCCAGATGGAAAAGCTGGGTCGGCACGCTCGCATAGGCCGCTTGATGCTTGTTTGTAGAAGCGACAAATATCACGCCCCGCCCGTCGGGGGTCCACGTAGCGGGAAGGTCCTCGCCTGAATCCAGCTGACGACCAGCGAAGCCAGGCTGCCTGACAAACTGAGTGCCCGCGAGCAGATCTCTCGGCTTCGCACCAGGCTTGGCGTCTTGAACAAAGAGGTGGGCCTTGCGCTCGTCGAGCCAGCGATCCCAGTACTTGATGGGGAAGCTCTCATAAACGCGCGCGGTGTGCTTGCGATCCTTCACGGCCTTGGCGGCTTTCTTATTGGCGGCATCATCGGCAGCGTGAGGGTATACTTCGCTGACGAAGAGGAGCTGTTTGCCATCGGGGCTCCAGCGCGGGGACTTGGCGCCAGTGGAAAGCGACGTGATGCGCTCAGCTTCACCACCTGCGGCAATATCGATCACATAGAGCTGAGTTGCCTCGTCACCCTCGCGCTTGGAGGAGAAAGCGATGCGGGCGCCATCGGGGCTCCATTCCGCGCCGGATTCCGAGGCTTTGGTCTGGGTGAGCTTGCGAGCGGGGAGCTTGCCGTCGAGCGCCACCAGCCAGAGATCGGACGAGGCATCCTTGGAGTCATAGGCCGGCTCGCTCACGGCCACTACCGCCCATTTGCCATCGGGGCTTGGCACCGGCGCGCCGACGCGCTTCAGGAGCCAGAGATCCTCGTGCGTGATCGCACGCTTCTTCTCGGTCGCATGCACCACCGTCAGCAATGCGAAGCCGCACACCATCAGACAGAAGAGCCGTTTTGTCATACGTTGATTTTCAGCTATCGGCATGCCGTGCTCCACCTCAAAATCCATCGCGCTGCGGCAAAGCATCGCCAAGGAGGCCCCCCGCTCCCCCAAATCGACCTTATGACCGAAGTGGCTACGGTCTCGCCTCAAATGCACCGTCGGCGCGCTTGGCCACGGCGCGTTTGATTTCCAGCATCATAAGGTGCGCGGAAATCTCGGCAACGGGAAGGCCGGTATGCTCGGCAAGCGCATCGGGCGAAAGAATGGCGCCGCCGCGAAAGCATGCGAAGACCTTGCGCTCATCGGCCGAGAGATTGGCCGGAGCATCGCCCAGCGGCAGCTCGGCACCGGGCTTCTCGGGAATTGCGGCAGGGCGTAGGCCGTCGAGATAATTGAGCTCGTTCAGCAGGTCGTCGACGCCGGTCATCAGCGTCGCGCCATCGCGAATCAATTGGTGGCAACCTGCGCTCGTATTTTGGTCGATGCGACCGGGCACAGCGAAAATCAGGCGGCCGTGTTCACCGGCGAAGCGCGCCGTGATCATCGCGCCGCCATCGACATCGCTTTCCACCACGATGGTCGCATCGCAGATGCCGGCGACGATGCGATTGCGCATCGCAAAGGATTGCCTGTCGGCGCGACGACCAAAGGGAAACTCCGAGAGAATGGCGCCGCCCTCGGTCTCGATCCGGCGGTAGAGGTCCAGGTTTTCCGGCGGGTAGATGATATCAATGCCAGTGCCGAGGACCGCAGCCGTCTTGCCGCCCACTGAGAGCGCGCCTTCGTGCGCGGCAGTATCGATGCCACGCGCGAGCCCGCTCACCACGCAAAAGCCCAGCCGCGCCAACTCGGCGCCGAACTTCCTGGCCACGCTCATCCCATAGAGCGTCGTGCGCCGGGAGCCGACGATGGCCACGGCGGGCTGCGCAAAATCATATCCACCCTTCCGATACAGCCCAATCGGGGGATCGTGAATCTCTTTCAGCAGCCGGGGGTACGCGGCGTCGCGTGTGGTGATGAAATCCGCGCCGCTCTTCGCCATCTTCTCCTCCTCCCTGGCGAGATCGACATGCTCTTCCCAAGTCGCGATGCTATTCGAGATCACAGGGCCGACACCCTTAACGGACTCCAGCCGCCGCTTGCCGACAGTGAAAAGCGAGCGTGGATCGCCGCCCAACTCGGCCAGCAGCCGGTTGAGCGTGATCGGCCCGATATTGGGCAATGCATTGAGCGCGAGGAAGGCCTGGCGCTCTGTCATTTCGGCGGGATTCATGCCGGTGAGCGAGAGAGCGGCGCAGACCCGGCACCGACACGCAAGGCCAGGGGCAGAAAATCCAGCAACTCGGTCGTCGTAATCGCCACTTGCCCGCGCTCTCGCGCCAGTGCGTCTGCAGCCAAGCCATGCCAGGCCACGCCCTGAGCGGCAGCAAGAGGAATATCCCTTTCACGCGCCACGAGGCCTCCGATGATACCTGCAAGCAGGTCGCCGCTCCCCCCGCGCGAGAGCACCGGCCCACCGAAGAAACTGCGATACAGCGCCTCGCCGCTCGCGATACGCGTGCCATTGCCCTTCAGCACGACAGCGCCCTGCACTTCACGCGCGAAGGCTCGCAGATCCGTATCGCCCGCGATCCGCTTGTACTCGCCCACGTGAGGCGTGAGAACTCGTGGGGCGCTGCCAGCACGCACGATCGCCGGATGCAACGCATCGGCGTCAATTACAACCGGGACTGAAGATGCCGCCACGATGCTCTCAGCGAGCGCGAGCGTTTCCCTTTCACGGCCAAGCCCGGGACCGATCACGAGCGCATCGGCGCGATCCAGCTTTTCGCGGAGCAGGTGCTCGCCTTCCAGCGCCAGCCCACCTCCCGGCGTCTCAGGCCAGCCGACCCACATCGCCTCAGGGGCGCGCGCGGCAAAAGCTGCCACCACAGATTCCGGCACAAACGCCGTGACAAGGCCAGCACCGCTGCGGAGCGCCGCCAAGGTGGCCATGAGCACTGCGCCCGGGAAGCTTCGCGAGCCTCCCACGATAAAGACATGCCCGTAGCTACGCTTATCCGCACCGGCCGCGCGCAATCTCGCCAGTGGAGCGAGCACCTGCGGGGTGAGCGCGCGCTCCGCGCCCGGCTCTGTGCCGAGGAAAAATCCAAGATCCAGATAGCGCACGCGCCCCGCCTCCTCCGCCTCGAGCAGCGGTGTCTTCACAATTCCCGTCGCGTAGGTGAAGTCCGCGCGAAACACGCCTGCGCTGGGCAAGTCCACCGCAGCGCGAAAACAGATTGGGAGCCCATTCACATGCCGCAGCAGCGCCTCGACGCGCGGCTCAGCCGGCGGTCGATACTGGAAGCCAAAAACACCATCGATGCAAAGGTCGCACCCAGCGACCTCCGCGATTGCGATCTGCCGCACGCGCGACCCGCCCGTCGCGACCAACTCACGCCACGCGCGTGCGGCGAGCGGGCGCAGGCTCCGCTCGCCAAAGACAAAAAGCACGGCCACCTGCACCCCAGGTCGCAGGGCCAAAATTTCCCGCGCCGCCAGCAGCGCGTCTCCCCCGTTGTGGCCCTTACCCGGAAGCACGAGCAGGCGCGCCCCGGCGGGCAGACCGCCGATCTCCGCGTAGTCGCGCAGGATCGCCGTGGCGAGCGCGCAGCCCGCTTGCAGCATAGCCGGCCACTCCCGCGCCTCGTCGCCGCCAAAAAGCTGCGTCTCGAAGGCCCTCGCGTCCGCGCAGGAAAGGATCGGATGACTGGCCGCGATCATCGTCCGGAGCGCCGCTATTTGGCTGAATCCTTTTTACGCACGGGCTCGAAGGGGGACACTGGCTCGATCGCGGGCGGAGCGATCTGCACCCCCGAGCGCAGCGTTTGCGAGTCGATCGTGTTTGCCCTCGGCGCCTCCGGCGCAAACGCGCTCAGAGGCCGCTGATCGCCAAACGGCCGATCATTGCGCCCGTGCTGTCGCCACTCCTGATATTGTTCTTCGCTCTCGGTAAATTTCAGCGGGCAGTTTGGGACTTCCTTGCCCCGAGTGATGATCCGCCGGGTGAGCGCCGGAATACTGCGAAAATAGTACCGCTCGGGTGAGCCGTAGCGCCGGACTTCGTAGAAATCGGCAAAGGCCTGTTCCTTCGAATTCCACAGGGCGACCTCGGTCATATCATACTCCCAGACGGCGTATCTGGCCCACTCGTCAAAAACATACTCGATCGTCGTCAGCGGCTGGGCCTCCCGCTTCACGGTCTCCTTCGACTCCGCTTTCGGAGCTGTCACGGGCGCTGGCGAGGCGCGCTTCTCGGCGCGTGGCGGCAGATACCAGACCGTCACGGCGCCGAGCAAGAAGCCGACCATGATCCACGACGGGGTCTTCGACATTTTACTCGCAGATAGCGGGTAGCGCCGGTCGCGTTTCTCGTAGTCGTCGTCGCTCATGGAAGTGCAGAGGGGTCAGATAGCGCGGACCAATGCAGCGACAGCCATCGCCACTGTCTCGGTATGCGACAAACTCACGTGTACGTGGGTGGCTCCCACGCGGTGCAGGAGCGCTTCCGCTTTTTCATCGAGACGCACCAACGGCTGATGCCGGTCGCCATGATAGATAGATACGGAGCGCCAGCCCAACTCAGCGCCAATGCCTGTCGAGAAACACTTCGACACCGCCTCCTTGGCGGCAAAGCGCGCGGCGTAGTGCTTGTGCGGATGTTTCATGCTAGCGCAGTACGCCTGCTCCTCCTCGGTGAAGACACGTTGAAGAAAACGCTCACCCTGCCGCTCCAGCACTCCTCGCACGCGCTCGACCTCGACAATGTCGGTACCAAGACCGATGAGGATTCCGCCGGGAGGGAGGGAGATGTCCATATGCGAGGGAGGCGCTCGAGAGGCCAGCCGGGCGCTCGGGCGCGAGACGCCAGCAACCGATGATTTCCGATAAATGGCAAAGTCGATTTTTGCTTTGTCGCCACCCTCGCAAGCGGCTGGGGTGTGCGGGCATGCCCGCTCCCGCGCCCAAGAAGAAGGAAAACATCTTCCTCAACCTCATCTGCAATATCGCAGTGCCCACCTTCGTCTTGACGATGCTGAGCAAGGAAGACCGACTCGGGCCGCAGTGGGGCATGATCGTCGCCCTCGCCTTCCCTCTGGGCTATGGCATCTACGATCTCGCGCAGCGGAAGAAATTCAACCTCTTCTCCATCGTCGGCATCGTGAGCGTACTCATGACGGGGACACTGAACCAGATGAAGGCCGATGCCTTTTGGTTTGCCGTGAAGGAAGCCTCGGTACCCTCCCTCTTTGGCGTCGCCGTACTGGTCTCGATGGGCACCAAGCGTCCGCTTGTCCGCGAGCTCCTCTGGAATGATCAGGTCATCGACACGGAAAAAGTGGATCGGATACTCGCCGAGCGTGGCCAACGCCACGAGCTCGACCGGCTGCTGCGCAACGCCAGCCTGGGGCTCGCCGCCTCGTTTGTCCTGAGCGCCATCCTCAACTATGGCCTGGCGCGATACCTCCTCAAGAGCCCCCCTGGCACCGCGGAGTTCAATGCCGAACTGGGCAAGATGAACGGCCTCTCCTGGCCTGTGATCGCATTGCCGACCACGATCGTGACCATGATTGTCTTCTGGCGGCTGATGAGCGGCCTCACCCGCCTCACTGGCCTGCAGTTGGAGGAGATCTTCAACGCTGCCGAAAAGAAAACGTCGACCAAGTAGCCACGCCGACAAGGCCCTCGAGCCAGCAGGAGCGCGCTGGAACTTGGAAAAAAAAGAGCCCGCCGTGTACCCCTACACGGCGGGCATTGCTTTCTTAGTTACCCCAATCCTCCGCTAAGCGGAGGAGATGGGCCAAAGCATGGAAGTCTTTCTCCCGCGCACAACTCCAATCGGCCTAGTTTGGCAGGGCAGTAGCGCACAGCATGAGGCATATTACCCAGGCCGCTGTGCTCCTTGGGACACCACACCAGGCGCCTGACGACGCAACACGCGTAAGTCATTTTTATTCATGCAGATCCATATCCATAGCCCAACCAGCGTGCGTCGCGAGGTGAAGTCCCTGCTACCTCGAGGGTGAAGTAATATCGCCCGCGGTGATGAACGATCTTCTGGGCTTCGACGGTTGGGGAACTCCCAAGGCGTGGAGACGGGAATTTAAAAAAAAGTGCCCGCCGTGTACCCCTACACGGCGGGCTTTGCTTTCTTAGTTACCCCAATCCTCCGCTAAGCGGAGGAGATGACAACGACAATGTAGGCCCTGACCCCGCGCACAACTGCAATCCAACGTAAAACAAAGGGCAGTAGCACAGCCCATAAGGCCCATTATTCACTCCCTTCATGTGTGCATAATCTTATCAACAAATGCCTTATCAAACTAAAGGGAGTGAGAGTTGATTTACGCATCGTGATTGCGGCAAGGGGAGTGAGCGCGGAAGGGAACGTCTGCGGGAGAGCTTCGCTTTTCGACGAACGAGCAACTCCGCCCCTCTCGGTCGTCCGCAGCTTGGCTGCGGACAGGAAGCCAGCGATCGTCCTCGCTATCGCCCCCAGAAAAGAAAGAGCCCGCCGTGTACCCCTACACGGCGGGCATTGCTTTCTTAGTTACCCCAATCCTCCGCTAAGCGGAGGAGATGAGACAAACGATGGAGGACTAAGCCTCACATACAACTTCAATCGGACATCTTGACGCGGCCAGTAGCCCGCAACGTTACGTATATAAGCTGAGTCCTTCCAAGAGACGAAACTCACATAGTATCCTATACCACAATCACTTGGATACTACGAATACCGCGCAAACAGGCATTGGTACCTCGACACTTTGGCCCGTCGGCACAAGTTTGCCGGTCTTGGGATCGATGCCAAAAACCACCACGGAGTCGGAATTCTGATTTTGCGCGAGCAGCCACTTCCCCGTAGGATCGATGGCGAAGTGGCGTGGGGTCTTGCCTTGCGTGGGCACCGTCTCGAGCTGTGTGAGCCGACCTGAAGCTTCGTCGATTGCGAAGACCGCGATGCTATCGTGCCCGCGATTGGAGCCGTAGACAAATTTGCCCGTGGGATGCACCTCCACTTCCGCAGTGCTGTAGCCCGGCGCTACGGCGGTACCGGCCGGGAGCGTAGACACGGTCTGGACCTCCTCCAGCGCGCCGCGCTGCCTATCATAGCGGTAGGCAGTCATCGTACAGTTAAGCTCATTGATCGCATAAAGGTACCGGCCGTCGCGGCGAAACGCCAGGTGACGCGGCCCAGCGCCGGGCGCGGCCTTGGTAAACGGAGGCGAAGCGGGAGATATCTCGGCTCTGGCCGCATCGAACCTATAAGCCAGGATCTGGTCGAGACCGAGATCGGCCACCAATACGTAGGCGTCGTCGGGCGCGATGGCCGCCACATGGGCGTGCGGCGCAGTCTGGCGCTTAGGATGCACGCTTTTGCCCGAGTGCTGGATCACGGAGCCCACCTCACCCAGCCGGCCATCGGGGCGAAGCTTCACCGCCACGGTGCTGCCGCCGCTGTAGTTGGCGACGATCACCGCACGCCCCTGCGAGTCGACCGCGAGATGGCAGGGACCGGGGCCGCCGGCCGTCTGTTCATTGAGCAGAGTGAGTTGGCCGGTACGGGGCGCGATCGCGTAGGCCATGAGCCCCTTGCCGGGCGAGTTCTTGGGATCGCTCCGCTCATCCAGGGCGTAGAGGTATCCACCCTTTGGATGCACCGCAAGAAATGCCGGATCGCGAGCCTCGATCGCCAACTCGGCGGGAGACAGCCTGCCGGTGGCAGCATCGAGGCGAGCGCGGTAGATCCCCTTGCTCTTGGATTTCCCGCCTGTGTAGGTGCCAAAGTAGACGAAGAACTCTTCGGCTTCCGCCGGCGGTTTCGGGGCCCTAGGCGCCTGAGCCAGCGCCATCACTCCCAACGAGCAACCGGCCAACACCACCGCACGCGCAAGCGCGATCAAGGGTTTCATGTGTGTGCGCAGGCAAGCCGATCTTGAAGCGCCGCTCAAGCCGCTGATTTCGCAGCGTCTGGCTACCGCGACAACCGCCCGGAGGCTCCGCTACCATGCCGCTCGGCGGGTCTGCGGCACCTGCCCTAGCGGCCCGCGAGCTTGAGTTGCACGGGCGCACGGCCTTTCGGGAGGCGCACGCTGTGAGCTTTCCCGTCGATGGTCACGCTCACGACGACGCCATCGGCTTCGTCTTTGCGGTTGGCGGTCCAAGCCGGAACTTGGCCCGTGCGATAGGGCAGGATCACGGTGACGACGCCGAGTTCCTTGCGCTTTTCCTTGGTGCCAGCCTCGACGTGCCAGTGATTGGGAAACTCGCGTGACGGCTTGGGCTCGAAACCATCGGTCTGCTTAAAGGCAAGGGGTGCCGGCGACAGATACACTATCTGGGCGGAGGCTGCGGGCTGCGTGATCGTCAGGCGCGCGGCGGCCTCATCCAAGGTAAAGGCAGCGAGCCCGTGCAGCATGAATTGAAACGTCGCGGGCTGCGGGGCGGCAAGGTCATCGTAGAGAACGACGAAGGGCACGGCTCCCTTTACGAGGACGGCATGGCGCAGCGCACGCTCCAAGCGCCTGCCGTAGGCAGGCGTGGCGTCGCCGACGATGTAGTCGTACTGCGCGGTGAGTTCTTCCCGCACGATCATGCCGGTGGCGTCGCGCGAGTGCGGGATCTGCCCCTGCCCGTCGACGAGCACGGCATTTTGCGCGCGTGTGGTATGGACGAACTGGTAGTGGAACTTGCTGCCGTGCAGATCCCGGTAGCCGTTGGCCACGAGCAACGCCTCGCCGTAGGCATTGAGTTGAAACGAATTTTGCGGGTTGTGCCCGTGGCTCTGCGAACCCATCGGGCTCGCCTTCATCAGGAAATGCACGTCGTCGCGGCTGTCGGCGAGCGTAGTGTGCAAGCTCGCGATGCCGATGCCGTGAAAGATCTTCGATTGCGGTATGTCCGTAGGCGGCTTCGGCGAAGGTAGAGGCGGCAAGTTGGCTCGGTAGAGAAACCCAAGGACACCAGGATTGGCGGGCATCTGCTTGGCCTGAGCCCACCAGGCCCAGTAGCCTGCGTTGCCGCCGTCGCCGCTCACTGAGCGGGCGCGGAGGTGATACTCCAGAAACGCGGGTGCAGACACTGGCCGCGCGGATAGATCGCCGAACCCGGAGTTCGGCGAATGCGGCGGAGATATGTAGAGCGGATAATCGCCGACTTGCGCAAAAAACGGCTTTTTCAGCCCGTCGATCGCAAGCGCCGACTGCGCCACCTGCAACCACCACACGACCTTGTTTTGGTAGCCCGACCAGTAGCTCACGCCCTCGTGCCAGCCGCCGTCATCGTCGGACCATACAGGGTAACACGAGTAGAATTTGTTCACCGCGTAATCGAGCCACTGGGGCGCCTCCGGGATCTCATCGAGGAAGGCGATGGCGGCTTCGCCGATCTTGTGCCACGTGCGATTGCCGTGGGAGTTGAAGGGCTTCTGCAAGTGGCCGACGCCCTTTTGGACCTCGCCGCTGTTCCACGCATCGAGCAGGCGCTCCCGCATCGCGCCTTGGATCTTCGCACGCTCATCAGGCGTAAACATGTCCCAGGCCCAATCGTAAGCCCGGGCGGGACGGAAGAGCATGGGCTTTCCCGCTTCGCAATTCAGGGAGAAGTTTGTATTACCTTTGGGGTCCCAGCTCGCGAGATGCAGCACCCAGCGTCGCGCGGCTTCACCGTAGGTTTTGTCGCCAGTAAGCAGATAGACAAACGCGAGAGTCTCCGCCTCTTCGCATGCCTTCTCCGCCTGCACGCGGTTGGGCCACCAATACTTTATGAGTTCGGGATTGTTCTTGTCGCGGGCGGAGCCCTTGTGCTCTGGCTCGGGAGTGGGGCCGGATTTGATGATGAAATCGGCGGCCTTCTTGAGTTTGGCGAAGGCATCCTTTTCGCGACCCTGCGCCAACTCGCGCAAGCGTGCGACATCGGTGGGCCGCATGAAGAGCCTCGGGTGCCCCTGTGGCACGCGCGCTCGCTGCTCGGCCACCGTGGGCATCGGCAGCTCGGCCACGCCGGCGGGCACGATGACCTTGCGCGCCTTGCTCCATTCGGAGACGGCGCCCGCCTTGTCGGTGTACCGATAGCGCCAGAAGTATGCGCCGGCCGAGAGTGAGGCGTGGTGGGTGTACGTCGGCCAGGCGATGTGGTCCACGGTCGTCGTGGCAGCGGGGGAAAAGTCATTCACAGTCGACCACTGCACCGAATAAGTGGCCGCGCGCGCGTCTGCGATCCAAGTCCAAGACGGCGGATTGAGGCGAACCGCCTCACCATCGGCCGGTCGATAGCCCCACTCGTCGGCCTTGGCGGGACGTTGGTCGAGCGGCAGTGGGGCGGCGATAGCGCCACCGCACGTCGCGAGCGCGAGACCGCCCGCGAGAGCGATTTTGAGCAACGATTTGAGCATAAAAATTTAGCGAACAGGTTTACCCGAGCTGAAAAATCCCCCTTTATGTCGTAGCCTTTTCTGGCGTCACCCCGACGACACGTTACCCCTTACCGCTCTTGCTGCTACCCGTACGAGCGGGCGTGAGCATGTGTCGTCACACGTCGGATCCTGAACCATGATCACGCATACCTCGTCCATACCTCGTATCTTCATGCTCGCGCTGCTGCTTCTGGCCAGCGCGTTTTCACTGAGCCACGCGGCCGATGCTTCCGGCACGATCGTCGGCAATGTCAGCAACGCCGCGACCAAGAATCTTCTCAGCGGCGTGCGCGTCGAGATCGCCTCGCTCGGCCTCTCCGCCATCACCGACCAGACGGGTCGCTATGTGCTGACGGCTGTGCCACCGGGGACGCACGAGCTCACCGCGTCCTACACCGGTCTCGACGCTGGTAAAAGCAGCCTGACGGTCGCCGCCGGCCAGACGGCGGTGCAGAACTTTGATCTCACCAGCAGCGTGTACCAGCTGCAGACCTTCACAGTGAGTGGAGAACGCGAGGGCTTCGCGGCGGCGATCACGTCCCAGCGCAACGCGCCTAACGTGAAGAACGTCGTCTCCGTCGACGCCTACGGCGCACTGCCTAATTTCAACGCGAGCGAGCTCGCAATTCTTCTCCCCGGTGTCGCCGGAAATCCCAGCGACGAAAGCAACATTGTGGGCTTCACCATCCGCGGCATGCCCCCTGGCTTCAATACGATCAACATCGACGGATCCCTCATGGCCTCGCAGGGCGGCATGGCGCGCCAGACGCGCATGCACACGATCACCGGCTCGATGTTTGAAAATCTCGAGGTGGTGAAGGGCCACCGGCCCGATGAAAACGCCGACTCTCTCGGTGGCACCATCAACATGACCAGCCGTAGCCCTCTTTCCATCAAGGAAAAGCGGCGCGTCACCTACAATTTCTCCGCTCGCTACGCCCCCTCCTTCACCCAGCAAATCCCGCTGCGTGAGCAGCACCGCCTGCATCCGCTGCTCACGGCCGCCTACATGGAGAAGTTCTCCGTCTTGGGCGGGGATGAGAACCTCGGCGTCGCGGTCAATCTCTTCTACTCCGAGCAGGCAGTAGGCTTTTTCAGCACCACGCGCGACTTTCAGAACACCACGTCGCAGCCCGCCTACGTCTGGGACTATCGCACGCAGGACAACTACAACAACCGGAAGCAATCCAGCGTAAACGTGAAGTTCGAGTATCGGCTTTCGCCCGAGACCAAGCTCAACGCCAACTTCATCTACAACGACGCGTTCGAGCGCTTCCGCCTCCGCTATCTCTTCCGCGCTTTCACCCAGAACCAAAACACGGTGCCCAACGCAACGACTTCAGGCGTCATCCCCGGCTTCACCGACCGCATCACCTCCGTGCGCCCGATCGCTGCGTCCACCATCGACATCACTTCACAGATGTCGCACTTCTACAATCGCATGCGCCATGCCTCGGTCGGCGCGGAACACCGCTTCGGCCCCTTCGACATCGATTACCAAGGCACTTATAGCCAAGTCCGCATCAATGGCGGCGGCGGCGATGGCGGCGTGCTCGTCAATCGAGCGACCGGCATTGGCTGGACTCTGGACCGCACCCAATCGGATCTGTACCCGCGCTTTACCCAGACCGCCGGGCCCGACATCGCCAACCCGGCTAGCTACCGACCCAACAGCCTGAACTTCGCCGATAGCACCGATACGCACGAAATCCGCGATGTGCGCGCCAATGTACGCTACAAACTACCTACGGAGATGACTCTGTACGTAAAGACCGGCGCACGCATCCGCGAGGAGTACGCGGCGCAGGACAACCGATCGACACGTTACACGTTTACCGGCGCCAATTCCGGCCAGCTTCCCACAGATCCCACGATCCGCACCTTCGGCAACAACCAGACGGGACTCCGCATCCCCGCTTGGAATGCCAACGCCGTCAGTCGCGGCCGGAAGCCCGTCGACACCGCGCTTTGGTCGGAGGATGTGTACTTCCGCGAGACCACGCGATTCACCGGCACTCGCGGCATCACCGAGACCGTGCAGGCCGGCTACCTCATGACCGAGGGCCGGTGGCACAAGACGGGCTTTCTCGCAGGAGTGCGCTACGAAAAGACCGAGGACGAAAGCTACGGCTGGACGCGCACGCGCACGCCGAGCACTGCCGCGCAGCAGGCAGCCGACCCCATCGGCTCCGCTCAGCGCGACTACGCCAACAATCTCCGGAAGATCTCGGGCAGCTACAATGAGGCATTCCCGAGCGTGCACCTGGTGCAGGATTTCACCCGCAGCCTCAAAGGCCGCCTGAGCTACTCGACAAGCTTTGGCCGTCCCCCGCTGGGTAATCTCACGCCCGCCGAGACGGTCGATGAGGTGAATCAGACCCTGACGATCAGCAACCCCAACCTCCGTCCCCAGACTGCCGAGAACTGGGAAGCCGGCCTCGAGTACTACTTCGAGCCCGCGGGCCAGATCGCCGTAACGTGGTTTCACAAGACCATCGAAGACTACTTCGTGAACAATGTGCAGTCCGGCACCGTCGGGCCTGGCGCCGACAATGGCTTCAATGGCGAATACTCCGGCTTCACCATCCTCACGCGCGCCAATCTCGGCACCGCCACGGTGCAGGGATGGGAGTTTTCCTATCAGCAGCAGTTTTCCTTCCTCCCGGGCGCGCTAAAGGGCCTTCGCCTCTCGACCAACCTCACGGTAATCGACACGCGCGGTGACTTCGGCGGCACGACCAATCTCTCCACAGGCCAGGTAGCAGGCTTCATCCCGCGGACGGCCAATGTGATCCTGAGCTGGCGTCACCGCGGCTTTGGAGCGCGCCTCACGGCAAACTACACGAGCGACTATATCGACGCCTACACGGCGGCCTCGCTGGGCCGCAACCTGTACGTAGACAAGCGCAAGATCATCAATGCTGGCGTGTCGTACCAATACAGCCCGCGCCTTGGGTTTACCCTCGACGTACAAAACATCACCAATGCACCCCAGCGGTGGTATCGCGGCATCCCCGATCAGATCGCTGAATACCGCATTCCCGGCATCACCATCACGGCCGGGATAAACGGGCGGTTCTAAGGACGTCCGGCTGATCGCGGACTCTCGAGGAAACAATCCCGAGTGGCCGAGTGCTCGCGGGAAACAGCAAGCCTCACTTTCGGCGGGCCCTGACGGGCCCGCTTTTTTATCTTTCCCGCAAAACCCGCTCCACCGCCGCGATCGCGGCCCTTTCACGCTCCGCCCACGTGCCCCTAATCTCCAGCAAGGGCACGCCGCGCGAGACCAGTGCATCCCGCCACAGGCCAGCGACTCGCTGCCTCTCCGCCTCCTCGGAAAAGCAACGCTGCGGGTCAGGGGCAAAGGGCACATCCGCGGCGCAGAGGAGATAAAGCGCCACGCGCCGTGCACGCTCCTCCGCGGCATCGCGCACCCACGCAGGACACGCGCCCGGGAAAAGCAGATCGTTCCACATCACACAGGTGATGAGGTCGGTATCGAAGAAGACCACTCGCCGCGCCCTCGCCGCCGCAGCCTCTTCGCTGGCGACCTGGCCGCGATCGACCGCGTCCAGATCTTTTGCTGCGATGCCACCATGCGCGTCCCAATATTCTCGGGCGTACTCCGCCGACCACGGTTCCCCAAAATGGGCCGCAAGCCGCTGCGCCAGCCACGTCTTGCCCGTCGACTCCGTGCCGGAGAGGACTATCCGGACCGGTTTGCGCTCAGCCATGCCCGGCTCCTCCGCAGATCTCGCGCGTTCTCTTGTCGTCAGTCCCTTGATTTACACCGTGCGTCAGCTGCGAACTCCGCGCGCGCAGCCACGCACGCCAGCCCAGCAAGCCGAGCGCAAGATAAATGCCGTAGAGGAACGCAGTGTAGGCCAGCTCGGCGCTCCAATATGCGGGGATGGCGACTACGTTGGCTGCCGTGAGGAAAGCCCAATTCTCCAGCTTCTTGCGCGCCTGCAATACTTGCCCCGCTACTTGAAGCGCCGCGATGCCTGCATCCCGCCAGGGCATGCGCGCATCCGTCCAGCGCGCCAGAATGAGAGCCCAAGTCGTCGTCATCACCGCGACCAATGCAATCCACAACAGGCGCTCGCGCACGCGCATCGTCGTGACCGGCAGCTCCTTGATTTGGCCCTTCGGATGCGTCCAATGCCACCAGCCCCAAGCGAGCGCCGCAAAGAAGAAGATCTGGAGCGCTCCATCGGCGTAGAAGCGCGTCTGAAAAAAGAGATAGCCCTGCACAAGTACCGCTACGAGCCCCACCGGGAAGGCCCAAAGATTACGCCGCACCATCAGCCACACGCCCGCGACGTTGAGGACCAGATTGAGCTGGTCCAGCGACGAGGCAGTGGTAAGCCCCTTCCAGATAGTCTGCGCGATCTCAGGCATGGCGCTCCTGATTGCGGGCCGCCGCCCGCAAATGCAATCCTCCCTCGCGTCGACTGTTCGTAGTCGTCGCCGTAAATCCCTATCGAACTTCGATCACGGCAGACCCGCCACGACGCGGGCGGCCACGCCTCCCCTATTTCTTGGTCTTGGCAGCCAAATGCGCTTCCATCGCCTCTCGAGTGATCGCATGCCGTGCTCCACAGCGGGGGCATCGTATCTCGATCTTAGGATCGCCCCCAAACAAGCCTTCCGGGTCCGATCCCATCGCCGGAGCAAGCACCTCCATCATTCGCGCCTGATTGCAGCCGCAGTGCCAGCGATAGATCCGCCGCTCCAACAAGGACAAGGTATTCCCCTGATCAATCGCCTTCACCGTCTCAGGCGTAAGAGCGTCAAACCACGCCATGTCGCAGTCAGGATGCTCGGTTACCATCACATACTCTTCGGGGCCTACCTGAAAGTACCGGGCGCCGCGCTGCTCGCTCTGCTTGTAGAACTTCTCCACGGCCACGATGGCATCGGCGCCGTCGAAGGTCACTGCACTGCGCCGCTTGGGCTCACGCCCACGCACGACATCCGAATAAAAGAGGTTTTCCGGCCCCTCCTTCACATTCTCGTCAAAGGCCCGGCCCGTCACCGCGCCGGTGTCATTATCACCGGTGAGAAACAGATTCACCAGCGGCTTCTGAAAATTGATGGTCCACGCACAGAGTTCGTTCCAAGGACGCGAAGCGCAGTGCAGCGTAAAAGCCGCCAGCGCGCGTTTAAACATCTCGTCGTGCTCGGGGGCCACCTTGATCTGGTTGACGCTCAGGTGGAGGTAGTAGTCGACGAAGAGGTCGCCGAAATCGGCCCGTGCGACCATGGCGTTGCGCTCGCGCACGTAATAGGTGCGGATCTCGAGGCCCGAGTCGGCGGTGTTCGGAGGCGTGGTTTCTGACATACCATCAACTAGAACCAGTTTACGGGAAATTGCACGAGTGTCTCCACCTACCCGCCGTTAAAATACATCGTGCAAAAAGCCACTCTCGTTGGGATTTATCGCCGAAACAGACTGCCGCAGCCGAGTGCAGAACCCTTATCGCGAGACCCGCAAGGCCTGACATTTCGGTCAGAATGAAACCTCGCGCTTGCGGCAGCGTCGCAGGCGCGCTTCTCAATCGGGCGTCGCTTCAACCCTGTCCCTTTTCAGCCACCGCGGGACGGCGACGACTATGCTGCGCAGAATCGTTTTTGCCCCCGTCACTCACTGGCGCGTCAGCCTGCTCGTTGTGGTCACCGCCGTTGTGTGGATCACGCACTTTGATCGGTGGTCGCTCGCGAGCTGGCAGTATCCGACCGACTACTACATCGACGCACACGAGACCCTCGCACGGCTGCAAGCGGCCTCGGAAGGCGAACTCGTGCCTCTACGTCCACAGGTGATCGATCGGCTAGGGGCGCCCTTCGGCGCCCACTGGAATGGGTACCCCACGCCGGACAAGCCGCTGATGGTGGCCCTGGGCGGGCTCGTCCACCTCCTCGGCCTCTACCCGGCAGCCAATCTCGGGCTGCTGCTGGCCCAAGTATCGGCAGCGCTCGCGTTTTACTTCGCCGCGCGCTGGCTGCGATGCCGCTGGGAATGGGCCGCCGCCGGGGCATTGCTCTTTGCCTATACCTACCACACGTTTCACCGCGGGCTCTCACACTTCTCGCTGATCTTCATCTGGACGATCCCGCTTGGCCTGCTCGCGGTCTGGCTCGTCAGCAGCAGCCGGCGCCTCCAATGGGACCGACCCGGTGCGCTACTCTGCATCGGCATCGCGGTCGCCTTTGGCACCTCCAACCCCTACAACCTGTTTTTCTGGCTGCAGCTCATGGGCTGGGCGGTGGTATTCCAGGCCTTCGGAGCCAGACGGCGCGCCAATTTGCAGATAGGCCTCACAGCGATCCTCGTGGCATTGACTGCGTTTGCCTTTGTTCACGCCGAGACGTGGCTGCACGCCGATGACGAGGGTGCGATCCCACTCCTTGCGCGGAACTATGGAGGCACCGAGCGCTACGCGCTGAAAGCCGTGGAGATGTTCATACCGCCGCCCTTTCACCGCTGGGATTGGCTCGCGTTTTTCGGGCATCGTTACGCGCGCTGGTCGGAGTGGCGCGGCGAGGTATTTCTGCCCTATCTCGGCATCTTGGGGATAGCCGGGTTTGCATGGCTCGCCATCGCCACTCTCCGCCGGATCATCGCGCGCCGACCGATGCCCGGCCAATCGCTCTCCCTTGGCTGGATCCTCGCCTACGCGACGCTTGGCGGGCTCACCAACGTGCTCGCACTCTTCGCTAGTTTTCAGATTTTTCGCGCCACCAATCGCGCGGCGATCTTCGTTTCGGCGATCGTGCTCATCTTCCTTGTCGTGCGGCTCTCGAGACTTTCGCTGCGCTGGCCACGGTGGGCCGGCCTAGGCATGGCGATGGTCGTCGCAGCCGCGGGCGTCTGCGACCAGATCCCGCGTCCCGGCGACGCGGAAGGCAGAAGAGAAATCGAGCGCATGGTCGATGCCGACCGGGAGTTTGGCCGCCAGCTCGAGGCCGCGCTGCCTGAGCAGGCAATGGTCTTTCAACTGCCTGTACTTGGTTTTCCCGAAGTGCTCACGCCGCACCAGCTCAATGACTACGAGCATTTTCGCCCCTACCTCTCGACGCAGACCCTGCGTTTCACCTATGGCACGCCCAAGATGCGCCCCCGCGGCCGCTGGCAATTCGAAGCTGAGCGCTGCTCGCCGCCCGATCTGGTGCGCCAATTGGAGGAGACCGGCTTCGGCGCCATCTACCTCAACCGCAAAGGCTATGCCGATCGCGGCGTCTCCATCCTCGGTGCCCTCGACTCACTCGGGTACACGCACCGCATCGAGAGTCCGGGCGGTGACCAGGTGGCCATCCTGCTCCGGTCGCAAGCCGCCCCGCGCCCGCCGCTAGGCCATGCGCTCACGATAGGTGAAGGCTGGCAACTGCGCGCCGATGCGGGGGTACGATGGACCCATGAGGGTGGCGCAGCGTCGTTCTACAATCCTTATCCCTACGCCATCGCCGTGGATCTGAAGCTCACCCTGCAGGCTGTCACGCCTCGCGAGGTCACCATCAGGCATGGCGACGAAATCCTCCACCGCATCGCAGTCGGCCTCCAACCGGAAACGACCACGCTCTCCAGCATCGAGCTCCAGCCAGGCGTAAACCATTTCGCTCTCCACTCCGATGCGCCTGCCATCCGCCTGAGCAACGGCCCCAACCAGCTCCGCTCCTTCGGCCTCAAGGAAACGGTGGTCCAGCTCCGCTCGGCCGGCATCCCGACCGGCCAGGCAGTCGCCGCTTCCCGTTAACACCAGCTTGCCGCCCCGGGGTCTTACCGGTTTGGCTGGGAGTGCATGGCATCCCCATCTCCCCGCTCCACCATCCGCTGGGGCATTATTGGCTGCGGCGACGTCACCGAGGTGAAAAGCGGCCCAGGCTTCCAAAAGGCCCGCGGCTCACAGCTCGTCGCCGTGATGCGGCGCAATGGCGCGCTCGCGGCCGACTACGCGCGCCGCCATGGCGTGCCACGCTGGTACGACGATGCGCGCGCCCTCGCCGCCGACCCGGAGGTCGATGCCGTTTATGTCGCGACGCCACCCGGCGCACACCTGGAGGGCGTCCTCCTCGCCGCTGCCGCGGGCAAGCCCGTCTACGTGGAAAAGCCGATGGCGCGCAACACCGCCGAGTGCGAGGCCATGATCCGCGCCTGCGCCGCCGCTGGGCAAAAGCTCTACGTCGCATATTACCGCCGCGCGATGCCGCGCTTTCTCAAAATAAAGGAACTGCTCGACTCCGGCGCGATCGGCACGCTCACCGGCCTGCACCATCGCTTCGCCTCGCCCGGCCACGCCGGCACAGCGACGATCAAGCACAGCGGCCCGCAATCCGCCTCTTGGCGCGCCGAGGCAGGGATCTCCGGCGGGGGCCTCCTGCTCGATATCGGCGCCCACGCCGTCGACCTCCTCGACTACTACGGCGGTCCGCTGAAAAATGTCTCAGGCCACGCCGCCCGCGTCGCCACGCCCGGCAATGTCGAGGACACCGCAGCCATGACCTTCCTCACCGCCAGCGGCGCGCCCGGCACCGCGACGTGGAATTTCGCGAGCCTCGTCAAGGAGGACCACCTCGAGCTCAGCGGCACCGCCGGCCGCATCAGCTGCGCCGTATTCAGCCACGAGCCGGTTCGCCTCGAGACAGCCAACGGCGTGGAGCACTTCGATTTCCCCGCACCCGAGCACATCGCACAGCCGCTCATCCAGACCGTTGTCGACGATCTCCTCGGTCGCGGCACCTGCCCCAGCACCGGCGAGACCGCGCTCCGCTCGACCGCCGTGATGGATCGCATCCTCGACGCCTACTACGGTGGCCGCCAAGATGCCTTCTGGGATCGCCCTCAAACCTGGCCCGGCAACGCAGCGCGCTGAGATGTCCGCACTTCGATGAGCAAACTCCTCGGCAAACGTGCCCTTGTCACGGCCGGAGCCCAAGGGATAGGGCTCGCGATCAGCCGCCAGCTCTTGCGGGCGGGGTGCGACGTAGCAGTGCACTACCGCACGAGTGCAGAGGCCGCACGCGCGCTCGTCGACGAAGCTGTCGCGCCCGGCCGGCGCGCGGCTGCCTTCAACAGCGATCTCACCGATACCGAGGGCTGCGAGCAGCTCGTGCGCGAAGCGGTGCGGTTCCTCGGCGGGCTCGACATCCTCATCAACAATGCGGGCTCGCTGATAGCGCGCCGTGCGTTTGCCGAGGCGGACGATGAGTTTTGGGCCGAGACGATGTCGCTCAATCTGGGCAGCCTGCGCCGCACCACACGCGCCGCCCTGCCTCACCTCACCGCGGCCGCCCGGGCGTGCGGAGGCGCAAGCATCGTCAATCTCTCGTCACTAGCCGGGCGCAAAGGCGGGCACCCCGGCTCGCTCGCCTATGCCACCGCCAAGGGCGCGATCCTCACTTTTACCCGCGCGCTCGCAACCGAGGTCGGCCCGCAGGGGATACGCGTCAACGCCATCGCGCCGGGTCTCATCCTCGGCACGAGCTTTCACAGTACCCACACCTCGCCCGAGGCCGCGCGCGCCACGGTCGCCACACTCCCGCTCGGTCGCGCCGGCACCGCGGATGACGTCGCACGCGCCGTCGTGTATCTGGCAAGCGAATACGACGGCTTCATCACCGGGGCCACCCTCGACATCAACGGTGGCGCGTACGCCGCCTAGCTTATTTCCCCATGAGTTCCCCGCTTCACCCCCTCCAGCAGGTCAAGATAGCCGCCACGCCCCGCGGCGCCGACCTCGTCATCGCGCTCGATGGCACCCTCGCCGTCGGCGAAGCCGCCGCCGCGCAGGCGCATCTGCTCAATCTGGCGGCCGCGGTCACCGGCCGCGTGGTGCTCGACTGCACCCGCCTGGTTTTCATCTCCTCCGCAGGCATCCGCGCATTGCTCGCCTTGCATCGCAATCTCGCCGGCCGCAGCCGCGGCCTCGTGCTCGCGAGCGTCCCCGAGCCGATCCGCAACATCCTCGACGTGGCCGGCCTCGCGCAACACCTCGCGTTTGCCCCCACAGTCGACGCCGCGCTCGCCGCGTAGCCAGCGCATGCGCTTCGCCCGCCGCGTCGTCTGGATCACCGGCGCCTCCTCCGGCATCGGCGAGGCGCTCGCGCACGCTTTTGCCGCGGAGGGCGCGCGGCTCGTGCTCTCATCACGCCGGCCCGAGGAACTCGAGCGCGTGCGCCGCGCCTGCGCTTCGCCCCAAGCCCACGTCGTCCTGCCGCTCGACATCGTACGGCCGGAGACCTTTCCCACCGCCGTCGCCGCGGTCGTCGCGCAGTGCGGTCGCCTGGATATCCTGGTGAACAACGCGGGGGTGAGCCAGCGTGCCCTCGTCGCCGACGCCTCGCTCGAGAGCGAGCGCGCGCTGATGGCGATCAACTACTTCGGCCCCGTCGCGCTCGCCAAGGCCGCGCTCCCCGCGCTACGCGCTCACCGTGCCGGACACATCGTCGTCGTCAGCAGTGTGATGGGATACCTGGGTACGCCAGGGCGCTCCACCTACGCTGCGGCGAAGCACGCGCTCCACGGCTACTTCGACTCGCTGCGCGCGGAGCACTGGCGCGAAAATCTCGCCGTCACCCTCGCCTGTCCCGGCTACGTGCGCACCGCCGTCTCGGCCAATGCCCTCGGGCCGCGCGGAGAGCGCCATGGGGCCACCGATCGCTCGACCGAGCGCGGCATCACGCCCGAGCGCTGCGCCGCCGCCATTGTCCGCGCCGTCGCCCGGCGGCGCGACGAGGTCTACGTCGGCGGCTGGGAGATCGCAGGGATATATCTGAAGCGCTATTTCCCGTTTCTACTAACCCGTATTATCCGAAAAATGAAGTTCTCCACCGATATTGCATCGGAGGCCACTTCGCGCTGACGTTTTCCACACGTGCCCGAAATTCCAGCCGCCATCGCTCATCTACCACGACGCACCGCAGAGCTCGGCGCTCTGCTGATCGAGTGGGCCAATATCAATTCAGGCTCCGGCCACCTCGCCGGGCTCGATCGCATGCGGGGCGCGCTGCGCACCGGCTTCGCCCGCATCCAGGATGCGACCTTCGAAGAACTGCCCTGCGAAGGCACAGCTGCGGCGCTGCGCGTAAGCGTCCGCCCCAAGGCGCCCTATCGCATCCTTCTCAGCGGCCACTTCGACACGGTCTACGAAGCCAACGACCCCTTCCAAACCTGCCGCTGGCTCGACCCCGAGCGACTCAACGGCCCGGGCGTGGCCGACATGAAGGGCGGCATCGTCACGATGCTCGCCGCGCTCGAAGCCTTTGAACAGACCCCGAACGCGAAAGCGATCGGCTGGGATGCCTTGCTGACACCCGACGAAGAAGTCGGCTCCCATGGGAGCCGCTATCTTTTCAACGAAGCGCCATCGCGCACTCACTTCGGCCTGGTCTTCGAGCCCGCCCGACCCAATGGCGACATCGTTCATTCCCGCAAAGGCACGGGAGGCGTCATCGCGACCTGCCACGGCCGCGCCGCCCATGCCGCCAAGGTGCCCAACGATGGTCGCAACGCGATCCTCGCCCTCGCCGAATTTCTCCTCGCGGCCAGCAAGATACCGTCCGAAGTGCCCACCACCATGGTCAATGTCGGCAATATCAAGGGCGGCACGTCGGCGACCAATGTCGTACCCGACTTTGCCCAGTCCGAGATCGATCTGCGGCTCACGAAAGTCGCCGACCGCGCCGCGCTCACCGCTCGCCTCGATGCGCTGGCGGCGGAGATCAACCAGCGCGATGGCCTGCGGCTCGAGCTCGCGTATCGCTTCAACCGCGCGCCCAAGGAATGCTCCCCCACCGAGGAGAAACTTTTTCCGGAATGGCAGCGGGCCGCCAGCGACGTAGGCCTCGCCGCACCCAACTGGGTGCACACCGGCGGCGCCTCGGACGGCAACCTCCTTGCCGCCGCTGGTCTCTCCAGCCTCGACGGCCTAGGCCCGATCGGCGATGGGCTGCACAGCAATCGCGAATTCGTCGTCGTGCCGACAATCGCTCAGCGCGCGCAAGTCGTGGCGCTCGTGCTCCACCGGCTCGCCAGCGGCGAGATCGCGCTCGCTTAGCCCGCACCAGCGGCAAAGATGGCGCGGGCCTCACGCAAGCCGGATAAGCGACTCCCGCAACTGCCCCACTGCCACCGAGGGGCTCGCGCCAAAGAGGCGCTTAAACTCACGACTGAACTGCGACACGCTCTCATAGCCGACGTGATGCGCCGCATCACCCGCATTCACTCCCTCGTGCACCATCAATAGACGAGCCTTGTGCAAGCGTATCGTCTTGAGGTACTGCAACGGAGAAGTGGCCGTGACCGCTTTGAAGTGCGTGTGAAACGTCGAGACACTCATGCCCGCCTCCCGGGCGAGCGTCTCCATGTCGAATGCCCGGGCAAACTCGGTATGGATGCGGTTGAGCACGCGGCTGATCTGGCCAAAATGACTGTGCGGCGCGGCAAGCGCTCGCAGGTTTCCACCGAGTGGGCCGACAAGCACCCGGTACACGATCTCGCGTACGATCTGGCCACCGAGGATACGTGCCTCGTCGGCCGTGCGCAAACACTCCAGCAGGCGCACCGCCGCTCCGCCCAAGGCATCGTCGAAGCGCGCCGACTCCACCGCTCTCGGCTCAGCGGGTCCTTGCGGCGCACCCTCCATTTGCAGCAATAGCTCGGCGACGAGTTGCGGCGTCACCCCCACGGAGACGCCGAGCATCGGTTTCTCGGGCGAGCCGAAGGTTTCGCATTCGAAGGGCAGCGGCACCGCGAGCACGAGGTAGTGGTTGGCATTGTAGCGAAACTCCTGCTCGCCGAGGTGGCCGGTCTTCCGGCCCTGCGCGATAATGCAGATCCCAGGGTCGTAGGCGATCGGCGAGCGCGGGATGTGTCTCGTCGAGCGCATGAAACGCACGCCCGCCAGCCGTGACGGAAGGAACCCCTCGCCCTGCGCGAGTTCGCTAAGCAGCTCGACCATGCGCGGCAGGGCGGTGGCGGGTGAGGGCTGGATTCCACGGAGTCGGTGAGTGACCATAGGAGCATTAGGCAACAAAACTGCCGATATAGGCAACATCACTCCGGCTCTTCGTAGAATTAGGCAAATCTTCCGGAGACCTGGGTATTCAGCTAGTCGCGGATTGTCGCTAGTGTGGGTGCATCCCGGGCGACACCTCGCCCTCCAAAAAAACTAACCAACAATACTCCCACCATGTCCTCAGCATCCTCCACGCTAGCCGGAAAGATCGTACTCATCACAGGTGCCAGCAGCGGACTCGGCGAAGCCACGGCCCGCCACCTTGCAGCTCGCGGCGCTTACGTCGTACTCGGCGCCCGCCGCCTCGAGCGACTCGAGACACTCGCGCACGAACTCCGAGCCGCCGGCGGCTCGGTGGAGTTCCGCGCGCTTGATGTTACCGACCTTGCTGACGTGAGGGCCTTCGCCGACTTCGCACTCCGCCGCCACGGCCGCATCGATGTCATCGTCAACAATGCCGGTGTCATGCCGCTCTCGCCGCTCGCCGAGCTCAAGATCGACGAGTGGAACCGCATGATCGATGTCAATATCCGCGGCGTACTCCACGGCATCGCTGCCGTCCTGCCACATATGACGGCGCGCAAGAGCGGCCATGTGATCAACATCTCTTCCATCGGGGGCTTCCAGGTTTGGCCCACCACCGCAGTCTACAGCGCCACCAAGTTTGCCGTACGGGCAATCTCCGAGGGCCTCCGCCTGGAGACGAAGGACATACGTGTGACCACGATCTCGCCCGGCGTGGTGGAGTCGGAACTCGCCAATACGATTACCCATCCCGCGACGCAGCGCATGATCGAGGATTTCCGCCAAGTCGCCCTCACGCCTGATGCCATCGCCCGCGCCGTCGCCTATGCGATCGAACAGCCAGCCGACGTCGACATCAACGAACTGGTAATCCGTCCCACCGCGGGAAACCAGTGAGCCCCCAGCATCCGAACCTCTCTTGAAAATGAAGACAATTCACCACGATAAGATCGCCCTAGTCACCGGGGCCAGCCGCGGACTCGGGCGCGCCATCGCGCTCCACCTCGCGCGTAGCGGCGCCGACGTGATCCTCACTTTTCGCGAGCGCCACGAAGAGGCTGCCACCGTCGTCGCAGATATCGGCAAGCTCGGCCGCCGCGCCGTCGCGCTTCAGCTCGATGTCGCACAGGCTGCGGACTTCGCCGCCTTTGCCGAAAGGCTCCGCGTCGCCCTCGCCGACGGGTGGCAGCGGACAAGCTTCGACTTTCTCGTCAACAATGCCGGCATCGATGTCGCCGGGCAGTTTGCGGAGTTCACCGAAGAGCAGTTCGACCGGCTGATGAATGTGCATTTCAAGGGCGTTTTCTTCCTCACACAGCGCCTGCTGCCTCTCATCTCGGATGGCGGCCGTATCGTGAATAC
>CAYZPV010000060.1:0-41085 GCA_964480585.1 uncultured Opitutus sp. | reverse complement strand
GGGGTTTTCGGCGGCGAGGTTTTTCTTTTCAGCCTTGTCGGCGGCGAGGTTGTAGAGCTCGGGACGCGAGCCATCGGCATTGATGAGGAGCTTCCAGTCGTCGCGACGGACGGCGAGGCTGGGGCTCTTGTCGGGGCCGAACTTAAAGGCAGGGGTGTCGTTGCGCCCGTACTCCCAGAAGAGCGGGGCGCGCTTGCCGAGGGGCTTGCCCTTCCAGACTGCGGTGACATCGACGCCATCGAGCGGCACGCCGCGAGTGGAGGCTCCGGCGATGGCGGCGAGTGTCGGGAAGATATCGACGGCGGAGAGGATGGACTTGTCATCGACCTTGCCGGCGGGGATCTGGCCAGGCCAGCGGATGATAAAGGGCATGCGGATGCCGCCCTCGTAGAGGGCGAGCTTGTTGGCGCGATAGCCGCCGGAGCGCTCGCCCTGAAAGGTGGGGAGCGCGCCATTGTCGCTCGTGAAGATCACGATGGTGTTTTCCTCTAGGCCGCGCGACTTGAGACCATCGAGCAGGCGGCCTACCTGCTTGTCGAACTCGATAAGGACCGGACGCAGATTCTTCGGGGTGTCTTTCTTGTCGGAGGCGGCGTCGGGCACCCAGGGCGTATGCGGGTCGTCGGCCCAGAGATTGACGAAGCAGGGCTTGCCGCGATTGGCGTCGAGAAACTCGAGGGTCTTGTCGACGAAGAAGGCGGTGCGGTCCCAGCGCTTTACCTTATCCTTGTCGGACCAGATCCAGTCGGTGGCGGTGATGTCGGGATGCGGCTCGGGGCTCTCGTAGGTGCCGACGGCGTGATCGTAGCCGTAGGCGGCAAATTTGGGGGCATTGGTGACATCGCGGCCACCGCCGAGGTGCCACTTGCCGATGTGGGCAGTAGCGTAGCCGGCGGCCTTGAGCGCGCGCGGGAGCGAGGGAGCCTTGGGATCGAGGAAGTCCTCCTGCTCCACAGCGGCGTTGCCCTTGCGGGTCTGGAGGAAGCTGGTGATATTCCAGCGCGGGGGATACATACCCGTGATGAGGCCGGCGCGCGAGGGCGAGCAGATCGGCGAGGCCGAGTAGTACTGAGTGAAGCGCGTGCCCTGCTTGGCCAGTTCATCGAGGCGCGGCGTCGGCGCTTGCTTGCCGCCGTAGCTGCCGAGGTCGCCAGGCCCGAGATCGTCGGCAAGGATGAAGATGATATTGGGCTTGGCGGGAGCCGCGGACGCCGCGGCAAACGCCGAGGAGAAGGCCAGCGCTGCGCAGAGGAGCAGACGAAGCATATTCATAAGGTGTGGTGGAGTGGTGGGGTTGTGGACCGGGCTGGCACGTTGGCGTGCAACCGGTGGGAGGTGCGCTGCCGGCGTTTATTTCTCGATAACCCAATCCTTGGGGGCTTTGAAGCCTTTCTTGCCCGCATCATAGGCCGAGACACCGGCGGTCTGCATGCGGCCAAAGTCAGCGAGATGCTTCTTGAGCTGCGCAACCCGCTCGGGCTGCTGCGCGGCAACGTCGATCTTCTCCGCCGGGTCGTCTACGATGTTGTAGAGCTCGACCCTGGTGGAAGGGGCGAGCGTGCCGCCGAGGATGGGCTTGTCGTCGGTGACGATGAGTTTCCACGGGCCAACATTGAGCGAGGCAGATTCTTTGGCCTGAGGAGCGATGTAGGAGAACCACGGGCGCTCGGGCGAAGGCTTCTGGCCGCACATCACATCGAGTACATCGATGCCATCGAGCTTGGGGGCCTTGGCCGGGGGCCTGGCGCCTGCAAGCCGCAACGCGGTGGGAAACACGTCGATGTAGCCCATCGGCTCCGTGATCACTTTCCCACCCTGCAAGCCGCCCGCCGGCCAACGGACCGAGGCCACGACGCGGATGCCGCCCTCGTAGACGGAAAACTTGCCGTCGCGGTATGGCTTGTTGGGCGCGATGGGGAGCGGACCGCCATTGTCGCTGAAGAAGAGGATGAAGGTGTTGTCGGCATCGCCGCGCTTGTCGATCGCCGCGAGGATCTGGCCGATGGCCTGATCCATCGAATCGACCATCGCGGCGTAGGTGCGCTTGTTGCCTTGGCGATGGGAATACTTGGCGAGATCCTCCTCCTTGGCCTGCCACGGGGAGTGTGGGGCATTGAAGGGCACGTACATGAAATACGGTGTGTTCTTCGGCGCCTCGCTCACGAAGCGCACCGCCTCGCGGCCGATGATATCGGTGGCGTAGCCCTCCTCCTTCACCGTCTCGGCATTGCGGTGCCAGTCGATCTCCCCTTCCCGCTCGTGCGTGAAGTAGTCGATCGCGCCGTTGTAGTGGCCGTAAAAATGAGTGAAGCCGCGCTGCAAGGGCAGAAAGGCCCGGCGGGCATGGCCGAGGTGCCATTTGCCAAAGATGCCGCGCCACGCGTAGCCCGCCTCGCCCAGCGCATCGGCCAGCGTGCGCTCCTCCAGGGGCAGGCCAAACTCCGACCAGGGCGGGATCACCGTGCGCATGAGCCCGTAGCGGATCGGCCACCGGCCGGTCATCAGGCCCGCGCGCGTCGGCGAACAGACTGGGCACGCGTAGAAGCGCTCGAGCTTCACGCCCGTGGCCGCGAGCTTGTCGAGATTGGGTGTGCGGATCTCGCTGCCCGTGTAGCCGAGATCGGCGCGGCCCAGGTCGTCGGCGAGCAGGATCACGATGTTGGGCGCACGCTCGGCTGCGGCTCCGTCGCTTGCTGCCGCCAAGAGCAGCGCGCCGATCATTCCGCCGCGCAGGAGGCGGCACACAAGTGCGGCCAGCTTGATCATTGAAAGAGCTTGGAGTCGTCAGGCGTGAGCGAGAAGTAGTCGAAGCTGCCGGTGGCGCCCGCCGCGCCCGACAGGTAGACGCCCGCGCGCACGCCGCGATCCCAAGGCGGCAGGAAGCTGCCATCGGTCTCGGCGCCGAGCTCGCTCCACTTGCCGCCTGCACCCTGCACTGCAAAGCGGAAGCGCCCGCCATCGAGCGAGGCGATGCGGAGCTTGATCGCGGGTGAGCCCGCTGGGGCTGCCGTATCGGCCACGACGGTGCGCTCGCCCCGCCGCTGGCTCCAGAGCTGCACCCGCTTGCCGTCCGTTACGAGGGAGATTTGGTTCACCCGGTCGCCGTAGACGACCACGCCGCCAAACGCGCCGCTCGAGAGCGACTTCACCTCGACTGCCGCCTCGGCGACAAACGACGGCACCATGATCGACTGCACGGAGCTTGCCCCGTCTTCACCGGCGGTGAGGGTGAGTTTGCCGCCGGCCAGCTTCGACTCGGGCTTGCGACCGAGGATGTACTGCCAGCCGGGAGCGAGTTCGCCGCCGCCATTGAAATCGTCGCGGAAGGACGTGACATCCTTCTGTGTGCGGGCCGCCGCCGGGGCCGCCGCGCGTGTGCTCGCGCCCTTGCCGCCATTGATCGTCGGCCAGCCATCCGCACCGAAGATCACCTCGTCGAGCAGCATCTGGCGGCCGGTCGCGACGAAGCCCTTCTGCGCATACGAGTGGTACAGAAACCAGTAGCGCCCGGCCTTGTCCTGCACGATGCTACCGTGGCCGGGGCAGCGCCAGGTCTCGTTGCCCTTCATGATGGGATTGGTCGGAGCCTTTTCCCACGGGCCCTGCATATCCTTGGCGCGAGCGACGCCGACAGCGTAGTCGCAACCGCGCCCGCAGCACGCGCCACCAGCGTAGAAGAGATAGTAGTACTCACCGTGGCGCACGAAGAAGCCGCCCTCCACCACCGCGCCCTCCCACGGGGCGTCATTGCGGAGGATCTCCTTCATCTCGCCGACGAGCTTGGTGCCATCGGGGCTGAGGCGCTGGAGATAGAGCGGCGTGGGCCGCTTCTTGCTATTGCCATCCTCTTTCCAACTGAGCCAGCGCACGCCCTTTGCATCCGTAAACGGCACACCGTCGATGGAGCCCGCATCCTGCGCAATCATCGGGCCATGGTCAGTCCACGGACCCGCTGGGTGATCCGCCGTAGCGACGGCGACGGCGAGGCGATTGCTGCTGATCTCCCGCGCCGTGTAGTAGATGAAGTACTTGCCCTTGTCCTCGGCGATCTCTGGCGCCCAGAAATTTGCCTTCGCCCATTTGGGTGTCTGCTGAAACACGTAGCCCTTCACCTCCCAATTCACGAGATCCTTGGAGTGCAGGAGGGGAAAGTGCGGCGCCCATTCCGACGATGTCGCGGTCGCCCAGTAGTCGTCGCCCACGCGGATCACCGACGGATCGGGAAAGTCACCCGCCCGTACAGGATTCTGATACTGCAACGTACTCCCCGCATGGGCCGGTTGAGCCGTCGCAGGCGCCAACGCCACCAGCGCCAGACCCAGCAGCGCTGCGGACGAAAGGATCTTTTTTATACGGGGAGTCGTTTGCATGATTTCTGGATTAGAATGTGAAGCTCGTATTCAGGATGATGGTGCGGGGCTCGACGCGCGCATACTGCAGGGTCCTGCCATCGTTGCGGGTGCGGATGGGCTCCACCTCATCGGGTTCGAAGAGATTGCGCACATTGAGCTGCACACGCCAGCCGATCGTCTTGCCGCCAAAGAACTTGGTGCGGCCGCCGTAGCCGGCGAGGAAATCGACGAACATGGTTTCCGGGCCCCAGATCGGATTTGTGACATCGTCGACCGTGCCATTGGGATCAGCTGCGGTCGGGAACGGCTTCTGGAGATAGCCGACCATTGCGGGGCCAAACCAGCGCACTCCGCCACCGACATTGAGCCCCTTAAGGAAGCTCTGCGAAAAGCGGTAGTTGGTGAAAACATTTGCCCGCCAGACACGCTGGCGGAAGCGCGGGAGATCGTTGCGCAGCTCGCTCCGGAGGATTTCGCGCAGCACCTCTGCATCGTAGTACTCGGCCACCGTGCGGGGGTCGTTGTCGGAGATGGTAACATTGTTCCAGCCGAGGCCGCCAAACTGCTGCCAGACCGGCAGACGACGCGCCACCCAGGCATTGAATTCCTTGGACTTGTTGAAGACATGGGTGCGCTGCTTGCCGACCGCGAGGCGGGCATCCCAGTTGGGCGTGATACGCGCCGAGAGGGTGACATCCATGCCGCGCGCGATCTTGTCTTCGACCGAGCGGTAGACGTCGCCACGGTTCACGGGATCGTAGCCGTCGGCTTCGACGTTGGCGATGCCGGCGGGGCGGGCGGAGCCGCGCAGGCGCTGTTCGATCGTCGCCGAGGCGTTGCGCACGGCCTGGCCGTCGCCGATGAGCGCGTACTGATGCTCCTTGAAGAAGTTTACGCGCATCGAGACCGCGTCGTCCTTCAGCGAGACGCGGAAGCCGTAGTCGTGGCCATCGCTGTAGATGCCAGGGATCTGGCGATTATCGGGATCGAGAAAGCCCGGGGGCAGCGCGGTGTTTTCCGAGATGCTGCCAAAGACCGAGAACCAGCGGACCGGGTGCACCACAGCGCCGTAGGCGTAGGTGCGGCCTTTGTCGTCTAGCGAGGGATCAGAATTGAAGCCTGTCTCGGCCAGCGGGCGGAAGAGGCCGCGGCGGTCGTTGGCTGCGAGATAGTCGCGGCGGATCAGGGCCGTGGAATCGATGCCGTAGCTCTTGAAATCATCGAGGCGGCGTCCGCCGAAGAGATTGATACGGTTGTTCCAGAAGAAGCTCTGGAGGGCCAGCATGTAGGTGTTGACCTCCTTCTTCGAGCCACCGACGGCCGAGGTGCGCCCCGCGGGATTGTCGAAGAGCGACGAGGTAATGCTCTGGCCGCTATTGGTGTCAGTGAAAGTCCAGGGGCCGAAGTGGCTGCCGCCCGGATACGGATTGGCGCTGTAGTCGCCGCTCGCGGGATTGAGATAGTAGCGAGTGCGGAATAGGCGGCTGTTGTTGTTCAGATCGCCCGTGGTGAAACTCGTCTCGCCATGGATGCTGGCGCGCGAGGTCTGGGAGCGATCCTCGTCCTCACGCATCGAGATGAGCGTGGCCACGCGATGCTTGCCAAACCACTTCAGCGCACTGCTGCTCTGGAAGCGACGTGCGAAATCAAACTCGTACGAAGTCGTGAGGCGGGCCTCCTTGATGGCATTCACCTGCTCCACGCCATTTTGGAAGGTCTCGATGTAGAGCTTGCCGGCGTTGGGATTGAGCGCGGTCTGGGGGCGCGCCGCTGTGCCTCCCGGCAAATAACGATTGGGATCGGCGAGAATGTTGATGGACTCGGCCTCGAAGAATGGTCCGCCACGCAGCTCATGCACGGTTTCGTAATTGAAGCTGAGTTCGGCAAAGAAGTTCTCCGTGATGCGGTGCTCGATCGCGCCGCGAAGCTGGCGGCCGTTGAGCCTGTTCTGCCGTCCGTTTACACGAGGATCGCGGTCGATCGGGTAGATCGAGGGATCGCGCAGCGAGTTCACGCGCGTATCGACACGCCCTGCGACCTGGTGAGGCCCGAGGGTCTGCGCGGTGCCATTCCAAGGCTGTACGGAATAGATGCCGCTGCCATCATAAGAGATGACGCGAAGGGCATTCGTATTACGTGAGAAGAAAGGGCCGCCACCGGCGGGGATCGCCCCATTGCCTGTCGAGTTGTCGAAGAGCGGGCGCCCGGCCGCGACCCACGGCGAAAGGAAATCCTGCGCCAAGTAGTTGGTGGGATTGGCCGCCGTTTGCAGCATGCGCTCGGTGCTCAGGCGCACGGTGGTGTTGTTGGAGACCTTCCAGGTCACCGTGCCGAAGAGTCGATCCTGGTCGTTGTATGCGCCCTCCACGGGGTTGTTGATATTGCTTCTCAGGCCGACCACGCGCAGCGCAACGCGCTTGGGCATGATCTGCTGGTTGATGTCGACCATCGTGCGTTGCGAAGCCTCGCTGTCGAAGCGGAAGCCCACCTCATAGCGATTGCGCATCAGCGCGCGCTTTGTGGTCGTGTCGATGGCGCCGCCGGCATTGCCGAGCCCAAAGAGGATGGACTGGGGGCCATTGGCGATCGTGAGGCGCTCGATGTTATAGAAATCGCTCGGCAGGCTGGTCTCAAAGAAATCCGAGGATTGCGTGATCGCATCGAAGCCGCGCGCACGGCCGCCGGCGCGGGTCGATTGCGTGCCGTCGTTGGCCCCGGTATTCTGCTCCCCAGGCGTGCCGTTGTTTGTGCTGAATTGCACCGCTTCTTCCAGATTGACGGCACTGATGTCGTTGAGGAACTCGGGCGTCATCACATCGATCTGCGCCGCGATGTCCTTGAGGTCGGTCTTGAGTCGAGAGCCCGCGAGCGAGCTGGTGGCGACATAGCCCTTCTCTGAGTCGCTGGAGATCACGAAGGGCGATAGCTCGATCGCCTCGCCGAGCGGAGGCGTCGTCGTGGCAGGCGTCGGCGCTGTCTGGGCGGAGGCGAGCACCGCAGTCACGGAAAGCGCAATACAGGAACGGAGCAGGTGGTCCGACATGGGTTTTAAGGGGGGTTAACCGCCGTGCGTAGGCACGCAGCAGCGAGAGAAGGAAAACGTGGTTCGCCTCGCCGCCGATGGAAAGAACGGGGCGCACACATTCGACTGACGAAAATCAACCTCCGGCGCGGTAGAGGCGGGGATTGTGAATTTTTAATCGAAATCAGGGCAAAACGCCCGATCGGCGAACTCAGGTCGGCGTCGACTTTCGAGGGGGCCTGCCGGCTAGCGAAGCTAGGCGAACGGCCCCTCTGCCAGGACGTCCCCGTTGCTTCCTTCGGTGATTTGAGCGTGACGCGAGACGGCGCTGCTCCATTCATCATGTTTCCAGCTACACTTTTTCATGTCGCTACGTCTGTATCCCCGCATGGCGGCGCTCTGGCTTTTCGCGCTCGTCGTTTATGCCAACGCCCGCGCTTCTCAAGCTGAGCCGCTCCGGCTAGTGGCGGAGATCGACGGCGTCACCTCGGTGCTTACCGATATCCGAGCCGGCAAGTTCGTGGCGCAGGAGTCAGGTGGATGGCGCAGCGCGCCGCTCGATGGCCCGGTCCGCATCGCTGGCTCATTGGAGGCAAATGCCCGGTTTGTGTTTTGGAAGCCGGGATTTTCCATCCTCCACGCACCCATTCGCGATACGATCCCGGCAAGCGAGCGCCCATGGTTTGGCCACGTTGGTTTCGTGGGGCAATCCTCTGGAGGCTGGTCTCCACTGGGGGATGTATGGTCGGGATCACTTCCGGATCCACTGGTCGCGATCCTCGCCTGGGTGCACGAGGGGAAAATCGTGCAGTGTTTTGCGCGGCGCTTGCCTGCCCAGGCGGTCAGCGAAGGCTTTCGAGTCGATCAGGTGTTTGCTCTCTCCGATAGCGAGGCCACCGGCTTCGGCGTGGTGCTGCTATGGTCAAAGGGTCGCTTTCTCGCGCCTCTCCCTACCTACAAGGATCCGCAGGTCGAAGCAGCCTTCCACGATCTCCTCTTCGACCGGACGGTGAAACTCGAAGCCGCCCTCGCCAAAGGCCGCGATTCCCCCGTCGGGCGAGAGCGCGACACGCTGCTGCGCCACGCTATCGCAGCCGGGGCGGTGCAAGCCGTCGCTGCGCTGCTGCACCACGGCGCCCAGATCGAGCAGCCCATCGAGGACTCCCCCCTCGTGATCGCTGCGGTCGATGGCCGCGCGGCCATGGTGGATCTGTTGCTCAATGCACTCCCCGCGATGCGAGAGCCACCGTCATTCTTTTATCTGGCGCGCTGGGGCCACGACGCCATCGCCCGCCGTATACTCGCCCGGACTCCCCCGACGGTGGAGATCTCAGACGAGGCCGTGGAAGAGGCGCTAGCCCACGGCTTTGCCGATCTCGCCCGTGAATTGCTCATGCGCGTGAAGCTCGATCCCAGCCGCCGCCGGCAGCACGCTCAGATTCTGGTCAGGCAGGTGCAGCTCGGCTACGTCGCCGCTGCGCAGCTTTTCTTGGAGCACCATGCCGATCCCAATGTGACCGTGGAAGGCTGTACTCCTTTGGGCGAAGCCGTGCGCCTGGGCGAGACCGCCCTCGTCGAGCCGTTGCTCCGTGCCGGCGCGCGCCCCGATGCCGTGGACGGCCTGGGCAACACTCCCCTGCTCTACGCGTGCCTCGCCGGCGACCTCGCGGTCGCGGAGCGGCTGCTGAAGGCAGGGGCCGACCCCAAGTTCAAGCGCAAGGATGGCAAGACCCCGCTGCACTTCGCCGCCTCCCACGCCGATCCGCGACTCGTCTCCCTGCTACTTGCCGCCGACGTCGATCCCACGGTGAGCGTCATCCGCCCCAACCCCTTGGAAATCGCCCTCATGACGGGCGCCAACCAGACCGCCACTGCCCTGGCCCAGGCTGGCGCCCGCCTCGATCTCGACTGGCCTTACCACAAGCACCCGCTCGCTGCTGCCGTCTGGCTCGATGTCGATCTCGTCGTCGCCGATGTCCTCGCCCGCGGCTGGAAACCCGAGGGCCCTATCCATGGATCGTGGGATGCGCTTACGGTCGCTCGTCTTTGCGGGTCTACCCGCAGCATGGCGCTGCTCACCTCGCACTCGACCACCTCCCCGGCAGCCCTTCCCACTCTGGTGCCACCCGCTGAGCTCGACGCTCCGCTGAAACTGTTGAGTGCCGACCCTGCTGAGGACAAGCGCGAGGGCCGCGCCCGCAACATGCACCCGCCCGTGGTCGTGATCACCGGCTTCGTGGACGAGACCGGCCAGTTTCTCTGCCCGCGCATCGCCCGCAGCACCGATGGCCGCCTCAGTTTCGCCGCCCTCCGGTCGATCCCGGATCGGCGCTACGCCCCACCGCGCAAGCACGGCGCGCCCGTGTGCGTTCCGGCGACCATCCTCATCTCGTTTGCGCCGTCGCCCCGTGACGTCCTCGACCTTGGCGAGGTTGATACCCCGCCCATGGCGGTTTCGACCCGGTGGCCTGTGGCCTCGCTGGGGACTTATTTCAACCGCAAGCGACACTCCACCGCCCGCAATAACTCCTACGGGAGCGAAGTCCTCGATATCCAATGCGTGATCGCGAAAAATGGCGCCGCCCACAGTGCCACGATCGCGCAACCTACCACGGCCCACACCCACGAGTATTTGATGCGTACAGTCGCTTCCTCGCAGTTTATCCCTGCGACTCGCCGCGGCGAGCCCACCCCCGCCTACTTTCGCTTTGTTCTCGATCGGTAGCGATTGAGGCGTGTGCACCGCCGTCAGTCGGTTTCCTCCATCTTCCCAAGCAGCCGCGTGAGATAAGTCTGTTCCGGCCCTACGCTTGCGAGTTGCAGCGCCCGGCGAAAGCTCTCCGACGCTGCCCGGTGGTTTTTCATTCGCAGTTCCAATTCACCGATCACGGCGTGGAGCAGGTAGTGCGACTCGAGGCGCTCGCGCTGCGGCAGCTCCTCGATCTCCTGCAGCGCAGCTTGCGGGCCATGGACGTGCGCCACCGCCACCGCACGGTTGAGCGCGATTACAGGAGAGGGCTTCATCTGGAGTAGTGCGTCGTAGAGCCCGAGGATGCGCGGCCAATCGGTATCCTCATAGGTCGGGGCCGTGCAGTGGCACGCCGCGATGCCGGCCTGCAAATGATACTCGCTGAGTTCTCCGCCCTCCGCCGCCGCGCCGAGTTCGATCAGCCCGCGCTCGATCAGCGGCTGGCTCCATTTTGATCGGTCTTGATCGTCGAGCCGCAGCAGATCCCCGTGTTCATCGGTGCGGGTTGGAAACCGGGCCGCGGTGAAGAGCATCAGAGCCAGCAGTGCGTGCGTGCGCGGCGTGCGCCCCGCCGGGTGCTCGATGAGGAGCGAGACGAGCCGCACCGCTTCCTCACACAGCTCTTCGCGCAGCAGCTTGTCGCCCGAGGAGGCCTTGTAGCCCTCGTTGAAAAGCAGGTACACCGCCCCCAGTACGCCATCGAGCCTCGGCGCAAGATTCTCTCCCTCCGGCAGGTCAAACCCGATCCCGGCGCTCTGGATCCGCTGCTTGGTGCGAGTGAGCTGCTTCTCGATCGCGGCGTCGCTCGTCAGAAACGCACGTGCGATCTCCGCTGTGCTGAATCCGCAGAGCACCTTCAGAGCCAGCACCACCTGCGCATCTGGCGCGATGGAGGGGTGGCAGCACACGAAGAGCAGCCGGAGCGCATCGTCTCGGATCTCCGTCTCATCGAGCAGCGCAGCCGCCGGCGTGGAGCGCGTCTGCTCCAGATGCGTCACGATCGCATCCTCCTTGGCGCCCGACATGCGGCGATGCCGCATCGCATCCCGCGCGAGATTGATGGCCACGCGCATGATCCAGGCCGAGGGATTGGGCGGGATGCCCCCCATCGACCATGTGCGCAGCGCCTTGAGCAGCGCCTCCTGCGCCACATCCTCCGCGAGGGTCATGTTCTCCACCCCGAGCATGCGGATCAATGTACCGTGGAGGCGCCCGGTCTCGTGCCGGAAAAAATGCTCAACCAGCTGCGATGCCTGGCCGCGATGCGGCTCCGCGCCGCTGTCAGTATTCGGCGTCGCGCACCGATCCTCTGGAGATGCTGTACTCACGCCGGCGGGCAGACCTCACGCCGTGACTGCCTCAGCGCGCTGGGCGCTGCTCGTCACTCCGAGATGGCACTGCTGCGCCATCTGGCGCACCTCGATCTGCAGGCCATAGGCTAGGCCCGGGTGCTGGCGGGCCAGCTCCGTCGCCTCCTCGATGTCTGCCACCATGAGCTTCACATAGCCGCCCACCGCTTCCTTGGCCTCGGCAAACGGCCCGTCGACCACCCGTGCCCCGCCAGGGCCCGAGACGATGCGGACCTCTTCCATCTCCAGCGGCTGCCCTTCGACAGCCTTCCCCTGCTGCGCGAGACGATCGTACCAGCCTACCCAGCGCGTGATGAGCTGCTGGCGTTGCTCGGCAGAGAGGTGCGCGTAGTTTTCGGAGCCGGAATTGCGAAAAAGAAGGAGATACGGGGAGGCGGGAGCGTTTGGTTTCATGATGCCGAGGTAGGTCTGGCGGAGCGAGGAGGATTGCGTTACCCTATTTCAACGAGTCAACCTCTGCTCCGCGGACAGGGCGAAATGATTTTCTCTCGTTTTTTCGCCATCGCCTGTCCGTGCGAGGCCGACCCATTCGTTAACCCCTCGCAACAATCAACCAAGGATACACCCGCCATGCCAAAATACATCGATGGATTCCTCCTCCCCGTTCCCAAGAAGAAGCTCGAGCAGTACAAGAAGATATCCACCAAGGCCGGCAAGATTTGGAAAAAACATGGCGCTCTCGAGTACCGCGAGTGCGTGATCGAGCACGCCGCCATCGAGGGCATGCTTCCTTTCGCCAAGGTCGTAAAGCCAAACGCCGGTGAGACGATTATCTTTTCGTGGATCGTCTACAAATCTCGCGCCCATCGCGACAAGACCAACGCGAAAGTCATGAACGATCCCGACCTCATCTGCGATCCCAACGATATGCCGTTTGACTGCAAGCGCATGGCCTACGGCGGCTTCGAGGTCTTCGTCGATCTCTGAGCGCCGAGGATCGCCTACGGCGTAAACTCCCGACGCGGCGCGGCCGCGTTTTGCCTACCGCACCCGCTGGGCGCATCGCGTGTCCATCGGGTGTCATGGCGCCCCCCAATGCCCTGCTGATCGTCGACGTCCAGGCCGCCTTTGAGCCGCCACCGTCGTTTCTCGCCAGACTTCGCCGCTACTCGCGGCGCTTTCACTGCCGGGTCTTCACCCAGTACATCAATCCTGCCGGCTCTTTGTTTCGCACGGTATTGAAACAGCGCAGCTGTGCCCCGGGCTCCGCGGAAAGCCAGCTGCTGCTCAGCCCCGATAAGGGTGACCTCGTGTTTCAGAAACGCGCCCGCTACGGCCTCTCTCCCCGCCAAATCGCCCAGCTAAAGCGGCGCAAGATCCGCCGCATCACGGTCTGTGGCCTCGATACCGATGCGTGCGTGCTCGGCGTCATGTTTTCTCTCTTCGATGCGGGTATCGAGTGTCACCTGAAGGAAGAGCTTTGCTGGAGTTCGTCCGGCCTGCACCGGCCTGCTCTCGCCATCATCCGTGAGCAGTTCCCCTCTCCCCGCCGCTAGTGACTATTCCCTGAAAACCCCGGCGCTCGCGCGGAGCTGAAATTTTTTCATCAATCGTCAATCTTCGCGGAACCCTCGCACGAACTGGTTTTCAATTTTCGCTCACCTCTTCCCGCTGCGATGGTCCCTCCCCACTCATCCGTAGACGCGAGCTATGACGCCCTGCTGGATCTCCAGCTCCGCGTCGCGCGCCGGGCCGATGAGCTGACGAAAGCGCCCGCGAACGCTGCCCCGCTCCAGCTCGAATGCTGGCTGCAGGCCGAGGCTGAGATATTCTCATCTCTCGAGTCGTCTTTCGCCCACGACTCGGCACGCCACGCACACGCCTAGCCGCACCGGGCCATGCGCCGCCACTTTCGCAACCACGGGCTAACGCTCGTGATGCTGGGTATTCTTTTCCTTGGCTGCTTCCTAGGGCAGATCGCAGCCGGTCATCGCGAGTACACAAGCGATCGCCAGTAGCAGGGCAAAGACCCGATTTCCCTCGGCGATTACCTGCGCTCCGCACACTTTGGCGAAGCCACTGCCGAAAATTGGGAGAGTGAGCTTCTCCAAATGGGCATCTACGTCCTCGCGACAGCATATAGCTGAGGCATCTTTACTCAATGCCCGAGGAAGGCGCAGCCCCTTAACCGTGTGGGTGGTGGCGTGCGCCTTCCCGCCTGCTCAGGATCGCCGCGACTTTCGCCCATACCGTCGGTCCCGAGTAGCCGCCGCCTTTCTCGCCCCGCGAGATCGAGCTGCCGCGGGCTTGTAGCGGCCCGCTCCGATCGCGCTATCCCGCCGTGCTTTTTTTCTCGTCGCGCGTGAAGTCTTTCCGCGCGAAGGCACGCCGAGCTTCACCCCGGCACGCCGCGCCTCCGAAAGCCCTATGGCCACGGCCTGCCGACGGGAGCGCACATTGCCGCTGCCGTTTTCGTATTTTTCCATTTCTTCGCGGACAAATTCGCCCGCCTGGGTCGTGGGTTTCTTGCCTTGTCGGGCGGCGCGTTTCGCGCGTTTACGGGTGGTGTTTGTTGGCATAAAATATTCGCTGGTTTTCGGATTTCGAGTGACTCATTTCGCCAGCGCGATGCGCCAGACCACATTGCCTACATCGTCGGCCACCAGGAGCGCGCCTTGCCCGTCGACCGCCACTCCCACGGGACGACCGAGCGCATTGTCATCCGCATCGACAAAACCTGTGAGAAAATCCTCGGGTTCGCCCGCTGGCATGCCATCCTTGAAAGGCACGAAGATCACTTTGTATCCGCTCTTGGGTTTACGGTTCCACGAACCATGCTGGCCGACGAAGGCGCCGCCCGCATATCTTTCAGGAAACAGTTTGGCCTCGTAGAAGCATAGCCCGAGCGACGACGTATGCGAGCCGAGCGCGTAGTCGGGCTTGATCGCCTGCGCCACCAGTTGCGGCTGTGGACCCTTCACCCGCTCGTCCACATTCTGGCCGAAGTAGCTGTACGGCCAGCCGTAAAAACCACCTTCTTTTACCGACGTCATGTAGTCGGGCACCAGATCGTTGCCGAGTTCGTCGCGCTCATTGACTGCAGTCCACAACGCCCCCGTTTTCGGCTCCCACGCCAGTCCTACCGGATTGCGCAGCCCATACGCAAAGGTCCGCGCCTGGCCGTTCGCGAGGTTGATCTCGCGGATGGCCGCCCGCTGCTCCTCCTCGCCCATGCCGTACTCGGCAACGTTGCTGTTGGAGCCCACTCCGACGTAGAGCTTGGCGCCTTCGCGATCGGCGACAAGGCTCTTGGTCCAGTGGTGATTCCGCGGCCCTGCGGGAAGATCCGCGACCTTTTCCGGTGGCGTGGTGATCTGCGTGTCGCCTTCTTTGTAAGGGAAACGAACAACTGCATCCGTGTTAGCCACGTATAGCGTGCCACCCACCAAGGCCATGCCGAAAGGCGAATTAAGACCGGTGAGGAAAGCCTTCCGCACCTCCGCGATACCGTCGCCATCCGCGTCGCGCAGCAGCGTGATACGATTGGCGCTCGGCGTGGCCGCGCCCGCTTTCTTCATCATCACCTTCATCGCTGCGCCCTTGATCCCCTTCCCATGCTCCGGGCGCTTAGGCGCATTCGTCTCCGCGACGAGCACATCTCCATTCGGCAGCACGTAGAGCCAGCGCGGGTGATCGAGATTGCCCGCCAGGGCCGTCACTACGAACCCAGGTGGCGCCTTGGGCATTCCGCCCGCTGGCCAGCCCTTGGCCGGAGCGATGTCCACGACTGGCAGGAGCGACTTTTCCACCTGAGGAAGCGTGGGGTTTGGTCCGTAGCCGGCCGATACGGGCAGCGCATCGCCAGCCGCAAACGCCGGCGCCACCGCAAAAATGGAGATACACGTCGCAGCTGCACGCCATCCAGCAAGGGGGTTGAGTTGCATAGGGGCGTACTAAACGCCACTTCAGCTCTTTTCGCCATGGGACGAGCCGCGCGAAGCGGCATCGGGAAAAGCCACGCCTCGCGGCGCGCGTTTTCCTCACCGCCACTCATGGCGCGGGTAGCGCCGCGATAGCTCGGCCTTCACTTTCGGGTACTGCTCGCGCCAGAAGTTAGTGAGGTCGTCCGTCACCTGAATGGGCCGGTGATTTGGCGCCAGCACCTCGATCTTCACTGGCACACGCCCGTGCCCCACGGAGAAGCGCCCCTCGATGCCGTAAAGCTCTTGTATCCGCGCGCTCAATACCGGTGGCCCTTCCTTGTGATACGTGAGCCGAGACTTGCGCCCATTACCCATCACCAGGCGCTCTGGCAGGTAGTCGTCGAGCACCGCCAGTTGCTCGGGCCTGAGCCATTCACGGAGGAAAGGCATCACGGGCTTGTCCTTGATATCCCGGTAGCCACGCTCTCCGTAGCAGATTTGCTCTACGAGCGTCGCCCGATCGGCCTCCGTGAGTGGATTGACCTCGAGCTCGGGAAACCACTCAGCCAGCCGGTTTACCCGCGTGATCCATTGCTCCACCGTGTCGTCCCACGCCTCCAGTTTGATCCGGCCGGCCAGCACTTCCTTGGTGAGCAGCGCCGCCGCCGCATCGGCGGGCGCGTCATCACTGCTGGATTTGGCCTCGAGCACCAAGTCGCGAAATCGCCGCTCGCGCCGGGAGACGACACGGCGCTGCTGGGTGTCGTACACCACGCCGCGCGCTTCGAGATAGTCGTCCGGGAAGATTTCCTTCAGCCACGTCTCCTCCACGGCTGTCGCCATCGAGAGCAGAGTGTTGACCTCCCCGTCGCCGCGCCCGATCTCGCTGATCTCCGCTGCGACCAGGAGAGGCGCGCGCTGGATCGCGCTCTCCCTCGCCAGCACGCCGCGGCGCTGATGCACGAGTTCACAGCGCAGGGTGCCCACATCGAGGCGCTTCGCGAGCTGGTCGGAGAAGCCCGCCAGCACACACTTGCGCACCGCCGCGCTTTCCACGCTCTTCTCGCTCGTGTCGAGCCCCTCCTTCTGCGCGATCTCGAGAAACTGCTCGAAGAGTGGTCCCACCTGCCGCGCTCCCTGCGCATGGATGCCTAGGCGGCGGCATGCCTCGAGGCTGTAGTTGGCCTTGTCGGCATAGGCCCAAGCCCGCATGAGCAGGAAGAAGTCGCTCTCGGTTTCATCGCCGAGCACATTTTCGCGCTCCTCCTCGATGCGTTTATCGATGTTGCGCAGGAGGAAATTCCTACCCTGCGTGAGCGCCGCCATCAGCGCCACCGGCCGCACGCAGCCGCGCTCCTGCGCTGCGAGCAGCATCCGCGCGTAGCGCGGGTGCACCGGAAAGCGCAGCATCTTGCGTCCAACCTCCGTGATCGTCCGCCGCTCGCCGCCGAGCGCTCCGAGATCGGCGAGCAGCGTCTCCGCGCGCTCCAGCGCCTTGAGGTCGGGCTTCTCCAGCCAGGGAAAGGCAAAGACATCCTCTATCCCGCTCGCCTTGAGCGTCAGCACCACTTCCGAGAGATCGAGCCGCTTGATCTCCGGCAGCTCTTGCAACGCACGCTGCCCGTGCTCCCGCTCCGTCCAGAGCCGCACGCACACTCCTGGCGCCGTGCGTCCAGCGCGCCCGGCGCGCTGGTCCGCACTCGCCGCGGAGATTTTCTCGATGAGCAGCGTGTTGATGCCTCGGTTGGCGTCGAAGCGCGCCACGCGCGCGAGCCCGCAATCGATCACAGCCGTCACCCCGTCGATCGTCAGCGAGGTCTCCGCCACATTGGTCGAGACGATGATTTTGCGCGCTTCGTACCGCGCCACCGCGCGATCCTGCTGCTCCGGCGGTAGTTCCCCGTGCAACGGAAACACCACGCAGTCCCGGAGCCCCCGCGCGTGCTCCAGCGCCTGCACTGTCCGGCTGATCTCGTAAGCGCCGGGCATGAAGACGAGCATGTCTCCGCTCCCCATCGCCGCGATCCGCTCGCACTCGCGAGCTGCCACTTCCCACATCGCGTCGTTCTCGAAATTCACCGTCTTCTGCAGATACTCGATCCGCACCGGAAAACTTCTGCCTTGCGATACCAGCACGTCGCACGGTGCGAGGTAGCTCTTGAGCGCGCCCGCATCGAGCGTCGCCGACATTACCACGATCTTTAGATCCGGCCGCGTCGTCGCCTGGATCTGGATCGCCCGTGCCAGCGAGATATCGCCGTACAGATGCCGTTCGTGAAATTCGTCGAAGACTAGCGCCGCCACTCCCCGCAGCGTCGCATCAAACGACATCTGCCGCAGCAAGATGCCCTCCGTGACAAATCGGATCCGCGTCCGCTCGCTCACGCGCGACTCTAGCCGTATCTGATAGCCCACGCCCTCGCCAAGCGCCGTGCCTGCTTCTTCGGCGACACGCTTCGCCAGCATGCGCGCCGCCAGCCGGCGCGGCTGCAGCACCACGACTTCACCCCGGCCCCCCTTCCCCTGCACATCGTCGAGCAGCCCATGCCGCCAGAGCATCTGCGGGATCTGCGTCGACTTACCCGAGCCCGTCGGCGCCTGCACGATCAGCCGCCCCTGTGCGCGCAGCGACGCGATGACAGCCTGTTCGAGTTCGTAGATCGGAAGTTCGCGCGGAGCGGGCATGTGGCTGAAAGGTCGAGGGTCTGGCGTCTGCGGTCTAGGATTTCTGGATACGGTTCCGTTGTTTTGAGTTTCGCAGGCCCCGAGCGAAAGCGAAAACTCCCGCCCTTGCACGATCCCCGCGGCCAGACCCGCAATCCCCCCGCCACCGTGTGCGGCGGTGAATAACGCGTGCATGACTTTACTCCCAAGTTATTCACCGTTTTCCGCCGTGCAAAAGTTGTGAGGAACAAAGGCTTCAAATTCGCCCCGCGACATCCATGGTCTGTCTCGTTCCTTGATAGAACAGTCGAACGCGCGGCGGACTGAAAAACTCCACCGAAAGCACGACTGGGATGCTCCCGGGCGACCGGGGAATGGTTGGCGGCAACTGGTGCCGCCCTCCCCTCAGCGGACCACGGTTCGCGCGAGGCATATATCACCAGTTCCTCTGGCCGGAGTCGTGTCCGGTCAGCTCAACACGAACAAAAGGAACTGTGCCGCGAGCCGCGATCAGAAACCGCGCGCCAGCGGAGTCAGGCCCATGGGGACGTTTCGACCCCTGTGCCGACGCAGTTACCCCAGAGGTATCGGCTGCTACTGCGCAGACCAGAACGCCAACGCGCCTCCCGGCGGGACGACCCCGCCAGAAGGCCCCGCTCGCCGTAAGGCGCGGGGCGCGCAAGGGAAGCCCGCTGGCGGGGAGAGCACGGACCTAGGCAAAGCCCGTGAACCCTCCTCACTGGGGCGGCGTGAAACACACGTCACCCTACTGCACACGCCAACGCAGCCTGAGAGGTAAGAGGTCAGACCCGTAACGCGGGGCCAACGATCGGGCACAAGCCGATGCCGTCCCCGTGGTAAAGGTGCGCGACGCGCGACACTATCCGTTGCAGGCGTGTCAGCACCACGTCCGGCGAGCCGCTCCCGGCAGGGAGTGCCCGAACCGGGCGCAGAGGCCTCACTCAAAAGATCCCGACCGGCAACGGTCAGGACGGTCCCGCCATGAGACCGAGATATCCGCATGCCGCGGAGAGTGGCGTCGGGAAGCACACCGCCCGCGAAAGCGAGCGCGTCCAAGCGTGTGCCACTGGGAAAGAGCACGTGACGCCTGCCCACTCCCACAAATTGGCCCCGGAAGCTTAAACAACTTCCGGGGCCTTTTTCGTTACGTGATTCCCCGCGCGCCCCGCCCTCTCGCGAACTCAACCCACGCCGGAAGCTGTGTTCCGCCCCCGAGCCAGTTCCAAAGCCTCCCTGATTTTTGGCCACGGAAGAAATGAGCCCCCTCCTGGGACACGGAGCGCAGACTCTGGGTTATTACCTCTATCAACTCACGGTCCTCAAAAATCTCTCGTTCTCTGACTTGTCGCCGCGCCCGCATCCGCGTGAACTCTCCGCGTATGCCCTCACCCCGCCCGCTCCTTTCCCTTGCTCTGCTCTCGACTCTGTCCGCTCTCTCGCTCCAGGCCGCCGATACGCCGAAAAAAAACGTCGCCGCGCCTGCCCCCAAGGCCCCTGCCTACGCCACCATACCCGGCCCCATCCGCCTTTACGAAGGCGATGCCCCCGGCGCCAAAGGCCAGCGCGTCCAGGATATCCCCACCCTCACGCCCTTCGCCCCCGACCCCGCGAAAAAGAACGGCGCCACCATGCTCATTTTCCCCGGTGGCGGCTACGGCGGCCTCGCCGAGCACGAGGGCACGGGCTACGCCGAGTTCTTCGCCAAGCACGGTATCACCTGCTACGTCCTCAAGTACCGCCTCGGGTCCAACGGCTACCGCCACCCCGTGATGCTCAATGACGCTGCCCGTGCCCTCCGCATGGTGCGCGCCTTCGCCAAGCGCGACGGACTCGATCCTGCTCGCATCGGTGTCATCGGCTCCTCCGCCGGCGGCCACCTCGCCTCGACGCTCATCACGCACTTCGACCCCGCGCGCCCGCACGGCCCCACGCTCGATGCCCAGGATCCCATCGACCGCGAGTCCTCCCGCCCCGACCTCGCGATCCTCTGCTACCCCGTCATCACGATGAGCGAGCTTGGCCACGCCGGCTCGCGCAAGAATCTCCTCGGCGACAACCCTGGCCCCGAGCTCCTCACCGCCATGTCCAACGAGCTTCAGGTCTATAAGGAAACCCCGCCCACCTTCATCTGGCACACTCAGGCCGACACCGTCGTCCCCATCGAAAACGCCCTCCTCTTCGCCACCGCCCTCCGTAAAGCCGGCGTCCCCTTCTCCCTCCACACCTACGAAAACGGCCCCCACGGCCTAGGCTTCGGCCGCCCCGGCCGCGAAGCCCCGCCCTGGGGCGACCAGCTCCTCTACTGGTTCAAGGAGCGGAAGTTTATACCGTAAGGAACGCCCGGATGCAGGCCTACCGCGAATCGCGTAGACCTGCAAACATAGCACTCGACCGCTAGGACTGCTCACTTTACGCTGAGGTCTTTCATGCCCAGCGTAAGTACCCTCTTCCTACACCTTGTCTTGCTGATTGTCGGCGGAATCGCCACGAGCTTCGCCCAATCGGCGCCCCAGGTCATCGACAATGGTCGCAAGGGCTGGGACTATACGGCAAAGGTGCTGGGAAACCGGCTGGAACTCCCAATCCAGTTCACAAGCAGCACTCCCGTTTCGATTCAGTGGTACCGCAACGGCCAGCCCCTTCAGCGCACCGACAACGTCACGTCCGGCAGGCACTCGCTTACCCTCGATTCGCTTCGCCTCGAAGATGCCGGCACCTATTGGGCTACGATAACCAATCCGACAGGAACGACTCAATCCCCTTGGACTGCGGTGCACGTAGGTTCCAGTCCGCTCGTAGCCACCCCTGAAATCGCCATTCTGCCGGCCGGCCCCGCGCATCAACAAACGGGCGGCACTTCGCTCACCTTGTGGCTTGTAACCTCCACCCCCGACTCCACCCCGACTGAAACTCAGTGGTTTCGGGACGGAGTCCCCATTGTCGGCGCGACGCTGCCGGTCTATTTTGTACCCTACGCCACGACTGCCGATTCAGGTACCTACACGGTCATGCGAGGCCGGGCGCATACTCCTCCTGGCACTGCCCTCCGCGTGACGATCACCGAGGGCGCAAGTCCGGCCCAGCTCCCATTCGTCCATTCGATTTTCGTCCCTAGTTCAACGATCGGCTATCAGCAGCCAATCCACCTCGGCTGTGTCATCGCGGGAGCAGGAAATGCCTCTTACGCATGGTATCGCGACGGCACTCTTCTGCGGCAATTCACCGGGCCGGAATTACATATCGGAAGCGCCACGCCCGCCGATGCGGGTACTTACTCGCTCGTAGTCCGCAATCAACATGGGAGCATCCATGCACTTACCGCTTCGATCCGCGTCTCGGTTGGCTCGATATCTCCCGTGCTGGAGGAGCCCCTCCCCTCCAAGGTCGAACTCATCCCAAATGTGCCCGTCACCCTCAGGCCCAATTTCGTCTCGGATACCGCCCGCCACACCGTCCAGTGGTATCGCAATGGCCAGCCCATCAATCCGAGTTTTACACCTTCGATCACGCTCTCGAATAGCAGTTCCACTCCGCCCTCTACTCAATTCGGCGTCGGCACCTACACCGTCGCTGCTCGAGATAACTACGGCACCACCACGAGCAACCCGATGGTTGTGACGCTGGCTCCACCCCACGCCGGCGGCATCTACTGGGGCACCAACGACCCGTTTCTGTCGAGAACGGGATCCAGCTCTACCGGCGTGATGGTGTTCGTCGACAAGGACAATATCGCACAGGTCATTTCGCTAGGATCTTGGGACTTCTGGTCACCGAGCCTTCCATGGGTTAAGGGCTCATTTGTGGCTGAGAACGTCCCGCTCTCCGCCGGACAGGGTGTATTCAAACCTCAGCCGGCGATCGCCTCGTCTGCGGAGAGCGATTCGCTCACTCTCGCCGCAGACGGAGGGCGATTGACCATTAAACCAGCCAGCAGCACGGTCGCCATGAGCGCGTCGCGAGTCACCGCAGGCTCCATGCTGGCGCAATCCGGTTACTACCGCGGCTTCGTCTCTGGTATAGAAGGCAGCACGGTGCGAGCCATAGTCGCGCCTGATACGACAATCGCCGTGTGCATCGCCGCGGGTGGCGTCGAACGATCGGAGATTTCCAAAACAGAGGGTACTCGGCTCACTAGCCGCCCCTTTTCGCTCACCATTAACCAGGCCACAGGAGTGATCTCCGGACAGGTCGATATCGGCGGCACGACGCATCCGTTCACCGCCACGCGTGTGAAAGGCCTAACCTCGACGCAGCTTGTCAACGTCTCGAGTCGCGGTGTCGTGGGCAGTGGAGATCGTGCGATGATCGCGGGCTTCGCACTTGCTGGCGCGGGCCAGCGGCGACTGCTGCTTCGCGGCGTCGGCCCCACGCTGGCCTCTTTCGGAGTCCAGGACGCACTTCCCGACGCCATCCTGTCTCTCTTTCAAGGCTCGCACCGCCTTGCGCAAAACGACAACTGGGGCGCGGCCGCGGATGCGACGGCGATCGGAGCGGCCGCCAGTAGCACCGGGGCCTTTGCCCTCCCTTCCGCGAGTCGCGACGCCGCACTATTGTCGTCGCTGTCGGCCGGCAGCTACACCGTCCAGCTTAGCGACAACGCTGGTCGCGAAGGCGTCGCACTCGTGGAGCTTTATGACGCGGACGCCGCTCAGACAGGGGACCCAAGCGTATCCAATCTCTCGATTCGCGGCTTTGGCGGTAGCGGAGATCAGGCTTTGATCGCCGGCCTCGTCGTTTCCGGCATAAACTCGAAGCGGCTACTCATCCGCGCCGTGGGCCCCTCTCTCGCCTCATTTGGCGTGACCACCGCGATGGTCGACCCCGTGCTGCGCCTTTTCCGCAACGACGCCCTGGTCCAATGGAACAACGATTGGAACAACGATAGCCTGGCCGCCAGCGCAGCTGCCATCGTGGGGGCATTTCAGCTCGAGCGTTCCAGCAAGGACTCCGCAATCGTGATCGAACTCCCACCCGGCAACTACACGGCGCAGGTCACTAGCCGCGATGGCGGACCCGGCGCCGTCCTGGTCGAGGTTTACACGATACCGTGAACTTCGGCAGATAACTAGCAAAGTGTGACTAATGCCTACGCGTACCCCAGCGCCTTAGCCACTGCCGGGTACACAATCTTCCCGCCCTGCGTATTCACGCCGCGCGCCAGCCCCACGTGTTCCGCCAGCGCGCGGTCCACGCCCTTGTTCACGAGCATCGCGACATACGGCTCCGTCGCCTGCGTAAGCCCCAGCGTCGAGGTCCGCCCCACGAGCGCCGGCATATTGGGCACCGCGTAGTGGATCACGCCGTGCTCGTTGTAGACTGGCTTCTCGTGCGACGTCGGCCGGATGCTTTCGATGCACCCGCCCTGGTCGATCGCGATATCCACAATCACACTGCCCGGCCGCATCCGCGCGACCGTCTTCTTGTTCACCACGATCGGGGCCTTGGCCGCCGGGATCAGCACCGCACCGATGAGCAAGTCCGCCTTCGCTACCTGCTCCTCGATATTCGCCGGGTTCGACATCAACGTGATGACGCGTCCGCGATACTCCGTGTCGAGCGCCTCGAGCTTCCGCGTATCCAGATCGAGCACCGTCACCCGCGCGCCCATGCCCGCGGCCATCTGCACCGCGTGCGCGCCCGAGTTGCCCGCTCCGACGACCACCACATGACCGGGCATCGTGCCTGGGATACCACCGAGCAGCACGCCCGAGCCGCCATGCTGCGACTGGAGAAAATACGCGCCGATCTGGATCGAGAGCCGCCCCGCGATCTGCGACATCGGCTTGAGCAGCGGGAAACTCCCATCGACCCCTTCCACCGTCTCATACGCGATGCCAAGCACGCTCTTCTTGATGAGGACTTTGGCCAGCTCCGCGCCCGCCGCGAGATGGAGGTAAGTGAAGATCGTCTGCCCCTGCTGGATGAGCCCGTACTCCTCCTGCAGCGGCTCCTTCACCTTCAGGATCATGTCCGAGCTCCGCCAGACCTTGCCCGCGTCGTTCACGAGCGTGGCGCCTGCCGCGCGGTATTCCGCGTCGACAAACCCCGCTGTCAGGCCCGCGCCTTTTTGGATCAATACCTTTGCACCCAGAGACACGCAACGCCGGCAGAGGCTCGGCGTCATCGACACTCGCGTCTCGCCAATTTTGATTTCCTTGGGAACTCCGAGAATCATGGGTGGCAGCAAATAGCAAAACTTGCGGAAAGCGAGTCTGCACCCGACTGTCCGCCTCGATGCCCGCCTTGCTCCACCTCATCGTCGCCTGCTCCGAAAATCGCGTGATCGGCCGCAATGGTCGCCTGCCTTGGCGCATCCCGGAGGACTGGACCCACTTCCTGCGCGAGACCGCCGGCCAGGTCTGCATCCTCGGCCGCATTTGCTACGAGACGTGGTCCACCGCCCGCTCCGATGGCCGCCGCCCCATCGTCATCACGCGCGACCAGTCACTCGCTCAACCGGGCGTGCAGGTGGTCTCCTCTCTCTCCGAGGCCGTCGCGCTCGCCGACACCCTGACTACCGATATTTACATCTGTGGCGGCCAGCGCATCTACGAAGAAACCTTCGCCCTCGCCGCTGCCCAGCACCGCCCCTTGCGCCTCGACCTCACCCTTATCCACGCCCAAGTCGAAGGCGACACCTACTTCCCGGAATGGCGCCATCTCCCCTGGCGCGAACTTGCCCGTCGGGAAAGCTCCGACGCTCACTATCGCTACACCTTCCTTACGCTGGAGAATCCTCCTGGAACCGACCCTGCGTAAGTAACCCCCACCCTCATCTAGGTAGTATCCGCTGCGTCGCCCTGACCGTCAGGCGCGTTAGCATTTGCGTAGACTATTGAGGATGCCAACGATAGCAGGTATCCCAGCAGTCAGTTCGGAGCTCATGTCACCCACCCCCGAAGCTCATTCCGCCCCTGCGGTGCGTGCCGTTCTCGGCCGAAAGGCCTCTGGCTTTTGCATTCTCCTCGCTGCCCTGCGAGTCATGATCGGTACGTGTATCGCCTTGGGCGTAGCCCTTTCCAGCATCGCCTGCCGGCCCAGCCAGGATGAGCTCGCCGCCTACCGGGCTCGCGGTCTTCGCATTGGTTACGCTGTGGAGGCCCCCTACGCTTTCCTCGCGGAGGCCGGTCGCGTCACTGGCCTCGATCCCGAGGTCGCACGCCGTATTGCCCAGCGCCTGGGGCTCCAGCGCGTGGAGTGGCGGATGACGGAGTTTCACGCCCTCATCGAAGACCTGGAGGCCGGTCGCTTCGATGTCGTCGCTGCGGGTATGTTTATCACCAGGGAGCGCGAGCGGCGGATCCAGTTCTCCTTGCCCACATTCTCTGTGCAAGGGGCCATGCTCGTCGCCCGCGGCAATCCTGCCCGCATCACGTCGCCGGCGGATATCCTCAGCCAGGCTCAACTCCGTGTCGCAGCGCTTACAGGCTCCGTCGAGGAGGCAAGCCTGCGCTCGGGTGGGCTCGACCCGGCCCGCTTGATCAACGTGCCGGATGCGGGCACCGGCTGCCGCCTCGTCGCGACCCGGCGGGCCGATGCCCTCTACCTCTCTCTTCCTACTCTCCGGTGGGCGCTGGGATCGGCCGAGTTTGCCGATACGGAGGTCATTGAGATTCCCCCATCGTCGAGCCCCGCGCTAGGTGCCTTTGCCTTCCGCAAGTCGGATGCCGCGCTCCGTGCCGCATGGGATGAGCAGTTGCGGAGCTTTGTCGGCAGCGAGGAGCACGTGGAGCTCCTTCAGCGTTTCGGCTTTGGGCGCGGCGCTCTCCCCATCCTTGCGCCCGGTGATTCTCCGCGGAGGGACTGACGTCGTGCCCAATACCCTTACCCCCCGCATCCGCCGCTGGACCTGGCTCGCCGCCCTTGCCGCTCTCGCCGCTTGCGGTACCATCCTCTGGGCCTACTTTCAACAGCGCGCTGCCCTCGCCGAGGCCGAAGCCGAACTCGCCCAACTCCGGCAGGCCCGCATCGATCTCGCCAAGGGGTTTCTCGCCCTCGCATTTTCACAAGATAGCCGGGATCCCACCCGCGAGGAGCCGGCGGTCACTGTTCTCACGCAAGCCATCCACGCCCTCGAGCAACTCGCCGCGCGTTCCAGCCTCGCCACCCTCCGCGGTCAAAATGAGCTCCCGCTTGCCGAGCTTCCTCGCACCACCGCCGAGTTCAACCGGTTGCTGGCCGACTGGCGGGCCGCTCCGCCCGGCCAGCGTCGTGAGATGGAGCTCACGCTGCGAGTCGTCCACCACAACCTCGAGCGCATGGCCCAGCAGCTCGATGCCGCCCGCCAGCACGATCTTCGCACCAAGGCCGCCTTTGCCGATCGCCGCTTCGTCTTTACCCTCACCACCGTCATCGGCCTGCTCGGCGTGCTCTGGACCTACGTCTACCTCGCCGGTCGCAGCCAGCAGGCCGGCGTGGCCGTGATGCGCGAGAGCGAAGCACGCCTGCGCCTCGTCGGCGACAATCTGCCCGAAAGCTATCTCTACCAATACCAACACGACGACACTGGTCAGCCCCGCTTCTCCTTCATCAGCGCCGGCGTCGAGCGCATCCATCAGGTCACTGCGGCGCAGGTGCTGCGCGAGCCGGAGACACTTTTGGCTCAGCTCGATGCCGAACAGCGCGCTTTGCTCCAGGCCTCGGAGTCGCAGAGCATGAAAACCCTCGCGGATTTCCGGCTCGATATCGATGTCCGCAGACCCGATGGCACTCATCGCCGGCTCACCCTCCTTTCCCGCCCCTCGCGCGATGCCGGCGGCCGTGTGCAATGGCATGGGCTTGCCATGGATGTTACCGCCAAGCGCGCTGCCGAAGATACCCTTCGCCAGCGCGAGGCCTGGCTGCGCGAGTTGAGCGCGATGGCGCACGTCGGCGGTTGGGAGTGGGAAGTCGCCACCGGCATGGTCAGCTGGACCGAGGAGGCCGCGCACATCTTCGAACTCTCCGCCGCCGAGCCCGTTGATCGCCAGAGCCTACTGGCTCTCTTTATCGCCGAGTCGCGCCTGCGCCTCGAAAAATCGCTTGCCGCTGCGGTTGAGCGCAATCAGCCCTGCGACTTGGAGCTGGAGGTCGTCACCCGCTCGGGACGCCGCAAGTGGGTGCACACGCAGGGCTTTCCGGTCATCCGTGAGCAGCGCGTCTCCCGGCTGCGCGGCTGGATGCAGGATATCACCCAGCGCAAGGAGGCCGAGGCCGCGGTGCGCACGAGCGAAGCGCGCTTCCGGGCGCTGTTCGAGCAGGCGGGCGACGGCATTTTTATCTTCGACGCGGAGGGCCGCTACGAAGACGTCAATGCCCGCGGCCTCCAGTTGCTCGGCTACACGCGCGAGGAGTTGCTGGGCCGGCCTGCCGGCGACCTCAGTCCTGGCGAGAGCGCCCCCCGCATCCTGGATTTCGTGGCGCGCCTCAAGCGTGGCGAGACAGTCACCGCCGACTGGCAGGTGCGCCGTCGCGACGACGCCCTTGTCGAGGTGGAGTTTGTCGCGCGACGGCTCTCGGATGGGCGCGGCATCTGTATCATGCGCGATCGTACCGAGCGGCTCGCCGGCGCCGCTCGCGCCGCCCTGCACCACGCCGTCACGCTGTTGCTTGCCGAGTCTGCACCCTTTCCCTCCACGGTGCAGCGCATCGTCGAGCGCATCGCCTCCGCCCAGCACTGGGATTTCGGCGCGGTCTGGCTGCCCGAAGCCGCCGACGGCCGCCTCCACTGCTCCACGCACTGGGTCTCTCCGCAGGCCAGCTGCGATCCGCTTGTCGCCCTGTTGCCGCAGGCTACGCGCGCCGCTGGCGAGGGCTTTGTCGGCGCCGTTTGGAGCAAAGGCGCTCCCCTCTGGCTCGAACAGTCTGCCACCAGTGCCGCCGACGCCCTCGATCGCACCGCCTGCGAATGCGGTCTCGTCGAAGCCATCGGCCTTCCCCTCCTCGTCCGCGGCGAAGTCTCCGGCGTCATCGAATTTCGCAGCCACCACTGCCAGGGGCCCGACTCCCAGCTGCTCGCCCTTCTGGCCACTCTTGGCACCCAGCTCGGTCAGTTTATGGAGCGGCAGGATTTGCAGCAGCAGTTCCAGGAAGCGCAGAAGATGGAGGCCATCGGCACGCTCGCTGGCGGCATCGCCCACGACTTCAACAACATCCTCTCCGGCATCATCTGTTACACATCGCTGGCGCAGATGAGCGCCGGCGAAAATCGCGAGGTCCAGGAGTACCTGGAGCAGGTCGCGCGCGCTGGCGCCCGCGCGGCTGATCTCGTGCGCCAGATTCTCGCCTTCAGCCGGCAGGGCGAGCAGAAGCGCGCCATCCTCCAGCTCCGCCACATCGTCGCCGAGTCCGTCAAGCTCCTCCGCGCCACCATCCCCGCTACGATCGAGTTTCATACCCGCCTGCCCGCTGATCTGCCTACCGTCTCCGCCGATGCCACCCAGATGCACCAGATCATGATGAATCTCGGCACCAATGCCTGGCACGCCATGCGGACCACGCCCAACGCCCGCCTCGATATCGAGGCTGCCGCGGTCGATCTCGACGTTGCTCTCGCTGGCGCGCTCCGCCTCAAGCCCGGCGCCTACATCCGTGTCTCCGTCCGCGACAACGGCCATGGCATGGATGCCGCCACCCAGAAGCGCATCTTCGATCCCTTCTTTACCACCAAGCCTCGAGGTGAGGGCACCGGCCTTGGCCTGCCTGTCGTCCGTGGGATCGTCGAGAGCCATGGCGGAGCCATCGCCGTGGAGAGCGAGCTCGGTGTCGGCACCGTGTTTCGTGTCTACCTCCCCGTTTCGCAGGGCGCTCCCCACGCTGCCGAGCCGCCTCACGAGGCACTGCCGCAAGGCCACGGCGAGCGCATCTTCGTCGTCGACGACGAAGATGCGGTCGCCTTTTCCACCTCCATGCTGCTCAAGCGCAACCGCTTTTCGGTGGAGACATTTGCCAGCCCCGCCGAGGCGCTCACGCGCCTCCAGCAGCCCGGCACGAAGTGCGATCTCCTCATTACCGATCACACGCTCCCCGTCTTCACCGGCCTGGAACTAGCTCGCCAGGTCCATGCTTTGCGGCCCAGCCTGCCCATCGTGCTCACCACGGGCTACTCTGCGGAGCTACCCAGCGAGGAGATCGCTTCCGCCGGCATCGTCGCCCTGCTGCCCAAGCCCGCCAACGCCGCCCAACTCCTCCACGTCGTCGAGCGCGCGCTCGCTCGCGCCGTTCCCCCGCCTTGAGCGTGCGCGTCAGTCCACAAACGCCATTTCGTTCGAGGCCAGTAGCACTTGCGCCAGTTCCTCCCAGCGCCCAAGTCGGGCGGGGACTTTCTCCGGCGTCTCGAAATCCCTTTTGGCGTTCCATGCGCGCATCGTCTTCGCGCCCCGTCCGGTGTAGGTGATGTTGGGCGACCAGGTATAGCTGTCGAACTGCTCGTTCTCCCCTGCATCGACGATGAAGTCGATGGTCTCATCCCGCTGCACCTGCACCGCATTGAGGGTCGTGGCAGCCTTGCCCTGCCGCACTGTCCACTCGCCGAGCTTGCCTCGCACGCTCGATACGATCCGTCCGCGCACCCCGTCTCCGCGCTCGCTGGAGTGCGCCAGCGTCGCCTCGATCTTCACCGTGCCGTTGGCGGGTGCCGTCCAGCGCCGCACACTCGCTTGCTCCGCGCCGCGGCCCGGATGGCCGCCGTTTGCCGTGATGCTGAGGTGCCCATAAACCGCGTCAGGAAACGCCGCGCCCGGCGTGATGCGACTCGCTTTCGCGTCGCGCACCGCCAGCGGCGCAAAGTCCCGCACGCGATTCGTCGTCGCGTCAAAGGCCCCCCGCCCATAGGCCCAGCCTCCCGTCGCCGGCAATGCGATCTCGCCCTCCGGGGCCTGCGCTACGAAAGCCTGCGCCAGCGCCAGCTCCGCCGTGTCCGGCTCGCGCTGATACGCGATCCGATACAGCGTCCGGATGCGCTCCGCCGCGGAGGCCTCTTTCGCGATCTCCGGTCGCGCGATAAATGCCCGCGCTTGCTCGATCGCGAAGGGGCTGTTCAAGAGATACAGCGCTTGCTGCGGCACCGTCGTCGCGAAGCGCCCCGCGCTGCTCACATCGGGGTTGGGATAGTCGAATGTGCGAAACATCCCCGGCAGGTTCTGCCGGTCGATAAATCCATACACCGTACGCCGTCGGCTGAAGGGCTCTTTGGTCAGGTCCTCCGGCAGGCCGCCCGCGCGCAGATCCAGTCCGCCCGCGACCGCGAGTAGGGTGTCGCGCATCGCTTCCAACTCCAGCCGCCGCCGGTTGAAGCGATGCACGAGCCGGTTGTCTGGATCGATCGCCGTCGCCGCCGCCACATCCGCGCTGCTCTGCCGGTAGGTCGAGGAGAGCACGATCCAGCGATGCAGCGTCTTCACCGACCACCCGCTCTCTACGAAGGATGCCGCCAGCCAGTCCAGCAACTCGCGGTGCACCGGCGCTTCCGTCCGCACGCCAAAGTCGCTCGGCGTCCGTACCAGCGCCTCGCCGAAGTGCCACCCCCACACGCGATTCACCAGCACGCGCGCCGTCAGCGGATTCTTTGCGCTCGCGATCTCCTGCGCCAGCTCCAGCCGTCCGCTTCCTTTTTTGAAGGGCTCGCGTGTCGCTCCGGAGAGTATCTCTAAAAACTGCCGTCGCGCCTCCGGTCCCCGGTTGGCCGGGTTTCCCCGGAGAAAGACTTTCGTGTTTGCCGGCTTCGCCTTGTCCACCAGCGCCATCGCGCGCAGCGGCGCACCGGGCTCCGTCCAGTTGAGCGCCTCGCGCTCGCGCTTGAGCGGGGCGGTTTTGTTGTCTGTCTCGCGCTTGACCATCCGGGCGATGCTGTCGCGGGGCAGGCTTGGCGGCGCCTCGTCTGCCTTCATCAGCTGCTTCAGCGGCTCCGCCGCCCCGTCGCCGTCCGGTGCCTTCAGCGCCTCGCTGAAGATCGTGTTGTAGATCGCCGCCGCCTCCTTCAGCCCCGCAAGCGCGGCCGGCTTCCCGTCCTTCATAAATCCAGCCGCCACGCGCACGTTTACCCCCGCGCCTTCCGTCTGCCAGCTCGCGATTGCCGCGCCCGCCTTCTCTGTAAATCCCTCGCTCGGGAGTGCTGCGAGTGTCTGCCATGGCCCGAGGATCGCCGCCTGCGCCGTCATCTTCTCCGCGTTGCCCAGCAGCGCGCGCCACCGCGTCAGCACTTCAGGATTCAGCTTTCGCGCGCCCGCAAAGGTGTCGATTTTCTCGCCCGGCTTCATGGCCTGCGCCTCCTGCGCACCCAGCAAATAGTCGCCCGTCTTGCCCCGCGCCGTCGCTAGAAACTTCTCCACTTCTTCGTCCCCGCGCGCCTTTATCTTCGCGTCCACTTCAGCCTGCTTCCGGAGAAATTCCCTGTACGCTTCCGACTCCACGAGCGGCCCCATCAGCGGCTTCTCCTCCGGCTCCTCCGACGATGCAAACACCCCGTGCAGCGAGTAATAGTCCTTCGTCGGTATCGGGTCGAACTTGTGGTCGTGGCACCGCGCGCACGACACCGTCAGCCCCATGAATCCCCGCGTCACCACATCGATCCGGTCGTCGATGATATCGTTCTGATTGTTGAGGAAGCGCCGCCCGAGCGTGAGATACCCCAGCGCCGCCAGCGCCGACTTGTCCTCGCCCAGTGGCAGATGATCCGCCGCGATCTGCTCCACGATAAACTGGTCGAAAGGCTTATCCTCGTTGAACGCCCGGATCACATAATCGCGGTACGTATGGGAAAACGGATACCGCCGCTCCACATTCCCCGCCAGGTACCCTTTCGTGTCCGCAAAGCGCGCCACATCCAGCCAGAAACGCCCCCACCTCTCGCCATACCGCGGCGATGCCAGCAAGCGCTCGACCACTCGGGCATAAGCGTCTGGCGTCCCATCCTTCACAAAAGCCTCCACCTCCTCCGGCGTCGGCGGTAGCCCCGTGAGATCGTATGTCACGCGGCGCAGCAGCGTCCGCTTGTCCGCCGCCGGCGCGAGCCCGATTTTTTTCTCCTCCAGTTTCGCGAGGATAAACGCATCCACCGGCGTCGCCACCTGCTTCGCCGCTTTGGCCTTTGGCACCGCCGGCTTCACCACCGGCTGAAACGCCCAATGCTTCCGCGCCTCCGCCATGTCCATCGGATGCGGCTTTCCGCCCGTCCGCGGATCCGGCGCGCCCATCTTCACCCACTCCTCGAGGATCGCGATTTTATCGTCGGAGAGTTTCCCTCCCTCATCCGCCGGCGGCATCTGTAGATCCTCATCTTTATAGCGGATCGCTTGGATCAGCAGGCTCTCGTCCACCTTTCCCGGGACTACCGCCGCCCCACCCGCGCCGCCCTTCCGTGCGCCATCCCGCGAATCGAGAAACAGATCCCCTTTCGATTTTCCTGACTCCACGCTGTGGCACTTGTAGCAAGCCTCCACCAGGATCGGCCGCACCTTCGCCTCGAAAAATTCCACCTGCTCAGCCGGCAACTCCGCCGCCGCGCCCCACGTCACTAGCCCGCAAAAAATCCCCCACGCCACCCCCACCCGCGCCGCGCGCGTGTAGCCGTCTTGCAGGCCACCGCCGGACGGCTTTTCGCTCTGTTTTACCGTCGCCATTCCGAATTTGAAATTCTTCACGCGATCAGCTCCCGCACCACCTTGCCGTGCACATCCGTCAGCCGGAAGTCCCTCCCTGCGTGCCGGTACGTCAGCTTCTCGTGGTCAAATCCCAGCAGCGCCAGCACCGTCGCGTGCAGGTCGTGCACGTGCATCGGCTTCTCCACCGCCTTGAAGCCAAACTCATCCGTCGCCCCGTAGGTCATCCCTCCGCGCACGCCTCCGCCCGCCATCCACATGGTAAAGCCGTAGTGGTTGTGGTCGCGCCCGTTGATCTTGCCCGCGTTCGCACCCACCGTGGGCAGTTCCACCGTCGGCGTCCGGCCAAATTCCCCGCCCCAGATCACCAGCGTGTCTTCCAGCATCCCCCGCTGCTTCAGATCCTTCAGCAGCGCGGCGATCGCCTGGTCGCTCTCCTTCGCGAGCTTTCGGTGATTCACCTCGATGTCGTCATGATTGTCCCAGGGCTGCCCGTCCCCGTGCCATACCTGCACGAAGCGCACGCCTCGCTCCACCAGTCGCCGCGCCATCAGCAGCTGCCGTCCTTGCTGCGTGTCGCCGTACATCGTGCGCACCGCCTCCGGCTCCGCCGCGATCCCAAAGGCATCCGTCGCTTCCGCCTGCATCCGATAGGCCAGCTCGAAGGACTGTATCCGCGCCTCCAGCGCCGCCTCGTTCTGCCGCTTTGCCGCGTGCGCCGCATTCAGCTTTTGCAGCAGGTCTAGCTGCGCCCGCTGATCTTGCCGCGAGGTCGCTGTATTCCGGATGTGCTCGATCAACTTCTCGACCTGCGTATGGGCCGTGTCGATATAGTTGCCCTGAAAGATTCCCGGCAGAAATCCGCTCTGCCAGTTCTGCGATTCCTGGATCGGGTAGCCGCCCGGGCACATCGAGATAAATCCCGGCAGGTTCTGGTTCTGCGACCCCAGCCCATACGTCACCCACGAGCCCAGGCTCGGCCGCGGCAGTCGCGCCTCGCCGCAATTCATCAACATCAGCGATGGCTCGTGATTCGGCACATCCGCCGTCATCGAGCGGATCACCGCGATGTCGTCGATGCACTCCGCCACATGCGGGAAGAGTTCGCTCACTTCGATCCCGCTCTGCCCATATTTTTTGAACGTAAACGGCGATCGAAACGCCGCCCCTGTCTTCCGCTCCGTCTTCAACTCGAGCGGGATCGCCTTGCCGTGCCACTTGTCCAGCGCCGGCTTCGGGTCGAAGGTATCCACCTGCGACGGCCCGCCGTTCGCGAAGATATGGATCACCCGCTTCGCCTTCGCCGGAAAGTGCGGCGCCCTCGGCGCCAGCGGATTATCCATCCGCGCCCCTTCCGCCAGCGCTGGCTGGCTCAGCAGCGCCCCCAGCCCCACCGCTCCAAATCCGATCCCGCACCGCTGCAAAAAATCCCGCCGCGTCAAAAAATGGTCTTCAAGTCGTGGGGCGTGGTGGGACATGGCGGCGGGAAAGACGTCTGCAGGGGCGATCGGTAACGCCCCGTATCAAAACCGTTTCTCGCCTCCGGTCAAAGCCCGGATTCCCTCGATCGTTCTCTTTTTTGCCGCCCTTTATCTCGACCCGGGATGCCCGCCCGGAAGCGCTTGCCGCCACCGCAGGGAGCGCGCCGCCCACGGTGGCGCGGTCGGGGTTAACTCCGCCGCCGTCCGAAGATCACCCGATAGATCAGCAGTAGCGCCATCGCCCCCAGCACCGCGGCAATAAATCCCGCGGGCTCTCCGGGTGCATACCAGCCCGCCCGCTGACCCACGTAATTCGCCACAAACGCGCCCGCGATGCCCAGCAGCGTCGTCACGATCAGCCCGCCTGGGTCACGCCCTGGCATGAGAAACTTGGCGACGATGCCGACGATGAGGCCGATGAGGATGGTGACGAGGATGGACATGATGGAGTGTGGTTGTCGGCCCCGACGGACCCAGCCGCCGCCTCTGCGTTCCCCGTTCACCCGCGAGCGTACGCCACGCTACGGTCGCCGCCATCCACGGAGTCTGCCGTCCTGCCATCACGCCGTCCGAAATTCCCTATCTTCCCGTCTGTCGGCAGGATCGATGTGCCGATTGGCCCTTCCTGGGCTCGACGCTGCGCACCTCGCCCCTATGCTGGGGTCGCGTGTCCGCGCCCCCGCCCCATCGCCCTTCGTTGCCCGATTACGAGCTGCTTCGCCTCATCGGCCGCGGCAGTTATGGCGACGTCTGGATCGCCCGCAGCATCACCGGAGCCTATCGCGCCGTGAAGGTCGTCTGGCGCTCACGCTTCGACGACGCCCAGCCTTACGAGCGCGAGTTCAAGGGCCTCCGCGAGTTTGCCGCCATCTCTTTGGAGGAGTCGCGCCAGCTTGCCCTCCTGCATGTGAGCCGCACGGCCGACTTCTTCTATTACGTCATGGAGTTGGCCGACGATCGGGTGCGCGGCCGCGACATAGATCCCGACCTTTACGAGCCTCACACCCTCAAGGATCTGGTCGACTCCCGGCAGGTCCTCCCCGCCAGCGAGGTCCTCCGTCTTGCCATCGATCTCACGCAGGCTCTCGCCGGGCTCCACGCCCACGGGCTCGTCCATCGCGACATCAAGCCATCCAACGTCATTTTCGTCTCCCGCATCCCCAAGCTCGCGGATATTGGCCTCGTCGCGACCGCTAGCGCCGAGCTCACCTTTGTCGGCACGGAGGGCTACGTGCCCCCCGAGGGCCCCGGCGCTCCCAGCGCCGATGTGTATAGCCTGGGCAAGGTACTCTATGAACTGGCCACCGGGCTCGACCGCAAGGAGTACCCCCGCCTCCCGCCCGACCTGCTCTCTCGCGCCGACCGCAAGGCCTTCCTCGAACTAAACGAGGTCATCATCCGCGCCTGCTCCTCTGCGCCTGCGCACCGTCATCTCGATGCCCTCGCGCTCTTGGAGGAGCTCCGGCTCCTCCAGGCCGGCAAGTCCATGCGCCGCCTCCGGCGTGCCGAGCGCCAGCTCGGCCGCGCCCTGCGCCTCGCGGCAGTCTGTGCCGTGGCCGCCGCCATCGCCGGCATCGGCGCGTGGGTGGAAAACCAGCGCGCCGCTCGGGCGGAGGCCGAGCGCGACGCCTTGCGGCGCAAGACTCACTACATCTCGCAGATCACTCAGGCTCGTATCGCTCTCGACGAGCACGACTACGGCGGCGCACGCAAGCTCCTCGCCGGCCTCGAGCCCAAGGCCGGCGAGGAAGACCTGCGTGGCATCGAATGGTCCGTCCTCACCTCCCGCGCTCGCGGCGCTCCCGCGTCCGTCCTGCGCTCGGAGGGTCCTGCCATCAGCGCCCTCCGCGAGGCTCCGGATGGCAAGACCTTCGCCGTGCACGATGCGAGCGCCACGCTCGAACTCTTCGATGCCGTTACTCATCGCTCGCTGCGGAAGATCGAGCATGTCTTCGCCTTCGCTGGCTACACTCCCGATGGCCGCTGGCTGGTCGGCACCTCCAAGGTCGATGGGCGCGCCCGCGCCACCCGCTGGAGCGTGGGCGATGCCTCTCCGCAGGTCTCCGATTCGCCTCCACTGCGCCCGCTGCTCGTCTGCGGCCCGGATGAGCTGGTGGGCTTCGTCGATGGCCTCCGTGCCTCACCGCCCGCGCGGAGTCAGCCCACGAGCCCCGAGCTCGTGGTGTGGGATTTCGCCCGCAGCGCCGTCGTGGCCCGCGTTGCCCTGCGCCCCGAGGATGATGCGGGCTACTGGGAGTTCTTTCGCGGCGTCGGCGACAGCGCCACCTCCACCGTCGCGCTGGCCCTGCTGAGCGGCCGGCAGGCGACCGCGCGCTATCGCCTCATCACCTGGTCGCGCGCCACGCCGGAGCACCGCGACGACTTTCCGCTCTCCGCCTTCGTGCCGGGCGTGCTCTATCTCGCCGACGACGGAGGTCGCCGCTTCGCCTGCGCCCACGATTACGTCAACCGTCAGCACCTCCGCCGCACCTTGGGCGCTCCGTCCGCCACCTGGGTCGCCTTCGGCCCCGCCGCCCCCCGCGCACGCTTCAGCGCCCTCTCGCCTTGGCCAGACGTGGTGCTCGCCGCGGAGGGGCCCGACGTCGTCCTCCGGCGCCCTCACGCGGCCAGCGCCGAGCTGCGCCGCGGCCACGGCGCACCCATCGCTGCGCTCATCGCGCTCGGCAACGATCGTATCCTCTCCGGCTCCGAAGCTGGCGAGCTGCGCCTCTGGCGGCTCGACGAGCCCACGGTCTCGTACCCGGTGACGCCGATCCGCAAGCCCCACGGAGCATCCACGAGCCTTTCCTTCAGCCCCGATGGCACCCTGATCTACGCCCCCATCGCCGACAACCATACAGGCATATTTTCCCGGGAAACCCTTGCCCCCAGCGGCATGATCGCCGGCATGTCACGGCCCCTTTTCGCGGAGGGCGATCACTCCGTCTGGGGGCTCGCTGCCGATCAGGCCGCGCTGGTTCGCGCAGAGCTCAGCCATGGCAGGATCGTCGAGACGCTGCCGCTCGGCCGTGGGTCGATATTGCAGGCCGCCGCCTCCGCCGACCGCCAGCGCTTCGTCGTCATCACCGGCGCCGGCGAACTGGCAGTGGCAGGTCGGCAACCCTCCGCCGAGCACCGGGTGATCGCCAGGGATGCGCTCAGCAGTTGGTCCCTCTCGGTCGATCCCGCAGGCACGCGCGCCTGGTTCGTCAATAATCGCCCTGCCGCCCGCTGCTTCGATCTCTCCGGCGCCGAGCTTTGGCAAGTCCCCCTTCCCGCCATCCCTTCGGGCCTGCACCTCAGTGCCGATCGCAAGAGCGTCGCCGTAGCCCTCGAAAATGGCAGCATCGAGCTCCGCGATGCCCAGTCCGGTGCCCTGCTGCGCGTGATCATGTCGGGCCGCAGCCCCATCCAGTCGCTCAGCTTTGTCGGCTCCCAGCCACGCCTTGTCGCCACCTCCGCCGACGGTATTGTCCGCGTCATCGATCCCGAGTCCGGCGCTACCCTCGCGCATCTCACCACCCGCTCCTCCTACCCCCCGCATACGGGCATCGCCTCCGCCGACGGCAGTCATCTCGCCCTGATTACCCAGCCCGGCCTGCTGGAGACCGTACCGCTCAGGTAGCGGTCAGCGGGCTCAGTTGTCCGACTCGCCTTCTTCCCCGCCAGGCGTTCCGGGAGGCGGCTCGCTATGGTGACCCTCCTTCGGCCCCTTGTTATGCCGATCGATCTCGGCTTGAGGGTTCTTGGTGGGTTTCGAAAGCGGACCGACAACTTTACGGTCTGAAAAAACGACGATCGTACAGGTGCTGTCGGATCCTTTCTTATTCTTGTCCCGATCCCACATCATCATCGCCACCTTTTCCGGCTTTGCACCCGCGTTGCCACCCGCACCTGCTGCTTCGATTGGCCATCCGCCGACTATTGGGTCGTAGAGAATCGGCTCCTTTGCACTTAAAGAGCTGTAGAACCTGATTCCTGGGTCGGCACACGTTATCTTCACACCCCACGCCCTCCCTTGGAGTCTCAAATTGTAGAGGCTGATCGGCTTGGATCCGTCATCGCCGGCCGGGCGCACCAGCGTCAGCGTATATTTTACAATGCTCTTGGTCTTATTCTCGCTAGTTGTCTTTTTATCGACGGCCTCGATCACTTCGGCCTTCCAGGTCGCCGTGTATCCGCCATGGTACTCCAATTCCGTCTTGGTACTCGTGTTAACCAAGACCACATGCTCATTATGAGTATGAGCAATCAAACGCATCGTCCCCGCCGAAAAAAGAGCGATCACTAAAAAGCGGTAAAGCATGATTTGAATACGCACTAAAAGCTGTTTTTGGCAAGAGATTTCAGAAAGTGACCCTCATTTATATATGGACACATGCACCGACAGCCTTGGCGCAATAAAACATTAGTCGGCTTCAATTACTGCCAATATATTAATTGGCATCTTCCCGCCCTTAACCTACCCACGCGCTACCTAGGCAGTGGTTTCGGCACGACAGCCCTTCTTTGGCTACTGGCGACAGCGCCGCCCGGATGGAGAGTCCGTGATTACCTTGGCTCCCCCTCCTCACCACCCGGTGTCCCGGGAGGGGGCTCGCTATGGTGCCCCTCGAGGAGATTCAACACGGGGCCGGACTTAGCCTCCTTGGCATCCTTGGCCTGAGCGGCCTTACTGAGCCTCGAAAGCGGCCCGCGGACCTTGCGGTCCGAATAAACCACGATTTCACAGGTATTGTCTTTTCCAGTTCCATCGCGACCCCACACCAGCATCGCAACCCGATCCTCCTGCGTATTCAAGTCCCCCTGTGTGGGATGAGTGGCGGCGTGCCTGATCGTCCATTCGCCGGTCTTGGGGTCCTTGGTGATCGGATTGCGCCTCGCTTCGGCGTCGTCGAGCGTATTGTAGAACTGGATCCCCGGTGCGCTCGCTACCCTCACTGTCCACAGTCGCCCCTGCAGCCTCAAATTATAAAGGCTGATCGGTTCTTTTCCGTCATCCGTCGCTGGCCGCTCTAGCTTCAACGTATACTTGATCAGCTTTTGATCGGCATCTACGACCTCTGCGCGCCAGGTGGCCTTGTGTCCGCTATGATACTCCACGGTCGTGGTGGTGACTTGACTGGCCAAAATAACATGCCCCGAGTGAGCAAACAGGGGCAGCGATCCTACGATGAGCAAGGCTGGGATAAGTAAGCGGCGCATACCCCCTTGCACTACGCCCCCGCTGCGGGCTCCCGCAAGCGATTTCTAGACGCATTAATAAATAATATACTCACGCAAGTAATGGATTAGTCCAGCACATGGAAAAACACAAACAAACAGGTATTAACATTCATGATATTATATATTCAATGGCAATAGCATCCATTCGTCCCACCCGCCGCCAATGAACCAGAAACCGCGGAAGCCCTAACCGTCACCGATGAACTTCGTCGTCAGCCGCAGCAGATAAAAATGCTCAGTTCGTCAGTCTGGGCACCTGCTCAAAAACCAGCCGTTTACCAGCGACTTCCTCTTGGGGAGAATGAAACATCTCTTCAGTGTTTCGAATGTCGCATTCGTTTTACTGGTAAACCAAGCTCGGATCGAGAGGGATATAGCACGCTCCCCAACACGAAAATAGATCCGTTTGCGCAACATCTCGACTGGAACTCCACAGCCCCCATTTCCCCATGGTCACCTACGTCTACGAAACCCTCCCCCGCCCCGGCAAGAAACCCCGCCGCTTCGAGATCTTGCAATCCATCAAAGACGCTCCGCTCACGAAGCACCCCGAGACTGGCGAGCCCATCCGCCGCTGCATCGTCCTCAGTTCCCCGCTCTTCGTCCGCGACGCCACCATCGAGCGCCCCGAGCCCCGCCGCCGAAGCTCCAGCCGCCGCAAAGAGCCCGATCACCACGCCCACGACCATCACGGCCACGACCACCATCACCACTGACGCCTAGTTGTTGGTGCTACCGCGCGCCGACCCGCAAGCGCGCTACGCGAACTCCCGACCGCCGCACGGGTCTCATGCCCCATGAAGACCACCTCCCGCTTCCCGTCCCGCACCGCTCGCGCCCTTCCCTTCGCCCTCGCCGTCCTCTGCGCCGCCGCCGTCACCGGCTGCTCCAAGGAAGACCGCGCCGAAGCCAAGGCCACCGCCAAGGAAGCCTACGCCGAGACGAGGGAAGCCATGCGCAACACGTGGGATAAGGTGAAGGCCCACACCTTCGAGCAACGCTCCGATTTCACCGCCAGCGCCAAGGCCCTGTCCTCCCAGATGGAGGCCCAACTCAGCGAAGTCCGCGCCAACTATTCCGAGGCTCAGGCCTCCGCCTCTCGCAAAGCTGCCATGGCCGAGCTCAAAAACTCCGAGGCCGACTACAAGCAAAAGCTCGATGCCCTCGGCGAGGCCACCGCCGACACGTGGGAGAGCGCCAAGCAAAACGTCATCGCCTCGTGGGATAAGCTCCAGGCCTCCTACTACAAGGCCCGCGCCGACTGAGCATCTCGCTCAGTCGATCCGCAACGAGCCCCAAGCTCGTCTCCCTCATCAGCCGATCGGCTACCCCGCTCGGCCGGGATTCGTGCTGCAGCTAGCTCGCGTTTCGCGCCACGCCGGAAGTTATCCCGCTCGCCCACTGCGTCTGATTTCGGTGTACAGATGAGTCTACCCTCTTACGAGTAGACTGCGGTCATGGTCATCCGTGACGTGCGGCGCGTTTCGCCCACGCTCCCCTACCGCGCTCGTCCTGCACCGGCACCCCTAAGTCCGAGAAGGTGCCTATCGTAGGCTTGGGCGCTGTCGTTGCGTCAGATGAGCGCCCGCTCCTCATGGCCGCCCGTCGGGCGCTCGCTGGCCATGTATCCGCTCCCCTACGCTCCGTGCCTTGAGCCCGCGCTCTCGCGTTATTTCGCCCGCGCGCGACCTAACCCCCTGCGTTGAGCCGGGATAACAAACTCCCGGTACCCTCCTGACGGCTGCCGCAAAAATCGCTAGG
>CAYZPV010000059.1:6280-41358 GCA_964480585.1 uncultured Opitutus sp. | reverse complement strand
AGCAGGCCCGCCAGGCCCTCGAGGAAAAGGCCGCCCAGCTCGCGCTCACCTCGAAGTACAAGTCGGAGTTCCTCGCCAACATGTCGCACGAGCTGCGTACGCCGCTCAATTCGCTGCTCATCCTCTCCGATCAACTCTGCGTCAATCGCGACGGCAATCTCACGACGAAGCAGATCGAGTTTGCCAAGACGATCCACTCGTCGGGCCAGGATCTGCTCCGCCTGATCAACGACATCCTCGACCTTGCCAAGATCGAGTCCGGTACCGTCTCGGTCGAGGTCTCGGATCTCAAGATCCACGACCTCAAGGACTACGTGGAGCGTACTTTTGCCCCCATCGCGGAGCACAAGAAGCTCGATTATTACGTCAGCCTCGATGCGAAGCTGCCCCGGTTGGTCCGCACCGATGCGAAGCGCCTCCAGCAGATCCTCAAGAACCTGCTCTCGAATGCCTTCAAGTTCACGGAGAAGGGCAGCGTTACGCTCGAGATCGAGGTGGCGCGCGCCGGCTGGTCGCTGGATCACCCGACGCTGAGCGGCGCGCCCGAGGCTCTCGCCTTCCGCGTGCGCGATACTGGTATCGGCATCCCCGCGGACAAGCAGCAGATCATCTTCGAGGCGTTCCAGCAGGCCGATGGCTCCACCAACCGCAAGTACGGTGGCACGGGCCTGGGCCTCTCGATCTCGCGCGAGATCGCCCGCCTCCTCGGCGGCGAGATCCAGCTCGTCTCCGCCCCCGGCGAGGGCTCTACCTTCACCCTCTATCTGCCGACGGTCATCGGCTCTTCGGAGCGGGTCGAGCCCGTGTCCCGCGATCATGTGCATGCCCCGCAGGGCGGCAGCGGCTTCGTGCAGCGATTGGCTCGCGAGATGCCGCCGTCGACGAGCACCCCGACTCCGGTGGTCTCGATCGACGACGATCGCGACAATATCGGCGCCGACGACAAGGCCGTGCTCATCATCGAAGACGATCCCGTCTTCGCCGAGCACGTGCTCGAGTGCGCCCGGGAAAATGGCTTCAAGGGCGTCGTCGCCACTCGCGGCAGCGATGCCTTGCAGCTCGCGCGCAAGATCGATTTCGCCGCCATCACGCTCGATATCGTGCTCCCTGATATCGATGGCCGCCGCGTGCTCTACCGTTTGAAGGATGATCCCGTCACCCGGCACATCCCGGTGATGATCGTCAGCTCCTCCGATCACGACGACACCGGCCTGAAATACGGTGCCCTCGGCCAGATCGCCAAGCAGGCCGCCCAGAGCCGCCTGACGGAAGTGTTTACCGGCCTCCGCGCCTTCATCGACCGCCCGGTGAAAAACCTGCTCGTCGTGGAGGACAACGAAGTGCAGCGCAACAGCACCATCGAGCTTATCGGCAATTCCGATGTGCACACCTACGCTGTGGGCACCGGCGAGGAGGGGCTCACCCTCCTCAAGCAGCAGCCCTTCGACTGCGTGGTGCTCGATCTGGGGCTGCCGGATATGTCGGGTTCGAAGTTCATCGAGGAAGTGAAAGCGGCGGGCCTCGATAATCTGCCCATCGTCGTCCATACCGGGCGCGAGTTGCCCAAGGAGGAAGTCGAGCAGATGAAGCGGCTGGCGCGCACCGTCATCCTGAAGGATGTGCAGTCCCCCGAGCGGCTTTTCGACGAGACTGCGCTATTCCTGCATCGCCGCGTGATGAAGCTGCCCGCCGACAAGCGCCGCCTCGTGGAAAACCTTCACAAGGATGGCGACATCCTTGCCGGCAAGCGTGCCCTCATCGTCGACGACGACATGCGCAATATCTTCGCCATGACGTCGTTCCTTGAGCGCTACGACGTAAACATCCGTTCCGCCGAAAATGGGCGCGACGCACTCTCCATGCTCCAGACCACGGAGGAGTTCGATTTCATCCTCATGGATATCATGATGCCCGATATGGATGGGTACGAGACCATGCGGCGCATCCGCAAGATCGAGAAGTACCGCGACCTGCCGATCATCGCGCTCACGGCCAAGGCCATGAAGGGCGACAAGGAGAAGTGCATCGAGGCCGGCGCCTCCGACTACATCGCCAAGCCCGTCGACACGGAGCATCTCCTCTCCGTCCTCCGCATCTGGCTGCATCGGTGAGTATGAGAGGAAGTGACGATCAATGGATGAAGGCCGGGCGCGCTATCGTCGATGCGCGCCTGGGGGTATGTGCGCACCTGAGGCGCGTCGGCTCCGGAGCGAGCCGCTCCACGTACCCATGAAGACTCTGCCTTCGATCACGACCAGCATGGCCCCCTTCGATTCCCGTCGGCGCAATGGCAGCGTATCGCCGATCGTCGGCTCCAACGGCACGCCCTTCGATCCCGAGGCGGTGAAGTCCTCGTTCGCGTATGCCTCCACCGAGAGCGAGCCGATTGAGATCCTCATCGTCGACGATTCGCCAGACAAGCTCCTCGCCCTCGAGGCGGCGCTCACCGACTTGGGGCAGACCATCGTCAAGGCTGAGTCAGGCAGCGAGGCCCTGCGCCTGATCCTCAAGCGCGACTTCGCCGTCATCCTGCTCGATATCAACATGCCGGCGATGGATGGCTTTGAGACCGCCGCCCTCATTCGCCAGCGCAAGTCGAGCAAGCACACGCCGATCATCTTCGTCACGTCGTTTAGCACGGCCGACGTCGAGGTGTATCGCGGTTATGCGCTGGGCGCGGTCGATTACCTGTTTACGCCCGTCACCCCTGAGGTGCTTCGCTCCAAGGTCACGGTCTTTGTCGAACTCGCGAAGAAAAGCCGCGAGATCCAGCGGCAATCGGAGGCGCTCCGTCGCGCGGAGGAGGAGCGGATGCAGCGCAAGCTCGCCGAGACCAATGCCCGCCTCGAGTGGGAGACGCGGCGCAACCACTTCTTCCGGCTCTCGATCGAGCTCCTTGCCATCACCGACTACGCTGGCGTCTTCACCCAGACCAATCCCACGTGGCAAAACACCCTCGGCTATGCCGCCCCCGAGCTGCAGGGCCGCTGTCTCCACGACTTCATCCACCCCGATGATCTCGCCGCCACCAAGGAGACCATCGCCAATATCTTAAAGGCGGATACGCCCCTCTACTTCGAAAGCCGTTTTCGCGCCAAGGACGATGCCTATCGCTGGCTGGGCTGGACGATCGCCCCCTTTGCCGCCGAGGGGCTCCTGTACATTTTTGCGCGCGACATGACCGAGCGCCGCGAGCGCGAGGATGAGATTCGCCGCCTCAATGGCGACCTCGAGCAGCGCACCCTCAGCCTCCAGCAACTCAATCAGGAGCTGGAGTCCTTCTCCTACTCACTGGCTCACGATTTGCGCACCCCGCTCCGCTCGATCAGTGCGTACTCAGAGATGATCGTGGCCGGCGAGGCCGGCGAGTTGACGCCCGAGGCCCTGAAGATGGTCCGCACCATCCAGCGCAACAGCGGCCGCATGACGCAGCTCATGGATGATTTCCTCGCCTTCTTCCGCGTCGCACGGAAAGACGTGAAGCAGGAAAAGATCGCCATGACCTCGGTCGCCCGTGAGGCCATCTCGGCGGTGCCGGTCGATGCCAAGCGCCATATCGAGTTCAAGGTCGCCGCTCTTCTCCCGGCCAAGGGAGACCCGGCGATGGTCTTGCAGGTTTTCATCAATCTGATCGCCAACGCCGTGAAATTCACCGGCTTGCGCGAAAATGCGGAGATCGAGATCGGCTGCATCTCCGACAAGCAGCCCGTGGTCTACTACGTCCGCGACAATGGCGTGGGCTTCAACATGAAGTACTACAGCCGCCTGTTCGGCGTGTTTGAGCGCCTGCATCGCCGCGAGGAGTTCGATGGCACCGGCATCGGCCTGGCCATCGTGCAGAAGATCGTGCAGCGGCACGGCGGTAATGTCTGGGCCGAGGCCGAGGTGGATAAAGGCGCTACCTTCTATTTCACGCTCGCCCAAAGCTAGAAAAGCTATCAATTTGCATCTTGTCATTCCGGGGCATCGTAGAGGCCATAGTCAGGAAGCTGGACCTGCAGGTGACCACTCACCCCGGAATGACATTTCCCTTTCCCCCAGAATCCCCTCCCGTAGTTAGAATCTGAATACACTTTGCCGCCCCGGGAAACGAGGCGCCCATAGTCAGGAAGCTGGACCTGCAGGTGGGCATCCGTTCCCGGGGCGGCTTTTTGATGCCCGTTCCGTAGACCGGCGCGTGAGCGCAAGGGCGGGGGCGAATGGGTAGCCGACTTTCTTCCGCTCCCTGGGGGCGCGGCGTCCTCGCCCGGCGGTCGTGGATATCTCTGTATCCGAATATTAACTACAAAGACGGCCGGCTCATCTGTGGCCGCGCCCGTGCGGGCGGAGGCCGCCCGGAAAGAGCGGCCGCTCCCTATTCCTCCTTCTTTCCCTTAGTCCTTTGCCCTCATTTCCCACTCCACGCCGCCTCGATCTTGTAAATTCGCTTCGCGTTTCCGTTGTAGAATTTTTCCAGCACGCTGCGCGGGAGAGCCAGCGCCTGCACCCTGCGCCCATTGTAGGTCACCTCGCCTGAGCCGGCGTAGTAGTCGTAGTCGGCCTTGTACTGGATCTCCAGCCGGTTGGCGTGGCCCTTCCGTTGCGCGTCGGTGGGCGGTGTCGTGCGCGTGAGGGGCTTCCATCCCGCATCGACGCCATAGAGGATGCGGTCCTGATACTTGATCATGAAGGCCCGCACCTTCTCGCTGGGATGGCGGGTAAGGTTGCGCGTGCGCGCCGAGCACTCGATGAAGAAGTTGGGGTACTTGTCGAAGCGCGCAGCGATGCCCTCGAGGTCGTGCTCGAGGCTGCCGAGGTGTGCGCCGAGCACGGTCAGCGTCGGGTGCTTTTCCATGATCCGGTCGCGCGCCGCGATGATGGCCTCGTGGGTGGGGTACTCCGGCTTGCCGTAGAGATGCCACTGCGGGTTGGCGGAGTAGTAGTTGTAGTGTGCGCTGTCCTTGTCGAGCGGCCGCCAGGCGTCGATCGGTTCTGCGAGGTGGGCGTGCAACACGCGCCCGCGCTTGGCGATATGCGCGTAGATCGGGTCGAAACGCGGATCGTCGGGCAGGATGAATTTTCCGTCGGGCGTCTTGATGTCGATTCCGATCTCCTTCCAGATCTTCACGCCGATCGCGCCTTGGTCGAAGGTGCGATCGAGAAACGCGATCACCTTTTGCGTATAGCCGGGCCTGTCGCGCTCCAGCAGGTCAAAGGTCGACTCAAACGGATACAGGTCCGGGTGCTTGTGGTAGAGGTCCAGCGCGATGGCGTGCATCGGCTCGAGTTTCCCGTCGGTGCCATTGTTGCAGACATTGATCGTGCGGACGTTGATGCGCCGGAAAAGCGCGTGAAACTCCGCCACGTCCTCAAAGACATGCGAGTGCGAGTCGATCTTGAGGATCGTTTCGTAGGGTGGGGCGGCTTCGTCGGCCGCGGAGAGCGGCGCCGCGAGCGCGAAGGCAGCCAACAAACAAGAGAGGCGCATGGTCAGATTTTAAGGAAGAGTTTTCGTTTCCACATCCAGTGGAGGATGAGCCAGAGCAGCAGCAGCACGGCGCCCCCGAGCAGGAGAGATTGATAGGCCGTCCCGAAGAGGCGGAAGGTCCCTGCGCCGAAGTGCGTCAGGAGGTTCTTTTCGATATACGAGTCAAAGCCGTGTGCGAGCAGGTAGGCCGCGATGGAGTTGGCCCCGATCACGATGAGCGGAAAGGCCCAGCCGCGCCGCTCCCGTACGTCGATTACGAGGTAGAATAGCCCCAGCAGCAGGAAGCACCAGCCCCCGCTGTAGAGCACCCAGCTCGGGGTCCAGATGCGCTTTACCACCGGTACGATTCCCAGCCATCCCAGCAACGCGCCCGCGCCGAGGCATGCCCCGCCCGCGATGGCAAACCAGCGGATCTTCTCCCGCGCACTCCGTCCACTGCGCAGCACGGTGCCGGCGATGAGGCCGAGGATCATCGTGGCGAGCGTGGGGATGAAGCTCAGCGTCGCGTAGCCGCCCGGGTGGGCGACGAAGGGCTTTTCGCGCGGGAAGAGATTTAGCCACCATGCGTCAAACGCCGCTGCGAGGTTGGTGCCCTTCTGCCAGTGCGCCGCAAATCCGCTCAGTCCGTGGCTCTCGAGCCACGCCGCCGTGACGGCGACTTTCGTGTAGTCGAAATCCGCCGGCGGCAGCGGCCACAGCGCGAAGGCTGCGAAGTACCCCGCCACGATCGCGCCAAATGCGATCCAGTGGTCGCGCGTCGGCCGCAGCCCGATCAGGAAAAGAAATCCGTAGCCCAGCCCTATCTGCGTGAGGGTGTCCTCAAAGGTCCAGTTGGTCGCAGTCCGGCTCGTCGAGCGCAGGAAGACGCCCAGCAGCACCAGCACCAGCGCCCGCCAAAAGGCATGCAGCGCCATCCGCGGCGTCGATTCTCCCTTGGCCGCGCGCGCCGCGATCGAGAAGGGCAGCGCCACGCCCACGAGAAACGAAAACGATGGCTGGATGAGATCGTGCAGCGAGCAGCCGATCCACTCCACGTGCGACTGGTGAAAAGAGAGGAATTTCCAGAACTCGCTCTCCGGCAGCGCGCGGGCGACAGTGCGCAGCCGCAGCACCTCGGCCATCATCAGCAGCATCACGAAACCGCGGTAGGCATCGATCGAGGCCAGGCGGGCTGGCGGGGGCGGGGCGGGCAAGGCCGGAGCGCCGGGGGTAGGGGGCATGGTCGTGAGCTTTCGTTGAAAGCACATTGCGGGCAAGCGCATGATTGCGAATCACGCGCGCGATCCAGGAGCACTCGGCAGGGAAAGGCTTCCCCTTAGTAAGCGATCGGTTACATTACCCGGCGATGCTCGCCTCGAAATTTGCCCTGCCCCTTGCTGGTTTGCTCGCGCTTTTTCCTCTCTCGGCGGCCGATGCCTCCAAGGCCGCTCCCAAGGCGCTTACCCCCGTCTCCGCGCCTTCAGCCTTTCCCATCGTCCCCCACTCCACCGGGCTCGAGTTCATCGATACCAGCATCGAAAACGCCTCGCCCCTTTGGTACGAGCAGGCCACTGACGGCACGATCCTCCTCTCGCTCAACTACGATCACGAGCGCGCCTCGCCCAATCGCGCCGCGGGCCACATCCATTTCCTCATCCACGGCAAGCCTGGCTCGAAGCTCAATTTCGAGCTGCGCAATCTCGACAACGTCTGGAATGGCATCCGCTCCTCTGTCGCCAAGGAGATCAAGACGATGTGCGTCTCCGAAAACGGTCGCGACTGGCGCGTCATTTCGGTCGATAACTCCCACGATCGGGTGCGCTTCTCCGTGGAGCTTGCCGGCTCCCGCCTCTACGTCGCGCGCATCGAACCCTATCGCCTCTCCGACCTCGAGCGCTTCCTCGACTCCATCAAGTCCAATCCCCTCGTGCAGATCGCCCCCATCGGCCAGACGGTGCAGGGTCGCGAGCTCGAGATCCTCCGTGTCGGCCGCGAGGATGCGCCCTACCGTGTGTTTATCCGCGCGCGCGCCCATCCGTGGGAGCCGGGCGGGAGCTGGGTCGTGCAGGGCCTCGTCCACCGCCTGCTCGCGGGCGATGCCGCGGCCGGGCGCTTTCTCGATCGCACCTGCTATTACTTCCTGCCGATGGCCAACAAGGACGGTGTCGTCCTCGGCCGCACCCGGTTCAACCTCCTCGGCAAGGACCTCAATCGCAATTGGAACGACCCCGTCGACAAAGCCCTCGCTCCTGAAAACCACGCCCTCGAGCAGTGGCTGGAGCAAATGATCTCCGCCGGGAAAAAGCCGCACTTCGCCCTCGAGTTGCACAACGACGGCGGCGGTCGTCTCCACATCAGCCGCCCGCCCATCCCGGACTTGCCGCAGCACCTGCAGCGCATGGCCCTCTTCGAGAAACTCCTCCGCCAGTACACCTGGTTTAGCGAGGGGCCTACCAATTCCGCCTTTCGCAATTCCGGCACGCTCGGCGAAGGGTTTCTTGTCCGCTACGGCATCGATGCCGCCGTGCACGAGTTCAACACCAACATCATCGCCAGTTTGAAGGAGCCTCCGCAGGCCCGCCACTGGCTAAACTACGGCGAAAATCTCGCCCTGGTGTTCCACGAATATCTCGGCACGGTGCAGCCCGTGGCCAAGTGAAGCCTCCCTCCTCGGCGCTTGGCGCCGCGCCATTCGCCACAATCGTACGCCGCCGCGTAGTGCGGGATTGCGCCGGGGCGCAACGCTTGGCTCGGTAGCTGCGTCTAGCCCTTCCCACGCCCATGCCTACTGTCGTCCGCTACGCCACCCTCGTTTGTATTTCCCTCGTCAGCTTCGTCCGCGCAGCCGAGACGCCGTCCCCCAAGCTCGCGGTGGTGATTTCCATCGATCAGTTCCGCGGCGACTATTTTACGCGTTTCGGCCCCTACTTCAGCGAGGGCGGCTTCAAACGCCTGCTCGCGGGCGGCGCCAATTTCGAAAACTGCCACCATCGTCACTCCGTCACGCTCACGGCCCCCGGCCACGCTTCGATTCTCACGGGGGCCTTCGCCGCCCAGCACGGCGTCACGTCCAACGAGTGGCTCGATCGCGCCACGTGGGAGATGATCAATTCCGTCGAGGATAGTGCTTCGCCGCTCGTCGGCATCACCCCGGCCGAGTTGGGGCCTGTGGCCGTAGCCAACCCCGCCAAGACCGGGCGCTCGCCCAAGAATCTTCAGGCCGAGACCGTCGGAGATCGGCTGAAAGCCAAATTTGGCGACAAGTCCAAGATCTTCGCTGCCTCCAACAAGGATCGCTCCGCCATCCTCCTCGGCGGTAGGCAGGCCGACGCCGCCTACTGGGATGAGAATGGCAAGATCGTCACCTCCACCTACTACCGCAAGGAGCTCCCCGCCTGGGTCGCGGCCTTCAATGCCGAGCAGCGGGTGCACAAGAGCTTTGGCAAGACTTGGGAGCGGCTGCTCGACCCCGCGCTCTATGATAAGGTACAGGGCCCCGATAACGAGCCCGGCGAGTCCGAACCTTCTGGCCTGAGCCGTACTTTCCCCAAGACGGTCAATGGCGGGAAAGCTGCGATCACTCCCGCTTTCTTCTCTGCCTTCGATAATTCTCCGTACGCCACGGAATTCCTCGGCGAGTTTGTGCAGCGCGCCATCAAAGAGGAGAAGCTCGGTCGCCACGAGGCGACGGATCTTCTCTGCGTGAGCTTCTCGCAGGTCGATGCCGTTGGTCACAGCTTTGGCCCCGACAGCCATGAAATGATGGATTCCGTGCTCCGCATCGACCGCGTGGTCGCCGCTTTGCTCGATTGCATCGATCGCGAGGTGGGCCTGCAAAATTGCGTGATTGTGATGAGCGCCGACCACGGCGTCGTTCCGCTTCCTGAGGTCACGGTGGTTCGCCATCCCGGCAAAGCGGCCGGCCGTGTGAATGCCGGTGATCTCGACGCCTTGGTCCGCAAGGCCCTCGACGCCAAATTCGGTGCGCTTGCCAAGGGCCAGACCTGGTTTACCCGCGACAATGCAGGTTATCACCTTCGCCTCGATACGCTCAAGGCCAAGAACGCCGATGCGGCCGAGGCCGCCCAGATTGCCAAGGCCGCGCTCTCCGCGCATCCCGCCGTCGCCGAGGTCTATACCCGCGACGAACTGCTCGCCACCGACATGGCCGGCGATTCCACCCGTGCCCTCATGCGCCGCAGCTATCGCGCCGCCAGCGATCGCGATGTCGTCTTCGCCCTCAAGCCCTACTACTTGACCAAGAGTGGCTCCGGCTCCGGTCACGGTGCCCCGTACCCCTACGACCAGCACGTCCCCCAGCTCTACTACGGCGTCGGTGTCCCGAAGGGCGTGGCCCGCAAGGAGCCGGTGGGCGTCGACGATATCGCCCCCACCTTCGCCGCTCTCCTCGGCCTCGACGCCCCGAAGTCCGCTCAGGGTAAGAAGCTGTTCTAGCTGCCCTGCCCGTGCGGGCAGGGGCCGTATCGGCGGGAGCGTCCGCTTTTGCGCGAGGCGGCGGTTCGCTCAAAACCCCAGCGCCTTGGGCAGCGCCAGCGAGATCGCCGGCCAATAAGTGACGGCCATTAAGACCGTGAAAGCCGCGATCAAAAACGGCACCATCGGTCGCCATACGCGCGAGATGGTCGTCCCCGCCACGCCGCAGCCGACGAAGAGGCAGTTCCCCACCGGCGGCGTGCAGAGTCCCAGGCAGAGATTGAAGATCATCACCAGGCCGAAGTGCAGCGGGCTCACCCCGAGCTTCATCACCGCCGGCAGCAGGATGGGCGTGAAGATCAGCACCGCCGGGGTCATGTCCATGAACATGCCCACGAGCAGCAGCAGCAGGTTGATGATCAGCAGCAGCACGATCTTGTTGTCCGTGAGGCTGAGCAGCACCTCGGTGATGGTCTGTGGGATATTGGCCGAAGACATTACCCACGACATGCCCATCGATGTGCCGACGAGCAGGAGCACGATGGCCGTCGTCGCTGCGGAGTCCGTGAGAAGCTTCGGCAGCTCGCTCCACCTGATCTCGCGGTACACCAGCACGGAGAGGATGAATGTGTACGCCACGGCGATCGCGCTCGCCTCCGTCGGCGTAAACCAGCCCAGGATGATGCCGCCCATCACGAGCACGATGAGCAGCAGGCTCGGCACTGCACCGAGGAAGATGCGCACCGCCGCCTGCAGGGCCACCTTTTCTCCCACCGGATAGCCGCGCCGCTTCGCGACCACGGCGACGACCCCCATGAGTGCCAGGCCGAGCAGGAGTCCCGGCACATAGCCCGCGAGGAACAGCGCCGCGATCGACACTCCTCCGCTCGCGAGCGAGTACACCACCATGATGTTGCTCGGCGGGATCAGCAGCCCGATCGGTGCGGCAGTGATATTGACTGCCGCTGAGAAATCGCGGTCGTAGCCCTCCTTTTTCATCAGCGGCGTCATCGTCCCTCCGATGGCGGCAGCCGCGGCGACGGCCGAGCCCGAGATTGCGCCGAAGAGCATCGAGCCCAGGATGTTCACGTAGGCGAGTCCGCCCGGCAGCCGGCCTACCATCACCTTGGCCAGATCGACGAGCCGCCGTGCGATGCCGCCGCGATTCATAAGCTGGCCCGAAAGGATGAAGAAAGGGATCGCGAGCAGCGCAAAGCTGTCGAGGCCCGTGGCCATGCGCTGCGCAATCACCGTCGTGGCGGCGGCGGGTTGTAGCGAGACGAAGAGCGCCGAGACTGCGGCGGTGCCGATCGCAAAGGAGATAGGCACGCCAAGAAAGAGCAGCGCGGCAAAGACGAGGGCAAGGATGAGCGCTTCGTTCATGTTAGTTGAGCCCGGAGGATTGTTCCCTGCCGCGTGTCTCGCCGCGCAGGGTGTCGAGCAGCGTCATCGCGCTGTAAATGACGATGAAGGCCCCGGCCAGCGGCACCGCGAGGTACACGTAGCCGAGCTTGATCTGCAGCGCGGCCGAGTGCTGCCCCAGCGAGAGCTGGATCCACACGAGCCGCCCGCCGCCGCCCACCAGCACCGCGAGCGCGAAGAGTAGCACCACACTGTGGATGAAGAGCTCCGAGTTGCGCTTCCGCGCGCCTTGGAATTTCGACGTGAGCAGATCGAGCGCGAGATGCGATTTCTGCCCCGTTGCGTAGGCTGAGCCTAGCAGGCCCACCCAGATCATCATATAGCGAGCAGCCTCTTCGGTGAAGCTCGAGGGATTCTTCAGCACAAACCGCGTGAAGACCTGCCACAGCACGTTGATCACCATCGCGGCCATCAGCACGCAGATGGCCGATCCGAGCAGGCGGTCGGCGGCGAGACGCAGCGTTCTCATGGGCGCACCTCCGCGATCCGCCGGTCGAGCGGGCCCACGATGGGGTCGGTTTGTGCGGCCTTGTGCAGATCGGCCACCTTCGCGGCAAAGGCGGCCTTGTCCGGCCGGATGATCTCCACCCCTGCCTTTTCCACGGCCGCGAGCGATTCGGCCGTGGAGGTCGCCCATAGTTTGCGCTGATAGGTGGCCGACTCGTCGGCTGCCTCCTGCAGCCAGCGTTGTTCCTGGGCCGAGAGGCTATCCCAGAAGTGCGTGCTCACCACGACGACGTCGGGCACGCTGGTATGCTCGTCGAGCGAGTAGTACTTGCAGACCTCGTAGTGGCGGGCCAGGTGGAAGCTCGGAGGGTTGTTCTCCGCTCCGTCGACCACCCCTTGTTGCAGCGCGGTATAGAGCTCGCCGAAGGAAATGGGCGTCGCCGAGGCGCCAAAGGCGCGGATCAGTGCAAAGGCCATCGGGCTCTCCTGCACGCGGATTTTCATCCCTGCCAGGTCCTCCGGCGTGCGCACGGGCCGCTTGGTGTAGAAGCTCCGGTCGCCCGAATCGTAGTAGCAGAGCCCGCGCATGAACTTCGATTGCGGCGCGGCCAGGATCTCCTTGCCGATCGGGCCGTCGAGCACCGCCGTCTTGTGCGCTTCGTCGCGAAACAGGTACGGCAGTCCGAAGACTTTGAATTCCGGCGCGAAGCCCTCCAGCACGCTCGCGGAGACCTTCGTCATCGCGAGGCCGCCGAGCTGCACCAGCTCCAGGCACTCGCGCTCGCTCCCGAGCTGGCCGCTCGGATAGACCTCCACCTTGAGCTTCCCGCCGGATTTCTCCGCGAGCCGCTCCCCCAGGAAGACCATGCCTTTATGCACGCTGTGCTGCTGGTCGAGGCCGTGGGCGAGCTTGATTACCTTGATGTCCCCACGCCCGCCACAGCCGGAGAGGAGGAGGGAAAGGGCAAGCCAGGCGGCGGCTATCGCGCCGCCGGGGATTATTCTTCGAATCATGCAGGGGAGGGGGCTGTACCGCGCTGGGGTGCGCGCAGCGAAAACGCCACGATGCGACGGCCCGGGGCCGCATGTCGAGCGCGACTGATGGCATACTTCGCGGAGCGTCAGACCGGCATCGCGCTTGCCTCGTGGCGTGAGCGTGCGTTGATCGCCGGATGCTTTCTGCGATCACAGTGTCGCTGGTCCCCGAGACGAAGGGTGGTCCGTTTGTCTATACCGACGGCTTGGCTCAGGCTTTTGCCGATGCGGCGGCGCTGGGCTTTGACGGCGTGGAGATATTCCCGCCTGGCCCCGAGGCCCCCGAGTTGGCGTCCGTCCCTTCGCTCCTTGAGCGCCACCAGCTGCGCGTGGCCGCCGTCGGCACCGGCGCCGGCTGGGTCGTGCGCAAGCTCTCGCTCACGAGCCCCGATGCTGCCGTGCGGGCGCAGGCGCGGGGGTTTGTCCGCGGCGTCATCGACTTTGCCGGCCGCTTCGGCGCGCCTGCGATCATCGGCTCCATGCAGGGCCGCTTTGAGGGCGCGGTCTCTCGCGCCCAGGCCCTCGGCTGGCTCGGCGAGGCGCTCGATGAGCTGGGTGAGCACGCCGCCCGCCATGGTGTGCCGCTGCTCTACGAGCCGCTCAATCGCTACGAGACCAACCTGCTCAACCGCCTCGGCGACACCGCCGCTTGGCTCCGCACCCTCCAGACCAAGAATATCCGTCTCCTCGCCGATCTTTTCCATATGAATATCGACGAGGCCGACTCCGCCGCTGCGCTGCGCGAGGCGGGTCCGCTCGTCGGCCACGTCCATTTCGCCGATTCCAATCGGCGCGCTGTCGGTCTGGGTCAGACGCGCATTGCACCCATCGTCGCCGCCTTGCGCGAGATCGGCTACGCGGGATTCCTTTCTGCCGAGGTGTTCCCCCTTCCCGATGCCGCTTCGGCCGCGCGCCAGACAATCGCCGCTTACCGCGAGCACACCAAGTAGCCTCATGCTCAAGACTACGCTCACCCACCCCGAGATCCTGCGCGTGCTGGCGCGCGCCGGCCATCACTCCAAGATCCTCATCGCCGACGGCAATTACCCCGCCTCCACCAAACGCGGTCCCAATGCCGAGATCATCTCCCTCAATCTCTCGCCCGGCGTCGTCACCGTCGCGCAGGTCCTCCGCGCCCTCCTTACCGCCGTCCCGGTCGACCACGTCAATACCATGGGCATCCCGCCCGACGATCCGTACGCCCAGCAAGGCGAGCCTCCGGTTTGGAACGAGTACCGTCAGGTGCTCACTGAGGCCGGTACCTCTCTGAAGCTTGAGCCTATCCTCAAGTGGGACTTCTACAAACACGTCGAGAGCCCTGACCACGTCCTCACGATCCAGACCGCCGACCAAGCCCTCTGGGCCAACGTGCTGCTCACGATGGGCTGCCGGACGTAGTAAGAAAAGATCCCTCACCAGGGACTTAACACACGCCTGTGTTATTCGTGTCGCTTCGTGTCCGTTCGTGGTTCTCCTGATTTTCCCCCATGCAAACCCGCCGTCTCGGTCAGACCGACCTGCATCTCCCCATCCTCAGTTTCGGCGCGAGCTCGCTCGGCGCCGAGTTTCGCAGCGTCACGCTCGATGAGGCGCTCGGCAGCGTCCGCGTCGCGCTCGATTGCGGCCTCAACTTCATCGACACCTCCCCCTTCTACGGTCGTGGCATGAGCGAGGTGCTGCTCGGCATTGCCCTCCGTGGCGTGCCACGCGAGAGCTATACGCTCTGCACGAAACTCGGCCGCTACGATCTCGCGCATTTCGATTTTTCCGCCCGTCGCGTCGCCGAGAGCATCGATGTCTCCCTCCACCGCCTCGGCACCGACCACCTCGATATCGTCCTCTGCCACGATATCGAGTTCGTCCCCATGCAGCAGATCGTCGATGAGACGCTGCCCGCGCTGCGCAGGATCCAGCAGTCCGGCAAGGTCCGGTACATCGGCATCAGCGGTTACCCGATGAAGATCTTCCGCTTCGTCCTCGAGCAGGCGAAACTCGACTGCGTGCTGAGCTATAATCAGTACACCCTGCAAAACACGCGCTTCGTCGATGAGACCGTGCCCTACCTGAAGGCCAGGGGCGTCGGCGCGATGAATGCCGGCCCCTTCAGCGCGCGTCTTCTCACCAATGCTCCGTTGCCCGCTTGGCTCAAGGAGCCGGAGGAGGTCAAGGCCGCTGCCCGCAAAGCCGCCGCCCACTGCGCCAGCAAGGGGGTCGATATCGCCAAACTCGCGCTCCAATTCTCCATCGCGCATCCCGACATCGCTACCACCGTCTCTGGCAGCGCCAATCCCAACAATATTCGCAACTGGGCCAAATGGGCCGCCGAGCCCCTCGATCAGGAGCTCCTCTCCGAAGTGCAGGCCATCTTCGCTCCGGTGAAAAACCTTGGCCACAAGGAGGGCCTGCTGGAGAACAACTGACCAGAGGGGTTGAGCGCTGAGGGTTGCGAGTTGAGAGACTGATTTCCTCTCACCCCGCATCACGCGCTGCCTTGACTCTCAACCCTCGACTCTCAGCTCTCAACATTCGCCGTCCGCCCCGTCTCGATGAAAGCCATCCAGCTCGAAAAACCCCAGTCCTTCCGTCCGCTCGAGATCGCCGAGCCCTCCGCACCCGCCCCGGGCGAGGCGCTCGTGCGCATCCATCGCATCGGCATCTGCGGCACCGATTACGGCGGTTTTTTGGGCAAGATGCCTTTTTACTCTTATCCGCGTATCCCTGGCCACGAGCTCGGCGTCGAGGTGCTCGCCGTCGGAGACGGCGTGGCCAATGTGCAGCCCGGCGATCGCTGCTCCGTCGAGCCCTACATCAACTGCCAGCGATGCTACTCCTGCCGCCGCGGCCTTACCAATTGCTGCGAGCACCACAAGACGCTCGGCGTCATGTGCGATGGCGGCATGTGCGAGCGCATGCTTCTCCCTGCGCGGAAGCTCCATGTCTCCCGCACCCTGAGCTACGAGCAGCTTGCTCTCGTCGAGACGCTTGCCATCGGCTGCCACGCCGTCGACCGCGCCGGTGTGAAGGCCGGCGAGCACGTGCTCGTGATCGGCGCCGGCCCCATCGGCCTTTCTGCCATTGAGTTTATCAAGGTGGCTGGCGCGACCTGCATCGTCCTCGATATCAGCGAAAGCCGCCTCGCCTTCTGCCGCGAAAAAATGGGCGTCGCCCACACCATCGTCGCCCGCGGCGACGGCTCCGAACTCGCCGCGCTCGCCCGCATCACCCACGACCAGCTCGCCGACGTCGTGGTCGATGCCACCGGTAGCCACAAGTCGATGAGTGCCGCCTTGGCCTACTGCGCCTTCGGCGCGCGTTTGGTCTACGTGGGCATCACCCAGCAGGATCTTGCCTTCCCTCACGCCCCCGTGATGCACCGCCGCGAAGTCTCTATCCTCGCCTCGCGCAACGCGCTCTCCCGCGACTTCGCTCGCATCATCCGCCTCATCGAAGACGGCACCATCGACACCCGCCCGTGGATCACGCATCGGACGAACTTCGATGCCATGATCGCCGAGTTCCCCGCCTGGCTGAAGCCCGAGACCGGCGTCATCAAAGCCATGGTCGCACTCCCGTGATCGGCCCGGTTACTTCGCCTCTCCGCGAAAATCATAGCACAGCAGCCGTCGCACCTTGTTCGCCCGATTATCGGCGCTGTTTTGCGCGACGTAGAGCAGCCCGCGATGCAGCGCCGGCAGCGTCCATGCCCCCTGCGCCGTAAAAAGTCGCGTGCGCTGCCGCAGCTCGGGCCCTTTGGGCGTGAGGATATATTCCCCGAGCAGCCCGTCTTCCCCAAGGGCAAACACGCGCTCCCCCGCTCGCAGGAGCGATGCCCGGAAAAAGCTCTGCCACCGCCCCTCCGCCTCGAAGCGCGTATCGTCGTGCCACACGATCTTCCCCGTCGCGAGTTCCAGGCACTTGAACTCGGTGTCCGGCGGATTCCTGCCCGCAAAGCCATAAAAGTATCCGTCCTTTTCCACCGGTTGCGTCCAGTGCAGTCCAAAGGCGCGCTGCGTCCAGAGCGGTTTCGCTTTCCACGCCTCATCGAATTCCAGTAGCACGCCGCCTTTCTCGTACGATTCCGAGACAAACACGCGCCGGTCATCCAGCGCCATCGGACTCATCGCCACCGCACTCTCATAAAGGCGCGCTCGCCAAGGAAAGCGCTCGAGCACCGTCCCATCCTTCGGGTCGATCACGAGCAGCCCGCCTTGGCTCGGGCGGCTTTCGCCGCCCGCATACACCAGCGCGACCTCGCGGCCCCTCAGCCGCGCCACCACCGGCGAAGCGTAGTCCGCCCCCCATGTGTCGCTCACCTCCCAAAGCGTCTTGCCTGTGAGCTTGTCGAGCGCTGCGACACACGTGCCTCGTTTGTTGTCCGCATCGCCCTTGCCGCCGATGGTGAGGATGAGCCGATCCTGCCACACGAAGGGCGTCGGTCCATAGCCGAAGAAGTAATGGGGGATCTGATATTCGCTCGCGAGATCCCTCCGCCACCGCAGCTTTCCCGTGTCGAGATCGAGACAGTGCAACTGCGCCGTCACTCCCACCGCGTAGATGCGGTCGCCATCGATTACCGCACTCGAGCGCGGTCCGGGGCTGAAGCCGTAGCGATCCTCGTACGCCACTGGGTAGTCGAAGCGCCACAATCGCTTTCCGATCTCCGGATCGAGGCAGTCGATGGTCTCTTTGCCTGCGAGTCGGTGAAAATACACGAGCTTGCCGCCCGCGAAGACCGGGCATGCATACCCCTCGCCCGTGGGTAGCTCCCACACGAGCTTGGGCCCGCCCTCCGGCCAGCGGTCGAGCAACGGCGCCTCGCGCGTGGTTGCGTTGTGATGCGGCCCTAGGAAGTGCGGCCAGTCCTCGACGACCGCGCCGGCCGCGAGGGGCTTGGGCGGCGTATGGAAGAGGACAATGCTGGGCGAAGTCGCAGCCACCGCCGACGCAACGCAAAGCCAGGCCGCTTGAAAAGCGCGCAGAAAATACGAGCGCACGATCAATTCCTGGGCGGCACGCTGATGACGTCGCCCGGTTGCAGCGCGACGTTCTCCGTTCCCCGGGTGTTGATGATCGCGGCGACGTTGATGATGCGGACCTTGGGTGTGCCGTCGGCCTCCCGGCGCGTCAGCTCCACCGCGCGCAGCTCGGCACGGCGCGTCTGTCCTCCGGCCATGGAGATGGCTTCCGTGATCGTGAGTCCACGCTGAGGCGGAAATAGGATGGTGCCGGGGCTGCTGACCATACCGGTGACTTCGACCGCCCGCTCTTTCGCGGCCTCATGTTTTTCTGCCGGAGACTCCGCGGCAAACCCCAAGGCGGCGACGAAGACTAGGCACGCAAGGAGGCGCAGGGGGTACATTGCTGCAGCCTGAGGCTTGTGCCGGGATCCGCAACACCGCAAAAATCGCCGCCTGGTGACATAGGGCTGTCAGTACCCTGCGCTACAGTGGTTGGCATGACTCGCGCGCTCCCGCCTCTCCTCGCTGCCTTGATCGCGGCGCTCAATGCCCACGATACCGATGCTTTTCTCGCCTGCCTCGACGAGGAGGCGATCGTGCGGGACGAGGGGCACACGTATATCGGCGCCGCGGCTGTTCGCAGCTGGTTCGAGACCACGATACGGAAATATTCGCCACACATCGAGGTCACGAGCCTTTCGGTCATCGATGGCGAGCCCGTGATCGCAGGCTGCGTCTCCGGCAATTTCGAAGGCAGCCCCGTCGCGCTAAGATATCTCGTCGGCGTCGAAGAAGGAAGGGTCGTGGCCCTCAAGATCACTCCCTAGCTGCCTTGGGGAGCGCCACTCGCCGCCAGCTTCTGGAGTTTTTTGGGGCGCCCGTCCTGGCTACACGAAAATCATCAGCCGCTGAATTTCCCTGTCGGATTTCTCCTTTGGTTTCGGTTAAGAAGCGTAATGGACCTCTCCGATATCCAGCTCTTGCGGGCGTTTGCCGAGACGTCGGATGAGGTGGCGTTTGCCGAGTTGGTGCGCCGGCGCATCGATTTCGTTTACGGCTGCGCGCTGCGCCAGGTGGGCGGCGACACGCATCGTGCGTCGGATGTGACGCAGGAAGTCTTTATCACGCTCGCGCGCAAGGCAGCCTCGCTCACGAGGCATCCAGCCCTCTTGGGCTGGCTGTGCACGACCACCCGCTTTGCCGCCATCGACATCGTGCGCAACGAGCAGGCGCGCAAAGCCCGCGAACAGGAGGCCGCCATGGAGACCACCCACCCGCAGCCGGAGCCGGATTGGAGCCGTCTCCATGCCGTCCTCGACGAGGCGCTCACTGAGCTGCCCGAGCGCGACCGCGAGGCGGTGCTGGCGCGCTACTTCGACAAGCGCGCCTACGCGGAGATCGGCGGCGCTCTCGGCCTCTCCGCCGATGCCGCGCAGAAACGCGTGGACCGCGCCCTCGACAAGCTCCGCGTCGCTCTCGCCCGGCGCGAAGTCACCTCCACCACCGCCGCCCTCGGCCTGGTGCTCTCCGCGCAGGCCAGCCTGGCCGCCCCGGCCGGATTGGCTGGCACCGTCACGCTGTCTGCTCTCGCCCATGCCGCGACGGGCACAGCCGCGGTGGCGGGTGGCAGCCTTCTTTTCATTGCCATGAAAAATTACGCCATAGGTATCGCGGCGGTGGCGGCGTTCGTGGGCGTTGGGACAATGGTGGTCGGTGTCCGTGCAGACGCCGATGCGCGGAGGCAGGTGGCCGCCGCGCAGCAGGCACACGCTGCACTCAGTCAGCGTGTCGTGGGCCTTCAGCGTGATGTGCAGGAGGCGGAGGCGCGAGTGGCAGCGGCCGAGCAAGCCAATGGCACGCTCCTGGAGCGGGTCAGAGCTGGCAACGCGGTGGCGGAGAGCCAGCCGCTCACCGAGGAGATGATCGATGCGCGAATACGTGAGGCCATGCGCCTCGCTTACATGGGCGACCCGGAGCTGGCGCTGAAGGAACTCATCTGGTGTTACGACGTCGGCGCGCCGCTGCTTGCCTCCGCGTCCACGCGTCGCAGCACGCTCCTTCCCATGTTTGCCAAGCTCGGCGAGCGTCATCCCGCCGCCTTGGAATGGCTGGGAAAAGTACGGGATGATCGACGTGCAAAGTCACGGGCCTCCGGAGAGGATGACGAGGCGCTCAAGGAATACGCAGCGATCAACCGCGCGTTGAAGGAAGAGGCTGAGACGGCTGCCCTGTTGGTGACGATCCCTGCGGGTGATCGGCGTCGCCAAACGCTGGCCGCCGCGGCCTTCGACTACCTGGTCGAGCAGCAGCGCTACGCCGAGGCGGCGGAAGGCCGCCGTTATTCGGTCATCAAGTCCGTCATGGAGAGCTCGATGCAGCGCGCCGCCGCGGCGGCCCCGTCGGCGACCCGGGATGTCAAGTTGGGGACGATCAGATTTGCGCTGCCTCAGATCGAAATGCTCGCGGGCTCCGGCGCGCTGGAGCAAGCCCGGGAACAGGTCGAGCGGCTGCTCGCCTTCGACGACAGGGAAAGCACCCGGGATCTGCTGCGGCATCACCTCGAGCGAGCGGGGCAGCCGGGGCTGCTGCCGCCGAACCCTTGAAGCTTGCGCCGTACCCCTGCCATGAAATTGCGCGTGAGCGGCTTCGGGCTCTTGGCTGGCATCGCACTCATCACCGGCGCCATCGGCGGTTGGAAGCTTTTCATTGCCGAGACGGCTCGGGCGGAGGCGACGGTGCTCGATGCGCAGCGCGCCGAGCTGCAGGAGGAAGCGGTACGGCTTGTCGCCCGGCAGGATGCGGCGAGGAAGCGCGCCGTCGCCGTCGAGGCTGATATCGCCTGGCTCCGCGCCAACATGGCCAAGCCACCCGCCGGGTCCGCACCGCGCGCGCTGTCGCCGCAGGACGCGTTGAAGCGGATGGAGGCGGCAGTCGCCCGCGAAAACGATGAGGATGCAGAGGAAACTTTGCGCGAATTGCTGTGGAGCTTCGATGAAGGCGTGCTGCTGCTCGATGCCACGCAAAAGCGGCGGCAGAGGATGCTGCTCATCTCGCGGTTGGGGCAGCTGAGTCGGAGCTATCCTCCGGCCAAGGCCGCCATCGTCGAGCGGCAGGAGCGGTTGAGGATGAAGTATCTCGAGGTCGGTGGGCTCGACGACGCACTCTCCACTTTTTCGGCTCTCAGTCGCGCGGTGGGCGATCACAAGGCCACCCTTGCTCTTTTCGATGCGCTGCCGGCGGAAGATCCCAGGCGTCGAGCAGCGTCGATTTATGCCTATGAGGAGTTGGTGGCGGCGAGGCGCTATCAGGAGGCGCTGCAGGGTCGCAGTCTCGGTGGCGGCGATATCAGGCTCGAACTCGCTGCCGGGAAGCGAGCGGAGGTGGTGGCGAGTACGATGCGGCTCGTGATGCGAGATGTCGAAGCCCTCGCAGGCGTCGGGCGGATCGAAGAGGCACAAAAGCTTATCGACAAGGTACGAGCGACGGACGACTCGGCCCCGACACGCGACCTTATGCGCTACCATTTGGAACGTGCGGGCCGGTTGGATCTTATGCCGTAGTGCCTCGCGATTTGGGTCTTTGGCGGAGAGAAAAAGATAGCGCTTTGGGCGCGGGTGTGGAATCAGGTTGTCCACGCTTTTACTGACCCCATGAGCACCTCTTTGCAGACCACTTTTGACGCGATCGTAGTTGGCTCCGGCATCAGCGGCGGCTGGGCCGCCAAGGAGCTGTGTGAGAAGGGCATGAAGACCCTCGTCCTCGAGCGCGGGCGCGATGTGAAGCACGGCGACTACCCGACTGCCTTCACCGAGAGCTGGGAGTTCGAGGGCCGCACCAAGATCACCCAGACTGCCCTCAAGCGGCAGGAGAAGCAGAACCGCACGGGCTACACCACACACCCGTCGTCGGCCCACTGGTTCGTCGACGATGTCGACAATCCCTACTCGGAAGTGAAGCGCTTCGACTGGATGCGTGGCTATCACGTCGGCGGCCGCTCGCTCCTTTGGGGCCGGCAGTCGTATCGCCTGAGCGCGCAGGATTTCGAGGCCAATGCCAAGGATGGCCACGGCGTCGACTGGCCGATCCGCTACGACGACCTCGCGCCGTGGTACGACTACGTCGAGCGCTTCGCCGGCATCAGCGGCCAGAAGGAGGGGCTCCCGCAGCTCCCCGATGGCCAGTTTCTCCCGCCGATGGAGATGAACTGCGTCGAGAAACACGCGCGCAAGCTGATCGCCGAAAAGATGGGCGGCCGGGTCATGACCATCGGCCGCGTCGCCAATCTCACCCAGCCGCACAATGGCCGCGGCTCCTGCCAGTATCGCAATCGCTGCATCCGCGGCTGCCCCTACGGCGCGTACTTCAGCAGCAATGCCGCGACGCTCCCCGCCGCCTACGCCACCGGCAATCTCACGCTGCGGCCATTCTCGATCGTCACCGAGGTGCTCTACGACAAGGATCGCGGCCGCGCCACGGGCGTGCGCGTGATCGATGCGGAGACCAGCCACGTCATCGAGTTCAAGGCCAAGGTCGTCTTCCTCTGCGCTTCCGCCATCGCCTCGACGTCCGTCCTCCTCAATTCCAAGTCCGACCGCTTCCCCAACGGCCTCGGCAACGATAGCGGCGAGCTCGGCCACAACCTGATGGACCACCACTTCAAGGTGGGCGCCACCGGCGTGACCGATATGTTTGCCGATCAGTACTTCCGCGGCCACCGGGCCAACGGCATTTACATCCCGCGCTTCCGCAACGTCGATGCCAAGAGTGCGCGGAAGGATTACGTGCGCGGCTTCGGCTACCAGGGTCGCGCCAGCCGCGATGACTGGACGCGCGGTATCAAGGAACTCAGCCACTTCGGCGCCGGCCTGAAAATCGATCTCATCGCCCCCGGGCCGTGGCGCATGGGCATCGGCGCGTGGTGCGAGACGCTGCCGTACCACTCCAACCGGATGTACCTTGACGACAAGGTCCGCGACAAATGGGGCCAGCCGACCGTCACCTTCGACTGCGAGTGGAAGGAGAACGAGTACGCCATGCGCAAGGATGCCAAGGCCTCGGCCGTCGAGATGCTCGAGGCCGCCGGGATGAAGGAGATCTCCACTTACGACGACCCGCTCGCGCCCGGCCTCTGTATCCATGAGATGGGTACAGCCCGCATGGGCCGGGATCCCAAGACCTCCGTCCTCAATGCGTGGAACCAGGTCCATTCGGTGCCCAATGTCTTCGTGACGGACGGCGCCTGCATGACATCGAGCTCCTGTGTGAATCCCTCGCTGACCTACATGGCTCTCACCGCCCGCGCCTGCGATCGCGCCGTGAGCGAGCTCAAGAAGCTGAACCTCAACTAAACGGAGCGCCCCATGAACTCGAATTTCCAGAATGGCCGCATCGAAGTGGGCACGCTCGACGAGTCGCTCCTCTCGCGTCGCGAGGCGATCAAGCGCACCGCGCTCCTCCTCGGCCTCGCGCTCACTCCTGCCTGGCTGGAGGGTGTCGCTCGCGCGCAGTCGCAGGTCGCCGCCGGAGCCAAAGGCCCGAAGAATCTCACCGCGGCCGAGTACGCCGCCGTCGCCGCCATCGCCGAGCGCATCATACCCAAAACCGACACGCCTGGAGCCAGTGACGTCGGTGTGCCGGCCTTTGTCGATACGATGGCTGGCGGCTACATGACCAATGAGGAGCGGAGCACGCTGGGCGCAGGCTTGGCCGGCGTGGACAAGCGCGCGCTGTCTGAGCATGGAAAGCCTTTTGGCCAGCTCACCCCCGCCCAGCAGGATGGATTGCTGAAATCCCTCGCGACGAGCAAAGCCGCCGCCGATACGAAGTTTTTCCGCCAGATCCGCGATCTCACTGTCACGGGCTATTTCACGTCCGAGCCGGTGGGCCGCACTGTGACCAATTTCGAACCGATCCCCGGACGATTCGAGGCCTGCGTGCCGATAAGCGAGACGGGGAACCGTTCGTGGACGCGTTGAGGCAGGCCGCGAGCGGCGCGTCCAGCGCCCGATGAAGCGTCTATTTGCGATCATCGCTCTATTGCTCGGTGCGCTGCCGCTCGGCGCGACGGAGCCTGCCCGTACGTTCTATCTCGAGTTCGACATCGCCATCGAACGCAGCGGCATCACCGCGCTGCTCTTCGATTACGGCGACGGCATGTGGGGCGACGATGCCTCCACTGCGCAAGTCGCCCCAGGCAAGGTGGTGCAGACGGTGCGGCTCAAGCTTCCCGATCGGCCGATACGAGGGATGCGGTTCGACCCCACCTCGGGCGACGAAGAGGTCTACCTCGCATGGATGCGGCTGGTGGATGGCGCGGGCAAGGTGCTGCTCCAGATCGACCCCCGCGTCCTTAAGCCGCAGAACCACATCGGCTCCATCACGCCGGAGGGCACCGGGGTGCGTATCGTGCCCAATGGCAACGATCCCATCCTGCGCTTCGATATTACCGCGCTGCAAAAAGCGCTCCACGATGCCTCGGGCCGCGCGACGGTGGGGCGCGGCACGGTGGCGCTGCTTGCCGCGGGGCTGGCCCTGGCGATGGGCGCAGCCGTGGCGCTGGCGATGCGAGCGCACGGCCCTGGCAGGGCGGCTTGGGGCGGAGTCGCTATCTTTGGGCTCGTCTGGGGCGCGCGCCTCATTGCGCTCAATTATTACAGCAAGCCGGTGCCCTACTGGGATGAGTGGGAGGGCGATGTCCTTTACGTGCTGATCCCGTTTGCGGGCGGCTACCTCGACTGGGGTGCGCTCATCATGCCGCAGTGGGAGCATCGCATCCTGCTCACCCGCATCATCGGCGCCTTTGGCACGATGCTCAATGGCGAGTGGGATGTGCGCGTAGCGATGACGGTGAGCGCCGGCTTCTACGCCGCCACCATTGCGCTGCTCGGCACCGCCCTGCTGGCCACCCGGCGCGCTGCGGGGGCAGGGGCCGCCATTGCCCTGGCGGTCTGTGCCTCGTTTCCCTTCGACGTGAACAACCTGCTCTGGGGCGGCCAGACGCAGATGTACGCCCTGGTGCTGATGGCCGTGACGTGCGTCGCGCTCGCTGCCGTGCCGCGCGTGACGCCGCTCGTCTGGTTTACCGCGCTTGGCGGCGGCGTCGTGTCGCTCTTCACGATGGGCGCAGGACCGCTCGGGCCGGGCTGCGCGGTGGGCATCTGCCTGGTGCGCGCGATTTACGAGCGGGGGCAGCGTCGTGCGCTGCTGGGCCTGGCGACGGTGTTTTTCGCCGTGGCGCTGGCGGGCGTCTTTTTGCACACGAGTTCGCGCGCGCACGCGCCGCTCTATGCGAGCACCGTAGCGCAGTTCTGGAAGTGCTTTATCGGCGTGATGGCCTGGCCGTTGCCTCCCCATGCGGTATGGGCGGCGCTCAGCTGGGCGCCGTGGGTGATCAATGGCGTATCGATCCTGCGCCGGCGCGAGGCCACGCCGCTGGAGTGGATCGCGGTGGGTCTGGGTGGGTGGGGCCTCGTCAATGCCGTGGCGCTCGGGTACGCGCGGCAATATGAAGGGCCGCCCTTCGATACGCGTTTCTTCACACCGATCTCCATGGGAGCGATGGCTTCGCTTTGCAGCAGCGTGGCGGTGCTTGCCCGCGCGCGATCCACCAAGGCCCGGCTGCTCCCCGCTCTGTCCCTGCTGGCGGTGGCACTGGCCTTCTGCGCAGTCGGGGTGAAGAGCCTGGGCGTCGCACGCGAGACGGGGGAAGGCCGGGCGGAGTTTGATCATCGCATCCGACAGTACCTTGCCACGGGCAACCCCCAGACCATCGTGGAAAAGCCTTCGCATCACACCGGGGCCGTCGTGGTGGAGCGCCTCGAGTCGCCGACTTTCCAGAAAATTCTCCCCGCCTCGTACCGCCGCGTGCTGGCGACGCGGCTGCCGGATGCCGTGGCGAAACCCATCGAGCAGGGGCCGGTGACGGCGACGGCGCGGACCTTCATGAAGCTCAGTCCGGCCATCGCGCTGCTTGGCCTGGCGGGCTGTGGACTCTTCGTTTGGCGCCAGCGCCGCGCCTGGGATATCAGCGTGGCGGGGCGCTGGGAGGCCGACCGGGCGTGCTATGTGGTTGCCGTGGCGGTGACGCTGGGGTGGGCGTGGGCCTACAGCACGTGGCAGCCGGGCACGCTTGTCGACGAGGGCGGGCATCTCGCCAACATCCAGCACTTCCTCGCCCACACTCCAGGCTGGCCCGAGGCGATGCCGATGCTGCCGGGCTACCACTACATGGTCATCTCGCTGCGCGAGCTCTGGCCCGGCCTCGATCCGCTCTACGCAGCGCGCTGGACGACGGCGCTCGTCACGCTGGTGGGTTTCGCGGCGTTTGCGCTGGCTCGCGAGCGGCTCAGCGGCCGCCCGGCGGGTCGGGAGACGCTGCTCCTCGCGCTGCTGCCGCTCACTCAGCCCTTTACCGGACTGGCCTACACGGACATGCCAGCCCTGGCTTTCGTGCTGGTGGCGTGGTGGGCTCAGGTGAGCGGGCGGCCGGCCTTTGCGGCGCTGGCGCTGGTGGGCGCGGTGGCGCTGCGGCAGACCAATCTCGTGTGGGCGGTTTTCTTCGTACTGTGGGAATGGATACGCGACGATGCCCCGCGCGGTACATGGCTGCGACGAGTGGCATGGCTGGCGGTCTTTCTCGCGGCAGCGGCGGGCACGATTGTCCTCGCGGGCCGGCTCACGGTGGGATCGCAGCATGGCAACGAGTTTAGATTCAATATCGCCAGCATCCACTTCGCCGCCGCCCTCCTGCTCGTGCTGGGGCTGCCGGTGTGGCTGGCGCACGCCAAGGGCGCGTGGGCGCTGGGGGTGAATGCCTGGCGCACGCGCCGCGCGCTGGCGATGCTCTGCGCCTGTGGCGGCGTGACGGGCGTGGCGGTGCTGGCGCTGACCTTTGCGAATCCTCATGTCTGGAATCGGGAGCTTTTTTGGGAGGGCTGTTCCTTCACGCTGCTGCGCAACTGGCCGCTGGTGGCGATCGATACGCATCCGTGGCTCCGGGTAGTCTCAGCGCTGACTATCGTGCTGATGGCGTTTGCGGTCGCGCTCGTGATCGTGCGGCAGCGGCACGCCAAGGCGCTCTGGCTCGTGCTGACCATCGGCGCCGTGCCGGTGGCGACCAATGGACTGGTGGAGCCGAGGTACCTGATCTCGGGCGCGGTGTTTGCGCTGTGCCTGCTGGAGATCGGGCGCAGCGACTGGCGGCGGCTGGCAATTTGGTGGGGCGTGCTCTCCGCGGCGCACGCGCCCTTTGTCTTCAAGGGGCTTTCGCTGTGGTGACCCGACCGGCCTGACGCACCGTGCGCCGGAGGAGCCAGCAGAGGGCGAGCATATCGAGCATCGGATGGATCGCCATGACACCGAAGCCGTATTTGGACTCGCCGGCGGTGCGCGGGCGGTGCTCGACGAAGACCTGCTTCACGGTAAAGCCGGCCGAGACGGCGAAGGCCGGTAGGAAAGAGTACATCGTGCGCAGCGGGATGAAGGAGCGCGCGACCTCCCGGCGAAAGACCTTGAGCGAGCAGCCGGTATCGGTGACGCCGTCGCGGAGCAGGAGACGACGCACGCCATTGGCGGTGCGCGACATGAGGCGGCGGAGAGTCGAGTCGCGGCGCTTGGCGCGGGCGCCAGCGATCATGTCGGCGCTCTCGCGCTGCTCCCAGAGGCGGGCGAGCTCGGACGGGGGATTCTGCCCGTCGCCATCGAGCATGGCCAGGTACGCGCCGCGGGCCTCGTGAAAGCCGTGGTAGAGAGCGGCGGCCTGGCCGCTGTTGCGGCCGAAATGGATGGGTCGCACGGCTGGCCACGCGAGGGCGGCGGCGTCGATTTCCGCCGCGGTGCGGTCGCGGCTGCCGTCGTTGATCGCAAGCACTTCGACGTGGAGACCCAGCTCTGTCAGCGTGTCGCGCAGCTCGGCCAGCACCTTGGCGACATTGGCCTCTTCGTTGTAGAAGGGGATGACGACTGAGAGCTCGGGCTGGGTGGTAGCAGGACGGACCATGGGACCTGCTGACAGAAGCGCGGGGCTCGCCGCGGGGCGAGCGCGATAATTTTCTTAATCGCCAGCCGCGGAGGCAACTCCTGGCGCGGCGCTGCGTCTGAACCTCGGACCTTGCCAACCTACAAGCGGGTCGCCACGCCTCTCCCCGATGACATCCACGCCCCCGCCTCCTATCGATGCTCCCGCTACCCGAGGGTGGCCGCGCGTGACGATCGCGGTGGTGGCGCTGGTGACGGCGCTGGCGGGCTTCGGGTGGACGCTCAACGGGTACTTCCTGGGCGACGACTTCGGCTACGTGGGGCGCTTTTACGAATACCCGGCGGCGCAATGGCCGAAGCTTTTTGTCGAGAGCTGGGCGGGAGAGATGTGGCGCTTTCAGCTGCGGGAGTTGCGGCCGATGACGGCGCTGACCTTCATCATCGATGCGCGGCTCTGGGGCGGAGAGGCCCTGGGATATCGGGTAACCAATCTTTTGCTGCATAGCGTATGCTCCGCGCTGGTGGGGTGGCTGGCGTGGCGGGCGGCAGGGCGAAATGTGATCTGCGGCGTCGCGGCGGCGGTGCTCTTTGCCCTGCACCCGGCGCATGCCGAGCCGGTGCAATGGATCACCGGGCGGGTGGATGTGCTGGCGACGACGTTCTATCTCGCGGGCTTTTGCGCGTTTGTGGCGTTTCGCCTCAGCGGGCGCTGGCGCTGGGCGGTGATCTTTACCGGATGTTATTTTGGCGCGGCGTTTGCCAAGGAGTTTGGGCTCACGCTGCCGCTCATGTGCATGGCGGCGGATGCGCTGTGGCTGACGCCTGCGCGGAAGCTGCGGGAGTGGCGGACGTGGGCGCCGTATGTCGCGGCGGTGGTCTTCGTGGCGGGGTACTATCTCTGCCGCAAAGCGGCCTTCGGCCCCGGCGGCACGGGCGCGCCGATGCCGGACCTCGCAAGCGCGGAGGTGCAGGAGAAGCTGGCCCAGCGGCAGCTCGTGTACCTGGGGCATCTCTTTCCGCCGCTGGAGAAGCAGTGGTTTGAGAGTGCTCCGGCGCTGGCGAAAGGCGCGGTACGCACGCTGGGCCTCCTGCTGGCGGGAGTGCTGGCGGGGCTGGGGCTTTGGCGCTGGGCGGCCCGCAGCCGGCCGGTGGAGGAGCGGCGAGCCGGGCTTTTCTTCGCGCTCGGCTGGTACCTCGTGGCGACGCTGCCGCTGACGATCACATATATCTCCGCGCGGCATCTTTATCTCGCCTCGGCGGGCGTGTGCGTGGCGCTGGCGCTGCTGCTCGTGGCGGTGCTGAGGCATCGCGGGGCGGTAGGCCTGGCGACGCTGGCGCTGGCGGCGTTTTTTGTGACGAAACTTCGCGTGACGATGAAGCCCTGGCACGAGGCCTCGGTGATCTCCGGCGAGATCACAAAGGAGCTCCGGGCGATGACTCCGGAGCTCAAGCCGGGCGGCGCGCTGCTGGTGGATGTCTTCGAGATTCGCGAAGGCGCGTACGTGTGGACGTGGGGCATCCCCTTCGTGCTGCGACCGCCCTTCGTGCCGGCGCGGCTCGATGACAAGCTGGTGGTGCTGGAGAGCCGCGGCAATTACTCCGACTGGGAACTCTGGCACGAGCAGCCCGCGGTGAAGCAGCTCGCGAGCGTGACGACACCCAGCTGGATCCTGCAGTATCACGAGCAGATCCCGCTGCGCCGGGTGCCGGTGCCGCTGGAGCGGCTGAGGCCGGCGGCGGAAAAATTTGCGGCGGCCAAGCTGACGGACGACCCCCATGGGCCTTGGCGGCAGATGATCGATGCACTGACGGCGCCATGAGGGAGGCGGAACAGGCCGAAGGATTTGAACAGAAGGTAGCGGAGGAAAAGAAGAGATCGGATGACTACCAATCTCGAGAGGCGATGCGGAGCGCATGCCTGGGATGATGAATCCTGCGAACGTAAACAGATAACGGAGTATCTGTGTTAAGCGGTGTGAGACATGCTGCGGCGCGCGAAGCGCGCTCCGCGGTAGTAAGATGGATAGTCGCGTCGCTTCGCTCCTCGCACTGACAGGTGAGACGGGAGCGGTCTACTCCACTTTCAAGCCGCGGGTTTCGAGGGTGGCGCCGATGATGCGCTCGTAATCGGCGCGGGCGCGGCGTTCATCGGCGAGGGCGCGGGCGTAGCCGCGTTGGACTTGGGTGAGCTGATCCTGGGCGGTGATGAGCTCGAGGGGGCGGCCGGTGCCGGCATCGATCTTCTTCTGCTCGGCGGTGAGGGACTGCTGGGCGAGGTCGACGGCCTGGCGATTGGCGGCGACGCGCAAGCGGGTGGTCTCGAGCTGGCCGGCAGCAGCGGCCACGTCGACGGCGATATCGAGCTCGAGCCGGGTGATATCGGCCTCGGATTGCTTCACGCCGAGCTTGGCGGCGCGGGCGCGGCCACGGCCTTCGGCGAAGGTGAGTGGGACGGAGACGACGACGCCGGCGGAGTAGCCGCGCACCTCGCGGTCGCGGACCTGGTCGCGGGAGGTGGTGAAGTCGCGATCGATGCCGGTGTAGCCGTAGCTGCCGACGAAATCGACGCGGGGCAGGAGCTGGTTTTGCGCGAGCGAGGCGCTGGCCTTGCGCTTGGTGAGGCCGAGGCGAGCGGCCTGAAAATCGGGGCGCAGCTCGTAGGCGCGCCGCAGGTCGGAGGCGGGATCGATAGTGAGCGGGGGAGCGGGCGTGAGGGGCTCGAGTTCGAGGCCGGAGCCACTGACGAAAAAATCGGTCTCGCCGATGAGGAGGCGGAGTTCGTTTTCCGCGTCGGCGACGCTGCGGAGATCGAAGAGCACGTTTTCCTCACGACTGGCGAGGCGGGAGCGGGCGAAGATGACATCGGCATCGGAGATGGCGCCGGCCTGATTGCGCTTCTCGTACTGGCTGACGAGCTGCGAGATGAGGTCGCGGCTGAGGCGGGAGATGCGAAGGTTTTCGCGGGCCTGGATGACGGTGGTGTAGACGCGGACGACGTTGGTGATCGTGTCGATGATGTTTTGGCGGTGCTGCCAGTCGGCGATGCCCCGATCGGCCTTGGCGATGCGGAGGCCGGCAAGATTGGCCCCGAAGCCGAAGCCGCGCAGCAGGGGCTGCGTGACGGAGAGGCCACCGAACGTGACGTACTGATCGGTGAGCCCGTTGCCGGCGCCGCGTGCGCGCTCGGTGGAGCCGCCGAGGTTGTAGGTGAGGCCCCACGGGGTGGCGCCGATGAGGCCGACATCGTAGCTGTCGCGCTTTTCGACTGTGCCGGAGACGCTGGTGAGGGGCGTCTCGTTGTTGGAGTAATCGCGGCGGAAGGTGAGCGCAGGGTCGAAGCGGCCGTACTCGGCGAGCACATTGGCTCGGGCGATGTCGGGGGCGAAGGCGCTGACTTTCAGCGTCTGGTTTTTCTGCAACGCGAGGCGGATCGCATCGTCGACGGTGAGCGGCTGGGCGGCGGCGCTGGCGGCGAAGGAGAGGCCGAGAGCGGCGAGGAGAGGGCGGAGGCTACGGATCATTTGTGGACGATCATGCCATCCTGAAGGCGGACGATCTTGGTGCCGTAGGCGGCGTTGTCGTTGGAGTGAGTGACCTGGACGATGGTGACGCCGTCCTCTTGGTTGAGCTTGCGGAAGAGCTCCATGATCTCGCGGCCCTGATCGGAGTGGAGATTGCCGGTGGGCTCATCGGCGAGGATGAGCGCGGGCTTGGCGACGAGGGCGCGGGCGATGCCGACGAGCTGCTGCTGGCCGCCGGAGAGCTGTGACGGATAGAGGTCTTTCTTGCCGACGATGTGGAAACGATCGAGGGCATCGCAGACGATGCTCTCGCGATCCTTCTTGGGCGTGTCGCGATAGGAGAGGGGCACCTCGAGGTTTTCGTAGACGGTGAGATCGTCGAGCAGGTGGTAGCTCTGGAAGACGAAGCCGATGTGTTTTTTCTGAAGCTCGAAACGCTTTTTCTTATCGAGCTTGTGAACGGGCTCGCCGCAGAGCGTGTATTCGCCCTGCCAGAGAGCGTCGTGGAGGCCGAGGATGTGGAGGAGCGTGGACTTGCCCGAGCCGGAGGGGCCCATGATGGAGACGAAGTCGCCCGGGTGGACGTCGAGATTGATGGCGCGGAGCGCGTAGTAGGGGCCGCCCTTGAGTGGGTAGACGCGATCGACGTGACGGAGGGAAATCATAGGTAAGGGCCGATAACCGGAGCTGAAGGGAGGCGGGGGGGCGGCCTTGCGTTACATGAAAAGGTGGGCCGGGCGCTTGGGGCGAGGGGCGGGCTTTTCGGGCGCGGGCGGGGTGGCGGGACTCTTCTGCTTGGCCGGAGCCTTCTCGGCCTGCAGGGCGATCGCCTTATCGGACGACGGTGAAAGCTTGCTCGGGGCGCTGAGGATGAGACCGGGAGCGAGGAAAGCGGCGAGAAGAAGGATTTTCATGGGCAGAAACCCTTTAGCAACGGGTGTGCCGGGCGGTTTATCGGTTTGTAAGTGATTATAGGATAAGTGTTAGAAATTCTTAATGGGTTTCCGGGGATGGGCGGAAACACAGGGCAAACCCGTTTGCGGAATGAGGGTTTCCCGAAAATGGGAAAGGGGAGTGGGTGCGCCGGCGTGGGATCGGGATCGTGCCCGGATCGAGACGCACGAGTACGGTGGAGGAAGCAGCTAGTCGGCGCGGAGGGCGACGAGGGGATCGATGCGGCTCGCACGGAGGGAAGGGATGAGACAGGCGAGCGCCGCGACGGCAGCGAAGAGGAGGGCGACGCCCCCGTAGATCAGAGGATCGAGCGGCTGTACCTCGAAGAGGAGCGAGCGGATGAGCGTGGCGGCGCCGAGGCTGGCGGCGAGGCCGAGGCCCAGGCCGACGGCCACGAGGGCGAGGCCGCTGCGCATCACGAGACCGACTACCTGGCGGGCCTGCGCGCCGAGGGCCATCCGAATACCGATCTCGGCGGTACGCTGCGAGACGGCGTAGGCGAGTACGGAGTACAAGCCGACGGCGGCGAGCACGAGAGCGAGACCGGCAAAGATGGCGGTGAGGGAAGCAACGATGCGCTGTGCGCCGAGGCTATTGGCGACGGCGGTCTCGAGGGTGGTGAAGAAGGAGATGGGCTGATCGCGATCAACCGAAGCGACGGCGGCGCGGATGGCGCTTTGCAGCGCGGTGGCGTCGCCCTCGGTGCTGGCAATGACGGCCATGCCCGGGCGGCCGAGCTGACGCAGCGGGAAATAGATCTCGTCGGGGGCGGGGGCGCTGAGGCTGCGCGACTTCACATCGCGGATGACGCCGACGATCTCGTGCGGGATATCGGCGTTGGGCCCGCGGAGGAGACGCTGGCCGAGGGCGGACTCGCCGGGGAAGAGCCGCTTGGCAAGCGACTCATTGACGATCGCGACGCCGGGAGCGCCCTCGCGATCGCGCTCGGTGAAGAAGCGGCCCTCGCGCAGAGGGATGCGAAGCGTGTCGAAGTAATTTTCGTGCACGATGCAGAGGCCGGCGAGGGGGCGCTGGGGGAGCGGGAGGATGGGGCGGCCGGCGACACTGTACGGCGAGACGGGATTGAAACCCGAAAGCGGGAGGCCGATGACGGTGGCGGCATTTTTCACGCGACCATCGGCGCGCAGGCGCTCGACGATCTCGGTGAAGACGCGAATCTGCTCCGTGCCGGACTTGTAGCGAGTAGTGGGCACGCCGACGAACGCGGCGGCGACGCCGCGGGCCTCGAAGCCGGGAGGGGATTTTTGCAGCTTGAGGAAGCTCACAAGGAGCAAGCCGGAGCTGACGAGGAGCACGACGGAAAGCGCGACCTCGGCCACGATGAGCCCGGCGCGGAAACGGCGGCCACGGCCGCCGGAAGAGCCGCGCGCAGCATCCTTGAGCACATCGACGAGGGCAGACCTGGAGGCCTGCATAGCCGGCACGAAGCCGACGAGCACAGCGCTCACGACGACAAGCCCGAAGGTGACGGCGAGGGCGCGCCAATCGAGCGCGAGCATGGCATTGGGCGGGAGCTGGGCGGCGAAGGCGGATTGGATGCCGCGAAGGGATGCGAAGGCGAGGGCGAGGCCCAGCAGGCCGGCGACGCCGGAGAAAAGAAGGCTCTCGGTGAGAAACTGACGCACGACGACGCCGCGCGTGGCGCCGAGGGACTGGCGGACGGCGATCTCCTTGTGGCGGGCGGTGAGACGGCTGAGGAAGAGGCTGGCGACATTGGCGCAGGCGATGAGGAGCACGAAGACGACGGCACCCAGGAGCGTGTAGAACGTGGGGCGGAGATTACCGGTGAGCGCCCCGACGTAGGAGCGAGCCTCGCTGAGGGCGGCGGCATCGAGGTGCGCGCCAAACTGGGCGGTGTAGGCGCGGCTCGCGGCATTGAGCTCCTCCTGGGCCTGCTCCAGGGTGACGCCCGGCTTGAGCCGGGCGATGGGCTGGGCGTAGCTCGCGCCATTCTGGACCTGCTGGGGGGTGAGGCCATTGACCTCGAAGACCCGCGGGGCGAAGACCTGCGTGCCCGAGAAGGGATTGGAGAGGCGGGGCGGCATGATGCCGACGATCTGCCAGGAGAGCCCATTGAGCTGCACCGTCTCATGGAGCATGGGCCGGCCGCCAAACTGAGTCTGCCACAGCTCATGGCTGATGACGACGACGGCCGGGCCATTGGCGACATCCTCGTCGGCAGTGAACCCGCGACCCTGAGCGGGCGCGACGCCGAGGGTGCCGAAGAACGACGCGCTCACGCGGAGGCCCTGAAGCTGCTGAGGGTCGCCATTGCCGGTGAGCGTGAAATTATCGAAGGCGCTGATGCCGAAGCCGGAGAAGGACTGCACCTCGCGCGTGAGATGCTGGTAGCGCGGCCAGGATACGGCGGGCGCGACGAAATTCACAGCGGCGTTATTGGACCAGATCGCGACGAGCGACGACGGCTGGGGCAATGAAACGGGATTGAGTATCAGCCGATCGAATACGGTGAAGAGGGCGGTATTGGCCGCGATGCCGATGGCGATGGTGAGGATCGCGACAAGGGTGAAGCCGGGAGTCTTGCGGAGGGAGCGGAAGGCGGTGCGGAGATCGGACATGGCGAGCGGGAGGTGCGCGGGATTTGCAGCGGGCGTGCCATGCGGAGGCGTGATGCGCAAAGCGTGTGAGACCAGCGGGTTGAGAAGCGCGGAGGATGTGCGCGCGCGAGGAGAGTGTCCGGTGGTGGAACGACGGATTCCCGGAATCGGGACGCAGCCGAGCGCGCCGGCGGTTTTACTAACCTCACTCGGCGCGAGTGACTTCGCGGTAGGGGATGCGGGGTTTGGGCGGGATGGGCGCGGGAGCGGGAGGGCGTGGGGGCTCGCCGGGAGGGAGGGGAGTCGC
>CAYZPV010000059.1:0-6270 GCA_964480585.1 uncultured Opitutus sp. | reverse complement strand
GGTACGGCCGCGCGATCTCGACCGGATAGCTCGGCCGGGGCGTGGGGGTGGGGGGGGGGGCGCGCCGGTTGGGAGGGGAGTCGCGATCTGGGAATTGCAATTTCCGGGTGAAGAAACGGGCGGCGGCGGAGAGAGCGGGTTGATGCCGGACGAGTCCGGAAATAGAGGAGAATCTGGCGGAGATTTTAGTGAGGAGAGGGGGAGGGAGCCGGGTGGAACTGAAGCGCACGGCGGGGATAACGCGTCGGGGGTGGAGAGGCGTGGGGACGAGGAGGGCTCGGGGGCGGTGCCAGAGCGGAGGGCGGCGGTCTGGGTACCGGTTGAGAGGCCCAGAGACTGCGGCGGGGCTTCGGCTGGTTCGACGGACTCGAGGGCTTTGGCGGGAGGGAGGCGGGGCTCGAGGGGCTGGGGTGCAGGGGCCGAGACGGGCGATGGGGGCGATGAGCGCGGGGTGCGCGTGGGGGCGGGGAGAGTGGAGTTTTCGGAGCGAGAGTGCCCGCCGGCGTCCGTCGGGCTGGGGCGAGATCGAGAGCGAGGAGGGCGGGCGGCGAGTTCCTGCTCGCGGAGGTCGGTGCGGCGCTCCTCCAGGGCAAGACGCCTCTCGGCAATCTGCTGCTTGTGGACGCGATGGACGATGGCGAGGAGGCGGTCGGCGGTATCGAGTTGAGGGGCGGGCTCAGTGAGCGCGGAAAAGGCGAGGGCCTTGGCGTGGTTGACGGTGACGGCGTCGAAGTCACCGACCGGCAGGCGCGAAAGCGCGGCGGCGGCGGCAACCTCGTCCTCGCGGTGCCCAGGAAGGAGGTGTCGGTGGTAGTAGATGGCAACGGCGCTGCGGCCCACGTTGATGCCGAGTTTCTGCCGGATGAGATCGGCGGTGTACCGATAGGTGAGGCGCTCCTCCAAGAGCCAGTAGCGCACGCACGCCTGCTGCTCGGGGGTCAAGCGGTCCATCTTGGAGTCGCCGCGGATTCTTCGGCCGGTCTCGGTGGTGGTAACGGTGCTGGTATCGGTGGGCATGGTTGCGGGCCTTTCTCTGCCGCCTGCGGGCGGATGCTCACGGTGGTTGGGGCCGGAGCGATTTGGAGAATAGCGGAAAACCGGTGAGGATGAAAGAGGGTACCGGGAGTTTGTGGGGTCGGGGGGCGGAACAGGTGGGCGGGGGCGAATGCTAGGCAGACAGCGGGGAGCGTGGCGCATGCCGTGAGCGCCGTCTTGCGTCGTCTCCGCTGATTCCGTCTCACGCCGCTATCCTCAGCTGCGAGCGATCTTCACGGATTCCCAAGGACGCTCGAAAATCCTAATTAAATCTCCCGTCCTCGCCCCCCAGTCGCATCGCAGGGATTTTCGGGGAGCGCTTCGCCGGAGGTGGATAGATTGCCGCGTCTCCTGGGGCGTCCTCGCAATGACGCGGAGAGGAGGGGGGTGGGGTGGTGGGGGGACGGAGGGGGATTGCCGCTGACTGCGAGCGTGCGAGAGCCCGCCCGACTTCAGGGCAACGTGTAGACTTCCACGAGGGCGACGCCGGAGGCGGGGGTGCCTAGGCCGGAGACGTGGGCGGTGTAGGCACCGGGGGGAAGGGTGAGGAAGAGGAGGGCGTCGCGGGAGCGGGCGGTGAAATCGAAGGCGCCGAGGCGGGAGAAGACTTCGAGCATCTGGGGGCTGGACTGCCAGTTGTCGTTTTGGGTGACGATGCTGCCGTCGTCGCGTTTGAGGACCAATTGAGGATCAGGGAGGCGACCGGTGACGCCGAAGGGGGCGAGGGCGGGGCCGGCGGCGCGGATCAGGACGGTACGGGCGGTGGAACCGGTGATGACGAAGCCAGCGATGAGGATATCGTCGCCGACGCCGACTTGGGTGCGAGCGGAGACATTGGTGAGCTGGCGGCCGGCGGAGGTGGCGGGGGTGGTATCGAAGAGTTCGACGAGGGCGACGCCCGTCTGGCCGGCGGTGGCGCTGCCGACCTGGACGGTGTAAGCACCGGTGGGGAGATCGGGGACGAGGGCGGAGTCGCGCGAGCCCTCGGGGAGGGCGAAGGCACCGGCCTGGCTGGCGAGGCTGGCGGCGCGGGAAGTGCGATCCCAGTTGTCGTTTTGCAGGAGGCGTGTGGCGCCGCGATAGAGCTCGAGGGTGGGATCGGGGAGCGGGCGGCCGACGCCGAAGCTGGCAAGGGTGGGGCCGACGCCGCGGACGAGGAGGGTGGGCTCGCGGGAGGAGGCTGCGCCATCGAGGGCAAAACCGGCGATGAGGGTCTGCGCGCCGGTGCCGGCGGCGGAGCGGATGGAGAAATTGGCGATGCGGCCGGGATTGGCCGCGAGAGAGACGGCGAGGGTGGCGGGGTTGCTCAGGCGGGGTGCACCGGAGCCGCCGTTGCCGACTTCGACGGTGTATGCGCCGACGTGGGCCTGAGAGACGGCGGAGATGATGAGAATGGGCTGAGTGGCGCCGGGGATGACGAGGCCATTGCGCTTCCACTGGTAGGTGACGGCGTCGCTGCCGGCCTCGACGCTGAAAACGGCGGTGCCGCCGGGGGCGACGGTCTGATTGACGGGGTGGCGGGAGATGGCGGGCGGAAGGAGGCCGGGATCGTAAGCAGAGAGGGAGCGGATCATGCCATCGCTCTTGCTGAGGAGGTAGAGCTCGCCGGCGTGGTCGACGGCGAGGCGGATATCGGCCCGGCCGCCGCCGGTGAGATCGGAGACGGTGGCAGCGCCAGGAAGATCGGTGTCGCGGCCGCCGCGGGCGCGGTACTCATCGACGACAATCTCGTACAGGCGATCGTAGCGGCGGAGGGCGCCGGGCTCGCGGGGGCTGGCCCACATGACATCGAGGGAGTGGATCGCGGCGAGGGTAGAGGGATCGCCATCGTCGGCCGCCGCCATCTCGGCGAAGTCGGCGTAGAAGAGTTCGCCGGTGGTGATATCGCCGAAGACGAACTTGCCGCGCAGGGCGGGGATGCGCGTGCCGCGGTAAACGAAGCCGCCCGCGATGGCATCGCCGACGCCGAGGGCGGGGCTGTGCGGGTATTGAATAACCGGATACACGTAGTTGTTTGCGGCGTCGTCGGCCGGCAGGGCGGTGTGGGCGAGGCCGGTCTGGGCATTGAAAACGTAGGTGCCCTCGCGCTCGCTCCAGCCGTAGTTGCGGCCCTTGTGCACGATATTGACCTCCTCCCAGGAGTGGAAGCCGATGTCGGAAGCGAGCAAAGCGCCGCTGAGGGGATCCCAGGAAAGGCGGTGGGGATTGCGGAAGCCGGACGCCCAGATCTCACGGCGGGGCGTGACGCCATTGACGGGGGCGCCGCTGGCGAAGGGATTGTCGGCAGGGATGCCGTAGCGGAGGGGGCCCTCGCCATCGGGGTCATCGGGCGAGATGCGGAGAATCTTGCCCTGCGGAACATCGAGCCGCTGGGGGGTGGGTCGGGTGATGACGTTGTTTTGCTCGCCCGCGCCGCCATCGCCGACGGCAAGGTAGAGCTTGCGGTAATCGGGATCGGAGGCGCTCAGGGCGCGGGGATTGAAGGCGAGGTCGCCGAGGGGGTGGATGCGGCCGATGAACTCAATGCGGAGGAGCTCGCGGGCGGTGCCCTGAAAGACGGTATCGCGGGGGTTGGCATCCTGCCACTCGATGAGGACGGCTTGACGGGTACTGGAGCCATCGGTGCCGGGCGCCTCGATGGCGACGGTGGGGGAGTAGGCGGCGGCGTTGGTGTAGCCGGGAAAGCCGGAGGCGTTGGGCAGCCGGCGGGCGTCGCCGGTATTGGTATCGAGCTCGATGTGGACGGTGTAGAACTTGCCGTAGTGGGGGCTGCCGGCGGTGAGATACTCGGGGTCGAACTGGAAGGTGACGAAGCCATTGGCGTAGCCGTTGGCACGCGTGAAGGCGCCGAAGAGGCCGGTGGCGGCAGGGTTTTCCGTGGTGTTGCGATGGAGGTCGAGGTAGGTGGTGAACTGCCTCGTGGTGCGATCGAGGATGTAGAGCTTGCCGTTGAGATCGTTGACGAAGAAGCGCTCGGGATTGCCGCCCGGCTCCTCGCGGAGGAAATTTACCCGCGCGGCGTAGATGGAATTATCGGTACTGCCGACAAACTGGCCGGAGAGGGGGACGGTGGCATAGTCCTGCAGGCGCAGGACGAGGGTATGCTGCGCGCAAAGGGCGGCGGGCAGGGCAAGCAACGAGGCGAGGCGAGCGAGCAGGGGGAACGGGTTTCGCACCCGGTAAAGGACATGCCGGAATGAGGTAGGCGCCAGCCGGAAATGGGCGGAGCGTCAGACGAGATCGAAAGGGGGGCCGGAGCGGCGCGCGAGGGAGGGTGCCCTACCTGCGGGGTGGGGCGGACGGGGCGAGAATCGTGGACCGGCGATTGTTGTTGGGCACCGCGTCGACGATGCCGGCGGGATTGGAGAGTTGCGACGTGTAGGTGACGCTGCCGGTGGATTCGCGGGCGGGGACGCGAGCGACGAAGATCTCGCCAGGGCCGAGCATGGGAACGGACTGGAGGGTGGAGGTCTGGTTGACGCTGATGGTGAGGTTGAGCCCGCTAACGGGGCGACCGCTGCGATTTTGGACCGTGAAGCGGACCTCGCTGGTGGCGTCGTCGTAGGAGTGACTGGCGACGGCGGTGTCGACGTACTGGAGGTTGTTGCGGCGCATGGCCCAGCCGACATTGAGGATGCCGCGACCGTAGGCGGGGTCGGCGCCGGGGACGCCGCAGTCGCTGGCGGTGCTGGTGAGGACGGCGACGGCCTGCTGCGCGGTGAGCGAGGGATTTTGCGAGAGGACGGCGGCGACGGCACCGGCGACGAGCGGAGTGGCGGCGGAGGTGCCATCGACATAGGCGCGGGTATTGCCGAGCCAGGCGGTCTGCACGCCGTAGCCGGGGGCGGTGAGCTGGAGGCGGGGGCTGGAATTGGAAAAGGTGACCTGCTGCTCGGCGCGATCGACCGCGCCGACGGAGACAACTCGGGCATCGGCGGCGGGCCAGGCGAGTTGCGAGGCCTGGTCGTTGCCGGCGGCGGCGACGATGACGGAGCCGCGGGACTCTGCGTAGGCGATGGCGGCATCGAGGGCGGCACCGGTGGCGTAGCCGCCCATGGAGACATTGATGACGCGCGCGCCGGCATCGGTGGCGGCGACGATGGCCTGAGAGAGCGTATAGAGATCGCTGACGCCGGAGGCATCGGTGACGCGGATGCTGAGGAGATTGGCAGCAGGAGCGACGCCGGCGGCGTCGGCGGACTGGCCGGCGGCGAGCGCGGCGACGCTGGTGCCGTGGCCATCGCTGCTGCCCTCGCCGGGCGCGGTGCCGAAGCCGATATCGAGAGTGCGAAGGCGGCCGGCGCCGAAGGTGGTATCGGGGCTCACGCCGGAATCGAGGACGGCGATGGTGACGCCGCGGCCCCAATCGCTGCGGTCGCCGGTGGCGCCGAGGTAGTTGAGCGTGTCGTTGCGAAACGGGATCTGCTCGATGTCGGGACGCTCCTCGCGGAGGGGGCGCTGGGGGATGCCCACAAGGCTATTGGCGGAGAGGGAGTCGTAGTCGCCGCCGTGGGTGAGGAGCTCGTCGCGCAGGGCATCGAAAGAATCGTAGCGCACGCGGAGGGAGCGCAGGGCATCGAGGCGAGAGACGACGGTGAGGCCGGCGGCGCTGGCGCGGGCGAGGAAGGCGCGGAGGGCGTCGTCGTCCTTAAAAGTGAGGACGGCCTCATCGGGCCGGGCATCGCCACGGAGGAGGGACTGCTCGAGGGCGGCAAGAAGCGGGGCGAGCGCGAGGCGGGGATCGGCGGCGCGGGCCGGGGCGGGCAGAGACGGGGCAGGGAGCGCGGTGGCCGACGGACGGGAGGAAGGCGGCAGGGATGCCGAAACCGTGCTGCCGTGCTGCCAAAACCAGGTGACCACGAGCACGCACGCCAGGCTCAGGGCCAGGAGGGCGATGGCGAGTGGAGAGGGTTTGGGCATAGGGGGAAGGACGACGGGCGGGCGGTGAAGTTCTAGGTAAAGGAGGGAAGCTGCAGGCGACCATCAAAGCGTCTTCGCGGAAGAGATTTGCGCAAGGCGGAGTGGTCAGGATTTAGCGGGCTGCCAGACCTTTTCCCTCAGGATGGCCTCGCTGGGCGGGCAGCACTGATCCTCGAGGTCCTTGAAGTTGAGCTCGTACTGCTTGAGCTCGGCCTGAAGGGCTGCTGTGGCAGGATGGCGGGTGACGGCGGCAAGGGCGACGAGTTCGCGATAGGCGGCGACGCCGTCTTTTTCGCGGTAGGTGGCGGCGACGAG
>CAYZPV010000058.1:0-42879 GCA_964480585.1 uncultured Opitutus sp. | reverse complement strand
GTTCCTTGAAATCGCCCGTCCCGCCCCTTAGGTGGGATGCCGCGGCCAGTTCACTTCAGGTACTTGTCCAGCGGCGGCTTCACGATGTCGGCCATCTCGGGGGCATCGAAGTTCTCCTTCGTCACAAAACCCACTCCGGTATCGATCACCGCCTCGACCTTCTTGCCCTGCAGCGCGGCCACGATGGTCTTCACGCCGAGATAGCCCATGCGCATCGGGTTCTGCACCACCATGCCCTGGATATCGCCGGCCTTGAGTCCTGCGTTGAGCGTTTCGCCGGAATCGAAGGCGACGAATTTCACCTTGCCACCCGCAAGGCCCGCGTCGCGCAGGGCCAGCAGCATGCCCACGGCAGACGATTCATTGGCGGCGAAGACGCCCTGCAACTGGCGTCCGTGCCGGTTCAGGAGGTTTTCCGCCGAGCGCTTGGCCGTGTCGCGCGTCGGACCCGCGTGCTGGTCGATGGAAACCAGTTTTATCTCGGGAAAGTCCTTGCGCATCACCTCGAGGAAACCCTCCTCGCGCGCCTCGGTGCTGGCCGAGCCCACCGCGTAGCGCAGCATCGCTACGTTGCCCTTGCCGCCAAGCATCCGCCCCAGATTGCGCGCTGCGATCCGGCCACCTTCGCGATTGTCGGTCGCCACGGTCGAAGCCGGCGCCTTGGAATCGAGGCCCGAGTCGATCACGACGACGGGGATCTTGCCTCGCGTGGCCATCTCGACCGGGTTCGCGAGGGCCTTGCGATCGAGGGGCGCAAGCACGATGCCATTCACCCGCTGCGCGATGAAATTCTCCACGACCTGCACCTGCTGCTCGCGGTCGTCCTCGCGCAGGGGGCCTTTCCAGATCACGTTGACGGTCACGCCCTCGGCAGCCAGCTCGCGCTGGGCCTTGATCGCGCCGGCGTGGATGGACTTCCAAAATTCGTGCGTCGTGCCCTTGGGGATCACGGCGATTTTATAGGCTTCGGCCGCGGTGGCGGCCACGCCACCGGCCAGAGCCAGCGACAAGGCAAGCAGGAGGGTCTTCATGCGGGGATGGGTAAACTCTCCTTGAGCAAACGTGTTCCTCCGCCCCAAGCAACCGCCAATCACACAATCCCATGCTCGCCCGCAGCCTTCGGGCTGCTTTTGCTGGGGCGATGTTTCTGATCGAGCTCAAGCGGGCGGTTTCCTACTGGCTGATGCCATTTCCTTTCTGCATCGCCGCGATGCTGGCGGGGCTGATCTTCCTGCGCTGGACAACGTGGCGGCGCACCGGCCGTACGCTCCTCCTCGGCGGGCTCGGCCTGCTCATGCTCGCGGGGAATCACTTCGTCTCCCGCGGTCTTCTCCGCCCGCTCGAGACACGTTACCCACCCATGCCCGACTTCGTCGCCGGCAAGCCGATCCCTCCGTCGCTCGCCCCGTGCAAGTATGTGATCGTGCTCGGAGGCGGGGGTGGCTTCACCCCTGATCTGCCCGGCACCTCCCTCGTTTCCAGCGCGGTGCTGGGGCGCGTGGTCGAAGCCGCCCGCATCATGCGCGTGCTGCCCGAGGCCCAGCTGGTGGTCAGCGGCCCGCTCATCGTGGATGGCGCTCCCAGTCATGCATCGATGCTCGCCCATGCCGCCACGGTGCTGGGCGTGCCCCGCGATCGCATCCTCTCAATCGATAACGCCCACGATACCGAGGACGAAGCCAGGGCGCTCCGCCGGATCGCCGGTGATGCCCCCGTCGCCGTCGTCACCTCCAGCTGGCATATGCCCCGCTCGATGGCGCTCTTTCGCCACGTGGGCGTCGCCGCCGTGGCCTGCCCCGCCGATTTCCGCACGCACGACCTCGATAGCTTCAGTTTCAGCGACCTCTTCTGGGACGTGGAAAACCTGGGCCGCACCACCCTCGCCGTCCGGGAGCGCATCGGCTACCTCTGGATCACGCTGCAGGGTCGGAACAAGCCGGCGTCATAAGGGAGATTTTGTTTCACAACCGTAACATTCGCCGGTAGCCAGTCGACGAATGATTTCGCTCAAAAAACTGCTCGGAAAAGACGACAAGTTCTTCGACCTGCTGGAAGCTGGCGCCGAAGAGGCCAAGACAAGTGTCGATCTCTTTGCCGCCTACATCAAGAAGATGGGCGCGGGCGGAAGCCCTTCCACCTCGCTGGACGAGTTTATCCAGACGCGCCGCAAGGAGAAGCGGATCCGCCACACCATGACGGAAGAGCTGAGCAAGACCTTCGTCACCCCGCTCGAGCGCGAGGATATCGAGGCCCTCTCCTTCGCCCTCTACCGCATCCCCAAGGTCATCGAGAAAATCGTGGAGCGCCTCTCGATCTATCCCGGCCGCGTGCCGCATGCGGCCTTCCAGCGCCAAGCCGAGCTGATGTCCCAGGCGGCCGAAGCCGTCGTCTACATGGTGAAGCAGCTCCGTCTCGGCACCAACATCGAGAAAATCCGCGACGCCAATGACCGCCTGCAGTACGCCGAAGGCGAGGCCGACAAGGTGATGCTGGCCCACCTGAAGGAGCTGTACCAAGGCCCTTACGACGCCAAGGAACTCGTTATTCTCCAGACCCTTTATGAGATGGCGGAGCAGGCCGTAGACCGTTGCCGCAATGCCGGCAACATCGTCCTCCAGATCGTGCTGAAGCACTCCTGAGCGGGACGACTGGCTCATGACTCTCTTCTTTCTCGTTCTGTTCGCGGCGTTGGTGTTCGAGTACATCAACGGGTTCCACGACACGGCCAACTCCATCGCCACCGTGGTTTCGACCAAGGTGCTGACGCCCCGCCAGGCGGTGGCGTGGGCGGCGTTTTGGAATCTCATCGGCGCGCTCGCCGGCACCGCGGTCGCCAAGACCATCAGCAGCGGGCTCGTGCAGAGCGACGCCGTCTCGATGTTCACGGTATTCGGAGCATTGCTGAGTGCGATCTTCTGGAATCTTTTCACGTGGTGGCTCGGCCTGCCCTCCAGCTCCAGCCACGCGCTCATCGGCGGCTTGTGCGGCGCGGCCATCGCCACGGCGCAGGGGAAATGGGGCGTCCTGATCTGGTCTGAAATCGACGGCAAGGGATCGGCCATGGGCCTGTGGCCCAAGGTGGTGCTGCCGATGTTTACCTCGCCGCTGATCGGCTTCGTCGTCGGCGGGCTCTTCATGTACGTGCTGATGGCCTGCCTCCGCAAAGCCACGCCGGTTTTCGTCAACCGGGTTTTCGGCAAGGCGCAGCTCCTCAGCGCCGGCTTCATGGGCTACGGCCACGGCCACAACGATGCGCAGAAGACCATGGGCATCATCACCCTGGCCCTGGCCACCGGCACGGCCTCCGGTGCCTTTGCCACCCTGCCCGACTGGCTCGGCTTCCTGCGGATCGAGAAAAGCGCCGACGTGCCCCTTTGGGTGAAGATCACCTGCGCCCTCGTGATGGCCGCCGGCACCGCCGCTGGCGGATGGCGCATCATCCGGACGATGGGCCACAAGATGGTGAAGCTGCAGCCGGTACACGGTTTTGCGGCGGAAACGACCGCCGCCGTCATCATCCAAGGCGCCACCACGCTCGGCGTCCCGGTCTCCACCACGCACATCATCTCGACCTCCATCATGGGCGTGGGCGCCACGAAGCGCCTGAGCGCCGTGAAGTGGGGCGTGGTGAGCCGCATCCTTTGGGCGTGGGTGCTGACGCTCCCCGTCACCGCCCTTCTTGGCTACGGCGTCGTGCGCCTCGGGCAGGCCTTCGGCCATCATTGATCGGCTTATCTCCCGCAGGCTAGACAAGCGGCGCACAATTGGCTGACATTTGCAGTGTCGCCATGAGCCGCTCCCCCGCTCGATGCGCCCGTCTCCCCCGCGAACTTTTGCTGCTCGCGGCAGGCTGGCTTGTCGTTGGGACATCAGCTCTTGCCCAATTCAACGAGGGGACTTCGAGCACAAACGATCGGCAACTTGAGCCGCAGCGGCTGCCCATTTTCTACCCGCCCAATCCGCCACCGCTGGGCCGCGCGGTAAACCGAACTCCGCAACCGCCGGATGGCCGCGCGAGCGCGCCGGCGGAACTGGCGCCGTTCGTGAGCGACGTTTTCTACCCACACCTCGGCTCGCGCTATCATCTTCGGCAGCTGAAGGATACCCAGCGCAGCCAGCTCGAAGCCTACGACCTCACCCGCAGCAGACTGCTCCGTGAGCTGCGCGAGGAAATCGCCCGCGTAAGCGACTTTGCTGCAGGAGCACGCCTCGAGGCGCTCGTGGCATTTTCCGCCACGCAGGCCGCACCACTCAAGCAGCTCGAAGAAACGGCAGAAAAGCTCCGTCGCAACCTCGCGCTGAGCCACGCCTCTTGGACGGCCTATCGCGAATGGCGGCTCGGCGACAAGCACAGGCGCGGCTATTCACCCATCGAGATCGCAGCCGTAATGCGCGGCTACGCCTTTTACCATGACTCACTGGCGCTCGAGCAGCGACACCTCCTGCGCGAGATAGCGATCGAGCTCCACATGGCCTCGGACGATCAGGCGAAGGCGACGGCGGCGCAGCCCTTCACGTTTTTCCCGCCGGAGCCGGCGCGGGTGCTCTTCCCCACCGAGATGCCGGAGGAGGCGGCACGCAAGCTCGCCGAATTTCAGACAAAGAAAACCGCCCTGAAAAAGGAGCTGTACGATGCCGTGCAACGACAGGACGGAGGCGGGCTAGCCATCCTGCGCGGCGACACGCTTGGCGCGACGGCAGGCAAGCAAATCGCCCGCCTCGCCGAACTCGAGAAGCTCGCGGAGGAGATCCGCCGGGCGCTGCCGCCCGCCTCCGGAGCGCCGCCCGCGATCCGCTCGTCGCTCACGCCCACGCTCTCCGCGCGGGTGGAGCGGATGATGGAGACCTACATCCGAGCCCAGCGCGATGCCGCCGGCCGTCTCGACGCGATCATGGAACGCGAACGCAAAAGCAGCATCCAAATCAATTATCGCTTCGATCCGGACGGCCTGAAGTTTGTCGTCATCCCGCCGCGCTCCTCGCGCAGCAGCCCTGCCATGAAGAGCAAAACCGAGGCAATCCGCTCGGAGATCGCGAGCGTGGTCGAAACCTACGGTCGCACCCTCGCCGAGCTGCTCAACGAGCGCAACGCCATCGGCGCCGAGATCGCCACGCAACTCGGCACCGCAGAGGCCGCAAAGGCGGAAACCACGCTCAACGCCGCCATGCGCGCGGTAGTGCAGAGGGATTCCGCACCCGCCTTTGAGGAGTACCGGTTCGCCGTTTTCGAACCAGGTCTCTCTCCCGCGCAGCGTCGGCTGCTGCTGCATGGCGTGATCCAGCGCCTTGACCTCCCCATGCCACGCGGCGAGCTGCAGCCCGTCGCCCGGGCGGGGTCGTGGTGAGCCAGCCGGCGTCAAGCAGAGGAGGCTTCGCGACGACATCCAGCCCTGGGGACAGTCACGCCCTGGGGCACCCAGCTAGCGCTTGGCGCTTTCGGTAAACGGAGCGGCCGAAACCGTGCCGCTGGCAGGATTGACGCTCAGCTCCGGCTGGCCTTGCGGCTTCTTGCGGCGCTCGACCAACGCGAGCAACAGATCGCTCTTCGAAAGACTCCCACGCAGGAGCCCATCGGGGTCGACGACCGGCAGACGCTCGGCCACGATGCCGAGGAAACCCCCGAGCGCATCCGTGAGCGGCTGATCGGGCGCGACGCGGGGGAAATCCTCGCGCAGGATATCGCGCGCGATCACCAGCTCCGCGAGATCGGGTTCGCCGAGGTAGGGCTTGATATCGTGCAGCGCGACGACGCCGAGAAACTTCCCCGTGTCGTCAATCACGTAGAGATTATTGACGCGCACGTTGAGAAACATGCGGGCGATGTCGGCAAAGTGCGCCGTGGGCGCGAGCGTGGGCGGGTTGGGCCGCATCATATCGGCCACGCGGCCCTCGCCCAGCGTGGGATCGGGGGCGGCGGCAGCCTTGCGCTTCAGAGCTTCGCTATAGAGCGACGAACCCTCCAGGCTCTTGGCCGTGTAATACGCGATGACGCTGCAAAGGAGCAGAGGCAGGATAATATCGTAACTCAGCGTCATCTCGAAGAGCATGATCACCGCCATCACAGGCGCATGGCTGGCCGCAGAGAGGAACGCGCCCATCCCCACGAGGGCGAAGGCCCGGGGATCCACCGCCGCGCCGGGGAAGAGCTCATGCAGCCCCGTGCCGAATAGATAGCCCGCGCACGCCCCCATGAACAGGGACGGAGTAAAGACACCGCCCGGAGCGCCCGAGCCAAACGACGACATGGTAGCGAGCCACTTGCACGCCATCAGGCCGAGCAACGCCATCCACACCATCCGGCCATTTACGATCTCGACGACGACAGAGTAGCCATTGCCGGCCACCTGCGGCACCTCGATCGCGATCGCGCCGACGATCAAACCGCCCAAAGCGAGACGCGCCACGAGCGGCAGCTTGAGGGAAACGAAAAACGCCTCCGCGCGCTTCAGCGACCGAAGGAAAAGGGGCGCCATCGCACCGACGATAAAACCCAGGACAATGTAGCCGGGAATCTCCCAGATGGAGACCTGGTTGAACATCGGAACCTTGTACATCACGTGGGCGGCCGTAAGCACTTGGACCGTGAGCGTCGCCGCGACAGCGGAGACGACGAGAGGGCCCAGGCTCTCCATCGCGATGGTGCCGAGGATAATCTCCGCGACGAAAAAAGAGCCCGCGATCGGCGCATTGTAAGCCGACGCGATGCCTGCGGAAGCACCGCAGGCCACCAAGAGGCGCAACTGAGGGGGCGAGAACTTGCGCCAGCGCCCGACCGATGACGCCATGACGGCCGCCAGCTGCACCATGGGACCCTCGCGCCCAATGGATCCACCGGAGCCAATGGAAAACAGGGCGGCAGCCGACTTTACCAGACTGGATCGCACCGGGACATGACCGCTGCCGATGGCAATAGCCTCCATGTAGTCCGTAGAGCTCTGCGCGCGGGTGAGCCGCTGCCCCCAGAGAAGCACGACGCCCGCAAGCGCGCCACCGAGCGTGGGAACCAGCAAACAACCCCACCACGGCAGCTTGGCCATCGAGTCGACCACGCCGAGACGGGAATCACCAAACCATTCGTGGGCTCGCTCGGTGAGCGTCATGAACATAATGGCGGCCAAGGCCCCCATGAAACCCGCAAGCCCGGCCCACATGAGCGTGACCTGCCACTCCGTCGGCTGGAGCTTCTCTTGAATCCAGACGCGCCAGCGCAGCAAGCGCAGCATCCGGCGCATCAACACTCCGGGTTCGACAATCGCCTTCATCGTCGGGCGACTTGATCGCCCCCTGCCCCAGCGAAGGGCCTGTCGCTACATTCGATCGTCAGATTCACCAGCAGCCATGGTAAATCGACCGCTCCGATAAACAAGCCCGCACAAAAATTTTCCACAGGCCCCGAGCGAGGCGCGGTCTTGCGCTAGCCGCCGGGGAGCGCACGATGGCGCCGCGATGAGCGCGAAGCCCGCCAAGAAAAAATCCCAGCCCGCTCCCACTCCGACACCCCCGGGCGCACTCCCGACTGGCACCGCTGCGGCCCCCGCGGCCGAACCTGCCACCTCGTGGCTCGACTCGGCCGACCCGCGCAAACGCCGCTATGGCCAGATCGCGCTTATCCTCGTCTGGCTCTACGTCGCCGCACTCTGGCTCCTCGCACTCGACCAGCTCTTCGGCTGGGGACTCTTCGGGGCAAGGGCGTCGATCAAGTAGCGATATCCGAGGCCGGCACTCGCTTCACTTCTTCGCCGGGACGGGCACCACGCCACCGCGGAGGAGGATCGGCTGGCGCTCGGCTTCGGCGAAGTTGGCCAGCATCGCACGCAGTTGCTCATACTCCTCGCGCTCGAGGAGGCCGCCGCGGTGCTTCAACGTGACGTGGACCTCGAGCGCGTCGCCCTCCTGTTTGTAGGCGATGCTCGCCGAGCCCTGAGGGCCATCGGCGGAGAAATTATCGGGCAATTCGACCACCTTCATGCCCGCAGGGTATTTGAGCGTCACGCGCTTGTGCCACGCACCGGCGCGGAGCCAAGCTACGCCCTCGCGCTCGGTTTTCCATGGCGAGAGCCGCTCGTAGAGCGAAAGGATGCCGGGGGAGACCATGCTCATGCCACCGGCACGACGGGCGTAGCGAAGCGCGACAAACTCGAGATTGAGACGGTGCTCGCCGCGCTCGTCGGACCACTCCTCGGTCGACAGCACCTTCTGCGCGATCAAGCCCTCATCGCGAAGGCGGCTTTCGAGCGCGCTCTTCGCCTGCTCGGCATTTTGCTGCTCACGCCGCGCCTGGCGGGCGACCCCGCGCTCGCCGCGCATCCGCTCCTCGGCTTTCACGTGCATGTCGCCATTGGAATCTAGGGTGGCAACCAGCGTGGCGGTGTAGGCATTGACCTCGGGCGCGGCGGCGGGCATCGGGACGAGACCTTCACTCTTTGAGTGCGCCACCAGCCCGTAACCGGCTTGATCGCCGGAACTCAGCAAGCCCAGGGGGGTAAAGCGATCGGTAGGATCAAACATCACGAGCCGACCGATACCCGGCGCATCAGCCACCGGCCAGTGCGCAGGAACCTCCGCGTCGACGGGCAGGCCCACGATCACGTGATTAAAGACGGCGCTCGGCCAGTCCTTCAGCACGTCCGTCGGCTCATCGGAGGCGACGAGCACGGGATAAGCCGTCTCGCCGAGCGCGCGAAGCAACGCGATCATGAGAGTAACTTTGTCCTTACAGTCGCCGAAGCGGTTTTTCAGCACATCGCCCGGCACGTGGGGACGATAACCGGCAAGGTAATCCTTGCCCAGGCTCACCGAAAGGTAAGCGATGTCGCGCTGGAGAAATTCACCGACGGCGCGGATGCGCTCCCAGCGACCGCTCCGGCCGGCCACGAGCGCTTCAGCGCGCGCGCGCACCTCATCAGTCATGGTCTGCTGACCCTCGAGGATACCGGCAGAGAAGCGCGCGAAATCAGCCCACGTGGCCACCGCAGCCTTGCCCTCGCCCTGCACCGCCCGCGCGGAGACACGGGCCACGAGCGGCTGAAACCCATCGGGCGAATCGGCTCGCTCGGACGGAGTCGAAAGCAATTCCCAGCGGAGCCCGCCGGGGGCTTTACCCGGCACGGGGGCGGGCACGCGCGCGCCCGTAGCGTGGTGCTCGATGCGACCGCCGGGCATCGGCGTCACTTCAAAGACGCTACTAAGCACCGGCATACCGCCCTCGAAGCTCCAACCGACATCCCAAACGCCGACGAGCGATTCGACCTGAAACTCCCAAGCGAGCACCCCGCCCACTTCAACCAGCGAGCTGGCAGCAAACGACACGGTACGCTGCTGCAGCCAGAAATGATTTCCAAAGCGGCTCGGCGTATCCGTGAAGTGAGTGGTGGGAAACGGGTCGGCCCGCTTACCTGTCGGATCGATAATCCACGCCTGCGCCGAAATGATCTTTTCGACATTGGGATTCAGCGTGTAGGCGCAGATAGCTCGATCCCGGCCCTGAGCGGCGGTGATGCGGATCGCACCCCGGATGGTACGGCGAACCCGCTCCTCACTGAGGTAGCGCACGTCCTCATAATGGTGCAGCATCAAGGCGCTGCGCTTCGTGGGAGGCGTGGGGACGGCAAGGTGCGGTGCGACCCACTCAGGCGGGCGGGCAGCTCGCAGCGTGGCCGAGAGGGCACTGACCAAAAGACAACAGACGAGCCACCCGCGCATCATGGAGAGGCCTCCTTTTTGGCCTGCTTCACGAGGACGGCCTCCACCTGATCGCCGCGCGTCACGTGATCGTAGAAGCTACGCAGGGGCTCATACTTATCGACTGGCAAAACGACGAGGCTCGACTCGAAGGTACGCCGGGCGTGGAGCCGGCGCTTATCCGCCTCCGAGGAGAGCTCCACCTTGTAGTGCAGGACGGAAGTCGTGACGGGCGACAGCGGAGTAGCGCCTTCGAGTTCGTAGCCCTCCGGCCACGTGATGACCATCTGGTCCAGCTCCTGCCACAGCCGGGGGAAGTACACAGCGCGGCGACGCTTCTCAGCGGGAAAGGGTGTGACTGCCTCCATGCGAAACGGCAGAGGCCGGACGATGAGGCGATCTTTCGTCTTCACGGCAAAGCCCTCCCAGCGGAGTGAGCAGGTGATATCGAGAGGCGCGTCGGGGTCATCGAGACCGGCAATGGCAGTCACCTTGATCTCGGCTCCCTCGAACTTGAGTTTGAGAAGACTGCGCGCCTTGTCGTGGCGCGCCTCGACCATGGCATCGCGGATGGCGCCGCGCACCGGCACAGCGGCCTGGCCGGTGAAGCGGCGCATGAAACTCCCGCCAAGTGTGCCACGCTCATCGAGCAACAGCGCACCGCCGGTGCCGACCAAGGAGCGCTGCGCGTCGGAAATAGGGACGGGGATGAATTGCTGCTTGTGAGGGAGCGCCAGAAGGCCGACCTGCCCTTCATTTTCCCAGGGGAGCATATTATACGGGAGCGCGTGGCGGGCGTGAGGCGCGAAAAATTCCCACTTGTCGCCCACAGCGAGCGCAAGCCCTCGATCGGGGAGGAACAGGCGAGAGACCGCACTCTCAGTAAACCCCGCCAGCTCGCGATCGGGCAGCATGATCACATGAACGGCCAGCCCGGCCTCGCGGCAGAGGCCGAAGGCAAGCCACAGAAAATCGAGCGCCTCGATCTTAACGTACTTATCCTTCTGCCAGTCGATAATATCATCGACGGAACGCGGCTCCGTCATCCGAGTGTGATCGATGGCCGAAGGCGTACGATCGCGCTCCCCCGTCGGGAACTGCACGCGAAAGCCCTGGAAATGCTGACGAGTCCAGCGATGAATCGCCCGAGCCTTCTCGGAATCGTTCTTGGCTCCTTGCACGATCTCGGCGGCGAGCGCTTTCAGTCGCTTCGTTGGGTAGCCTTTGTCGCGGGCCTCCCACTCCGTGATGGTGGCATAGTAAGCCCAAGGGCCGGACTTGGCCTTTACATCGTCGGGGATGGGGACCTTGCCCGAGCGCGGCTCGAGAATCGAGGTGGAGTACTCGTAGCAATTGAAGATAGTGAGAATCTGATCGGTGATCGGCCCGCTGAAGGGCTCGGTTTCGTAGGCCGGAAGATTTTGGGCTGTGACGCTGATGGTCTTGGCCTTCTTGTCCTCCAGGACCTTGGCGGTACGCGAATTGGAGTAGAAGGTACGGTTGAAGAGCCAGTCGCTATCGAAGAGACGCGCGCGGTATTCGAACGAACGGACGGGCACACTCTCCATCTGCCCCAGCACCACTTCGATCAAGCTCGGGGCACGATCGACCGTGTGCGTGTAAAACTCCACCACCGCACCGCGGACGACGCCCGGAATGGCGAGGAACTTCTCCCGGGCGGAGGTCTCCGACCCCGCGAGCCAGCCGAGAAAGCCAGCCTGCTGGGCAGTCTTTAGCAATGGACGCTCCTTGATCGCTTCACGCCCGAACTCCTCGATGCGGCCATCGGGCGTCAGCAATCGCCCATAAATCTCCACGCTCTCGCCGAAGGCCTCGTACTGGATATCGGCAAGCCGGGTGACGCTCTCGGCCTTCTCCGGATCGTATATATTGTAGCGAACATACCGGGTAGTCTTGCGGGCGGACGAAAGCGAACGATCATCGACATGCACCTCGAGGAAGAGGGCCTCGGCGGGAGCCGAGGGATCCACCTTGGGCTCGGTCTCAGCAAGCTCCTCGGGCGAAACCGCCCTCCACGTGGGCTTGGCCGCGTACAAGGCAGAACCGAGAGCGAGAAGAACAATAAGCGCAGCGTGGGAAAACCACGCAACCGGAAGACAGGTAGGACGCATGCTGGTCCTCCCGTATAGCCGCGGCCCGCGCCAGCGGTCAATCGATAGTGTACGGCTCCTGCACTTCGTCGGACTCTACCTGCGCGGCGGTAAGCGCCACGAGACTCTTGAGCGAGGTGAAGTGCTGGCTCAGATCGAAGTCGCCGCCGAGGCCGCCGATGAGCTTATCGAAAAGATCCCGCTTGGAGGCCTTGAGGGCCTGAATGCGCTCCTCGATAGTACCGGCGGTGACCATGCGGTACACGAAAACCGTGTTGGTCTGGCCGATGCGGTGGACACGATCCACGGCCTGCGCCTCGACCGCGGGATTCCACCAAGGATCGAGAAGGAAGACGTAATCAGCCGCGTGCAGGGTGATGCCCGTGCCGGCGGCCTTGAGGGAGACCAGCATGGCAGCCGCGCCGTTGGCCGTCTGGAAGCCTTGGACGGGCTTGAGGCGATCGAGCGTCATGCCCGTGAGTTCGTAGCGCGGGAGATCGGGGAAATGCCTGGCGAGCGCTTCGCGGACCCGGTCGAGCAGCATCACAAACTGGGAGAAGATCACGACCTTGTGGCCGCTGCCCACGATCTCGGCGAGTTTCTCAACAAGGAGGTTGATCTTGCCGGAATCGGTGAGAGGCGCCTTGAGCCAGGGCAGCATGTCGGGATCGCAGCAGGTCTGGCGGAGGCGGGTGAGGAGCGCGAGGAAGCCGAAGGACTTTTCCCGCATGGCGGCGCCGACATCGTCGCCGAGGCGCTCGAGGCCTTCCGAGCAGATGCGGCCGTACTCGGCGCGCTGCACATCCGTGAGCGGGCAGATGAGATCGATCTCGATCTTGGCAGGGAGCTCGGTGGCGACCTCCTTCTTGGTACGGCGAAGGATGAAGGGCGCAAGTTGAGCACGGAGACGGGTAAGCGTCTTATCGCGATCGACCGTGAGGGCAGCCTCGAACGCGGCGCGCGAGCCAAGCAGGCCGGGCAGCAGGAAGCGGAAGATGCTCCAGAGATCGAGCTGACGATTTTCCAGCGGGGTGCCGGTGAGGACGATGCGATGCGTGGAGCGGATCGCGAAGCAGGTCTGCGTGATCTTGGCGTCGGGGTTCTTGATGAACTGGCCTTCGTCGAGCACGGCGTAGGCAAATTCACGGGCGGGCAGGAGCGCGCGGTGCTTGCGGAGCTGCGTATAGCTCGCGAGCCAGACGACGGGCTTTTCGCTTTGAGAAAAATCGTGGCCGGTCTTGAGCACGTCGACCGCGAGGCCCGGGAAGAATTTACCGATTTCCTCGCGCCATACCGGCACCACGCTCGCGGGGCAAACGATGATGCTGGGCTTATCGGTAGCGCGCCGCGAGGCGAGCAGCGAGAGCACCTGGATCGTCTTGCCGAGACCCATCTCGTCGGCCAGCAAGCCGTGGCAGCCTACGTCGCAAAGGTGCGCCATCCACTCCACACCGCGGCGCTGGTAAGGGCGCAGCAACTCAGGGAGCGGCGGGGGAGATGCCGGAGCGCCAAGCACCTGCTGACGCCAGGCCTCAATCTCGGGGGAGAGCGTGAGCTTCAGCCGTGCGTCATTAAAAAGGGAGAATATGAGGTAGGGCGAGAGGGGCGCGACGTCGGCGGCGGTGTGGCCCTGAGCGGGCTGGCTCTCATCGACATTCTTCTGCCAGGCGCTGTAGCTCTCCCACTTATCAGCCGGGAGGGCGACGATGCCGAGATTGGGGAGGATGACAGGCTGGCCGTCTTTCTTAAGCAGCGTGCTGACCTCGCTATCGGTGAGCATGCGCTCGCCCGTGCGAAAGATCCAGCGAAGATTGAGCGCGGTGACCTCGCCTGCGCCGCGAGCCCCGGAAGACGGCGCGCGCTCGGCGACCGCCTCGATCTCCACGAGCCGAGTGCCCTTGATCAGATTGGCAGATTTATCATCCAGCTCGACGGTAAAGAGCTTTCGCCAGGCAGGGAGGACGACTTTGAGGAAATTGGGAATCTCGACGAGCGACTCCATCGTGTAGATGCCCGTCTCCTGGCTGTAATGAAAGTGCGCCTTGCGCGCGTAAGCGGCGAGGCCGATCAACTTGGCACGCTCGCTCGAGGTGGGGTGCGCGTGGCCATTGGCATGGGCATCGGGGCCGAGCGCAGGGTGCTTCGATTTCTTATCGGAGCCAAGCCACATGGCCTGAAAGGTGAGGCCTGTCGTCTTGGTCTTGAAGACGAGCACCAAGGTGCGGGAGGGGCCGCCATTGATCGTGCCGCCTTTGCTGGCGGTGGAGGCGGCGCGGGAAAGGCCGGCGGGGGGGTGGCCGTTGCCAGGGGAGTGCCCGATCTTCGCAGCACCGTTACCACTCAAGATGCTGCGGGGTGCATGGGGATCGAGGTGGCCGTTGTCGTGCGCGGGGCCGTGGTGGCTGGAGCCATTTCCGCCCTCGGGGAGCGGAGAAATCTCGTCGGCGACCAATTCCTCGATCTCGTGCAGGCCGGCAACGGCAAGGGCATGGGCCAGCTCACGATCTGTGGACGAGGAGCGAACCGCGAGACCCTCGGCAGTCCACTCGATGACGGCATACTCATCCTTCTTGTCGATACGGCGATGCACGATGGCATCCTTATCCGTAAGCTCCAGCTCCCTAACTTGGCCGTCACGATAGATTTGGCGACCAGACTCCAGTTGAGTCTCAGAGAAAGCGCCGGCCCAGTCGTTTTCAAGTTTGCCAAACCAAAACTCGAGCGAATGGGGTGTATAGATGCGCTTGGGACCGTGAGACTGCATCAATCAAAAACGGCGACCCTACGTTTTGTCCCGGCTGGATCAATCACCAATTTTGCGTAATTACCGCCCATGATCTTCCTGCACCGCAAAGCGCGTGCCATCAGCGGGAGCCGTTTATTTTGAGCGCCGCCACGACTCTACGAATCTCTACCAGGGTGCGCGCGACCGCGCCACCATTGTCGCGCTGCCACTGCGCGGCGGCGCTCGACAAGGTGGAGCGCTGAGCAGCATCACGCAGCAGCTCAGCCACGCCGTCGACGAGCGCGGCGGGAGTGCCCACCTCGCGCACGGCGCCACGCGCTTTGAGATCGGAGACGATCGCGCGGAAATTGCTCATCCCCGGCCCCAAGAGGATGGGCTTGCCCAGGGCGGCGGCCTCGACGGGGGTCTGGCCCTCGGTGTGGGGGGGCAGGCTCTTGCCGACAAATACCACATCGGCGAGCTGCGTGAATTTTCGCAGCTCGCCCGTGGTATCGCCGACAGCCACATCGACATCGCCGCTCGCCGCACCGCGAGAGCGAAAATGGTAGCGCGCCCCCTGCCCCTCCTCCTCCAGCAGCCGCTCGATCTCGCCGCGCCGCTCCGCATGCCGCGGCACGAGCAGGAGCGCACACCGAAGCCCGGCGGCATACGCTTGTTTCCATGCCGCGAATAACGCCGCTTCCTCGCCGGGCCACGTCGAGGAGCCGAGCACGACCGGCAGGTCGGGCAGGCCGAGCTCGTGGCGGAGTTGAGTTTTCTCCGCGTCGGTGAGCGGGACGATCTGCACATCGAGCTTGATGTTGCCCGTCACGGCCATGCGCTCGCGGGGCACGCCGAGCTCGGCAAAACGCGCCTCGTCCTGCGCCGCACACGGCAGCAGACGCGTGATACCTTCCGTCATCAGCCGCACGGCAGGACGAAAGGCTTGCATCCGCGCAAAGCTGCGGTCGGAAAGACGGGCATTGATACACAGCACCGGCACACCGCGGCGCTGCGCTTGCGACAAATGCTCGGGCCAGCGCTCTCCCTCGACGACGATCGCCACATCGGGCGCGATGCGCCGCCACGCGCGCGCGGAGCAGAGCCAGAAATCGATGGGGAAATAGCCAATGCCCATGGTGACCGCGCCGTAGTTTTTCCTGGCGAGTTCGAAGCCGGTGCTCGTCGTCGTGGTCAGATAGATTTCCACGCCGTCGGCGTGCAGCGCCTTGAGGATGGGGCCGATGGCGAGCATCTCGCCCACGCTCACGGCCTGCACCCAGATGCGCGGTGCGCCAGGCCGCCACGGCGGCAAGGTCGGATGCCCGCCAAAGCGATGCCCGAAGTGCGCGGCGTACCCTCCCCGCTTGCGCATGCGCAACAGGTAATAAGGCGCGGCGACCAGCAGCACCGGGAGGAACGCGAGGCGGTAGAGCCAGAGCATCGTGACCGCACTACGCCGCAAAATTCCGGCCCCGGCTCAAAGCAAAAGCGACAGGCAGGGCGGAGAGCCTCCGAAAGAAAAGGCGGCGCGTGAGACGCACGCCACAGGGCTACCGCGCTCGCCTATCCGGCCGTCGGCACCGCCCCAGGAGGGGAAAAGCCGCCGATTTGCTGCGGCGTCGAAGAGCAACCCGCGCCGCGCCATTGGCGGGTGCATCGCCGTAGACTCAAAAGCGCTACACCGGCGGGGGATTGCGCTCGGCGAAGCCCGCTTGGTGCCAGTACGGATAGGCCTTGGGGCGCTCGCTGGCTCGATCGAGCCGCGCCACGTGATCGGGGGTGAGCGACCAACCGACAGCGCCGAGATTCTGACGGAGCTGCTCCTCATTGCGCGCACCGATCACAAGGGTAGAAACAGAGGGGCGCTGGAGCAACCAGTTGAGAGCGACCTGCGGGATGGTCTTGCCAATCTCCTTTGCAACAAGGTCGAGCGCATCGACGACATCGAAGAGATAGTCGTCGGGGACTTGAGGACCCTTCTCCCGGGCCACCTGGCCATTGAGACGACTCACCTCCGGTTTGCTCTGGCCACGGCGAAGCTTGCCGGTGAGGCGACCCCACCCAAGCGGGCTCCAGACCACCGCACCCACGCCCTGATCGAGCGCGAGCGGCATAAGCTCCCACTCGTAGTCACGGCCGACGAGCGAGTAGTAGGCCTGGTGCGCGACATAGCGCGTCCAGCCGTGACGATCGGCCAGCGCAAGCGACTTCATAAGATGCCAGCCGGAAAAGTTGGAAACGCCGAGGTAGCGAATCTTCCCAGCGCGCACCAACTCATCGAGAGTTTGCAGGGTCTCCTCGGGCGGCGTCATCGCATCGAAGCCATGCAATTGAAAGAGGTCGATGTAGTCGGTGCCGAGCCGACGCAATGCGCGCTCGACGGCGCGCGTAAGATGGTGGCGAGAGGAGCCCACGTCATTGGCCCCCTCACCCGAGCGAAACGTCGCCTTGGTGGAGAGCAGCACCTTGTCGCGACGGCCCTTGATGGCACCGCCCAGGATCTCCTCAGCTGCGCCGCCGGAGTACACATCGGCCGAATCGAACATCGTGAGCCCCGCATCGAGCGAGATATCGACGAGCCGGGTAGCCTCCTTCACGTCCGTCGCGCCCCAGGAGGAAAACATCGGCCCGTGGCCGCCAAATGTGCCGGTGCCGAGAGTGAGCACCGGCACCTTGAATCCCGAACGCCCGAGTGGTCTGTAGTCCATGCCCAGGAGCCTACAAGACAGCTGCCCGACCGCAAAGCGGAGACGAGAAAATGTCTGTCATCCCATGGCGGGCGGGGGCAGGATCAGTCGTCGTCGGACTCGCCCTCCACGATCAGGCGCAGGGCATCGAGCCGCAGACGGGCGGACTGGATGGCGGCACGCGTGCGCTCGAGTTGCTCCTGAGCGAGGGCAACCTCCTCGGGGCGCACGTGGTCGTTGAGCTTGCGGAGGTCGAGCAGGCGCTGCACGTCGGCCTTGAGCACGGCAGTGGCGCGCGCCTCGGCTTCGCGACGGAGGGTGGCGGCCTGAGCCTCGGCGCCGTCGGAAGCGGACTCCAGCAGACTCTTGAGCACACCGGCATTAAAACCGGGGCGCTCGAGAAAGCGGGTGATGTTGCCATCTTCGAAATCGGCCGCGAGCGCCGCAGCAGGACGCTCAGCCGTAATATCCTCACCACGCAGGTCGACGACCACCCGCACAGGCGTAGGCGCGAGAAACTGATCCACGTGCCAGCGGGACTCCGCGACTGTCTCCAGCACGAAGATCGCTTCGAGCAGGAGATTGGGCTCATCCGTGACGATACGGCCAAAGGCAGTGGAGCCACTCTTCGACTCGATCAGGAGATCGATGGCATCCTGCACAAGCGAATGATCGGCGGAGAGGAAGCGTATATCCTCGCGCGCGATCGCGCGCTGGCGGCTGAACGTAGCGAGCATGCCATCGGCCGGGATGGAAGGAAAACCTTCGACGTAAGCGTGACTGGGATCGAGAAAGACATCGCCCTCCTCGTGCTCCTTGATGCGCACGCCGAAATGATCGACCAACTCCAACAGGAACGCGCGGAGGAAGGGATCCGCATCCGCGGCACGCACACGCTCGATGATCTTGCTCGCCGCGGCACGGTCGAAGGAATTGAGCTCCAGCAGCCGGTCGCGGCCTTTCTTCATCCTTTCCGAGAGCTCCGCGCGGAAGGCCACCGTCTCCTCCAGTAGCGCGGCACGCAGGGCGGGCGCGGCCTTTGCAGCAGCGCCGGAGGCCGTCGCCAGCGCCAGCAGGCGCTCCTTGAACTTTTCCTGGTAGTCATTGCCGCCATGGAGCGGCGTCTCAAAGGCATCCAGGCCGCGGTGGTACCAATCGGCCACAAACTCATCGGCACTGCCAGCGAGGTACGGCACGTGGATGCGGATGGTCTGGGTCTGCCCGATCCGATCCAGGCGGCCGATGCGCTGCTCGAGCAGGCCGGGATTGAGAGGCAAGTCGAGCAGCACGAGGTGGTGGGCAAACTGGAAATTACGACCTTCGCTGCCGATCTCGGAGCAGATCAGGAGCTGTGCCCCGTCGGGCTCGGCAAACCAAGCGGCATTGCGATCGCGCTGCACGAGAGCCAACCCCTCGTGAAACAGGGCCGATTTCACCGCCATCTTTTCCTGCAACGCCGCCTCGATGGCCTGCACTTTGCGCTGCGACTTGCAGATGAGGAGGATTTTCTCGGCGCGGTTTTCCTTCAGAAACGTGACAAGCCAGTCGATGCGCGGATCATCCTTAAAGGAAAAGCGCACACCCTCCTCCGCGCCCGTCTCCTCGGCCTGCAGTTCGCGGGCGATGCGGGCAAGCAGGGTGAGATTGCCTCCGGCATCGATCGGCGCGGGGCAGAACTTACGCTTGGGAAAGCCCGTCATCGCCGCGCGGGTGTTGCGAAAGACCACCCGGCCCGTGCCATGCTGGTCGAGGAGCGTCTTCAGCAGCGCTTCGCGCGCGCCGGGCTTGCCGGCCTCGAGCGCGGCGAGCAGAGAAGCGAGGCGCTCCCTGTCCTTGGTGAAGATCTTTTTGAGCGCGGCGTGATCCTTGGCCGCAAGGTGCTTTTGCTCGACGATCTTCTCCGCCACGCCCGCGACGGCGACGTAGCTCTCGGCCTCCGCAAGAAAGCGATCGTAGTCATCGTAACGATTGGGATCGAGCAGCCGCAGACGAGCAAAGTGACCGGCGAGGCCCAGCTGAGTAGGCGTAGCGGTGAGCAGCAGGAGCCCGGGAGTGCGCACCGCGAGCTCAGCAACCAGGGAGTACTCCGCGCTGGCACCATCGGGCGACCACGCGAGATGATGCGCCTCGTCGACGACCACCATATCCCAACCGGCGGCGATAGCCTGCTCGCGGCGGGCATCGAGAGCCGCGAGGAAGCGCACACTGCAAAGGCCGAGTTGGGAGGTGAGAAACGGATTTTGCCCCGGATCGCTGGCCTCTAGGGCGCCACAGCGCTCCTCATCGAAGATCGTAAACCAAAGATTGAAACGGCGGAGGAGCTCAACGAACCACTGATGAACCAGCGTCTCAGGCACGAGGATCAATACTCGCTTCGCTTTTCCAACGGCGAGGAGGCGCTGCACAATAAGACAGGCCTCGATCGTCTTACCCAGACCCACCTCATCGGCGAGAAGCACACGCGGAAGCTGGCGAGCAGCGACCTCCTGGAGGATATAATACTGATGAGGAATCAACTCCAGCCGGCCGCCAAGAAAGCCGCGCACCGGCGATTGACGGAAGCGCAACTGCGCCTGCAATGCCTTATAGCGAAGATCGAAGACAGAGCCCTCATCGACCTGGCCGGCCATCAAGCGCTCCTGGGGCAGGGCGACACTCGTCACATCCGAGATGCCATCCTCGCGCACGCGCTTACCGCCGCCAACATAGGTCAGCAGGCCGCCATGCTCTTCCACGGCATCAACCACAAGTGACCAGCCATCGCGCGTCGAAACCGTCTCACCGGGGCGGAACTGCACTCGCTTCAAGACGCTGGTGCCGAGCGCATAGAGGCGCTTTTCCCCGGTGGCGGGGAAGTCGATGGCGATCCGCTTCGCGGCGGGATCGACGTTTGCCACGACCCCGAGACCGAGTTCGGGTTCGCGTTCGCTCATGCACCTTTGGCCAACAACTCCAAGAGACATACCACGATGAGATGCGCCGCCGCACGCATGACAAGTGACGAGTGTGACAAGTGCCACGCGACCCGCCCCCGCCTGGGCATCCGGCTACCGCCCAAGCGAGCAGTCAAAGGGCGCTGCGGCAGCTGCGCCAAGGATTGCCACCACGCAAGCAAAGCATATTTCGTGGACTTCGCGTGATTTTTTTCCGGGCACTTATAGGGGCGAGCGCCGCGGGGCTCCTCACTCTCCCGCAACAGGCATCGGCGCACGGCGCCGACCAACCTCTCTTCGACGCCCTCTCCGAGGAAATCGCACGTGCCCCGGAGGTCGATCTCTATATCCGCCGGGGCGAGCTGCACCGTCACCATCAGGAATGGGGAAAGGCCGAGGCGGACCTGGCCGCCGCAGCGGAGCTAGCACCCCAGCGCGCGGTAATCGACCTCCTCCGCGCCCGCCTACACCACGAAGCCGGAGCGCCTGAAAAGGCCCTCGAGTGTCTCTCTCGCTATCTCACCGCAGCGCCCTCTGACCCCGAGGGCCGCTTTCTTCGGGCGGAGATCGCGGTGACGCTCGGACGATATTCCGAGGCCGCGAGGCACTATGGCGAAGGTATCCGCCTCTCGGCGGCGCCGCGCGCCGAGCACTACCTCCGACATGCCCAACTCCTCCTCCCACACGACCGCACGGCAGCACTTGCGGCGCTCGACGAAGGGCTAGCGCGAGTGGGGCCGGCCCTCGCCCTGATAGAACAGGCCACTTCCCTTGACCTCGCTTCCGGAAACACGTCTGCGGCGCTCCGGCGCATCGACACTGCGCTCGGCAAAGCCCCGCGCCGAGAGCGTCTACTGAGCCATCGCGGGGATATCCTGGCCACCGCGGGACGCCCTAGCGAGGCCGCCGCAGCCTACCGCGAAGCGCTGGCCGCCATCGCGGCACTGCCCTCCGCGCTCCGAGAAACCCTGCCGATGGAGAAGCTCGGCCAGGATATCCAAAAAGCCATGGCCGGACTGCCCCCACGCTGAAGCGGGAAACAAAAAAGGCGTTCTTAATCTTCACTTTCTTCAGCTTTCCTTCCACAACGGCCTCGTCCCTGCTCTACCCCAGCCCCAAATGACCAACGATCAGTCCTCCCTGAAGCTCAAGCTGTGTATCTTCATGTTTCTCCAGTATTTCATCTGGGGATCCTGGTATGTGAGCATGGGCGCGTATCTCGCCAATGCCCTGAAATTTGAAGGCGCCCAGATCGGCGCGGCGTACGGCGCATTTGCCATCGGCGCGATCATCGCACCATTCTTCGTCGGCCTCATCGCCGACCGCTATTTCGCCTCGGAGAAACTTCTCTGCGCCCTCGGCATCCTCGGCGGAGGACTGCTCTGCCTCATCCCGCGATTTACAACCTTCGGCAGCTTCTACCCGGTGCTGATCGCGTACTGCGCGACGTATGTGCCGACGCTCGCTCTCGGCAACTCTCTCGCGCTGCATCATCTCAGCAATGCCAAGACAGACTTCCCCCGGGTGAAGGTCTTTTCCGCCCTCGGCTGGATCGCGGGGCTTTTCACGCTCAGCCTGATCAAGGGCGAGCAATCCTCCGTGCAGTTCTATCTCGCCGGCGGCATCTCGATCCTTTTCGGACTCTTCGCGCTCACGCTGCCGCACACACCGCCGAAGAAGGTCGGCGCCAATGTAAGCCTCGGCGAGATCCTCGGCCTCGATGCGCTCGCGCTGCTCAAGAAGCCCTCCTTCGCGATCTTCATCCTGTGCATGTTCCTCATCTGCATCCCGCTGTACTTCTACTTCGTGATGCTCGGCGTCTATCTCTCCGAGCTGAAGTGGGACTACATGGCGGTGAAGACCTCGCTCGCGCAGGTGTCGGACATGATCTTCCTGTTCCTGCTGCCGGTATTTCTCCGCAAGTTCGGCTACAAGACGACGATCTTTATCGGTATCCTTTGCTGGGCCGCGCGCTACTTTCTCCTGCAGGGCAGTGTCGGCACGATGAATAGCTCCACGCTCTTCATCTATGGAGCAATCCTGCTCCATGGCGTGTGCTACGACTTCCTCTTCATCGCCGGCCAGCTCTACGTCGACGCCGAGGCCAACGAGCGGATCCGCGGCGCGGCGCAGGGGCTGATTGCCTTTATCCTTTGGGGCGTGGGCGCGTGGGTTGGCACTTATCTGGCGGGCAAGGTCCTAGCCGCCAACAAGCTCGCGGCTCCCACCGTCACTGGCCTGACCTACGATTGGGCCAAGATCTGGCAGGTGCCGGCGCTCGGCGCGCTCGCGGTGCTGGTGGTGTTTCTCATTTTCTTCCGCGAGCCCAAGCAAGCGACGACCCGTTGAGAGGGCGCAGGGGGGTTGCCTAGCGCGCCATTCCGCTTGGCGTGGACCACGCGACCGCTTTGCTGGTCGCGTGCCCTCGATACCCCGCCTCTTCCGCTTCATGGTACCTGCCCTGCTCGCGCTCACGAGTCTCCGTGCTGCCGCGCCGCGCAGTGTCCTCCTCGTCACACTCGACGGGCTGCGCTGGCAGGAAGTGTTTCGCGGGGCGGACGAGGCGTATCTCAACACGGAGTTTGGCGGGGTGCCCGAGAAGGATATCGCCAAGCACAAGACGACCTATCTCGCTCCCACCCCGGAGGAGCGGCGCGCCAAGCTCATGCCTTTTCTCTGGAGCGAGGTGGTCACGCGCGGCCAAGTCATCGGCAATCGCGACCGTGGCGGCGACATGCAGGTCGCCAACAGCGAGCACTTCTCCTACCCTGGCTACCAGGAAGTGCTTGCCGGGTACCCCGACCCACTCGTGACGAGCAATGCGCCCATCCCCAACCGCAACGTCACCGTGCTCGAGTGGTTGAACAATCGCGAGGCCTTCGCCGGCAAAGTCGCTGTATGTGCCTCGTGGCACGTCATCGGCCCGATCATCAACCCCGGCCGCAGCAAGATCCCGGTATGGGTCTCCAGCCAAAATCCCGCACTCTCGGCCCAGTCGCCGCGCTTTGCCGATCTTGATCGCTTGATGCGTGATATCCCGATCAAGGCCGGGGATGAGCACTACGACGGCTTCACCTATCACGCCGCGCTCGAGATGATCGCCCGCCGCCAGCCGCGGGTGCTTTATGTATCCCTTGGCGAGCCCGACACCAACGCGCACGCTCGCAAGTATCACTCGTATCTCGAATCGATCACGCGCTGCGATCGCTTCATCCGCGAGCTATGGGAGCTGCTCCAGTCGCAAGAGGCCTATCGCGGCAAGACCACGCTCATCGTCACCACCGATCACGGCCGCGGCAGGACGCCCACGGATTGGAAAGACCACAACAAGAAGACGCCTGGATCCTCCGAAACGTGGGCCGCGATCCTCGGGCCGCAGACGCCCGCACTCGGCGAGCGCACAGAGCGCACACCGATCACTTCGGCGCAGATCGCCGCGACGGTCGCGGCTGCCGTTGGCGAAGACTACCGCGCCGCGGTACCCGCGGCTGCGCCGGCGATTCCAAGAGCGATCAACTGAGAAGGCTGGGTACTCGCGCCAGGCGCCGGTGAAGCTCGGCTACTTGGCGAGCCACGGCCACTCGGTTTTGGCAGCAAAGTTGTACCGCAGGCAGTAGCGATTGATCGTCGCATTGGCCCACCGCGAAACGTACACGAGCCCTGGATCCCGCAGGCGAGGCCGAGGATCGAAGGGTACCGCGAAATGCGTGAACGCCTTGAAATCGCCCTCGTATTTCGTGGGCCAGCCCCGCGCGAGAGGATCGAGCGGGGGCTTTGCGCCGGCATGGGCCCGAGTCCAGTGCTCGCGCATGATCCGGTCGACTTCCGGGACCTGACCGAGCGCCTTCCACGGCAAGCTGCCGTGGTAGCCCCACTGCACGCCTATCCACGGACGGCCGCCATGGGAGTTAGCCTCGGCCGTCGCCTCGTCGGTCGTCACAATCCTGCGGTGCCAGTAGGTCCAGACGCGCACCAGCTTGTCGGTGGCGGGATCATACTCGACCCATACGACTTCGTGGTCGCAGGGATCGTTATCGCTGGGAAAGCCAAGATCATCTTCCCAGAACAAATGGTACGCGATCACCGGCCGCTCGGGATGGATGATCGCCACAATGTCCTTCAGCGGAAAGTACTCGCCTTTTACCAGCATGAGCCTGGGCGCAAACTTCAAGACCCGCACCCGCTGCGCATCGCTCGGCGCCAGCGGCGCGTCGTCTGCCAGGATACGAGTGTAGAGGGCCGAGGCCGTCCCGAGATCGCGCTTCTCGTGCGCGGCCTGTGCAGCGGCATTGAGCGCCGCCTTATCTTCCGCCGCCGACGGCGAAACCAGCCAGACAGTGAAGACCGTGGCCAGTAGGAACCGCACGACTTGGGGGTAAGGCATGCGCGATAATCTTCGACAGACCCAAAGCGCTGTCCAGCCTACCGCGCGGGGGCGCGCAGGAAGTCACGCAATCGCGACAGATGATCTGTGCCAATCACATCCACGCCCTCCTCGGCCAAGACGCGCCAAGCCTCGGAGGTCTCAGGGTAGTTCCAGAAACGGAGCTTGCGACCTTTGGCATGGGCGCGTCGCACCCAATCACGCAGGATCGCGCGATCCGCCTCCGGGAGCGGGCCCTGCCCTTTCCATTTCGAGAGCTTGGTCCAGTTTTCGCTGATCCACGGATAGATCGTCACCGGCTCCGCTGAATCGAGATCAGTGCTGCGTCCATCGAGCGCGGAGTAGCGGCGAGGCGCGGCCTTTACCGCTTCGAGCGTACGATTGCCCGATACCACGACGGCGACGGCTCCGGATCGCTCGTGACTGTCCTCATACACCGTCAAGATTTCGGCATAGCGCGCGAGCGTGGCCTCCAGCGCGGCATAAGTAGCCTTTGCCTCCGATTTCACATCGACCAGCAGCGTGATTGCAGGCCAGCCGCGATAGACCCTTCCCCCATTTGCCCGCACGCGCTCGCGCAGCGGATCGAGGTATAGAGACTCCAAGGTTCTATCAGCCTGCACGTTTTTCTTATCGTGCGCGACGAGCAGCTGACCCTCGATGAGCCAGACATCCGCCTCAATATTGCAGAAGCCATGCGCCAGCGCGTCTGCCAGTGGCCGCGCGTGCTCGTAGTCGTTGTGGGCATGAGCCCGCAGGAGCGGCTGCGGCGACGGCGACGTCGCGCAGCCGCTCGCGAGCAGCAGTCCGCCAGCGATGAGGAGCAGTCGGAAAAGATATATCTGCATCGCGCGCAGCTAGTCAGGCCCGGCCTGCCCGGCGATCTATTTCCATCGTTTGCCAACAGAGAGACACCCCAACTATCGAAAAAACTGTCGCGATCCCCGGCGAGTTTACTCTGCTCGGCCGCAACGACCATGACCTCGAAACTCACCCTCCCGACCATTCTCTGGTCACTCGCGGCCGGCTTTCTTGCCGGATGCCAGACACCCATAGGACAACTTGAGTCGAGACCTGTCTCCACCCGTCTCTCGGTCGATCAAGTGAAGCAGCTGGCCGCAGCGCGAGCGCAGGCGAATGGCTTCACCATTCCACCCGATACGCCATGGGCCACCTCACTCGCCGTGGAGAAGACGGGCTACGTCTGGGCCGCTCATGCGGTGGGGCCCAGGCTACAACCCTTTTGGATCCAAATCGACGACGCTTCGAGCAAGGCGATACACGTGGAGCAAAAATTTCCTCCGGGGGCGGACTGGTTGATCAAGGTGGACAAAGCGCTCCGCGAGGCCAAATACCCCATCCCACTGGAAGAGCTCATGCGCACCGCGCACTTTGCCGACGCAATACCGATGGGCGGAGGAGGCACCCGAGATGGCCGCGCCTATCTGGAGTATTCGTTGCGCTGGGAGGATAGGAGTTCGCCGGTGCGTTTCGATGTACGCTGCTACCACCTCATTCCCAAAGGCGTGGAGCCCATCGTCGTCACGTCGGCCGAGATCGCCTATATCGACGCCAACGTCTACCGCTATCGCCTCGTCCGAGACATGGACTAGCCGCTCTGCCGCCAGCCCAGCAGCCGCGCGGGCAGGAGCAGGATCGTCTTCAGCAGTACCAGCATCGCATCCAAGACCACGCCGACGATGCGAAACGGGATCGAGAGCAGCCACAGCACCGGCCACGCGATGAGAAACAACAAGGCCAGCGGCCAGCACAATGCGAACAGCAGGACCCAGAGCAGGAGCGCGAGAAGGAACTTCATACCGACAGTACCCAGATCCAGGCGACAAAGTTGCATCGATTCCCTTTTCGGATCCTATTTCAACTCCCCTCCGGTGGAGCGGGTAAAGAGCCTAGGCGCAAAAGTCATCCGCACCACCGCCAGGCATCCCGACCTCCGCGCATCCTTGGAGAAATAGAACGCCCATCCATGCCCACCCTACCTGACAATATCCGCACCAAACTTCCTTCGGTGGTCGCTTGGATCGGCGACACCCTGCGTGTTCACCACGGTCGGGCACGTCCCGTAGCTTCGGGTGGATTTGCCCGGCTGGGGCGCTATTTCAGCCCGCAACTTCTGGCTCACGCCAAAGTCGTCGCAGTCGCTGCCCCGCCTACGCCGCCGCTCACCCGGCTGGGATTGCCGCAATTTGCGGCCTTCGAGCGGATGGAGCCGCTCGGCATCACGTATCTCGATACGTTTTTCATTCGCACCGGAGAGGAGCGCAACGAATCCCTGCACTTTCACGAACTCATCCACGTGGTCCAGTGGCAGCTGCTCGGCCCCGAGAGATTTCTCCTCACTTACGCCTCCGGATTGGTGGAAGCGGGCTATCGGGATAGCCCGCTCGAGGCGATGGCTTACGAAGCGCAGGCCCGCTTCGAGGCCGGAGAGATATTCGACGCCGAGCAGTACGTCGGCGTCGCGCTACGATCGCACTCTTCCGACAGCTTTAACGGTCGGCGAAGGCTTCCTTGAACTGCGCGGCGATCTGCTTGGGCTCCTCGGTGATACGCATCCACCAGCGGCCGTTTTTCTTGATCAGACGCTCAGCGTCCATGTCGGACGCACCGCGAAAGGTGATCTGAAAATGCACCTCGGCATCGTCCGCACTGGGGGTGCGCACGAAGACGATCGTCGTCTTGGCCTCCTTGAGTAGCTCGAAGAAATCGGGATTGTTGGCCGTGATCACGCGATTGAAGCCCGCGAAAACCTCGGCGGGCGAGAGCGACTCGCGTGCCTTGCCCACCGCCTTGCCGAAAAAGAGATTCACGACCTCCTGAGCCTGCTTCTTGGGATGCGATTGCGCGCCGATGAAGACGGGCAGCACCTCCGCCTTGAGGTCATCGAGGTCGCTCGGGAGGATCTCTGCGCTCGCCTTCACAAAGTCTTTTTTCGCATAGGCGTCCCAGTATTTCAGGAACTGCGTCTCGATGGCCGCACTGTCCGCGGCCATCGCGACGGCACCGAAAGCGAGAGTCGTAAGGAGAATCAGGAGTTTCTTCATGGTAACTGGAAGCGGTCAGATAGGCCAAATCCGAGCCTCGGAGGCAAACCCCAAACGAAAAGTCCTCCACCCCTCCCCCAAACCCTTCTCTATGAGGCGACTAACCCGTCTTCCGCGAAGGCCGCCAGAAGGTCACTCGACCCTTTTCAAACATCACGTAGCCGCCGCGATCATACGTCCAGGTGGAGTGTACTCCCCCCTTGTTCTGACTCGCGATCAGTGGCGTGCCCAAGGCCTTGGCCACGGCTTGGGCATCCTGCCCTGCCTTGAGATCCGCCCACTGGGCGCGCGCTGCCCCACACGACAGTGCGAGCAGGAAAAGCATCAGAAAAGATCTCATGTCTAACGAGCACGACGCCTGGACGCGACCGCTGCAAGCGCGCCAAAGCAAAAAAACTGTGAGAAATATACCCGACTCGTCCGTAGCGAGCGCGTTGACGTCTGAGTAGTTTTGCTGAGTTTCACCGCGTGTCCGGCACCCGCGAAAAGATCCTCGTCGCCATGTCCGGCGGAGTCGACAGCTCCGCCGCCGCCCTGCTGCTCAAGCGGCAAGGCCATGACATCGTGGGGGCTTACATGAAGAACTGGATCAACGAGGACAATGTAATCGGCCACTGCCCCTGGATGCAGGACATCGACGATGCCCGAGCCGTGGCGGAGCATCTCGGGATCGAGTTTCGCGTGGTCAATCTCATGCAGGAGTACCGTGAGCGCATCGTGGGCTACCTGCTGGATGGCTACGCGCGCGGCCTCACGCCCAACCCCGACATCATGTGCAATCGCGAGATCAAGTTCGGGGTATTCCGCGCCTGGGCGCGCGACCACGGCTTTTCCGCGGTGGCGACAGGGCACTACGCGCAACGTATCGAAATCTCGGATACGTTTCAACTGCTCGAGGGCGCCGACAAGAACAAGGACCAATCCTACTTCCTAGCCCTGCTTTCGCAGGCGCAACTGGCCGACGCCCGCTTCCCCATCGGGCACCTACCCAAGCCCGAGTTGCGCGCCCTCGCGCGCCAGGCTGGCCTGCCGACGGCCGACAAAAAGGACAGCCAGGGCATCTGCTTCATCGGCGAGGTGAAGATGGCAGACTTCCTTCGCGCCTATGTGCCCGATGCACCTGGGCCGATTGTGCGAGCCACGGACGGCCGCGAGCTCGGGACGCACCGTGGACTCCACTTCTACACCCTCGGCCAGCGCAAGGGCATCGGCATCCCCTCCAACACCGATCACAAGGCCTACGTGGTCGTCGGCAAGCGCGCCGCAGACCGGGCGCTGCTCGTCGCCTTCGACTCGCCCGATGCGCCGGGGCTTTTTCAAAACGAAGTACGCGTGCACTCGCTGAGCTGGATCGGCGAGCCGATCTGCGGCGCTCGCAAAATGGAAGGGCGCGTGCGGTATCGCGACCCGCGCGTGGCGCTGGAATTCACGCCCGAATCGGCGACGACGGCGCACATCCGTTTTCACGAGCCACAGCGCGGACTAGCTAGCGGGCAGATCCTGGCCTTCTACGAGGGCGAGCGGCTGCTGGGCGGGGCGGTGTATTCGTAAGACAAGGCTCCCCTACCTCACCTCTGCCAGGACCAAACTCACGGCGAAGCCGAGAAAGATCACGCCGAGAGCCCGGTCTATCCAGTGGCCGTAGCGCAGAAAGCGCTCGCGCACCGTGCGCTGAGTGAAAAGCACAGCGACCAGCGAAAACCACGCCGTCGTCGCCACCGACATCCACGCGCCATACGCGGCCTGCACGAGCTTGGGCGTCGCTGGATGCACGAGCATCGCGAAAAGAGAAATGAAGAAGAGCGTAGCTTTGGGATTAAGCGCGTTGGTGAGAAAGCCCGTCGCAAACGCGCCGCGTCCAGCGTGAGCCGACATCTCAGTTATCGACGCTTCGGGACCCGCGACTGCCGCGCGCGGATCACGCGGCCTGGCACGAAGCGACTGCACGCCGATCCAGGCGATGTAGGCCGCGCCCGTGTACTTCACGAGGCCAAACCATAATTCCGATCCGCGAATGAGCAGCCCCAGGCCCAGCAGCGAGTAGCCGACGTGCAGCAAGATCGCGGCTCCGACGCCGATGGCAGTCCAGAGCGCGACACGCCGCCCATGCGCCACGCTCTGCTTGAGCACGACGGCAAAATCCGGCCCGGGGCTCGCCACCGCGAGCAGATGCGCAAGCGCGACCTTGGAAAACTCGATCCAGTAGTCGTGCATCAAGCAGCGCCCCGACCGGAGCGGAGGCAGCGCCCGCTCACAACGCCATCTCCTTGAATGCGGGATCGCTGGCGAGACGCTGCAGTTCCTTGTTCTCGATGAACTGCTTCACGGCACGATGACCCGGAAATTTCTCCGCAGCCCTCTCCACCACCTTCTGTGCGTCTGCCGGCCGGCCCAACAACGCCAGCACGTAGGCCTGCCGGAGCGAAGGCTCAGGATCGGCCTTGGCGTTTTCCGACTTCGCGTCGGCTTCGTAAGCTTTGAGCGCGCTCTGGTAGGCTTGCTTTGCGCCCTCGCGATTGCCCAAGCGCACGCGTGTAGCGCCGAGATTGACCCACAACCTGCCTTCGTCAGGCGCAAGCGCCACCGCTTGGGCAAGAGCCGCCTCGGCTCTGGGGTAATCGCGCAAGGTGAGGGCGAATTGAGCTTCGCTCGCATGATGTGCAGCTTCCTTGCGCTGCAACTCCGTGATCTGGGGCTTATTCGCCGGGCCGCAGCCGGAAGCAGCCAAGAGCAACGCCGCCAAGAAGCACGCGCTGGATTTCTCGCGTAGTAACTTCATGGCCCCTTACTCAATCACCCTGACCGAAAGCGTCAATGGCCCAGGCACGGGGCACGCAGGGCCGCGCGACGTCTGACTACAGATCGGGCGGCACAGTCGCGATGGCTTCCTCAAGAGTAGAGAGCCCCTCCCGCACCTTGAGCAGGCTATCTTGGTGCAGGGTCTTCATGCCAGCACGCATCGCGATCTTCTTCAGCTCGGCGGCTTCGGCCTCCTTGTTGATCGCCTCGATGAGTTCCTCATTGGTGATCATCAGCTCATGGATGCCCACGCGGCCCTTATAGCCGCTGTTTCCGCACTTGGGGCAGCCCTTAGGGTTGGCCTTGAAAATAGGGCCGCTCCAGCCAATCGCTTTCTCCAGGATCTCTTTTTCGCGGCCGGCCGGCTCGATTTGCTGGCGGCATTGCTTGCACACGCGACGCATAAGACGCTGAGCGCAGACGCAGAGCAGCGACGAAGATACCATGAAGGGCTCGACGCCCATCTCGGTGAGACGGGCGACGGTGGTCGGCGCGTCATTGGTATGCAGGGTGGAGATCAGCAAGTGACCAGTGAGCGCAGCTTCGACAGCAATGCCGGCGGTCTCCTTGTCGCGGATTTCGCCCACGAGGATGATATCGGGATCCTGACGAAGGAAGGCGCGGAGCGCAGAGGCAAACGTGAGTCCGATCTGCCGGTGCATCTGCATCTGGTTGAGGCCGGGCAGCGTGTACTCGATCGGATCTTCGGCGGTGCGGATGACGATATCGGGCGTGTTTACCTCGTTGAGCGCCGAGTAGAGCGTCATCGACTTGCCCGAGCCCGTAGGGCCGCAGTGCAGGATCATTCCGTAAGGCTGGCGGATGCACTCGCGGTACTTGGCGAGATTTTCCTCGGAGAAGCCGAGCGCCGGGAGCGGCAGCGTGGTCTTCTGTTTGTCGAGGATACGCATCACGACACCCTCGCCGTGATTGAGCGGCGCAGTCGAGACGCGGAGATCGAGATCGAGATTCTTCTTCGTGTATTGCTTGAAGACGATGCGCCCATCCTGCGGCAAGCGGCGCTCCGCGATGTCGAGATTGCACATGATCTTGAGACGGGCGACAAGGGCGGGGCCGACCTTTTTGGGGAGGCGCAGCTTCTCGTGGCAAACACCGTCGATGCGGTTGCGTACAATGACCTCCTTCTCCTGAGGCTCGATGTGGATGTCGCTCGTGCCGGAGAAATACGCCTCCTCGATGATGCGATTGGCGAGTTGGATGATCGGGCCCGATTCTTCGGTGACGTCGTCCTCCCGCAGCTCCTGATCGACGGGCGACTCGCCAAATTCCTGGCCAATGGCGCTGACGACATCATCGTAGCCGGCGACCTTCTCCTGGCCCTTGTTGAACTTGTCGCGGAGATCCTTTTCGCGCGCGAGCAGGCGCACGACAGCCTTGCCGGTGATCTCCTGAATCTTGGTCGGCAGCGTGACTTCGAAGGGATTGGCAAACGCCACCAGCAGCATATCGCCGACCTGGCCGACGGGCAGCACGAGGTTTTCCTGGCAAAACTCCTGCGGGATGCGCTCGAAGGTCTGAGGCGTGACGCGGTAGCGCGCTACATTGTACGGAGAGAGGTGGAGAGCGCGGGCCTTGGCTACGAGGCACTGGAAGGCGCTGACCTTGTACTCATCCTGAAGCAGTTTATCGAGCGCATCGCCGCTAAGATCGTCGGGGCGCGACGCGAGGCCGGCGCGCTGCTCGGCCGACAGGCGACCCATCTCCTCGAGCTTGGAGACGATCTGTAGTTGGATTTTTCCGAGGGGCATGGTGGAGCGGGCCAATCAGCTCGCGGGGGCCGGCGCGGCAGCGTATTTCTCCAGGTACTCGGCGATAGCCTCCAGGGTAGTGCCGTACCAGAGTATCGGGCCGCCGAGCGTCTTTTCCCAGTAGGTGCGGACCGCCGGGCTCAAGTAATAGGCGGTGGCGACAAACCAAAATTCCTCTTCACGATCGAAGGGCACCGACCAGGTGGCCCAACAAGCGCCGAGGTCGACATGCTTTTTCGCATCATCCGGTACTTCGTAGTCTCGGAGATCGACGAGACCCACCCCATCACTCTCCACGATGTGGTGGAGCACATCGTCCTCCTTCAACACCTTCATATCGTAGGCGAGGATGCCAAGAATGGTGCTTTGGCGCGGCTGATCGCCGGCTACGGCCTCGATGAGCTTCTCGTTGGCATTCTCGAGATCTTCGATCCTCACGAGATTGTGCTCCACGAGCTGCGCGCCAAGGAGGCGATTGGCGCGCATGAGCAAGGGGCGATGTTCTTTCGACATGGGGCGGGCGCGACGGAAACCTTAGGCTCCGGCAGCAGCCGCCCGCGACTTCTTTTCAGCGGCGCGGAACTTCGTCACGCGCTTTAACAACTCTTTTTTGAGTCGCTCGAGGCCATCGCCGCTGAGGCACGAGATTTCGAGTACATCCACAGCCTTGTTGCGGGTCTTGAATTTCTTCAGATGGGCGGCGGCCTCCGGCACATCCATCTTGTTGGCGACGACGAGTCGCGGCTTTTCGAGGAGCTTCTTGTCGTAAAGACCCAGCTCGCGGAGCAGGTGCTTATAGTCCTCGCGCGGATCACGCGCGTCGGTGGCGGCCATGTCGATCAGGAAGATCAGCAATGCGCAGCGCTCGATGTGACGCAGGAAACGATGCCCCAAACCCTTGTCTTCGTGCGCACCCTCGATCAGACCCGGGACATCGGCGAGGAGCAGCCGCTTGGAGCCCTTCACCACATCAGGATACTCGATCACGCCGATCTGAGGATGGAGCGTCGTAAAGGGATATGCGGCAGTCTTGGGCCGAGCCTTGGTGATACGCGTAGTAAGCAAGGATTTGCCGGCATTGGGAAAACCCACCAGCCCCACATCGGCGATGCTCTTGAGCACGAGGCGATACGTACCCGACTCGCCCGGGTGTCCTGGGTTGGAGCGCTTGGGGGCACGATTGGTGGAGGTCTTGAAGTGCGTATTACCCCAGCCGCCGTTGCCGCCCTTGCACAGCACGATCTGCTGGCCGTCTGCTACGACCTCGGCGACGGGTTTATCCGTGGCGAGATCGATCACGACCGTGCCAAGCGGCATGCGGAGGATGCAGGGTTTTCCCTCGCGGCCGTTGCAGTCGGCGCCTTGGCCGTGCTCGCCGCGCTCGCCGCGCCAATGCGGCTGGTACTTGTAGTCGACCAGGTTGTTGGTGTTGACGTCTCCCAAAAGGATCACGTCGCCCCCGCGGCCACCATCGCCGCCGTTGGGGCCACCCCAAGGCTCATATTTCTCGCGCCGAAAGCTGACGGCCCCACGGCCGCCATCACCTGCTGCAAGCTTCACTGTACATTCATCCACGAACATACCGCCACGATGCAGAAGGAACGGCGTTTGCCAAGGGTGTGACTAACCGAACCTGCGTACCCGGCGAAATAGGCCGCCGCAGCGATCTGGCTCGCTGGCAAGCGGATACTCGCAAAGCCCGCCGAGTGGGAAGCTCCTGCGGCCCAGTCGAACCGAGCGGGCCGCACGCACTGGTCGTCAGATCATCAACTTGATCCCCCGGCGCAGATAGGTCGGCACATCGAGATCCTGACCGTCGAAGAGATTGCGATCCGTCTTCTCGAAGTGACCGCGGCTTTCCACCTCTCCGAAGCCAAACTCATGCTGGGAGACGGGAGCCTTGGCCGGCTTGCCGCCCTTGGCGACTTTGGCGGCCGCCGCACCACCGAGGGCCAGATCCAATTCGAGCGTCTTAGACTCCGCAGACGACGCAGGCGCAGGCGCGGGAGCGAGCGACTCGGGCTTGGCAGGCGCGGAGGGAGCAGGCATCGGCTTACCCCGGTTGGCCGCCACGGGCCGGCGCGTGGGCATGCTCCGGCCAGGGCCCATATCGCAAGTGCCGATCACGCAGACTTCGACGCGGCCCGGCATAGCCTCATCGATCACCGCGCCCATGATGATGTGCGAATCGCGACCAAACTGCTCGGTAATCGCGGTCATCAGCTCATTGACCTTGGAAAGGGTGAGATCGGCGCCGCCAAGAATATTGACGAGAAGACGGTCGGCCTTGCGGGAAAACTCCGGTGTGTGAAGCAGCGGGCACAGCTTGAGGCTCGCGATGGTATCGGCCACGGCATTCTCACCAGTGCCCTCGCCGAGGCCAAAGAGGGTCTTCCCGCCGCGCTGGTTGAAGGCCTGGCGCAGGGTAGCAAAGTCGAGATTGATGAGGCCTGTCTTGAAGAGCATCGACCAGATCGACTTCACCCCACGGCCGATCCACTCATCGGCGCGCGCGAAGGAATCGAGCACGGTCTCTCCCTCGGCTGCCTCCTGCAGCAGCACGTCATTGGGCAGCGGGATCACCGCATCGCATACCTGGCGGAGGGCGCGGAGGCCTTCTTCCGCCTGCTTGAGCCGCCGGCCACCTTCGAAGCTGAAGGGCATGGTGACAAAGGCGATCACCACCGCGCCTGCCTCCGCCGCGATTTCCGCCACTTCCGGCGAAGCGCCGCTGCCGGTGCCGCCACCCATGCCGGTGACGAGGAAGACAAGGTCGCAATCTTTCACGACCTTGGAGATTTTCTCCCGATCGGTCTCCGCGGCCTGGCGGCCGAGATCGGCCTCACCGCCGGCGCCGAGACCTCGCGTGATGCTCATGCCAATGAGGACCTTGTCCTGCACCGGAGAGCTGGAAAGTGCCTGATAGTCGGTATTGATGACTGCCAGCTGGAGACAGTCGAGATTCTCCATCTTCAGCCGATCGACGGCGTTGGAGCCGGCACCGCCGACGCCGACGACCTTGATCTTGATGTTGCGATCGTTGAGCGACTGATCGAGAGGAAGTTCGTTGAGATTCATGGTGCGTCCTCGTGAGATCAGGCGTGAGAGAAAAGGCGCTTCACCCCGCTGAGGAAGCCGCCGCTCTGGCGTTTGCCGGCAGTCTTCTCCTGCTGCGAATTCACTCCGTAATAGAGTAGCCCGAGTGCGGTGTGATAACCGGGATCCCGCATATTCTCGCTCACCCACGTCGGGGCTTCGCCGAGGTGGGCGGGCACGCCAAATACCTGCGCAGCGACTTCTGCGATGCCAGGCAACTTGGCGGTACCACCGGTGAGCACGACGCCGCCGGCGCAGAGTTCGGGGGAAAAGGCGTTGCCGAGCTTCTTTTTCACCACCTCAAGCAATTCCCACGCGCGCGCCGACGTGATCTGCTCGATCGTCTGGCGGGGGAACTGGCGGTCGCCGATGGCGAAGTTTCCGTCGAGCCAGACCTTCTCGGACTTGTCTTTCGTAACGACGTTGGCGCGGCCAAAACGCAGCTTGAGCTTCTCCGCCTGCCCTTCCGTGAGGCGGAGGCCGATGCTGATGTCGTTGGTGAAGTGGGTGCCGCCGACGGTGAGCACGCCGGTGGTATGCGGGGCTCCATCACGATAGAGAACGAAATCGGTCGTACCCGCGCCGATATCGATCGCGAGCACCCCATGCTGGCGCTCTTCAGCGCTCGTGATCATGTGGCCCGCCGCGAGACTGGAGAGCACGAGCTCGCGCACCTCCAGATTGAAGCCTCTGATGACGTGGAGATTGTCTGCGAGACGCTGCTCCTGGCCATGCACCGTCCAATACCCCACCTCAAGGCGCTGACCAACAAGGTTCTCGGGGCTGCCGGGCACGAGCCGGCCATCGACACGGAACGGACGACGGATATGGTGCACCACCAGACGACCGGCGGGCAACTCCTTGGCCTTGGCGAGATCGCACACCGTGCGGACATCGCTCGCCTCGATCATGTTGTCGGAAGCCTTCACGTTGACGGTGGCCTCGTTGTAGAAACCCTCGAGGTGCGCGCCGGTCTGGGCGAGAAAGACGAGCTCCACCCGCTCGCCCGCATCACGCTCGGCCTGCTGCAGCGCGGTGTGGGTAGCCTCGCTCGCCGCCTTGAAATCGACGACCGAGCCCTTGATGACGCCGCGCGACGAGCATTCGCCGCGCCCGATGATGGCAAGTTCACGGCCGGTGTATTCACCGACCAGCACGGTGATCTTCGAGGTGCCGATCTCGACGGCGCCGATGTAGGTGGGTCTGTTGCTCACGATGTTGCGATGAAGGCTAGCGGGAAGGGGAAAGGACGTTGAAACCGGGTGTAAGCGCGGGCTTGGCCGCACGGGCGGTGGCGAAGATCGGCTCCAGCGTGACGGCCACTTCGCGGCCGAGGGTGAGATCGATGCGCGCGCGCTCCACACGCTCGGCGGGGAACCTAGAGGGATCGGCGAGGCGCAGCAGTATGTGGTTGAGCTTGGCGAGCTGCGGAAAAAAATCCGTCTTCGCGGAAAACACCGCACACGCGCCCGTGCGCATCGTCACCTCGAGTTCGCGGTCGAGTGCGAGACGATCCAGCGAGACGACGCGCCACTCCCGGTAGATGTGGGGCGCCTCGTACTGGCCACGTGCAAGGAGATCGGCAACGACATCCATCTCGGGAATCGGCTTGAAGCCCGCTCCATCCGGCTTGAGCGAAAAGCCCGCAAGCCAGGGCAGCGTGTCGAGCATGGTCCCTTCGTAGTTGGAGCCCTGATACACCGCGCCGTCGCGAGCCACGAGCATCGTGCGCGCTCCGCCCTCGGTGGCGACCTTGATACGGGCCACCGGGCTGCGCTCCGAGACCTGCACGACCAGCCTGTCGGGAAAGACCCGCGTGAGCGTGGCAGAGACGAGCTGCCCATCGGCGAGAAGCTTCTGACGCAGCTTCTCCAGCTCGAGCTCGACGAGTGAAATGCCGGGAGGCAGCGCCAAGGTCCGCGCGAGCCAGGCATCGTCCAGCACGCCGCCATCGGCGGTGCGCAATTCGAGATGCTTGATCGGCACTTTCTTCGCTTCGGCGGGGATGGCCTTCACATCCTGGCGAAATGCCGTGCTCATCGACCAGCCGCACCACCCCAAGGCGCCGACCACCAAGACCAGGCTGCCGGTGCGCAGGGTCGCCAGCGTGCGTCGCCAACGGCCGCTGGAGGACATGGCGCACGACTTGACCGGCCGGGAAATATCCCGCCAGGAACGCGACGAAGGAGGTGTGGGCGAATCGAGGTTCACGACCGTTTAGCCGCCGACTGAAAGCGCTCCAACGCGGGCGAAACCAACTCCCTCACCAACGCCGTAAAATCGTGCCCCACGCAGCGTGCGCTCATCGGCAGCAGGCTGGTTTCTTTCATGCCGGGGAGCGTGTTGATTTCGAGCAAATAAAACTCGTTTTGCGCGGAAAGCATGAAGTCCACGCGCGCATAGTCTCGGCAGCCGCACGCGGCAAACGCCGCCTCCGCCGCGGCCTTCCCCTCGGCCGTGAGCTTGTCGTCGAGCGGCGCAGGCGCGAAGTACTCGGTCATTCCCTTGGTGTATTTGCTCGTGAAGTCGTACACCCCGCCCTTGGGGCGGATCTCGACGATGCCCATCGCTTTGCCACGTAGCACGCCAATGGAGAATTCACGGCCCACGATCCGCTTCTCGATCAGCCAGCTCCCCCGGTCGATCTGGGCGAGTTTGGCAGCGATCTCGGCCTTGCTCGTCGGCAGGCCGAGCCCGACGCTGCTGCCTTCGGCGTTCGGCTTGACCACGACATTCTCCCCGAGCTTGGCCACCACCTCTTCAGCCGTGGGCTTGGCGCCAGCCTCGAAGCGGATGCCGGGCACGATGCGGACGCCGCGCTTGGCCGCGGCCTCTTTTGTCTTGGTCTTATCCATCGTCAGCGCGCTGCTCGCGGCGTCGCAGCCGGCGTAGGTGACACCCGCTGCATCGAGCAGTCGCTGCATACCGCCATCTTCGCCAAAGGTGCCGTGCAGCGTGGAGAAGACCACATGCTTCTTGGGATCGAGGCCTTCGGGAAGGGCCTCCGCATTGATCTCGAATAGCGTGGTCGGAAACGAGCGCGCGAGTGCGAGCGCGCTCGCTTTGCCCGAGCCGAGGGAAACTTCACGCTCGGCGGATGTACCGCCGGCAAATACCGCGATGATCGGTGCCACAGTGCTCATAAAACATCCTCCCATTTCTTACCGTAGAGCAGCACTTCCGGCTGCAAATCGACGCCCTTCGCCCGGAGCACACCAGCCCGCACGCGACGGACCAGCTCCAGGATATCGGCGCCCGTGGCCTCGCCACGGTTTACAATGAAGTTCGCATGCACGGCCGAGACTTCGGCGTCCCCCACTCGCTCGCCCTTGAGCCCGCTCTCGTCGATCAGCCTGCCAGCCGAGGCTCCCGGGGGGTTCTTGAAAATGCAGCCGGCGCTCGATTCTCTCGGCTGCGACTCCTGGCGCTTTTTCTTATAGGTATCGATCTGTCGAGCGATGGCTTGAGCGTCGGCCTGGGAGGCAGGCCGCAGCAGAGCGCCAAGCGCGATGGCGTGGTGCAGCTCCGCGCAATGCCGGTAGTCGATATGCATCGCCGCTTTTGCCAGCGTCTGCACCTCGCCCTCGAACGACATGACCATCACTTCCTCGACGACATCGAACATCCAGCCGCCCATCGCTCCCGCATTCATGCGCAGCGCGCCACCGACGTTTCCGGGGATGCCTTCGAGAAACTCGAAGCCCACGAGGCCCGCCTTGGTCGCTAGTCCGCACAGATTCTTCAACCGCAAGCCCGCTCCGACCCACACGCGGCCATCAGGCCGGGCGGCAAAGGTCGCCCAGTTTTCGTGTGACAGTGAGATCACGAGGCCATCGACGCCCTCGTCGGGCACGATCAGATTGGAGCCGCGGCCAAGCATGAAAATCTCCAGCTTTCGCGCCCGCGCCGCGCGCAGGATGGCCTGGAGATCGGCTACCGAGGCCGGCTCGGCGTAGAGGCGCGCGGCGCCGCCGACGCGCATCGTCGTCTTGGGCGCAAGGGGCTCCTCCCGACTGACGCGGGTCGCCGTGCTCACGGCGGAGTGCAGGGCGGCAAAACTCTCATCCCAGCGGGAGTCTTTATCGGCGGCGGCGCTCACGGGGGCGGCTTGGCAGAGGGTCACAGGTGGAAGTTCAGGCGACGACGAGGCTCACCCCGCGATCGGCGGGTGGCTGCCGCTTCATCAGGTTTTCGAGGTCGGCGAGCATGAGTTCGAGCGAGTTGGCGCGATCCATCCGGCGCAGGTTGTCGCGAAATTTGCGGAGCATCCACTCGTTGAGGATCGTTTCGAGCACCTTGGCGTGGAGCTGCCCCAACTGCGGCTGCGCGACGACCAGTCCCCCGCCTTGCTGTTCGAAGTACGCGGCATTGGCGCGCTGGTGATCGTCGGCGGCCTGTGGGTACGGCACGAGGATGGCAGGCGTCTCGCAGCGGATCAGCTCGGCGAGCGTGCCGGCTCCGGCGCGCGAGACCACGAGGTCGGCCGCGCACATCACCTGCGACATGCGATCGGAAAACGGCACGAAGATCGATTTCACGGACGCGCCGTGCCTGCCGGGATGTGTAAACACGCCCTCACGGCTCTTGCCCATGCCGGTGACGACGTAGAGCTGGATATCGTCCGCCGCCAGGCGCTCCACATTGGCCGCCACCCAATCGTTGAGCGGCGAGGCGCCTTGGCTGCCGCCGAGGATCGCGAGCACGCGACGCTCAGCATCCAGGCCCAGAGCCGCGCGGGCAGCAGCCTGAGAGTGCCGCACGATCTCGCTGCGCACCGGCAAGCCCACGTGGCGAGTGACTCGCGAGCGGATCGCCGGGATCTTGATGCCAGGTGGCAGGTACACCCGCTGGGCAAAACGTCCGAGTGTGCGGATGGCGAGGCCGGGCACGCGGTTGGACTCGTGGAGCGCGACCGGCACACCGAGGAGCCGACCAGCCAGCACCACGGGGGCCGAGGTAAACCCACCAAAGCCGATCACCGCCGACGGCTTCTCGCGCCGCATCAGACGCAGGCAAAAACGCAGCGCGGCCGTTTGCGAGAGGGCGCATTTTGCGAGCTTCACAGGATGGAGCGCAAAGCCCGTGCCCGGCATCCGCTCGAAACGCAGGTGCGGATACTTTTCGCTCAATCGTGCATCGACCTTCTTTTGGCTGATTAACAACACCGCCTCATGGCCCCGTGCACGCAGCCCCTCGGCCAGGGAGATGCCGGGCGAGAGATGTCCGCCGGTGCCACCGCAGGATATGATGAAGCGAGCCATGGTGATATCGGTAGCGCTAGGTGAGCACCTCGCGAAGCGACCCTGCCCGCACGGGCAGCGCCGCTCGTCCCCAGGTGCGATGAGTGTTCCAGATGACGCCGAGGAGGATGCCCATCAGCAGCAGGTTTGAGAGACCAGCGCTGATGAAGGGCAGCGACATGCCCTTGGTGGGAAAGGCGCCAGTGACGACGCCGATGTTGATGATTGCCTGGATCGAGATCAGCAGCACGCAGCCGCCAACGAGCAGGAAATGGAAGAGATTGGGCGCGCGGCGCAGGTGCAGGAGCCCGCAGACCAGCATCGTCGCAAAGAGCACCACGACACTCATCGTGAAAACGAGCCCCAGCTCTTCGCCGATCACGGAAAAGATAAAATCGGTATGCGCCTCGGGCAGATAGCTCAGCTGCTGCCTACCCTGCCCCAGCCCCAGACCCTCGACGCCACCCATCGCGTAAGCGACAAGCGCTTGGCGGAGTTGATAGGATTTTTCTTCGCTGAGAAATTCCAGCATACGGCGAAGGCGATTGGGATGGAGTATCACCATCACGGTAAAGGCTCCCACCACGGCGATGACGGTAGGGATGATGTAGCGCCACTTCGCCCCGGCGAGAAACAGCAGCAAGATGCCCACCGCCATCATCAGAGCACCCGTGCCATAATCGGGCTCGAGCACCACCAACCCGGCAAAGCCCCCGACCAACGCCAGCGGATAAAGAAAGCCCCGCCTCAACTCGCCGATACGCGACTGGTTGATGGCCAGATAGTGGGCCAGACAGAAAACCAGGCCGACCTTGGCAAACTCAGAGATTTGCAGCCGCACTGAGCCATAGCCCAGCCAGCGCTTGCTGCCCTTCACTTCGATACCGACATGGGGAATCAGCACGAGCAACAGAAGCACGCCTAGGAACCCCGCAATCCACCATGCGTAGCGCCGCGCGTAGTCGAGATTGATCCGGCTCACCACGAAGCAGACCGCGGCGGCGCCAAGCACACCCACGATCTGCTTGCTAAGGTAGTAGTACGGGCCCGCCTTGAACCATGCGCTCGCGCTGAACAGGATCGTGAGCCCAAGCGCCGTCAGGCACAACGCCGCCACGATCATGATCGTGGCTGGATTGAGCAGCGGATGCGACTCGGCGGTCTCTGAAGGGTGTGGGCGGGACATCGCGAGTGGAGTTGAAAGCGCGCGATCGATCAGGGATTGCGCGGCGGCTGGCTGGGATCGATCGAGATCACCGGCGGAGTAAAGGTCGACTGAGACGGCGCTGGAGCCATCGACGGCGGCGGCGAGCTGAAATCGATAGCCGGGGGCGGCGCAGCCTCGACCTTGGGCGCAGGCGTCGCCGTCGGAGACTTTGCGCTCCCCTTGCCATTTTTAGCTGCGGCCTTCTTCGCATCCCAACCGGGGATGATGAGCTCCGTCCCCGCACGGACCTTGGCGGGATCGGTGATGCCATTGGCTAGCGCCAGGTCGCCAGTCTTCACTCCATAGCGACGAGCGATCACGCTCAGCGGCTCTCCCGACTGCACGATATGCTTCATCACACCTTCCGTTTTCGCAGCCGGTGCGGGTGCAGCTTCAGCCTGGGAGGGGGACATCGCGGTGGCGCCGTTGGTCGTCGCTTTTGTGGCGGCACCCTTGGTCTTGGGGGCAGGTGCGCTCGCCACTTTGCCCGGGATCACCAGTTTTTGCCCAGCGTGGAGGATGGTGCTCGTCGGCAGGTTGTTCGCGGTCGCCAGGGTCTTGTAGTCAAGATTGTGCTTCTTGGCGATGCTCCAGAGGTTGTCGCCAGCTTTTACGACGTAGGTTTCCGCGGGCGTCACATTGGCCACCGGCTCCTCGACGATCGTCTGCGCCACCGGAGTGCCAGGACGGGTCGGCGACTGGCGGGGAGCGGAGGTGGCGAAATTGGGCGCTGCCACCGCAGGCGCGTCGGGATTGAAGGAGGAGGCAGGCGGCGCGACGTTGATCACCGGCGCGGGCGCGGGCGTCACGAGGGTCGAATTCGATGCGGCGGGCTCCGCGGCCGGCAGTGATGCGGTATCCGCCAGCGCGGGTTGTTTGCCACTGGAGCTGCATCCGGGATTGGCAAAAATCAGGAGAAGGGCGAAAACGTGGATGCCCACGACGATTCCGAAAATCTTCAGGATTTTCATATGAGGGAGATGGGTTGGCGGGTTGTTAAAGGTTGTGATTGGAAGCTGCCTCAAGCGGAGCGCACCGGCAGCGAGATTTTATCGGGAGAGTAGGAAATGAAGCACGCCATGGGTTTAGCGCAGTTTCAGCGTCGCGAGACTGGCGAGCGCGCAGCCGAGCGAGAGCACCCAGAAGCGCAGCACCACTTTGGTTTCGGGCCAGCCTTTC